>JBEHYU010000056.1:0-27850 GCA_048498015.1 Pseudomonadota bacterium
GTCGAGTGCATCCGCCGCCGGGCAGGCCGAGGATGTTGGCGACGGTGATGCCGCCGACGAACAGCGACAGCGCGGCGCCGCGCTTCTCGACCGGCACCAATTGCGAGACGGCCACGCTGGCGACACCAAAGAAGACGCCGTGGCCGCAGGCCGAGATCAGCCGCGCGCCGAGCAGCAGCTCATAGCTGGGCGCGAGGGCGCAGAACACCTGCCCGATGGCGAAGATGATCATCACTCCCATGATCGCCGGCTTGAGCGGCAGACGCGTCAGCAGCAGGCCCAGGATCGGTCCGCCGACCGCGACGCCCGCCGCATAGCCGGTCACCAGCAGGCCGGCCGTCGGCACGCTGACCGCGAGGTCTTTCGATACCGACAGCAGGATTCCAGAGATGATGAATTCCGTCGTGCCGATGCAGAAAGCGGCGAGCGACAGCGCGAAGACGGCGATAGGCATTGTAGACCCCAAGAGCGGGGGACATGAACATTTGCCCGCCCGCTGGGCAAGTCCCTATCGCGCCCGGTCCAGCCGTCCCGACCAGACGCTGATCTGCCCGGCAAGAATGCCGCCGGCGATGGCAAGCGGCGGGGTGCAAAACGCCGCAGGCTGAGTCATATTCGGGGCACGTCAAGCACTGGAGGCGCAGATGGCGGCGGGTGATCTGAATAGACGTTGGGGCCTGATCATGGGCCTGCGCGGTTTGCTGATGCTCCTGGCGGGGCTCTATGCGGTGATCTGGCCGGCACAGGCGCTGCTCGTGGTGGTGATCGCCGGCGGCGCGCTGCTGGTGGTCGACGGGCTGCTGGGCATCTGGGCGCTGACCTTCGGCGGCGCCAAGACCGGCAATTTCTGGTTCGACGTGGTGCGCAACATCCTCGCGGTGATCGTGGGCGTGTTGATCCTGCTCTCGCCGGTGCTGTCGACGCTGCTGACGGCGACGTTCTTCATCTATCTCGTGGCCATCCAGGCGATCGTGGTGGGCGTGATGGAGATCGTCATCGCGGTGCGCGAGCGCACGCACTACGCCCATATCTGGCCGATCATCCTGTCGGGCGCGCTGTACCTGATCTTCGGCATCGCGCTGGCCTTCGAGCCGCTGATGGGCGCGATCTTCTTCGTGGTCTTCGCCGGCGTGATGATGATCCTGTTCTCGATCGGGCTGTTCACGCTGGCCTGGCGGCTCTATTCGGGCAAGCCGGCCGCGGCCTGAGGCGTGGGGCCGAACCCGTTCGTCTACCGAATGCGGGCGGGGGCGGTGCTGGGGAGCGTCGTCGCCGCTCTCGCGCTGGCGGCGGTGGGTCTCTTCGCGGCCGTGAGCCCGGGGCGGCCGGGTATCGTCTATCACGGCAAGGCGGCGTGGATGAACCTCGTCCCGCCCGACGAGCGCTATCTGCCCATGCTGGCGATTGCCGGATTGTTTCTGGCGCTCGCCGGCTGGGTCTTCTGGCGAGGCCTGCGCAGTCCCGATCTGCTGACCATCGGCGATGAGGGGATCGTGACCGCTGGACGGCATCCCCGATCCGGGGAGTGGCGGCTGCTCAGGGACGCCGTGGTCAGGCGCATCGGCCGCTACCGCAAGCAGGCCTGTCTCGAGTTCTGGCCAACAGGCGGGCAAACCCAACCTCTCGAAATCGCGCTGCCCCTGTCGGCGACATACGGGCTCGACTTGCTCGACGATATCGAGGGCCGGATGCACAGGATCGGACATTCGGATTTCGCCTTCAGCGACGAAGTCCGCAGGCTCGCGCCGAAGGTTCGGCTGAAGTGACGGCTAGTTGCTGGTCACGACACCGGTCTCGGGGCTCTCGCCGGCCGCCTTCTCGATGGCGGCGTTGAAGGCGGCGCCGAGGACGAGGATCTGGGCGGAGTTGTACATCCAGAGGAGCAGGACCACGGCGGCCGAGACCGAGCCGAAGGTGGCGGAGTAGTTGCCCCAGTTCTGGACGTAGATCGAGAAGATGGCCCCGGCCAGGATCCACAGGACCGAGGCGAGCACGGCGCCCGGCCAGATGAAGCGCAGCCTGTGCGGATGGCGGTCGGGGCCGAAGCGGTAGAGCAGGGCCATCACCAGCGCCGAGATCACCAGCAGGATCGGCCAGCGCAGCAGGAGCAGCAGCCAGCCGCCGCCGGCCGGGAACGGGATCAAAGCGGGCAGGCCGGCGACGGTCAGCAGCGCCGCGACCACAAAGATCGAGCCGCCGATGGTCATGCCGACGGCGACGATCACCTCCCTGACGAAGCCGCGGCGTTCGGGCGCTCCGCGCACGCGCGACATGGCGAACAGCAGCGCTTCGACGCCGCGCGAACCGGACCACAGGGCCAGCGGGACCGAGATGAGCAGACCGATGCCCAGCGTGGCGGGCGGGGCCTTGGCGAGGAGGTCGAGTTGCTCGTCGAGAATGCTCGCGGCCATGCCAGGCAGGATGTAGCTCAACTGGTCGACGCTGTTGGCGGAAAGCGGACCGTTGGCGATCAGCCCATAGAGCAGCGCCACCGTGGCGATCGCCGGAAAGAACGACAGGAAGCCGAAGAAGGCGGTTGCGGCGCAGCGCGGAGAGGTGTCGGGGTCGAAGAAGACCTTCACCGTCGCCATGACGACGTTTTTGGTTCTGTCGAAGAACGAGATGCCCTCGTCATGGGTCGCAGAAATGGTCATCGCCGAGCCTCCAGTCCGAAAATGAACGGCCGGATGGCGCCGCGGTTGCGGCTCGGCGTGCTTGTGAATAGCGGGGAGATCGACTCGGGCTACTGGTAGGGGGCCTGTCAGCGCCTATTTAGGAACATGGTCCGCTTTTCCGATGCCTTCCTCGACGAGATCCGGCAGCGCCTGCCGATTTCGCAGGTGGTGGGCGAGCACGTCATCTGGGACAAGCGCAAGAGCCAGCCGGGGCGCGGCGATTTCTGGGCGTGCTGCCCGTTCCATGGCGAAAAGACCCCGAGCTTTCACGCCGACGACCGCAAGGGCATCTATCACTGCTTCGGCTGCGGGGTGACGGGCGATCATTTCCGCTTCCTGACCGAGAAGGCAGGGATGAGCTTTCCCGAGGCGGTCGAGAAACTCGCCGGCATGGCGGGCGTGCCGATGCCGGCGCGCGACGAACGCGAGGAAGCCCGCGAGGAGCAGCGCCGCGGCCTGCACGAAGTGATGGAGATGGCCTCGCAATATTTCGAGGCGGCGCTGGCGCACAATATCGGCGCCCGGGCGCGCGGCTATCTGTTCGAGCGCGGCGTGAGTGCGCAGGCGCAGAGCCGGTTCCGCATCGGCTTTGCGCCGGACAGCCGCAACGGCCTCAAGGAGCACCTGGCGGCGAACGGGGTGACGGCGCAGGAACTGGTCGATACGGGGCTGGTCGCGTCGCGCGAGGGCGATCCGCTGACCTATGACCGGTTCCGCAACCGGGTGATGTTCCCGATCACCGATTTCCGCGGCCGCATCATCGCCTTTGGCGGCCGCGCGCTGACGCCGGACGTGCCGGCCAAATACCTCAATTCGCCCGAGACGGCGCTCTTCCAGAAGCGGCTGGTGCTCTACAACGGCAAGGATGCCCGCACCGCGGCGCGCGACGGCCGGCCGGTGATCGTGGTCGAGGGCTATCTCGACGTGATCGCGGCGGTGATGGCCGGGTTCGAGGGCACGGTGGCGCCGATGGGCACGGCCATGACCGAGGATCACGTGCAGATGCTGTGGCGCATGAACGATGCGCCGATCCTGTGCTTCGACGGCGATGCGGCGGGTATCCGCGCCGCCGAGCGCGCGGCGGGGCTGGTGCTGCCGCTGCTGCAGCCCGGCAAGACCGTGCAGATCGCGACGCTGCCCGAAGGGCTCGATCCCGACGACCTGATCAAGGCGCAGGGCCGCGACGCCTTCGCCGACGTGCTCGAACGCTCGCGTTCGCTGTCGGACGTCGTATGGAGCCTCGAAACCGGCGGCATCGTGCCGGAGACGCCGGAAGCGCGGGCGGCGCTCGAGGCGCGGCTGCGGGAGCGGGCCAATTCGATCGGCGACCAGTCGGTGCGCCGGCACTACCAGCAGGCCTTCGACGAAAAGCTGCGGGCGTTCTTCCAGCCGCTCAGGCCGGCGCGGCAGGACGGCAACTGGCGCGAGCGGGGCGGGCAGGGCTATGGCCAGCGGCCCGCTTACGGCCAGCGGCCCGTTTACGGGCAGGGCCAGTTCGGGACGCCGCGGCTGGTGGTTTCGGACACGCTGCGCAATTCGCGGCTGTTGAAGCCGGGCTCGGCGGCCGATGCGACGCCGCGCGAGGCGGTGATCCTCGTCAGCATCATCAACCATCCCTCGCTCGCCGAGCCCCGGCTGGAGGCGCTGGCGGGGCTGGAATTCCGCTCGGTGGGAGCGCGAAAATTGTTTGCGACGCTGCTCGAACTGATCATGGCCGATCACGATATCGGCGGGGCCGATCTGCGCGCGGTGCTGGTCGAGCGCGGTTTTGGCCCGGAAATCGAGAAAATGGAGGTTTTGCTCAAAGGACAGGGCATCTGGCAGGTCGAGCCGGAGGTCGCGGCGCTCGATGCCGAGACCGGTTTGGCCCATGCGCTGGCCTTGCATTACAAGTCGGTTGAGCTAAATAAGTCCCTGAGAGCAGCTCAAAACGCCCTCGACGTCGAATGGACCGAGGACTCCTTTAAGAGACTGCAGGACATACTGAGCCAGATCACCACTGTCGATGGCACCGAGGCGCTGATCGAAGGGTTTGGTTCGTTATCTGGACGCGCGGCACGCAGCTTTTAGGACAGGCTGGCGGACGCGCGATTTTGCTTATGGGCGAATCAGTTGCATAAGCCAGCTCCAGAAACGAATCAGGGACCGTGAAAGCGGCCGGCCCTTGTGCTTAGTTGAATGCCACCAATTTGAACCGAACGGGGCCCATGGGCCCACGGAGCAAACGTCAGATGGCCACCAAGGCAGCACCAAAAGCAGCCACCAAGGCCCCTAAGAAGGCCGCAGCCAAGGCCCCGAGCAAGACAACCGCCGCCAAGGCGAAACCCAAGACCGTCGCCAAGACGGCGCCCAAGCCGTCCGTCAAAGCCAAAAGCGTGGCCAAACCCGCGCCCAGGGCAAAGGCGACTGTCAAAGCAGCGCCAAAGCCGGCTGCTAAGATTGCGGCAAAGCCTGCGGCCAGGGCCAAGGCAGCGCCCGCGCCCAGGAGTGTCGCCAAGCCGGCCCCGAAGGCCGTGCTCAAGGCAAAGAGCAAGAGCGAGCCCAGGCCCGCCGCAAAGATCGAGACGAAGGCGTCAAGCAAACCCGAGCCAAAGGCAGCGCGGCCAGAGCCGAAGGCAGCCCCTAGGCCCGTACCCAACAAGAGTGCATCGGCCCCGGCCAAGAGCGCACCGCAGACCACCGAACCGACTTCTCCCAAAGCCGCCCCGAAGCCCGTAGCGAAGACAGACACAAAGCCCGTGAAGACCGAGACTGACATTATCGAGCCGACAGCGGCTCCCAAGGCGCAGCCCAAAACCGTGAGCAAGGCGCCGTCGAAATCCGCCAAGGAGACCGAAAAGGCCCCGGCGCAGGGAGATAAGCCCGAGGGGGCCGCAGAGACCCCCGACAGTCCGCTGCTCGACCTCAGCGATGCCGCCGTCAAGAAGCTGATCAAGACCGCCAAGAAGCGCGGTTACGTCACCTATGAAGAGGTGAACGCGGTGCTTCCCAGCGAGGAAGTCTCGCCGGACCAGATCGAGGACATCATGGCGATGTTCTCGGACATGGGCATCAACGTCGTTGACGAGGACGAGGTCGAAGAGGCCGAGCCCGAGAGCGCCGAGGAAGAGTCGACCGAACTGGCCGAGCGCACCGGCACCGCCGTTGCCTCCAAGTCGAACGCCCGCGAGGGCAGCGACCGCACCGACGACCCCGTCCGCATGTATCTGCGCGAGATGGGCTCGGTGGAGCTGCTCAGCCGCGAGGGCGAAATCGCCATCGCCAAGCGCATCGAGGCCGGCCGCGAGACCATGATCGAGGGGCTGTGCGAGTCCCCGCTCACCTTCCAGGCCATCATCATCTGGCGCGACCAGCTCGCGGCGGCTGAAATCCTGCTGCGCGACATCATCGATCTCGAAGCGACCTATGCCGGCCCCGACGCCAAGCAGGCCGCCCCGGTGATGCCGGTCGAGGAGATGAAGCCGGCAGCCGCCGCGCCGGCGCCCGCCAAGTCCGAGCCGGCCAAGCCGGCGCCACGCCGCGCCGCCTCGGGCGACGAGGACGACGACTATGTGCCCGAGGAGCCGCAGGCGCCGCAGGACCCGGTCGAAGACGACGACGACGATTTCGAGAACTCGCTGTCACTGAGCGCCATGGAGGCCGAACTCAAGCCGCAGGTGGTCGAGACCTTCGACCGCATCGCCGAGGCTTACGGCAAGATGCGAAAGCTGCAGGACAAGCACGCGGCCGACCGCTCCAAGCCGGTGACCGGCGCCGAGACCAAGAAGGTCGACACCTTCCGTACGTCGGTCATTGCCGACGTGAAGTCGCTGTCGCTGAACGCCTCGCGTATCGAGAGCCTCGTCGAGCAGCTCTACGACATCAACAAGCGCCTGGTGCGGCTCGAGGGCCGCCTGCTGCGGCTCGCCGAGAGCTATGGCATCAAGCGCGAGGACTTCCTCGAGGCCTATTACGGCAGCGAGCTGAACGAGGGCTGGTCGCAGTCCGTCGCGCCGCGCTCCAAGGCGTGGGGTGAGTTCATCAAGCGCGAGGGCGACACCGTCCAGGAAATCCGCGGCGAGATTCATACGCTCGCGACGGAAGCGGGGCTCGACGTCACCGAGTATCGCCGCATCGTCCACAAGGTGCAGAAGGGCGAACGCGAAGCGGCCATCGCCAAGAAGGAAATGGTCGAGGCGAACCTGCGCCTCGTGATCTCCATTGCCAAGAAGTACACGAACCGCGGCCTGCAATTCCTTGATCTCATTCAGGAAGGCAATATCGGCCTGATGAAGGCCGTCGATAAGTTCGAGTACCGCCGCGGCTACAAGTTCTCGACTTACGCCACCTGGTGGATCCGGCAGGCCATCACCCGCTCGATCGCCGACCAGGCGCGCACCATCCGTATCCCGGTGCACATGATCGAGACGATCAACAAGATCGTCCGTACGAGCCGGCAGATGCTGCACGAGATCGGACGCGAGCCGACGCCGGAGGAGTTGTCCGAAAAGCTCCAGATGCCGCTCGACAAGGTCCGCAAGGTCCTCAAGATCGCCAAGGAGCCCATCAGCCTCGAGACGCCGATCGGCGACGAGGAGGACAGCAATCTCGGCGATTTCATCCCCGATGTGAACGCCATCCAGCCGATCGACGCGGCGATCCAGTCGAATTTGCGCGAGACCACGACCCGCGTGCTGGCGTCGCTGACGCCGCGCGAAGAGCGCGTGCTGCGCATGCGCTTCGGCATCGGCATGAACACCGACCACACGCTCGAGGAAGTCGGCCAGCAGTTCAGCGTGACCCGCGAACGCATCCGCCAGATCGAGGCGAAAGCGCTGCGCAAGCTCAAGCATCCGAGCCGCAGCCGGAAGCTCAGGAGCTTCCTCGACAACTGAGTTTGGGAAGGGCCGCGAAAGCGGCCCTTTTCGTTTGGGGGACGATTTGCCGACGATCGCGATTTTCTACGGGATGATCATCCAGATGTTCTGGAACGACCACCCGCCCGCCCATTTTCACGTCAAGTACAACGGCCGGAAGGCGGTCGTGGTCATCGAGACGGGCGAGATCATCCGCGGGTCACTGCCGCCAGGAGTCGTGCGAGTCCTGCAGGGATGGACATCCCGCCATCGCCAGGAGTTGCTGGACAATTGGGACAGATGTAGAACAGGTGTTCCTCTGTGGAAGGTCACGGGAGCGGATCAGGAATGATCGAATTCGTCGATGTCATCGCGCTCAAAGCTCTTCCGGGGCAAAGGCTGTGGCTGCGATTCTCCAACGGTCAGGAAGGCATCCGCGATTTTGCGGACTTGCTGGCTGACCCTGGCCCGATGTTCGAGCCGCTACGTGACCAGTCGTTTTTCGAGCGGGTCTATCTCGACGACGACGTACCGGCTTGGCCCAACGGCCTAGATCTCGATGCAACGGGCCTTTTCATGCAACTGCGCGATGCGGGGCTACTCGCACCTGCCGCAGCGGCCGAATAGCTCGGCTACCCCCTATCGATGACTAGAAAAACGGGGCCCTCGCGGGCCCCGCTTCCTTTCGCTGACTGGGAGATCAGGCGGTCATGTAGTCCTGGACGATCTTCTCGTTCTTGGCGGCTTCGAGCTTGAACAGGCGCTCCTGCTGCATGCGGTCCTCGAGGCGGTACTTGACGAGGTTCACCAGAGCCAGGGTGAGCAGGAAGATGCCCATGCCCCAGTAGCCCTTGGTCGAAAGGTCGACCGGCGCGAGCCAGACCGACAGAGCGAGCATGAAGTAGGCGGTGGCGACGCCGATGGCGTTGAAGAAGATGTAGATGCCGGTGTTGTTGTTGCTGTTCATTTCAGTCTCCGTTTCAATGGGTTGAGTGGTTGGGTTGAAAGGGTCGATCAGGCGGCAGGCGTAGATTTCAGGCGGGCGAGGACGTCTTCGGGGCGCACTTTGGTGGCGGGGCCGTAGCCGGCGGACGCCAGGCGTTCTTCGGTGGTCTTGTGGGTCAGGTTGTCGTCGATTTCCTCGAGGATCTCGGCCTGGATGAGCGGGTCATCCTGGTCGGCGACCCGGCGGATCAGGGCTTCGGCCTCCTCGACGGCGCTGCCGCCGAGCGAGCGGTTGAGGCGCTTCTGGCTGCGGCGCTCCATGTCGATGGCCCGGGCGGTCATGGCGCCCTGGCGGAGGTCGACGACGCGGCGGTGGGCCTTTTCCACCGAGACGCGCAGGCGGATCACCTTTTCCTCGAGCCGGGCAACGGTTTCGGATCGTACGGCGATCTCGTTTTCCATCTCCGCCACGGCGGCGGCGCCCTCCATGGCGAGGCTTTCGTTGCCGGCGTTGAGGGCGAGCCGAACGCGGTCCTCGAAGCCGGCGCGGCGGGAGATCAGCAGGTCGAGCGTCTTCTGCTCGGTGCGCTGGCGAAGGATGAGGGTGGCCAGCACCTGCTTGGCGCCGGAGACGCCGTCCTCGGCCTCGCGGATTTTCTGGGTAATCAGATCAATGGCGAAGTGGTCGGTCGCCGTTTCGACGGCCTTGGCGTTGGCGCCTTTGATCAGGGTCGACAAGAGGTCAAACATTGCTTCCGTCCTTCCTGTTGAGCGGCCCGGTCAGGGTCCGCGTGACGCTGTTGCTTTGGTTTTGAACAACGTTCACAAATGCACCATACCTGATTTTGAACGTCGTTCAAGTCCAAATTTGAACAAAGTTCAGATTATTTTGCAGGCAATGGGGCCATGGAGATTTGCCACGTCATCGCCGGCAGCGACGCGGCGCCGTGGCAGGACCGACTGGAGAGCATTGAATGACCCTCGAACATGGTGCGGTACGCGAGCGACTGGTCGCGACGACGCGCAAGCTGATGGACAAATACGGGCTCGAGGGGGTGAAGGCGCGGGCCGTGGCCGAGCAGGCGGGGGTGTCGGTCGGCACGATCTACAATCTGTTCGGCAGCTTCGACCGGCTCATTCTGGCGGCCAATCTGAAGATCTATGACGATCTGCGGCTCCTCGGGGCGCAGCGGATGGTCGAGATCGAGGCGCTGATCGGCGAGCGGATCGCCGGGGGGATGGCCGATACGCCGCGCAACCGCATGCTGCAGCGGCTGTCGGGCCTGGCCGACACCTATGTGGATTTCGTCGATGCCAACGCCAACAGCTGGTCGGCGCTGCTGGCCTTCAACCGCACGCGCGGCGACGGGGGCGGCGAGGACAATCTGGAGCAGCTCAACGGGCTGATCGACATCGTCGGCGAGGTGCTGGCGGCCGCGCCGGCCTGGCAGGCGCCGCGCGAGCGGCGGCTGGCGGGCAGGGCGCTGTGGTCGGCGGTGCATGGCATCGTCACGACGAACTTCTTCGGCGGCGACGAGGCCACCGCGCGGGAGCGGACGACGACGCTGCTGCGGCTGCTGCTCACTACCTTCGTCGATGGCGTGTTCGCGCCGGCACACGACTAGAGCGCGATTCTCAACGGGGGCGGTCGGCAAGTGAAGTCCGACTGCGGGCAAGAACCCCCTCACCAAGTTCCGCTAGGCCTTCGGCCAAGCTCCACTATCCTCCCCCACCAAGGGGGAGGATGACGACTGCGAAGCCGTCGGGCTAGGCACTGACATCCTCCCCCCTGGTGGAGGAGGATAGCGACGCTAGGGGCGTAGCCCCGTAGCAAGCTTGGTGAGGGGGTGTTTGCCCTCAGTCAACAGCCAGTGCGACCGCAAGGCAGGCCTCTCGACGGGGCTTGCAATGCCGTCACATCGCTGCAACGCGATTCCAGCATAGTGCAGGCGTCCCGGGATACCCGCGGAGGAGCCGATGCGCGAGATGAGAGCTGCGGTGTCGCACCGCACCATCCTTATCTCCGACCTGCATCTGGGCTCGTACCGGTGCGACGCGCAGAGCGTGCTCGACTTCCTCAGCCGTCATCAGGCTGAAACATTGTTCCTCGTCGGCGACGTGATCGATCTGTGGAGCTTCCGCCGGCACACGGCCTGGAAGCCCGACCATATGGCGGTGATCCGGCGGCTGTTCGAGCTGGCGCGCAGCGGCACGCGCGTCGTCATCATTCCGGGCAATCACGACGGCCCGCTCGTGCATTTCGCGCAGTTCGGGCTCGATGGCATCGACATCGAACAGCAGGCGGTGCTTGAGACGCGCAACGGCCAGCGGCTGCTGGTGGCGCACGGGCATGAGCAGGATCCGCTGCTGGGCAACAGCAACGATCTCGTACGAATCTTCTGCGGCATCGGCGAGCGCATCGGCGAGGTCGCGCATCGGCTGCGGCGCCGCGGCTGGCTCGGCGCACGTGCCGAAATGCGGGAGCGCTGGAGCGAGCTGAGTGCACGGCCCGTGTCGCGCTTCGAGCGGGCGCTGGCCGATGCAGCGCGCGAGCTCAAGCTCGACGGCGTCATCTGCGGCCACTCGCATGTGCCCGCCGACCGCGTGATCGAGGGCGTGCGCTATCTCAATTGCGGCGACTGGATGAGCAACTGCACCGCCATCGTCGAGGACTGGAGCGGCGAGTTGCGGCTGATCCATTGGGGGCCGTCCACGGTGGAGGTCGAAGCGTCCGAGGACGTGCCCGCCTGGCTCGGCGACGACGCGCCGGCCGCGTTGCAGCAATGATCGTCACCGACCCCTGGATGCCGACCCGCGAGTCGATCCGGCAGATGCCGCTCGACGATCTGAGCCTTGGCGACCGGCTGGCCGTGCGGCTGGTCACGCAGCTGGGCCAGCCGCATCTGCTCGAAATGTCCGGCATCGGCAATGTGCTGCCCGAACGCGGTCCGTTCATCCTCGCGGTCAACCATTCGACCAAGCTCGAAGCGCTGCTGCTGCCGGCGATGCTGATGCTGCTGCGCCGCGGCCGGCGGGTGCATTTCTTCGCCGACTGGAACTTCCTGATGGTGCCCGGCATCGCCTGGCTCTATGGCGCGGCGCAGGTGATCGTCGTCCCCAACAAGGACGCCAGGCCGCGCTTCCTCAACGCGCTGAAGCCGCTGCTGACCAGCGATATGCCGCCGATGGAGCAGGCCCGCCGGCATCTCGCCGAGGGCCGTCCGGTCGGCATCTTTCCCGAGGGCACCGTCAATCACGATCCGGTCAGGCTGATGCGCGGTCGGCTCGGGGCGGCGCGCCTGTCGATCCAGAGCGGCGTTCCAGTCGTGGCCGCCGGTCTCCGTTTTCCAGGCGTGCCCTTCGGCGCCCCGATCCCCGAGGGCAGTCCGATGCAGGTCGAGTTCGGCGCGGCCATGCCGCCGCCCGCGACCGCGGCCGACCCCGATCCTGCCGTCGTGCGCGACTGGCATGCCGAGATCATGGCCGCCATCGGGCGGCTCAGCCGCAAGCTTCCCCCCGCTCCCAAAGGAGACGACCATGACCGGCTTCAGTTTGACGCGCAGCAGACGAGTTGAGAGTGAGGTCGATCGCCTGAAGGCGATTGCGGTTCTGGAACGCACCTACGGTGAAGAGAAGGGCTGGGTGCTCGACATCCCGGCGATGTTCCCGGCCTCCGATCTCGGCCGTGCCGATCTCAGCTGGTTCCTCGCGACCAAGCGCGGCGAGCCGGTCGGCGTGCTGCGCGTGCTGTACGACCCCGGCCTGGGCGCCTATGCCAGCTACAAGCTCGAGGGTGTCGATCCCTCGCTCGATATCGGCAAATTCCTCAGCGCCAACCGCATTGCCGAGATCGGCCGCTTCGCGGTGGTGCCGGAGCGCCGCTCGGGCGTCGGCGTCGTGCTGAGCCTGATGCGCGCCTCGACCAAGGAGATCGTGCGGCTGGGCTACACGCAGCTGATCACCGACGTGTTCGAGAACGATCCGCATTCGCCGCTCGGCTTCCACACCCGCATCATCGGCTTCCGGCGCGTGGCGACGCACGAGACCGGCGAGCTGCGCCACCAGGGTCGCCGCATCACGCTGCTGCTCGACATCAAGACCGGCTACCGCTCGCTGAAACTACGCGGCAACCGCGTCTTCCGCGCCATCACCCGCGGCTGGAGCGAGCAGATGCACGCGAGCCTGGCGGCTTAGGCGTCGACATATTCCGCGATGGAAGTGGGGGGCGGCACGGGCAGGCCGTCCTCCTCCAGGCCCTCGATATGGAAGCGAATGGCCTCGCCGATCTCAGTCTCCACATCCGCGACTGTCGCGCCCGTGGCCACGCAGCCGGGCAGATCTGGGACATAGGCCGAGTAATTGCCCTCGGCTTTTTCGATCACTACTGCGTATCGCATCAGCGTATCTCCTTCAGTCCAGCCTGCTTCAGAATACTGTTCAGCGTGCCCGGCGCAAGATCGTCGCCCGGTTTGCCCGCTACAGTAACCCTGCCCGGCTTTATCAGATGCTTGAACTGCCGGTGACTGCCCCGTGTGGCCACGAGTATCCAGCCATCGGCACTCAGCAACTCGATGATTGCGCGCACCTTCATGGTTGGCTATGCCCCGCGCTCAGCTAAGATGATGCCTGACAGGCATATCGCAAGGAGCCCGTGATGTCGTTCTGGAAGAATCTGTTTGGCGGCGGTGGCGGCGAGAAGGCCGAGGCGGCGCCGGCGCCTGGGGAGGAATACAAGGGCTTCATCATCCGCGCCACGCCGATGCAGGTGGGCGGCGAGTTCCAGCTGTGCGGCGTCATCGAGAAGCAGGTCGATGGCGAGCTCAAGAGCTACAAATTCGTGCGCGCCGACCGCATGAGTTCGCGTGACGACGCCGTTGCCTTCGCCATCGCCAAGGGCCGGCTGATCGTCGACGAGCAGGGCGAGGGCGTGTTCCGGCAGAGCTGGCCGAAGCAGGGCTGATCGCCGCGCGGCGGATTTCGTCGCAAAAAAATCCAGATTTGGGCGTGTTGGCTTGTCCTGCCGAACGATGGCGGGGTGGCCCAATGAAGGTGCTGGTGGCGGAGGACGATCCGCGCTCGTCCGAATTCCTGCGCAAGGGACTGCTGGAGGAGGGGCACAGCGTCGAGTGCGTCGCCGATGGCCGCGATGCGCTGGCCTTCTGTCTCTACAATCCGTGCGACGTGCTGATCCTCGACCGCATGATGCCCGGCATGGACGGGCTGAGCGTGGTGAAATCGCTGCGCGCCGCGGGCGGGCGGGTGCCGGTGCTGTTCCTGACGGCGATGGGCGACGTCGACGACCGGGTCGAGGGGCTGCTGGCGGGTGGCGACGATTACCTCGTCAAGCCGTTCCATTTCTCCGAGCTGATGGCGCGCGTCACGGCGCTGGGGCGGCGGCCGCAGGGCGGCGAGGCGGCGACGAAACTCACCGTGCACGATCTCGAACTCGATCTGCTCGAGCACACGGCGAGCCGGGCCGGGCAGGTGATCGAGCTGCAGGCCAAGGAATTCGCGCTGCTCGAAATGCTGATGCGCAATGCCGGCCGGATCGTCACCAAGACGATGCTGCTGGAGCATGTGTGGGATTTCAATTTCGACCCCAAGACCACGGTGGTCGAGACGCATATGAGCCGGCTGCGGGCCAAGGTGGACAAGCCGTTCCAGGTGCCGCTGATCCACACCACCCGCAATGCGGGCTACTCGCTCCATGCGCCGCGGTAGCGTCCTCTCGGGCTCGGCGTTCCGCTCGGCGCTGCTGTTCTCGCTGGTGTTCGTGGTCGTGCTCGGCGTGGCCGGCACGCTGATCGTCGGCGCGGTGCGCGCCTCGATCACCGAGCAGCTCAAGGCCAACATCACCGAAGACATGAACCTGATGCGCGACGCCAACGCGACCGGCGGCGAGGACGAGCTGGTGCGCTTCGTGCAGGCGGCGGTGGCGACGCGCTCGGACAAGCAGTTCGCCTTCGGGCTGTTCCGTCCCAAGGGCGGGCAGCTGGCCGGCAATGTGCGCGAGAAGCCGGGCTTTCGCGGCTTCGGCGTGCTGCCCAAGGTCGCCGGCGATTCGGCGTTCCTGGGCTATGCCGAGATGGTCGGCGATACGCTGGTAGTGGTCGGCCGCTCGCAGCAATCGGTGAATGCGGTGGGCAACGCGATCATCGTGCCGCTGATCGTTGCGGGCTTCGTCATCTGCTTCAGCGCGCTGTCGATCGGCTATTTCCTCAGCCGCAACGTGTCGGCCAAGCTGCAGGTGATCGACGATACCCTGGCGGAGGTGGCGCGCGGCAACACCGCGGTACGCCTGCCCGTAGGGCCGTTCGACGACCAGATCGACCACGTGTCGCGACAGATCAACACGCATCTGGGGCGGCTCAGCGAGTTCGTGGCGCTGATGCGCAACACCATCGTGGCCATCGCGCACGACCTCAAATCGCCGCTCAACCGCGCCTACATCCTGCTGCAGGAGACGGCCGCGGTCGACAATTCGCCGCCCGAAAAGCTCGATCGGGCGCTGGCCGAGCTCGATACGCTGGGCGATGTGCTGGACACGGTGCTGCGCATCTCGCGCATCGAGACGGGCGCCGACAATTCGGGGTTCGCCGCGTTCTCGCCGGCCGCGCTGCTGCGCGACCTGACGCAGACCTACGAGCCGGTGATCGAGGCGGCCGGGCAGACGCTGACGAGCGCCATTCCGGACGGCGAGGGGGCGCAGGCGTTCGGCGATGCGCGCATGGTGCAGCAGATGCTGGTCAACCTGATCGAGAATGCCAGCCGGCACAGCGGCGAGGGCAGCCGCATCTCGATCGGCTGCGACGCGGTGGGCGGCGCGGCGCGCATCTCGATCGCCGATACCGGCAAGGGCATTCCGCCCGAGCGCTACGAGGAAATCTTCCAGCCCTTCCGCCGGCTCGAGGCGGACCGGCACGCGCCGGGCGCCGGGCTCGGCCTGGCGCTGGTGCGGGCCGTGGCAACGCGTCACCAGGCGCGCATCGAGCTGGGCGATAACGGGCCGGGCCTGAGGGTCACGGTGACATTTCCGCCGCTGCGCGTGGCCGCCTGAGCGGCAAGCTTACGCCGATGTAAAGTTCGCGAGAGGCACGGGCAAAGCTCGGGGCCGATCACTGCGCCCGTCGATGCACGTCGCATCGGCGGCGGCGTGATGCGCCGCACCGAAATCACCAATGGGAGTTTCCCCCAATGCGCAAAATTGCCCTGTCCATGCTGGTGCTCGCCTCGATCGGCGCGAGCTCGGTCGCGATGGCCGCGACCGCTCCGGCCGTGACCACCGAGACCGCCACCGGCGCCATCAAGTCGCTCGACGTCAAGGCCTGCACCGTGACGCTCGACACCGACGCCGTCTACAAGTTCAAGGCCAAGTGCGACTTCTCGAGCCTCAAGGTCGGCGAGAAGGTCACGGTGACCTACGTCACCAGGACCACGCTGTCGGCCAGCAAGATTGCGGCGGCGGTCTGAGCCATGCGCGGTTTCGTCCTCCCCTTGCTGCTGGCGGTCTCCCTCGGCGCCAGCATGCCCGCCATGGCCGCCGACATGGCCAAGCCGACCACGCCGCCGGCCAAGCCGGCCGTGACGGCGCACGCCAAGCCGGCGTCCTACATCCAGACCACGGGCGGCGTCATCAAGACGCTCGACACCAAGGCCTGCACCATCACGCTCACCAACAAGGACGTGTTCTACGTCCGCGGCGGCAAATGCGATGCGTTCAGCAAGCTCAAGGTCGGCGAGAAGGTGACGGTGTCCTGGTACGCCCGCAATGCTCGCGACTGGGCGACGCGCGTCACCTCTGCCTGAGGCCGGCGTTCAGCGCGAGCGAGAGGAACCGGGGTGGCTTGCCGCCCCGGTTTTCGTTTGCGCCGGGGGGCCCGAGGGTCTAACAGCAGCCGCGACTGGAGTGCTGCCAATGGCCAAGAAACCCACCGCCCGCAACGAGTTCGTGCTGTTCAACGTCGTCTACGAGGATGGCAGCCAGCGGTCCAATCGCAAGGTGCCGGCCGAAATCCTGGGCGGGCTGGATGGCGACGATCCGGCCAGGGCCGAGATCGAGGCGCAGGACCGGGCGATTGCCGAGAAGTCGGGATTGCCGCCGCTGGCGATCAAGTCGCTGAAGCGGGTGGGCAAGTAGAGAAGCGCTCTAGCGGTTGACGACCTGCACCAGGCCCGAGAGCAGCTCGCCGGGCGTGACGCGCTCGTCGGAGAACAGCGCGAAGCCGCCGAACACCAGGATGCCGGCCACGAGGAAAACCTCGGTCAGCCAGAAGCGGCGATGGCGGCGCGGTGCGTACTGATTGTGCGAGATGTCGGACATGGCGGGACGCATTTTTCTGTGGAGTGCCATAATAACGCGGCAGGTTAAGGAAAGTTCTAAGCGGGCCTGATGGCGTCACGAGGACCCAATTCGGGCAGCTTGGTGGCAGATCAGCGAAGAAGATCGGGCGGCGCGCCCGGGTTGTACGCGCCGGGCCGGTTGGCGCCGAAGATCTTCCAGTAGGGGAAGACCAGCACGGTGGCGCCGACGAGCAGCGCCCAGAGCATCTTGACCTCGCCGGTCGTCAGCAGCAGCACCAGCGGCAGCAGCACGAAGAGCGCGCTCGCCAGCACCATGACGACCAGCAGGCCGTTGCTGCGGGCTTGAGAGAAGCCCGAGCGGAAGCGGATCGCGGGCAGAGCGGGGCTCGCGAGCAGCGCCTGGTGGAACGCCGCAACGAAGCGGCGATAGTCGCCGTCGCGCTTGCCGTCGGCCATGCCGCGCTCATTCATGTTGCTGACGATGGTGCGGCTGCCATTGCTGGTCTCGATGGCGCAGTTGCCATAGGTGCCCGAGCCGAACGATCCGGTGCTGAGGGTGACCGAGGCGATGCGATCGAAGGGCAGGCGGGTCCATTGCCCGGCGCGGCGCAGCAGCAGCGCGTCGGGCTCGACGACGATGCCCGGATCGGTCAGCCGCCAGGCGAGGCGGAAGCGGCCGTCATTGTTGAAGAGATCGTAGCGCGTGGCGCCCGCGTCCGGCTCGTTGCTCACTGCGTCATCACCATGGGGCATTGCAGCTTGATCCCCGGCATGTATTCGCACCAGGGGTGCTGCTTGGCCGGCTTGGGGATTTCGTTGATCCTGCAGTCGTTGGTCGCGACGGTAGCGCCCCAATTGTCGCTCTTCCAGTGGACGATGAAGCGGTAGGCGGTGGCGGTGCGCGGCACGTCGGCGAGGAAGGTCATGCCGAAATTCTTGATGGCGGCGCGGGCGCGATCGTAGCCGCAGTTCTCGGAGGGCGCGAGCTGGTTGGCGAGCGGCGCGCGGTCGACGGTGAAGCCGCCGGCAATCGCCGGGGCCGAGGCGGCGGCGAACAGGAGGGCAGAAACGAGGGTGCGAAGCGTGGGGGTCATGGCGGCTCTCCTCTGGTCGATGGAGAGAGCCTAGGCCGGACCGGCTGGCGGGGCGCTGAGCGCCCCGTTCAGCCGGCGTTTAGTTTGCCTTGGCGGCCAGCGCCTTGTCGATCGCCGGCTTCACCACGGTGCCGTAGAGCTCGATGGCCTTCATGACCTTTGCGTGGGGCAGGGTGCCGACGCTGAGCTGCAGGCCGAAGCGGTCGTGCTTGAACCATTCGTGCTGCATCAGGATCTTGTCGATGACCTGCTGCGGCGAGCCCATGAAATAGGCGCCGTGCGGGCTGGCGCCGGCCTCGAACTGCTCGCGCGTGGTGGGTGGCCAGCCGCGCTCCTTGCCGATCCGGCTCATCGCCGCCTGGTGCGCCGGGAAGGCAGTGTCCATCGCTTCCTGCGTCGTCTCGGCGATGAAGCCGTGCGACGAGATGCCGACGGGCAGCCTGCTGACGTCGTGCTCCATCTTCTCGGCGGTGGCGCGGTAGAGTTGCACCAGCGGCTGGAACTGCTGCGGCCGCCCGCCGATGATGGCGATCATCAGCGGCAGGGCGAAATAGGCGGCGCGGGCCACCGAGTTCGGCGTGCCGCCGACGGCGATCCACAGCGGCAGCGGGTCCTGGACGGGCCTGGGGAAGATCTCGAGGCCGGGGATGGGCTTGGTATGCTCGGAGCCGGGCCAGCTGACCTTGCCGCCCTTCCTGATCTCGATCAGCTCCTGGATCTTCTCCTCGAACAGCGCGTCGTAGTCCTCGAGGTCGTAGCCGAAGAGCGGGAAGCTCTCGATGAACGAGCCGCGGCCCGCCATGATCTCGGCGCGGCCATTGGAGAGCAGGTCGAGCGTTGCGAATTGCTGCCAGACGCGGATCGGGTCGTCGGAGCTGAGCACGGTGACGGCGGTCGAGAGGCGGATGGTCCTGGTGCGCGCCGCGGCGGCCGCCAGGATGGTCACCGGGGAAGAGGCGACGAAATCGGGGCGGTGATGCTCGCCCAGGCCGTAGAAATCGAGCCCGAGCTGATCGGCCAGCTCGATCTCCTCCAGCAGGTCTTTCAGGCGGTCGGCCGGGCTCTGCAGGCTGTTGCCATTGAGGATGTCCGGGGTGTTTTCGGCGAAAGAATAGAGGCCGAGCTGCATGGCGCTGATCCTGTTGTTCGCCGCCTAAATGTTGCCTCGGGCGATGCCTTACAAGAACGCACAGGGAGGTAACTGGTGCGGCTGCGGCTCGTCTATCTGCTTATCGCGATTGCCGTGGTGGCGCTGGGGCTGTTCCTGCGCTGGCCGGGCCTCAGCCTGCCATGGGCCGTGGGCAAGTATGGCGGCTCGATGCTGTGGGCGGCGATGGTCTACCTGCTGTTCCGGGTGATCGCGCCGGACGCCCGGGTCGTTCGCACCGCCATCGCGGCGGCGGTGTTTGCCGCGCTGGGCGAGGCGACGCAGCTGATCTCGGTGCCCTGGTTCGACGCCGTCCGCGCGACGACGCTGGGTCACCTGATCTTCGGGCGCACCTTCGCCGTCGAGGACATCGTTGCCTATTGGATCGGCATTGCAGTGGCCGCGCTGATCGATGCGGCGCGGCGCAAACGAAAAGCCCCGGCTTGAAAGCCGGGGCCTTGCTGTCGCTTCGGAGGGAGGGCCGAAGCGCGGGTCTTATTGCGCCGCCGACGAGGCCGCCGGGGCAGCCGACGAAGCGGTGGAGTCAGCGGCCGGGGCCGAACTCGTCACGGCCGGAGCCGAGGGAGCGGTCGAGGTCGTGTCAGCCGGAGCCGTGGTGGCCGGAGCCGTGGTCGTGTTGTTGAGGGTCGTGTTATCCGCTGGGGCCATCGGGGTCACCGTGGTATCGGCGGGGGCCGGGGTCGTGGTGGCCGGCAGGTTGTTGTTGATGGTGGTGTTGTCGGCCGGAGCCGGGGTCGTGTCAGCCGGGGCCGGAGTGGTAACGGCCGGCGTGTTGTTGACGTCGACGGTGCTGGTCGAGGGCTGCGAGTTCGCAGAGAAGACCAGATAGGCAATGGCGAGCAGCGCCAGGGCCACGATGATACCGACGAACCAGCCCGTCGAGTTCGACTCGCGGGTGTAGACGGTGCGGTTCACGCCGTCATTGGTATAGACGGTATCGCGATCTGGGGTAGCCATGGGGACCTCCTTGGTTTGAGTACCGTATGGCGACAAGAACGCGAGCCCTGCGGAATTGTTCCGATTTTGCGACAGTCGCAAAAGACTTGCCCAGGGCATTGATCTACTTGGTGCTTTTGGCGTGAAAGCCCTTCGCCAGGTAGATCGCCGGCTTGTAGATATCGACGCCGAAGCGGCGGAACGGCACGGTTTCGAGCTTGCTGACGCTGTCGAAGTGCGAGCGGATGCCGGCGAGGCCGATCTGCGGATCGGAAACGACCAGCGCATCCTGGCCCTCATGCGCGGCGGCATCGAACCAGAAATCGTATTGGTCGGGGCGGTCGGCGATGGCGGTGACCTCGGGGTCGTGCAGGGCATAGCCCAGTTGCGCGGCCGTGGTGTAGCGCGCCGCGGCGACGAAGCCGACGGGGTGGTTCTGCTCGAGCGCCTTGAGGCGCGTCGCGACCTCGGGCCAGCCAAAGGTGGACGAGATGGTCCAGTCGTAGCGGCCGACGAGGTCGGCGATGGGCACGACGGCGTTGTTGAAGCAGAAGCCCAGCGCGATCACGATCCCGTAGGCGAAATGCAGCCCGAGCACCCAGCGGCGGCGGATCCAGCCGACCAGCAGCGGCATCAGCAGCAGGAAGGCGGTGATGTTCCAGTAGAAGTAGGTTTCGACGAACAGCGAGATGAACGCCATCGCCAGCGTCGAGGCGATGAAGGTGGCGATGGCGAGTTGCCGCGTGCGATCGGCGAAGGGCGTGCCAAGCGGCCGGCGCAGCAGCCCGACGATCGCCGGGAACAGGAAGGGCGAGACGACGATCAGCGCCAGCCCCATGAACTCGACGAAATCGAGCGGGTGCAGCGAGAAGTGCCCGCCCCAGCGACCCGAGAGGTGGAATTTGTAGGAGGCAAAGCCTTCGGTAAGGTTCCACCAGAACACCGGGGCCTGCATGGCGACGGCGAGCATCGCCGCCAGATAGAGGTGCGGCGTGCGGAACAGCGGGCGCAGCTCCTTGCGCGCGACGAAGAACGCCGCGGCGCCGGCGCCGGCGAGAACGCCGTTATATTTGGTCAGCACCGCGAGGCCGAGTACCGCTGCAGCGGCGTAGAGCCAGCGATAGCCGCGGCCCGTGGCCTCCCATTTTTCGGCGAAGACCAGGAAGAGGTGGGCCGAGGCGAGGCAGAGGAAGATCAGCAGATGGTCATGGAAAGCGAGGCTGCTCATCAGCCAGAACAGCGGCGAGCTCAGATAGAGGGCGACCGACGGCCAGAACCAGTCGCCCGGCGCTTCCGGCTTCAGGCGTCTGCTCCACAGCCAGAAGATCCACAGCGTGCCGCCCAGCGTCAGCCAGGTGAGGATGCGCAGGCTCAGATAGTTCCAGCCGAGGAGCATGCCGCTCAGATGCAGCAGCCAGGCATGCAGCGGCGGGTGGTCGAAATACGACCAGGCGAGCTTCTGGCCCCACATCCAGTAATAGGCCTCGTCGCCGATGGGCGGCATGGCGAAGGTCATGACCAGCTTGAGGGCGATCAGCACCGCCACGACGAGCTGCGAGGCGCGGGTCCAGCTCATGGCTTGTACCCCGTGCCGAGCCAGATCTCGTAGCTCCAGATCTGTTTGCCATAGGGGTCGATCACCGGCACGTCCTCGAGCTTGTCGAGGCTGGCGAAGTGCCGGCGGGCGTCCCGCACGCCATAGTCGGCCGTGGCGACGATCAGCGCGTCCTGCCCGGCATGGGCGGCCGCGTTCCACCAGAAATCATATTGCGAGGGCAGGGGGTTGAAGGTGGCGAGATCGGTCTGGTGCAGCTCGAAGCCCAATTGCGCCGCATAGGTGTAGCGCGTCGCGCCGAGGAAGGCGCCGGAGTGCTGGGCCTGTTGCGCCGCGACGCGGGCGGCCAGCTCGGGCCAGCCATGCGCGGAGGCGGCGCCGGTATCGCCGAAGCCGAGGACTTTCAGCGGCGTCACGGTGTAGTTGAGCATCGTCATGGTGGCGAGGGCGAGGCCGAAGGCGATGTGCAGCCAGGCGAGGCGCGGGCCGAGCAGGCGATAGCCGATGGGCGCCAGCGCCGCGTAGGCAACGATGTTCCAGTGGAAGTAGACATAGACGTAGAGCGCGATGACGGCCCAGGCGATGGTCGAGACCAGGTAGATAGTGGCCGACAGGCCCAGCGCGCGGCTCTCGTCGCCCGACCGGCTCTTGAGAAAGGGCAGGCGGAAGAGGCTGAGGAACAGCACCGGCGACATCAGTATGACCATGGTGCCGAGGTAATCGAGCATCTGGCTGAAGCGCGGCGTGGCCCAGTCCACCGAGGGCCGCTCGGTGAGATGGAAGCGGAAGCTCGCCATGTTGTCGGTGAGGTTCCAGTAGAACACCGGCGCCTGCATGGCGACGGCGAGCAGCGCGGCGAGCCACAGCTGCGGCGTCGCGAATAGCGGCCGCAGTTTCGGCCGCACCAGCACCCAGAGGGCGAAACCGAGGCCGAGGAAAACGCCGTTATACTTGGTGAGCACTGCCAGGCCGAGCAGTGCGGCGGCGAGATAGAGCTTGCGCCAGCCCCTGCGGCCGTCCTCCCAGTCGCCGGCAAAGCCGTGGAAGGCGCAGGTCGAGGCCAGCATGAAGAACAGCAGCAGATGGTCGTGGAAGGCGAAGCTCGACATCAGGAAGATGACGGGGATGGTCAGGTAGATCACCGCGCTGTGCCAGAACCAGCCGCTGCGATCCTCCGGCGCCAGCCGTCCGGACCAGATCCACAGCACCGCCAGCGAGCCGCCGAGGCTGAGCCAGGTCAGCAGCCGGACGCTGAAATTGCTCCAGGGCAGCACCGCCGCAACCAGCCCCTGCAGCCAGCCATCGAGCGGCGGATGATCGAGATAGGACCAGCTCAGGTGCTGGCCCCACATCCAGTAATAGGCCTCGTCGCCCATCGGCGAGACGGTGAGATCGAACCACAGCCGCAGGCCTAGCAGATAGACAAGTGCCAGTTGCAGCAGAACGATGTTCCATCTGACGGCAGGCCGGACGGTGAGCGCGGCCTCGCTCATCGGCTGATGAACACCTGGTAGCGGTCGAGCGTCTGGCCGCCGCTGCTGCGCTTGATGGTGGTGAGCAGCGACATGCCCTCGGGCGCCGTCTCGCGCCCGGCCTTGCGGACCAGCAGATGCCGCGCCTTCCGGAGGCCGGCCGGCATCGGCGGCGCGTAGGCGTAACGGAAGGGCTGGTTGGTCTGGTAGACCGGCAGGGGGTCCTTGGCCATCAGCCCGTAATAGCCGAGCCCGCCGGTGATGGCGTAGTCGATCGTATCGACCCACTGCGCGTCGTTGTCACGCGCCAGCACCGAGACCTGGTGCTGCAGGTCGGGCCAGCCATAGAGGTAGTTGACCACCGGCAGCGGCCCCACGAACGGCACCGAGCGGGTGACGATGATCCCCACTACCGTCAGCGATACGGCGAGGCCGGTCGGCACGTGCAGGACATAGAGGATGTCCAGCGGCCAGCGCAGCCAGTTGCGCGGCCGGATGGCGATGGCGGCCCAGGCGCCGATCAGCGCCAGCTCGGGATAGAGCGGCGCGGTCCAGTTGGGATTGACCCGGCCGAACAGCGCGTGGACGAGGAAGTAGGCGATCATCGGCACCGAGGTCAGCACCGGCAAAGCCAGCCCCCTGGCGCGGCGCAGGAAGAACAGCCCGAGGCCCAGCAGCATGAAGACGAACAGCGTCGGCAGCAGCTGGATGGAGGTCTCGACCAGGAAGCGGGCGAACTCGCCGAGGCCGGCAAAATGCGGGTCCTCCAGGGTCGAGCGGCCGAGCTGGAAGCGGAACGAATTCCAGTGGCGCTGCGAGTTGATCCAGATCACCGGCGAGAACAGCCCGATGGCGAGCACGCCGGCCGCCCACACCTGCCACAGCTTCAGCCAGCCGAGCCGCTCGCGGCTGGTCAGCAGGTAGAACGCGATTCCGACGCCGAGGAAGGCGACGGTGTATTTCGACAGCAGCCCGAGCCCGGCGAAGGCGCCGGCCAGCAGCCACCAATTGGCGTTGCGGCCGCGCCCGAACTCGGCGATGGCCCAGACCGTCAGCACCCAGAACATGGTCGAGGGGCCGTCCGGGGTGGCCACCGAGAAGGTGATCATCACCCCGGGGATCACGGCGTAGCCGATGGCGGCAGCCGCGCCGATGCGGCGATCGCCGCTCAGCACCGTGCCGATGCGATAGAGCGCCGCGCAGGTCACGAGGTTGGCGAGCAGGAACAGGCTGCGCACGCCCCATTCGCCTTCGCCAAAGAGCATGCGGCCGGCCCAGATGAACCAGGCCACTGCCGGCGAGTGGTCGTAATAGCCAAAGCCGGGATGGAACGACCAGATCGCGTAATAGGCCTCGTCGCCGATCAGCCCGAAGCCGCCGGCATAGAGCAGGCGCGGCAGCGACAGCAGCAGCACGAGCAGTCCGGCGCCCAGCGGCGTGGCCCAGGCAGGCGTCGGGACCGGTGATGCCTCAGTCGTCACGGAACAAAGCCCTCGCCGCGGAACAGCCGCCACTTGTAGAGGACCCGGCCATAGCGAGTGATCGCAAAGCTGTCCACTTGCCGGAGCGTGGCAAAGTGCGCCTTGAGCCAGGGCAGCTCGGTCGATTTGTCGACGAGGACCAGGGCCGACTTGCCCGCAAGCGCCTCGCCCGACTGCCAGTAGTCCCACTCGGAGTGCTCGCCGGAGAGTTTCGTGACGGCGGTGGTCCCGAGCGCGAAGCCCAGTTGCGCCGTCGTCGAATAGCGGGTCGCGCCGACCAGGTCGGCCGCGTCGGCGGCCTGCACGGCGTTCACATGGGCGGCGATCTCGTCCCAGCCATAGTTGATGGCGGAACCGTCATTGCTGTCGCCGAGCGGGGTGACGGCGCAGTTGAAGACCAGCAGCCCGGCACAGATCGGGCCGAAGCCAAGGTGTGCCCACAGCAGGAGCCGGTTGGCCATGAAGCGGGTGAGCAGCGGCATCAGCCCGGCGAACGCCACGATGTTCCAGTAGAAATAGGCGTCGAGGACCGGCGAGATCGCCAGCAGGCATAATGTCGAGATCGAGAAAATCGACAGCATCAGCGTCCGGGCGCGCGCTTCGAACGCACCGGCCGGCGCGGTTCGGATCAGGCGGACCAGCGGCCATGCCAGCAGCGGCGACCAGAAGACGAGGCTGACGAGCACGAACCATGCCGGATGCAGCCAGTGCAGCGTGCCCAGCGCGCTGCCCCAGCGATCATCGAGGTGGTAGCGCAGCGAGGCGAAGCCGTTGTCGAGGTTCCACCAGATCACCGGCGCCTGCATGGCGGCGGCCAGCAGCGCCGCCAGCCATGGATGCGGCGTGCGCAGCCAGGGACGCAGTTGCGGCCTGAGCCCCAACGTCGCGGCAAAGCCCAGCCCGACAAAAACGGCGTTGTACTTGCTGAGCATGGCGAGGCCGAGGGCGAGGGCGGCCAGATACAGCCACCGCCGCGGATGGCCTGTGCCGGTCTCGGCGCTATCGACGAAGTTGAGGAAGCAGACCGTCGCCAGCAGGCTGGTGAACACCAGCAGATGGTCGTTGTAGGCGAAGGCGGTCATGCCGAAGAACATCGGCGACGCAAGGTAGATCGCGGCCGTGCGCCAGAACCACAAGCGGGGCGCCGCCGGAGCAAGTCGCCGCGCCAGGCTGTGAAACAGCGCGAGGACGCCGGCAAGCGTCAGCCAGGTCAGCAGTCGCACGCTCCAGACGTGCCAGCCGGCAAGCCGGTCCACGGCCCAGAGCAGCCAGGCATGGAGCGGCGGGTGGTCGAAATAGGACAAAGCGGGGTGCTGGCCCCAGAGCCAGTAATAGGCTTCGTCGCCGAACAGGCCGGCGGCAACATCGAAGTACAGCCGCAGCGCCAGAAATATGACGACGACGATCTCTAGGGCGACGATTTCGCCCCGTTGCCCGCCTGCCTCGCCACTCTCGCTCATGCCTGACCGATAGCCGATCCGGCTGCTTGTGCAAGGTGTTGCGCGGGGGCGGCGCACCGCTACTATGCCGCCGGTTTGGGGGGCGGCATGGTCAGTCCGGAAGCGCGGGCGCGTATCGACAGGATGTTTGCGGACAGGCGCGAGGAGGCAAAGGCCTTCCCCGCCGGCAAGCCGCTGGAGCTGCGTCGCCGCGACTGGGAGGCCGAGGCGCGGCTCGACGTGCTGCCCAGGGGCGCGCGGTTCCAGAGCGTCGAGGCGGGCGGCATCAAGTCCGAGTGGATGGAAATGCCGCTGATCGACAAAGGCAGGGTGTTCCTGCTGCTGCATGGCGGCGGCTACAATTCCGGCTCGCCGCGCACGCATCGCAAGATGGCGGCGTATCTGAGCCGGGCGGCGCATGCGCGGGTGCTGACGCCCGACTACCGGCTGGCGCCCGAGCACGTGTTTCCCGCGGCGGTGACCGATGCGCTCAAGGCCTACGGTTTCCTGCTCGAGCAGGGATATGCCGAGGAGCAGATCGTGGTGGGCGGCGATTCGGCGGGCGGCGGGCTGACGCTGTCGCTGCTGCTGGCGCTGCGCGAGGCCGGCGCCAGGATGCCGCGCGCCGCGGTGGTGCTGTCGCCGTGGACGGATCTGTCGTGCTCGAGCCCGACCTACAAGAAGCTGCGGGATTTCGATCCGGCCATCAGCAAGGAGGTCCTGAGCCGGTCGGGGCTGTGGTATGCGGGCGACCGCGACCCGAAGGACCCGATGGCCTCGCCGCTGTTTGCCGACCTGCATGGCCTGCCGCCGATGCTGATCCAGGTGGGCGGCGACGAGACGATGCTCGACGACAGCCGGATTTTCGCCGAGCGGGCGAAGGCGGCCGGGGTAGAGGTCAATCTGCGGATTTTCGACGGCATGTGGCATGTCCACCAGTCGGGGGCGCCCGAGGTGCCGGAGTCGGTTGCTGCGTACAACGACATCGCTGCCTTTATTCGCGCGCAATTCGGCGACTAGAAAACCGGCGGTAAGGCCGTGGTGCGGCGGGGAATGCCACGCAGCGGCTCGGGGGCGGCATTGGCCGCGGGGCGGATTTTGTATGAGTATGAGTGACCGGGACGCGGTATTTGCCGCGCTCGCCGACGAGCACCGGCGGCTGCTGCTGGAGAAATTGCGGCGCCACAACGGGCAGACCCTGACCAAACTGTGCGGCGGCCTGCCGATCAGCCGGCAGGCGGTAACCAAGCACCTGGTTGCGCTGGAGGAAGCGAGCCTCGTGATTACGCGCCGGCGCGGGCGCGAGAAGCTGCATTTCCTCAACCCGGTACCAATCCACGCCGTCGCCATGCGCTGGCTGAAGCAGTTCGACGCCGTGAAGCTGGAGGCGCTGGAGCCGATGGAGGGGAAGCCGGCAGAGTGACGGTGGACGTAACCCCGACTGAGAGCAAGAACCCCCTCACCAAGCTCCGCTAAGCCTTCGGCTAAGCTCCGCTATCCTCCCCCACCCGGGGGGAGGATGACGACTGCAAAGCCGGCGGGCTGGCCACTGACATCCTCCCCCCCTGGTGGGGGAGGATAGCGAAGCTAGCGCGTCAGCGCGTAGCGAAGCTTGGTGAGGGGGTTCTTGCTCTCAGTCAGCACCTGCCAACCGAAGCTTCAGTCAGCGCTCCTCTCCCGTTTACGGGGGAGGGGGACCAGCCGTAGGCTGGTGGAGGGGGGAGCACCTTGCGCCGAGACCCTTTCGATCCCTCCACTCAAGGTGCTCCCCCTTCCGTCACGCTGTCGCGTGCCACCTTCCCCCGCAAGCGGGAGAAGGACCCGACTGATAGCCCCACCCACCGGCCGTCATCCCGGCGAAAGCCGGGACCCACGGCCCGGTTGCCGGCAATGAGCCCGGAGCGCACCCGCCCATCCACGGTGCGAGCGACCCGACAACACCGAGCAGA
>JBEHYU010000057.1:0-27302 GCA_048498015.1 Pseudomonadota bacterium
CCGACCCCGCCCTCCCCTCTTTTCCCCCCCCCCCCCCCGCCGGGCACATTATCGAGGATCCAGCCGATCTTGGTGGCCGAGAAATACGGGTCGAGCAGCAGTCCGGTCTTGCGGCTCACCATCGGCTCGGCGCCGGCCTTCTTGAGCCGCTCGCACAGCTTCGAGGTGCGTCGGTCCTGCCACACGATGGCGTTGTGGATCGCCTTGCCGGTGGCGCGATCCCACACGATTGTCGTCTCGCGCTGGTTGGTGATGCCGATGGCGGCGATCTCGCTCGCCGTGATTCCGGCCTTCTTGAGCGCCGTCTTCATCGACCACAGGCAGGTCGCCCAGATTTCCTCGGGCACGTGCTCGACCCAGCCGGAGGCCGGAAAATGCTGGGTGAACTCCATCTTCCCCATGCCCACGATCTGCTGCAGATCGTTGAAGACGATCGCCCGGCTGGACGTCGTGCCCTGGTCGATGGCGAGGATGTAGCCGCTCATGAAGTTCCCTTGCTCAGCCGGCGTTCGAGATAGGTCCCGAGCCGTTCCTTGTCGCCCGGGCCGACCCGCAGCCCCAGCTTGGTGCGCCGCCACAGCACGTCGTCCGCCGTACGCGCCCATTCATTGTCGACGAGATAATCCACTTCGCGCGCCGTAAGGTCGGCGCCGAACAGCTCGCCCAGATCTTCGAGCCGCTTGGCGCTGCCCAGCAGCGTCACGGCGCGCGTGCCGTACTGCCGCACCAGCCGGCGCAGCAGCTTGTCGGCGAGACTGGGATAGAGTTCGTTGAGCCGCTCGACCTGCGTATCGAACTCCGTCGGCCCAAAATCGCCGCCCGGCAGCTTGCTGCCCTTGGTCCACGGCTTGCCGCGCGCGCCCAGCACCGCCTCGATCCGCTCCAGCACGGATTCGCTGAGCCGGCGATGCGTGGTGAGCTTGCCGCCGAACACGTTGACCAGCGCGCCGGTCTCCTTGTCGCCCTCGGTGGTCAGCACGTAATCGCGCGTCGCTTCCTGCGCCTTGCTGGCATGATCGTCGAACAGCGGCCGCACGCCCGAATAGGTCCACACGATGTCGGCGAAGGTCACCGGCCGCTCGAAATATTCCGAGGCGGCGGCGAGCAAATACTGCGTCTCCTCCTCGGAGATCTTGATGCCGTGCGGATCGGCGTCCTTGAAGTCGAGATCGGTGGTGCCGATCAGCGTGTAGTCGCCCTGATAGGGGATGGCGAAAATGATGCGGCCATCCTTGTTCTGGAAGAAATAGGCCCGGTCATGCTCGAAAAGCTTGCGCACCACGATGTGGCTGCCCTTGACCAGTCGCACATGATGAGCCTCGTTCTGCCCGGTCACCTCGCGGATCACATTATCGACCCAGGGGCCGGCGGCATTGACCAGCAGCCGCGCCTTCACCGTGGCGCGCGCCTTGCTGTCCACGTCCTGCAGCTTGATCGTCCACAGCCCGGCTTCGCGCACCGCCGACAATACTTTCGTGCGCGTGCGGATGATGGCGCCCTTGTCGGCGGCATCGCGCGCGGTGAGCGCCACCAGCCGGGCATCGTCCACCCAGCAGTCCGAATATTCGAACGCAGTGGTGTAGCCGTCCTTCAGCGGCCGGCCGATCGGGTTGGTCCTGAGGTCGAGCGTCCTGGTCGGCGGCAGCAGTTTTCGCGCGCCCAGGTGGTCGTAGACGAACAGGCCGAGCCTGAGGAACCAGGCGGGCCTGAGGCCCTTGTGGTGCGGCAGCACGAAGCGCAGCGGCCAGATGATGTGGGGCGCCATCGCCCAGAGGATTTCGCGCTCGGCCAGCGCCTCGTGTACCAGCCGGAATTCGTAATATTCGAGGTAGCGCAGCCCGCCATGCACCAGCTTGGTGGCGGCCGACGAGGTGCCCGAGGCGAGGTCGCCCATCTCGGCGAGGAACACCGAAAAGCCGCGCCCGACAGCGTCGCGGGCGATGCCGCAACCGTTCACGCCG
Source organism: Pseudomonadota bacterium (assembly GCA_048498015.1). Taxonomy (GTDB): domain Bacteria; phylum Pseudomonadota; class Alphaproteobacteria; order Rhizobiales; family Devosiaceae; genus Devosia_A. Next base: position 1,962 of record JBEHYU010000057.1, read on the forward strand.
CCGCCTATGACGAAGACGTCGGTGATGTTTTCGCGTTTCGGCATCTGGCCGGTCATCCCAAGCAAACTCGTTATCGTCCGCCGCCGCAGGGCGCAACCGGCGTTGTCACAATTATTGCCCGGACCGCTTGACCGCACGATGAACGACGGTCACGAAAGCGCAACCGGAGCCGCCGGCGCCCATGCTTGACCTCATCAATGTCATCCTGCCGGTCTTCGGCCTCCTCGCCTTCGGCTACTGCGCCGTCCGCTTCCGCTTTTTTCCGCAGAGCGGCACCCAGGCGCTGGTGCTGTTCGTCAACAACTTCGCCACGCCCTGCCTGCTGTGCGAGGCGATGCTGACTGCCGATTTCAGCAAGACTTTCGATTTGCGGATCATCGTGCCGTTCTACATCGGCGCCCTGGTGCTGTTGCTGTCGGGCTCGCTGATCGCCCGCTATTTCTTCCGCCAGCGCCCTGGTGAAAGCGTCGCGTCCGGCTTTGCCGCGACCTATACCAACACCGTGCTGGTCGGCATCCCGATCATCCAGCGCGCCTATGGGGCACAGGCCCTGCCCACGGTCTTTTCGATCATCGCGCTGCATGCACCGGTGCTGCTGACGCTGGGCATGGTGGTGATGGAACTGGTCCGCCGCGACAAGGCGCCCTGGCACCGCACCGTCGTTGTCATCGTCACCCGCGTCGGCCAGAACCCGCTGCTGTGGGGCGTGGGGCTGGGTGCGCTCGGCAATCTGCTGCGCGTCCCGGTGCCCGAGGCGGGCACGGCGTTCCTGACCATGATGTCCGCCGCCGTGCTGCCCGCCTCGCTGTTCGGCCTCGGCGGCGCCCTCAACGAATACCGGCTCTCCGACAGCTGGCTCCTCGCCAGCATCATCAGCTTTTTGAAGCTCGTCATCCACCCCATCATCGCCTACGCCCTGATGATCTGGGTGCTGCACGTCCCGATGGAATTCGCCCGCTACGGCATCATCGTCGCTGCGATGCCCGCGGGCATCAATGTGTATGTGTTCGCGACGTATTACGACCGCTCGGTGAATGTGGCGGCGAATACGGTGTTGATTTCGACGGTGGCGTCGATCGCCACGGTGACGTTCTGGCTGTGGGTGCTGGGGCAGGGGGTGTGAAACCGAAGTCAGCACGGTCATCCTCCCCCCTGGTGGGGGAGGATAGCGGCGCTAGGGCCGCAGGCCCGTAGCAAGCTTGGTGAGGGGGTGTTTGCTCTCAGTTGGTAGTGGAGAAGAGACCCCCGACTGAAGCCAAGAACCCTCTCACCAAGCTCCGCTACGTCGCTTCGCTCCTAGCTCCGCTATCCTCCCCCACCAAGGGGGAGGATGACAGTGCCGACTTCACTACTTCCGCCAGGCACACCGCCGGCGCGATGCTTGGTGAGGGGGTGTTTGGCTTCAGTCGGCACTGGCAGGGCTGCTCACCCCTCAGTTGCTTCCACCACCACCGTTTCCAGCGGCATCTCGCTCCACCCCGGCACACACCGCACCGGCATCGTGCTCGTCGCGTCGAGCCCCGATGCTACCCGCAAATGGCTGCTCGCGGGGCAGATGTTCATCACCGGGTCGAACCCGATCCAGCCCAGCCCCTCGTCCCAGGCCTCCGCCCAGGCATGGAATTTCGCCTGATCCTCATCGATCAGATAGCCCGTCACATAGCGCGAGGGGATCTCCAGCGCCCGCGCCGCGCCGAGAAATGCATGGACCGCCGCGGCCGTATCCTTGGCCTCGGCCAGCATCTGCGATTGCGATTGGCCGTCCTGCTCCTGCACCTGCTTGTCCGGCGCAAGGGCGTGCACGCGATCCATCAGCTCATGCAACAGCGCGATGCGACCACCCTTGTCGGAGAGACCCTCCAGCAGCGCGGGATCGGCCCTGGTCGCCTCCGTCGGGCGGCGGAACATGGCGGGCATCGGGTCGTATTCGAGCCGGCCCAGCACCCCGGCTCTGTCGATCGTCTCGACCGCGCCGCTCACCGTCACCACGATCTCGCTTTCGGGCTTGATCTGGTTGACCAGATGCGCGCGGTTGCCGAACCCGTCGCGGAACACCGCCGCCTCCGCGAAGCCCGGCATCTCGATGGACCAGCGTTCTATCTTCTGCTGCGGGGTCGGCAGGGCGCTCAGCAACAGGTGCTGCAGCGCCCGCGGCGGCGTGCCGAGCGAGAAGGTCAGCGTGTGGGTGAGCGAAAACTTCATCAGTAGAAATTGTAGCTCTCGGCGAGCGCTTCAGTGACCTTGTTGTTGCGCGCAATGAACTCGGTGAGGAATTCGTGCAGGCCGTAGGCGAAGATGCGGTCCATCGAATTGCCTTCGAGCATCGCCGTCACTTCGGCGGCCGCTTCGTGGCCCTTGCCCTTGCCGCCATAGATCTCCTCGAGCATGTCGAGAGTGCGGTTGATCCAGCCGACCGAGAAGATCAGCGAGCGTGGCATTTCTGGCCTCAGGATCAGGTAATCGGCGATGTTCCAGGCCTTGTAGCGGTCGTGATAGACGTGCCGGTAGCTGCGATGCGCCGACGCGGCGCGCAGGATCAGCGTCCATTGCTGGATGTCGACGTCGCCGCCGATCAGGTCGGTGCGTGGCAGCAGCACGTAATATTTCATGTCGAGGATGCGCGCCGTGTTGTCGGCGCGTTCGACGAAATTGCCGATCTGCCCGAAGGCATAGCCGTCGTCGCGCAGGAAGGTCGAGAGCAGGGCGCCGCGATAGCGGTAGCTCACCTGCTTGACCCAGTTGAGCAGTTCCTGCAGCCGGCTGCCCGTGGTCTCGCGCGGATCGATCGCCGAGAATTCGAGCCAGGCCGAGTTGAGGCTCTCCCACATATCGGTGGTCAGCGCCGTTCTAACGGAGCGCGCATTGGTGCGCGCCGCCAGGAGGCACGAGCGCACCGAGGACGGGTTGGTTTCGTCGAACAGCATGTACTGGCTGACGCTCGCGACGTCCGCCACCTTGTGCTTTTCGTTGAACGCCTCATCGATCTCGGCCGCCTGCAGCATCGAGACCAAGTGCTCGCTGGCGCCGCCCTCGCGCCGCGAGGTGAGGCTCATGCGATAACCCACCTCGAGCAACCGCGACATGTTCTCGGCCCGCTCGACATAGCGCGAAAGCCAGAACAGGTTTTGTGCGGTACGACCAAGCATCTCAGTCCTCCAGCACCCATGTATCTTTGGTCCCGCCGCCCTGCGACGAGTTCACCACCAGCGAGCCTTCCTTGAGGGCGACGCGCGTCAGCCCGCCGGGAGTGATGCGGATCTGGTCTCCGACCAGCACATAGGGGCGGAGGTCGACATGCCGCGGCGCCACGCCGGACTCGACGTAAGTGGGGCAGGTCGACAGCGCCAATGTCGGCTGCACGATGTAATTGTCCGGACGCGCCAGAATCTTCTCGCGGAACAGCTCGTGCATCTGTTTGGTCGAGGTCGGCCCCACCAGCATGCCGTAGCCGCCCGAGCCGTGCACTTCCTTCACCACCAGCTCGGCGATGTGCTCGAGCACATAGGCCCGCTCGTCCGCTACGGTGCAGTTGTAGGTCGGCACGTTGTTGAGCAGCGCTTTCTCGCCCAGATAGAATTCGATGATCTCGGGCACGTAGGTATAGACCGCCTTGTCGTCGGCGATGCCGGTGCCCGGCGCGTTGACCAGCGTCACGTTCCCCGCCCGGTAGGCATCGAACAGTCCCGGTACGCCCAGCATCGAATCCGGCCGGAACGTCAGCGGGTCGAGGAAATCGTCGTCGATGCGCCGGTAGATCACGTCGACGCGGCGCGGTCCGGTAGTGGTACGCATGAAAACCTTGCCGCCATCGACGAACAGATCCTGCCCCTCGCACAGTTCCGCGCCCATCTGGTCGGCGAGGAACGAGTGCTCGAAATAGGCCGAATTGTAGATGCCCGGTGTCAGCACCGCGAGCGTCGGCGCCCCGCTGGCCCCCGGCGGCGCCACCGATTCGAGCGTTCGTCGCAGATTTTCGGGATAGGTCTCGACCGGGGCCACTTTGAGGCGCTGGAACAGGTCCGGCGCCAGCTGCAGCATCGCCTCGCGGTCTTCCAGCATGTAGCTGACGCCCGACGGCGTGCGGAGGTTGTCCTCGAGCACATACCAGTCGTCCGGTCCGGTGCGCACCAGGTCTACGCCGATGATGTGCGAATAGATGCCGCGCGCTGGATCGAGCCCCATCATCTCCGGGCAGAACGCCGAATTGTTGAGGATCAGCTTTTCCGGCACGCGCCCGGCCTTGAGGATTTCCTGGCGGTGATAGATGTCGTGCAGGAACGCGTTGAGCGCCCGCACCCGCTGCTCGATGCCCTTGCTGAGCCTGCGCCACTCCATCGCCGAGATGATGCGCGGAATGATGTCGAACGGGATGAGCTTCTCGGTGCCCTCGTTCGAGCCGTAGACCGCAAAGGTGATGCCCAGCCGCCGGAAGATGCCTTCGGCGTCGGCCGCCATGAAGCCCATCGCTTCGGGCGGCTGCTCCTTCAGCCATTGATCGAGGATCAGATAGGGTTCGCGGACGGTGCCATCCGCATTGTTCATTTCGTCGAAGGCTAGTGGTCCCGGCATTAACTCCAGCGCAATCTAGTCGGCTTCGCCCATCGCCCGGCCATTGCTGCACATTTGCGGGCGGTTCGGCAAGCCGCTAAGACGGCACGCCGGAGGGGAATATGCCTGTCGAAATCCTGCAGACCCACAAACTGCTCGCGAGCTGCGAAGAGGCGCTCGCCCAACGCTACACCGTCCACAAGCTGCACGAGGCGCCCGACCCGGATGCGCTGCTCGCCGGCATCGCCGGTACGGTCCGCGGCATCGCCGGCGGCAATGTCGGCCCGGCTTTGATGGACCGGCTGCCGAGGCTTGAGGTCATTGCCAATTTCGGCGTCGGCTACGACACCATCGACACCGCCGCCGCCCGCGCCCGCAACATCCGCGTCACCAACACCCCCAACGTGCTCAACGACGCCGTCGCCGAGATCACCATCGGGCTGATGATCGCGCTCGCCCGCCGCATCCCCCAGGCCGACCAGTACGTGCGGCAGGGCAAATGGCCGGCTGGCGCCTATCCGCTGCAGGTGGAGCTCAACGGCAAGAGCGTTGGCATCCTCGGCCTCGGCCGCATCGGCAAGGAGATCGCGCTGCGCGCCCAGGCCATGAAGATGCGCGTCGCCTATCACGGCCGCCATCGCCAGCTCGACGAGCCCTTCATCTACTATTCGAACCTCCTCGACATGGCCCGCGACGTCGACTGGCTGGTGCTCATCGCCCCCGGCGGCAAGGCCACCGACAAGATCGTCAGCCGTGAGGTGCTGGAGGCGCTCGGCCCTGAGGGCTACCTCGTCAACATGGCGCGCGGCACGCTGGTCGACGAGGCCGCTCTGGTCGAGCTGCTCGTCAACGGCAGGCTCGGCGGCGCCGCCCTCGATGTCTTCGAGAAAGAGCCGCAGGTCCCGGCCGAACTGCTCGTCCTCGACAATGTCGTGCTCTCGCCGCACCAGGGCAGCGCCACTAGCCAGACCCGCAACAAGATGGGTGCGCTGGTCGTCGCCAATCTCGACGCCTGGTTCGCCGGCGAGCCGCTGATCAGCCCGGTGGTCTAGCCCGGGGCTAGTGCCAGAGCCCGAACAGCGCGCCCATCAGCACCAGCGACACCAGGTTCGAGCCGGTCCCGATGGCGATCAGCTTGAACGAGCGGTTCTCATAGGCCCAGAGCGGCAGATGCGTCGCCACCACGAAACCGAGCCAGTTGAGCAAGCCCACCGTGGCGCCACCCAGCAGCGTCGGCTGCGAGCCGGTCGCGTACATCACCGCGTGATAAAGCACGAAGGACAGGATCAGCGACAGGATCGCGTCCACCACGATCGCCCGCGCCAGCCCGCGCTGCATGCTTTCGGGCGTCACGCCGGTCAGCGCCTGCCACGGTTTCACGAACGCCAGCGGCGAAAACCAGATACTGCCGATCACCAGCCGCAGGATCGCGGCGACGATGATCGGCAGGATGGCGATGCTCAATTGTGCCGGCATTTCTTCCCCCTCCGGGACCATTTCGTAACATACATGTTACGCTAACCGCACCGCTACCGCAACCCGTTTGCAGGGGTTTGCATTTTTGCATTGCGCACCGCATCAGTGGGCGATCAGCAGCGGAGAGAAATGATGCGGGAGTGGTGGCGCGGCGGAGTGATCTATCAAGTCTATCCGCGCTCCTTTCAGGACAGCAATGGCGACGGCATCGGCGACCTGCCGGGCATCCTGCGCCGGCTGGACTATCTGGCGTCGCTGGGGGTCGATTGCGTCTGGCTGAGCCCCATCAACCGCTCGCCGCAGGCCGACATGGGCTACGACGTATCGGACTACAAGGACGTCGACCCGATCTTCGGCAGCCTCGAGGATTTCGATTCGTTGGTGCAGCGCGCCCATGCGCTGGGCCTCAAGGTGATCATCGATCAGGTGCTGAGCCACACCTCCGACCAGCATCCGTGGTTCCGCGAGAGCCGGCTGTCGCGCACCAATTCGCGCGCCGACTGGTATGTCTGGGCCGATCCCAAACGCGATGGCTCGCCGCCCAACAACTGGCCGGCGGTGTTCGGCGGCCGCGCCTGGGAATGGAACCCGGGCCGCGGCCAGTACTACTTCCACAATTTCCTCGCCTCGCAGCCCGACCTCAACTTCCACAATCCGGCGGTGCAGGATGCGGTGCTCGACGTCATGCGCTTCTGGCTCGAGCGCGGCGTCGATGGCTTCCGGCTCGACACCGTGAACTACTATTTTCACGACAAGCAGCTGCGAAACAATCCGGCCGCGCGCCGCCCCAAGCATTTGCCTTATGCCGTCAACCCGTACGACATGCAGGAGCACAAATTCGGCAAGAGCCAGCCGGAGAACGTCGAGTTCCTGAAGCGCGTGCGCAAGCTCCTCGACCAGTTCCCCGGCACCACCACGGTGGGCGAGGTGGGCGACAGCCATGTCGGGCTGAAGCTGATGGGCGAGTACACCTCGGGCGGCGACAAGCTCCACATGGCCTACACCTTCGACATGCTCGGCCCGGAATTTACCGCCGAGCACTTCCGCTTCAAGATGAAGAAGTTCTTCGACGCCAATCCGGATGGCTGGCCGTGCTGGAGCTTCTCCAATCACGACGTGGACCGTCATGTCAGCCGCTGGGCCGGCCACGCGCTCGACCAGAAGGCGCTGGCCCGGCAGGCAGCCGCCATGCTGATCGCGCTGCGCGGCTCGATCTGCGTGTACCAAGGCGAAGAACTCGGCCTGCCGCAGGCCGACATGCTGTTCGAGGAATTGACCGATCCGCGCGGCATCCGCTTCTGGCCCGAGGACAAGGGCCGCGACGGCGAGCGCACCCCGATCCCCTGGGACCAGGGCGAGGCGCCCAACGGTTTTACCACGGGCAAGCCCTGGCTGCCGGTCAAGCCGAACCACTCGGCGCTGAACGTCGCCGCCGAGGAAGCCGACCCGGACTCGACGCTGCATTTCTACCGTGACGTCCTGGCCTTCCGGCGCACTCATCCCGCGCTGATCGAGGGCGGCATCGAGTTCTTCAAGGTCAACGAGCCTATCCTCGCCTTCCGCCGCAGCACGGGCGAAGAGAGTCTCGTCTGCATCTACAATCTGTCGGCGCAGGAACTGAAGCTGGCGGTCGTGGGCGAAGCTGAGGTCGCACTATCGCAGGCGGCGGAGCGCAAGAAGGACAAGTTGACGCTCGGGCCGAACGGCTTCGTTATCTATGCCGAAGGGTCGGAGCGCCTGAACGTCGAGTTCAAGGGCCGGGTAAAACCGCGTTCTTGAAGCGCCGAGTATCCGACGACCCCTCACCCGGCCGCTTCGCGGCCACCCTTTCCCCAGAGGGGCGAGGGGACACCGACTGAAGCTTCAGGGCATCGTGCGGCTTACGGCTCCTTCGTCCCCTCGCCCCTCTGGGGAGAGGGTGCCTTGCGCAGCAAGGCGGGTGAGGGGCCGTATGTCACGGAACGCCAAATCCAGGAGTGGGAGCCGCCATTGGTTCCCACCCTGATCGTACAGCGCTCAGCCGACCGTAGCGACCAGCGCCAGCGAGTTCGGGTCGTAGAAGGCGATCACCGCATTGCCCTTGGCGTCGGTGCTGGTGGCCTTGATGCAGCCATTCCATTCCGACAGGCTGGAGAACGACACGCCGTCGCTCTTGAGCATGCCGGCCACCAGGTCGGGGTTCTGGCGGAATTCGTCGAAACTGCCGCTCGGGCACGAGATGACGCCGGCGCTGGTCGGCATCGCGGTCGCCGCAGCCATCGCCGGCAGGGTGGCGAGGGAGGCGGCGCCGACGACGGTGGACAGCACGAGGATCGAAAGCTTCTTCATTTCTGATACTCCATTCTAGTGTCCGGGAGGAACACGCGGAGCATCATCCGCCGAAGCCGGCGGCATGCCAGTTACAAGCACATGTCTTTTGTTAATTCGGTGCAAGGCACTTCACCGCCTCGCGACTGGCCGCGATTGCGCGCGATCAATAGACCTCTTCGAGCGTGCTGGGATCGTAGAAGCGCATCGTGATGTGCCCGTTCTCGCGCACAAAGGTCTGGATACAGCCGTTCCAGAAGCGGGTCTGCTGCGCCTCGATGCCGCGCGCATTGAGCTGCTGCTCATAAAGCTGGGCCCGCTGTGTATCCGTCATCTGGCCGAACTGGATGCCGAAATTCAAGTTGACGCCCGGCCGGCCACCGCCGTTGCAGAACGGTACGGCCAACGCCGGCGCTGCGCCGACAGTGAGGAGTGCCAAAGCGAGGGCGATTGTCTTGATCATGGCATCACCGGCAGCGCGGTTTCGACCAGCTTGGCCCAGTAGCTCACGCCCACCGGGATGGCCTCGTCGTTGAAGTCGTAAGTGTCGCTGTGGAGCGCCGTCGAGGGCCCGTTGCCGATGAAGATATAGGCGCCCGGCCGGGCCTGCAGCATGTAGGAGAAATCCTCGCCGCCCATCGTGCCGTCGACATCCGCATCGACGCGCTCGGCGCCCGAAACGGCGCGCGCCACGTCGGCGGCAAGTGCCGTCGGCCCCGGCGCATTGACCGTCACCGGATAGCCGTTGCGGTAGTTGATCTCGGCGCTGGCGCCGAACGTACCGACGATGCCGTTGGTCACCGCCCGCAGCCGCTCTTCCATGAATTTGCGCACCTCCTCGTCGAGCGTCCGAACGGTGCCGGTGAGCTTCACCGTGCGCGGGATGACGTTGAAGGCCTGCCCGGCCTCGACCATCGTCACCGACAGCACCGCTTCGCGCATCGGATCGACATTGCGCGACACGATCGTCTGCAGCGCCAGGATCAGCTGCGCCGCCACGATGATCGGATCGATGGTGTTGTGCGGCAGCGCCGCATGCCCGCCCTTGGCCTCGATGGTGATCTGGAACTCGTCGGTGGCCGCCATGATGCCGCCTTCGCGAATGCCGAACTGGCCGAGCGGCAGGCCCGGCAGATTATGCATGCCGTAGAACTCTTCGATCTTGAAGCGGTCCACAAGGCCGTCATCGAGCATCTCGCGCCCGCCCGCTCCGCCTTCTTCGGCCGGCTGGAAGATGACGATCGCCGTGCCGGCGAAATTGCGCGTCTCGGCCAGGTACCGCGCCGCGCCCAGCAGCATGGCGGTGTGCCCGTCATGGCCGCAGGCGTGCATCTTTCCTTCGACCGTCGAGCTATAGTCCCTGCCGGTCCGCTCGGTGATGGGCAGGGCATCCATGTCCGCGCGGAGCCCGATCACCCGTCCGGCGCCGCCATTGCGGCCCTTGATCACGCCGACCACGCCGGTCCGCCCGATCCCGGTCACCACCTCGTCGACCCCAAAACTCCGCAACAGCTCGGCGACCCGTCCTGCGGTCCGCTGCACGTCGTATTGAAGCTCGGGGTGGCGATGGAAATCCTGCCGCCATTCCGCGATGTCTCGCTGGAATTCGGCGACCCGGTTGATGACAGGCATGGTGAACTCTGCTGCTAAAGAAGCAGTGTGCCGGTTCGGCACAAGCCGCGTCAACCCTTGCGCGCCGCCGGCCCGCTTGGCATAGCGGGCGCATGGAGCTGTTGATCGAAACCGCCGGAACCATTGCGATCATCGCCACCTCGCCGGTCCTGCTGGACCTCGAGGAGGCGGGGACGGGGCGGTTGTGCGCGGCGCTGGGCGTCGGCGAGCCGGCGAGCTGGCCGCCCGAGTTCAACGGCCAGGCCTATCGCGATTGGCAGCGCCAGCTGTTCGCAACCCATCCCGGCGAGCCAGGCTTTGCCGGCTGGTACATCGTCGGCGCCGGCGAGCTGGTGGGCACCTGCGGCTTCAAGGGGCCGCCCGACACCACCGGCGAGGTCGAAATCGGCTACTCCGTCATCGAGCCGCGCCGCCGCCGCGGCTACGCCTCGGGCGCCGTCAGCCTGCTCGTTCGCCGCGCCTTCGCCGATCCGCGGGTCGCCTCGGTCGCGGCCGAAACGCTGCCGGCCGGCCTCTCCTCGCAGGCCGTACTCACGCGCAACGGCTTTGCACTGCTGGGCTCGCGCCTCGACGCCGAGGACGGCGAAGTGCTGCGTTTCGCCCGAAAACGCTAGGGCTGCGGCCCTCCCGCCGTTGCAAAACCCCTCCCGCGCCCTATAAAGGCGCCGCATTCACATCCGGACCGACAAATGTTCGAAACCCTGCAAAAGGCCACGCTCGACAAGATTTTCGTGCTGATGGCCGAGTACGCCGCCGATCCCCGCACCAACAAGATCGATCTGGGCGTCGGCGTCTACAAAGACGACAAGAACAACACCCCCATCATGTCGGCGGTCCGCAAAGCCGAGCAGCGCATGCTCGATGCCGCCAAGACCAAGACCTACAAGGGTGTCGTCGGCAACAAGGAATTCTCGGCCGGTATCGTCGAACTGGCGCTGGGCGGGGTGGTCGACAATTCCCGTATCCGCACCGTCAATGGCGCGGGCGGCACCGGCGCCCTGATGATCCTGATGAACGTGCTCGGCCGCGCCCGGCCGGGTGGCAAAATCTACATTTCCGATCCCAGCTGGCCTAACCACTGGCCGCTCGCCGAAAATGCGGGTCTGGTCCCCATGACCTATCCGTATTTCGACGCGGCGAAGCGCGCCGTGAATTTCGACGCCATGATCGCGGTGCTCGACACGCTCACCAGCAATGACGTGGTGCTTCTGCATGGCTGCTGCCACAACCCGACCGGCGCCAACCTCACCCCCGCGCAGTGGGATCGCGTCACCGAAAGCCTGATGAAAACCGGGGCTTTCCCGCTGATCGACCTCGCTTATCTCGGCTTCGGCGACGGCCTCGAGCAGGACGCCTACGGCGTCCGCAAGGTCGTCTCCTCCGTCCCCGAGTCGATGATCGCCTTCTCCGCCAGCAAGAATTTCGGCCTCTACCGCGAGCGTGCCGGCGTCGCCATCGCCATCGCCAGGGACGCCGCCAGCGCCGACGTGGTGTCGAGCCAGATGCAGAACATCATCCGCGGTACCATCTCGCAGACCCCCGACCACGGCGCCGAAATCGTCCGCCTCATCCTCGAAGACAAGGAATTGCGGGCCGAATGGGAGGCCGAGCTCAACGCCATGCGCGAGCGCATGAAGCGCCTGCGCGTCAAGCTGGCGGAGGCCATCCGGCGCAAGTCGAACTCGAAGGATTTCGACTTCATCGCCGAGCATTCCGGCATGTTCTCGCTGCTCGGCCTGCCGCAGGACGTGGTCGAAAAGCTCAAGCTCGACGACGCCGTCTACATGATCAACGACAGCCGCATCAACGTCGCGGGCATCCCCGAGGATCGCGTCGACGAACTGGCGGATTATCTGATCAAGGCCGCGGGATAGGGATGGGCGTGACAGCAATCCAGATTTTCGCTTTCGTCATCCTGCCCCTGATCGTGGTTGCTGTTGGCTATGCGATCATGAAAGTGACCGGGCGGGGATCGCCGCGGCGGCATCGCCTGCATCCCGGCGAATAGCCCGATCCCTGCGCCTTCATCGATTTTTGGCGTCGGATTCGCTTCCCGCCGCACCACATTTGTCATACAGAGGCGCTAACCGCCATTGCGTCTCCTGGAGAGAGAAATCATGCAGTTTTTCGCCGATACAGCCGAGATCGAGGACATCAAGAAGCTCCACGCCATGGGGCTGCTCGACGGCATCACCACCAACCCCTCGCTGATCGCCAAGTCCGGCCGTCAGTTCAAGGAAGTGATCAAGGAAATCTGCGGCGTCGTGCCCGGTCCGGTGTCGGCGGAAGTCGCCAGCGTCGACTACGACACCATGATGCAGGAAGCCCACGTGCTGGCCAAGCTGGCCGACAACGTCGTAGTGAAGGTGCCGCTCACCGTCGATGGCCTGCGCGCCTGCAAGGCGCTCAGCAATGAGGGCATCAAGACCAACGTCACGCTCTGCTTCTCGCCCAACCAGGCGCTGCTGGCGGCAAAGTGCGGCGCGACCTACATCTCGCCCTTCCTCGGCCGCCTCGATGACATCAACCTGGACGGCGTCGAACTGATCGAGCAGATCCGCCAGATCTACGACAACTACTCGTTCGCCACCCAGATCCTCGCCGCCTCGATCCGCTCGCCCAACCACGTCACGCAGGTGGCCCTGGCCGGCTCGGACGTCGCGACCATCCCGCCGGCGGTGATCTACAAGCTGGCCGACCATCCGCTGACCAAGTCGGGCCTCGATCAGTTCGTAAAGGACTGGAAGGCCACGGGCCAGTCGATCCTCTGAGATGGGCGACAACGAAGTCGCCGGAGCGGTGAAAGCCGCTCTGGCGCATGTCGAAATCCCCGGCGGCGGCACGCTCGCCGGGTATGCCGGCCTCTCCGAAATCATTGTCACCAAGAGCGCCGTGGCGCTCGCTATCTCGGTTCAGCCCGGGATGGAGACCACGTTCGGCCCGGCGCGCCTTTCCGCGCAGCAGGCCGCCGAGGCGGGCGCCGGCGGCCGCAAGGTGATGGTCTCGCTGACCTCCGACCGCGCCCCCGCACAGGCCGCTCCCACCGGGCAGGCGGCCGCGCAAGGCCGGCCGGGTCCCGCGCCGAAATCGGCTGTGCCCGGTGTGCGCAACATCATCGTCGTCGGCTCCGGCAAGGGCGGGGTGGGCAAGTCCACCGTCGCCGCCAATCTGGCGCTGGCCTTCGCCGCCGAGGGGTTGCGCACCGGCATCCTCGATGCCGACCTTTACGGGCCATCCATCCCCAAGCTGCTGGGCATCGAGGGCAAGCCGGCTGTGCGCGAAGACGGCATCTTCTCGCCGCACCAAGCGTTCGGGCTGAGCGCCATCTCCATCGGCTCGATGCTGACCCCGGGGCAGGCCGTCGTCTGGCGCGGCCCGATGGCGACCTCGGCGCTCCGGCAGCTCTTGCGCGAGACCGATTGGGGTGGGCTCGATCTTCTGGTCGTAGACCTGCCGCCGGGCACCGGCGATATCCAGATCTCGCTGTTCCAGCAGGCCGAACTGGCTGGCGCCGTAATCGTTTCGACGCCACAGGACCTGGCGCTGATCGACGCGCAGAAGGCCGTGGACATGATGAAGCGGCTCTCGATCCCGCTGCTCGGCCTGGTCGAGAACATGAGCTACTTCGTGGCCCCCGACACCGGCAAGCGCTACGACATCTTCGGTCACGGCGGCGCGGCCAAGGCGGCGGCCGGCATGGGCATGCCGTTCCTCGGCGAAGTGCCACTCGACATGGCGATTCGCGAGACCTCCGACGCCGGCAAGCCGGTGGTCGCCACTGACCCCGAAGGCCCGCACGCCAAGGCATTCCGGACCATTGCGCGCGAAATCCTGTCGCGCTCCCCGCACCTCAGGCCGGCGTGACACCTGTCGATTTGGCTGCTAGGCAATCGATTACATTGGCGTCGGACTGAACGGCGCAGTTTCCGGGAGGTCCCATGTTTTCCGTCGACCGCGGCCAGTTCGGGCCGAATTTCACCTTCGGCGTCGCCACCGCCGCCTACCAGATCGAGGGCGGCCAGATCGACGGCCGCGGTACCTGCATCTGGGACACGTTTGCGGCCACGCCCGGCAACGTCAAGAACGCCGATGACGGCCACATGGCCGACGACCACTACCATCGCTGGCCGGAAGATCTCGACCTCATCCGCGACGGCGGTTTCGACGCCTACCGCTTCTCGCTCGCCTGGCCGCGCCTGATCCCCGAGGGCAAGGGCGCCATCAACCAGGCCGGCCTCGATTTCTACGACCGGCTGATCGACGGCATGCTGGAGCGCGGCCTCAAGCCCTATGCTACGCTCTATCACTGGGACCTCCCGTCGACGCTGCAGGACCAGGGCGGCTGGATGAACCGCGACATCGCCGGCTGGTTCGCCGACTACGCGGCCCTCGTCGCGCAGAACTACGGCGACCGCCTGCACGCGACCGCCACCATCAACGAGCCGTGGTGCGTCTCGATCCTCAGCCACATCATCGGCCGCCATGCGCCGGGCTATCGCGACCTTCGCGCCGGCGCCCGCGCCATGCACCACGTGCTGCTGGCGCACGGCACCGCCATCGACGCGCTCCGCGCCAACGGCGCGAAGAATCTCGGCATCGTCACCAACCTCGAAAAGGCCGAGGCTGCTTCCGACAAGGAAGAGGATCAGCGCGCGCTCGAGATCGGCGACGCGATGTTCAATGGCTGGTTCCTCGGCGGCGTCTACAAGGGTCAGTACCCCAAGGTACTGACCGACCTGCTGGCGCCGTATCTGCCCACCGATTTCCACAAGGACATGGAAGTGGTGAACCGGCCGCTCGACTGGGCCGGCATCAACTATTATTCGCGCGGCCTCTATGCCCACAATCCCGATCCGGCGAGCAAGGGCGTGCCCATCCGCACCGTACCGGGCACGCTCGAAAAGAATGATCTGGGCTGGGAAATCTACCCCAAGGGCCTGACGGATCTGCTTGTCCGCGTGTCGCGCGACTACACCAAACTGCCGCTCTACATCACCGAGACCGGCATGTCCGAGACCAATGATGAGCGCCGTGTCGCCTTCTACGACGCGCACCTCAAGGCGGTGCTCGATGCGCAGCAGCAGGGCGCCGATGTGCGCGGCTTCTTCGCCTGGTCGCTGCTCGACAATTACGAGTGGGGCGAGGGCTATTCCTCGCGCTTCGGCATCGTGCACGTCGACTACGAAACCCAGCAGCGTACTCCCAAGGGCAGCTACCGCTCGTTCCAGGGCATGCTGCACAATACGCGCTGATACGCGTCATCCCGTGCAAATAGAATTGGACCGGCGTTCGACCAGAACGCCGGTCCAGTTGCTTACTTCACCGAGTCGGCGGCTTCGAGGACCACGGCGGCCACCGCGTCGGGCTGGCTGATCATCACCACATGGCTGGCGTCGATCTCGGTAACCTTGGCCTTGATGCCGGCAGCCATCGCCGCCTCGCCCTGCGGCGGGATCATGTTGTCCTGCTTGGCGACAATGTACCAGGCCGGGGCGTGGGCATAGGCCGGGTCGGCGAACGTCTCGTCGAACAGCGCGCCGTTGGTCGGCAGCTGCGCCGCCGTCACCGCGGCGAGATCGTCGCCGGTGAGGTCCTGCGCGAAATACTTTGCGACGCCCTCGGGCGAAAGCTTCACATAGCCCTTGTCGTCGGGCACCAGCGTGGCGAGCCACGGGGCCGGCGGGCCGGACTTGCTCAGCGCGTTGACCGAGACGCCCGGCGGCAGGGCGAAGGCCGCGACATAGACGAGCGCCTTGACCTTGTCGTTGACGCCGGCCGCACTGATCACCACGCCGCCCCACGAATGGCCGACCAGGATCACCGGACCGGGTGCACCGTCGATCGCCGCCTTGGTCGCCGCGACGTCATCGGCCAGCGAGGTCAGCGGATTGTCCACCGTCACGACGTTGAGGCCCTTGGCCTTCAGCAGCGGCACGAGCTTGGACCAGCTCGAGGCATCGGCGAAAGCGCCGTGCACGAGCACGACCGTCTTCTGGGTGTCGGCCGCGAAGGCCGGGGTGACCGCCATCGCGGTCACCAGCGAAAGGGCCGCTCCCACGAGCAGCGGCGAGATCGTCAGCATTCCTCTTCTCCATTTTGCTATGGCCGCAGCGCTGTCGGGGCGAACCGCTCGACCATGCCGCCGACTTAGAGGAGGGAGGGGCGATCGCGCTTGAACGATCCTGCCGCGGAGGCAGATGCGCGGCCCGCCGGCGCCGAACCCGGCTTGCTCCGCCCATTCGTTTATGCAAGCTTAAGGCACCGCTAACCGCCGTGCGAGGCCTGATAATCGGGCCCCAAAACGTTTTGGAACCAAAACGTTTTGGCAAAGCCGGTAGGCGGGGGCGTCGAGAGGCGCCCTAACTGTGCGATGGGAGGACTACATGCACAAACTACTCCTCGCGGGAGTGTCCGCGATTGCGCTTTCGCTCGGCGTGGCGGGCTCCGTCCATGCCGCCGATCTGATGTTCCCCAAGGGCCAGGGCGACTTCAACTGGGACTCGCTCCAGAAGTTCGCCGACGCCCATAAGGACCTGTCGGGCCAGAGCCTGACCATCTGGGATGCCTGGAACGACCAGGGTGACAAGTCGCAGTGGGAGGCGGTGCTCGCCTACTTCACCGACGCGACCGGCGTCACCGTGCAGGACGGCTCGTCCAAAAACTACGAAGAGCAGGCCCGCATCGATATCCAGGCCGGCAGCCCGGCCAACATCACCATCCTGCCGCAGCCCGGCCTGCTCGCCGACTTCGCAAAGCAGGGCAAGCTGACCGATCTCGGCGGCGACGTGACCAAGTTCGTCACCGACAATTTCGGTGCCGGCTCGTCCTGGGCGGCCCTCGGTCAGTTCCCGGGTGCCGATGGCGCGGTCCACCAGTACGCCTTCCCGTACAAGCAGGAAGTGAAGTCGCTGGTCTGGTACTCGCCCGACGCCTTCAAGGAAAAGGGCTACGAAGTCCCGACCACCTGGGAGGACATGATTGCCCTGCAGGAGAAGATCAAGGCCGATGGCGGCACCCCGTGGTGCATCGGCATCGAATCGGGCGGCGCGACCGGCTGGCCGGCGACCGACTGGATCGAGAACATCCTGCTGCTGACCCAGCCGCCGGACGTCTACGACGACTGGACCACCGGCAAGGTGAAGTTCTCCGACAAGCGCATCACCGATGCGATCGACGTCTTCGGCTCGATCGTGAAGGACGACAAGAACGTTGCCGGCGGCACCAAGTCTGTGGCCACCACGGCGTTCGGCGACAGCCCCAAGGGCCTCTTCACCGTGCCGCCGCAGTGCTACATGCACAAGCAGGCGTCGTTCATCACCTCGTTCTTCCCCGAAGGCTCGCAGGCCGGAGTCGACTACGACTTCTTCTACCTGCCGCCGATGAAGTCGCATCCGGAGCTCGGCAATCCGGTCGAAGGTTCGGGTAACCTCGTGACCATCACCAAGGACTCGCCGGCCGCCCAGGCCTTTATCCAGTTCCTCGAGACGCCGATTGCGCACGAGATCTGGATGGCCCAGCCGAACGGCTCGTTCCTGACCGCCATGAAGACCGTCAACACCAAGGTCTATTCGAGCGATACGCTGCGCAAGTTCGGCGACATCCTGCTCAACGCCACGACCTTCCGCTTCGACGGTTCCGACCTGATGCCGGGCCCGATCGGCGCCGGTGCGTTCTGGACGGGCATGGTCGACTACGTGAACGGCAAGAGCTCGGCCGACGTCGCCAAGGCGATCGATGACGCCTGGGCCAAGCTCTAAGGCTTAGCCAATCGCGGACCCGGCGTACGCGCCGGGTCCGTTGCCGCCGTCGCCGGCAAATGCGACACTTACGTGACGGCGGAAGCCAGGGGAGGGGCGACCGATGATTCAGCAGGTACTCGGGGCGGTACTGGCAGTTGCGATCGCACTGGCCGTCTGTTTCGCCTATTTCTGGGGCAGCAACTGGATCCTCGACAGGTTCCTGACCACTAACAATTCCATGTCCGTCGAGCAGACGACGCGCCGCGACCTCGCGCGCTCCGGCATCCGGCCCTGGCTCTTCATCCTTCCCGCGCTGCTGTTCCTGGTCCTCTACCTCGTCTATCCGGTGATCGAGACGGTCTGGCTGTCGCTGTTCGACAAATACGGCACCACCTTCGTGGGCGCCGACAACTATGTGTGGGCCCTGACCGACAACGGCTTCTGGCAGGCCGCGCTCAACAATCTGGGCTGGCTCATCATCGTGCCGCTGTTCTCGACCGCGTTCGGGCTGGTGATCGCGACGCTGGCGGACCGGCTCTGGTGGGGCAACATCGCCAAGTCGCTGGTCTTCATGCCGATGGCCATCAGCTTCGTGGGCGCTTCGGTGATCTGGAAGTTCGTCTACGCCTATAAGGGGCCCGGTCCGGTGCAGATCGGCGTGCTCAACGCCATCACCACGGCCCTCGGCTTCGAGGCGCAGCCCTGGATCACCATTCCATTTCTCAACTCGTTCCTCCTGATGATCATCCTGATCTGGATCCAGACCGGGTTCGCCATGGTGATCCTCAGCGCCGCCCTGCGTGGCGTGCCCGAGGAGACGCTGGAGGCGGCGCGCATCGATGGGGCGAGCGGCATCCGCATCTTCTTCGACATCATGGTCCCCCAGATCTGGGGCACGGTGATCGTGGTGTGGACCACCATCACCATCACGGTGCTGAAGGTGTTCGATATCGTGTTCGCCATGACCGGCGGCGAATTCCAGACGCAGGTGCTGGCCAACTACATGTACCGCTGGATGTTCATTTCCGGCGACTACGGCCGCGGCTCGACCCTGGCGGTGATCATCATGCTGGTGGTGGTGCCGATCATGGTCTGGAACATCCGGCGCGCCAACGCCGAGCAGGGGACACGCTGATGACCACGATCGCCACCGCTCCCGCCGCCGTCCGCAGCCAGCCCATGGGGCTGCCCCGGCTCAACCTGGGCAAGCTCGCCGCGCATCTGTCGCTGCTCATCCTTGTGATTCTGTGGACCTTCCCGACGGTGGGCCTGCTGGTCTCCTCGGTCCGTGACAAGGACCAACTGGCGCTCACCGGCTGGTGGACCTCGCTGGCCCACTCGACGCTGATGGCCGCGTCGCGCCCGCCGACCGCTGACAAGGCCGTGCAGAATGGCGACCACTGGGAGCTGGCCGGCAATCTCTTCGGCAAACCGACGGGGCAGGTCATCGAGACCTACGGCAACACCAACGCCACCATCGGCGACACGCCGGCGGGCCAGCCGCTCGACATGCCCGATGGCGGCACCATCACGGTGCAGGCGAACGGCGATTACGTCTGGAGCTTCCCGCAGCAGCCCAGCTACAAGGGCGCGCCGCGTATCTACTATGTCAGCGGCAGCCCGCCGCGCTTCACGCTCGAGAACTATGCGCGGGTGCTGAATTCCGGCGGCGTCGGCCAGTCCTTCATCAGCTCGCTGACCGTCGCCATCCCCTCGACCGTGATCCCGATCATGATCGCGGCCTTCGCCGCCTATGCGCTGGCCTGGATGCAGTTCCCCTTTCGCGGCTTCATCGTCGCCCTGGTCGTGGGCCTGCTGGTGGTGCCGCTGCAGATGTCGCTGATTCCGGTGCTGCGGCTCTATATCGGCGCCAGCGACTGGATCAACAGCTTCCTCCCCGGCTGGCTGTCGGCGCTGCACATACCCGGCGGCGCCGACGTCAAGATGGAGAGCAAGGGCTATCTGTCGGTGTGGCTCGCCCACAGCGCCTTCGGCCTGCCGCTCGCCATCTATCTGCTGCGCAACTACATGGTCGGCCTGCCGCGCGAGATCATGGAATCGGCCCGCATCGACGGCGCCAGCCATTTCAAGATCTTCACCACCATGGTGTTGCCGCTGAGCTTTCCGGCGCTGGCCTCGTTTGCCATCTTCCAGTTTCTGTGGATCTGGAACGACCTTCTGGTGGCGCTGGTGTTCCTCGGCGCCCAGGACGACCGGCAGGTGCTCACCGCCCGCCTCGTCAATCTGCTCGGCCAGTTCGGCAATAACTGGGAACTGCTCACAGCGGCGGCGTTCATCTCGATCGTCGTGCCGCTGATCGTCTTCCTGTCGCTGCAGCGCTACTTCGTGCGTGGCCTGCTGGCCGGCTCGGTCAAATAACGAGGTCCTCCCAGAACCTCCAATGGGGCCGGCCTTCGAGCCGGCCCTTTTTTTCGACTAGCCGATCAATTCGCGCCGTGCCGCCGGCAACGGCTCGCCGATGCTGCGCGGGTCGAGATCGCCCGCGACCTGGAAATCCGTCGGGATCAGCGTGCCGCGCGGCGCCTCGTTGCGGTCGCATTGCCGGCTGAGCTCGTCGATCAACGCCAGCCCGGCATCCTTGAGCGACGAGCGCACGAAGGTGACGCGCGGCGCGTAGCGCGTCGGGTCGATGTGGCGCAGCACGTCGTCCATCGTGGCGAGCGTTACGGGCTTGCCGTTCCGCGTCGCCGTCGACCAGGCCTCGAACCCTTCGACCAGCAGCAGGATGGACGAATAGATGATCGCCGTGATCCTCGGATCGTCCAGCGCCAGCCGGGTCAGCCGGAAGCCGGCATCGCCCATTGGATGCGCCGAATTGTAGATCGTCACCGCATCGGCCGGCAGTCCGGCGTCCTGCACCGCGTCGCGGATGGCGTGGTCGCGGTAGAGGGCGTAGTTGAAGGCCTCGTCGCCATTGATGAAGGCGAAACGGCGATGCCCGTTGGCGATTAGCAGCCGGGCGACGCGGTAGAAGTTGCCGTAATTGTCCATGTCGACCCAGCCATACTGGGCGCAGCGCTGTTCGCGCCCATGCACCACGAAGGGCCGGCCGCTCTCGATCAGGAAGCTGATCCGCTCGTCGTCCTCGCGCGGCAGATCGACGATGAAGCCATCGACGCTGTTGTCGCGCACATAGCGGTCATAGGTGGCGATCTCGCGATCGACGCCGTGGCTGGTTAGAACGATGTCGTAGTTGACCTCGCGCGCGTGTGCCAGCACGCCGCTCATTACCTCCGCGAAATGCGGATCGAGATATTTGAGCTCATTGTCCGACTGCACCCAGGCAATGTTGTGGGTGCGCTGCAGCACCAGGCGCTGCGCGTTGCGGTTGGGCCGGTAGCCCAGCCGCTTGGCTGCTCCCTCGACCTTCTTGCGGGTCTTTTCGCCCACGTCCGAGTAGCCGTTGAGGGCGCGCGAAATGGTGGTGATCGACAGCTCGAGCTCGGCCGC
The DNA here is from genome assembly GCA_048498015.1 of Pseudomonadota bacterium. Taxonomy (GTDB): domain Bacteria; phylum Pseudomonadota; class Alphaproteobacteria; order Rhizobiales; family Devosiaceae; genus Devosia_A. The sequence continues at coordinate 23,135 of JBEHYU010000057.1, forward strand.
GAGGTCCTTGATCGTCACATTGCGGCCGGGCGCTGGCCCAGGCCGATCGGTCTTTGCGTTCGTCGTCATAAGCCCTTGAAAGCCAACGCTAAACCGGAGCGCTTTCGCACACGGCGAGCCCGCTCCGGGCGTTGACTAAACCTCTCTCCCGACGCTAAGAATAGCCTACTAAAACGTTTTGGCAAATCGCTGCGCCGGCCACCCTTGGCCGCCGCGAAAGTGGGCCGTGAGGGAGGATAGGGTGGTCGCTCAGCCGCTGATGACCGAGCAGAAGACGCCGCACGAAGCGGTGCTCGATCAGGACTGGTGGCGCGGCGCGGTGATCTACCAGATCTATCCGCGCTCCTTCCAGGATCATAATGGCGACGGTGTCGGCGATCTCGTCGGCATCACCGAGCGGCTCGACTATGTCGCGGACCTCGGCGTCGATGCGATCTGGCTCTCGCCGTTCTTCACCTCGCCGATGCGCGATTTCGGCTACGACGTCTCCAATTATCGCGACGTCGATCCGATCTTCGGCACGCTGGGCGATTTCGACCGGCTGCTCGAAAAGGCCCACACGCTCAAGCTCAAGGTCATCATCGACCAGGTGATCAGCCACTGCTCCGACAAGCACCCGTGGTTCGCCGAGAGCCGGCTCAATCGCACCAACGAAAAGCGCGACTGGTTCGTCTGGGCCGATCCCAAGCCCGATGGCACGCCGCCCAACAACTGGCTGTCGATCTTCGGCGGCAGCGCCTGGACCTGGGACAGCCGGCGCATGCAGTACTACATGCACAATTTCCTCGCCTCGCAGCCCGACCTCAACTTCCACAATCCGGCCGTGCAGGATGCGATGCTTGACAATATGCGCTTCTGGCTGGAACGCGGCGTCGATGGCTTCCGCCTCGATACGGTGAATTTCTACTTCCACTCGCTGGGGCTGCAGAACAACCCCGTGGTCAAGCCCGAGGACTTCAACGCCTCGACTGCCCCGGCCGTGAACCCCTACAACTTCCAGGAACACCTCTACGACAAGAGCCAGCCCGAAAACATCGGCTTCCTGCAGCGCCTGCGCAAGCTGATGGACGAATACGGGGCCAAGATGACCGTCGGCGAGATTGGCGACAGCCAGCACCAGATGGAGGTCATGGCCGCTTATACCTCGGATGGCGACAAGCTCAACATGGCCTACACCTTCGACTATCTCGGAGGCGAGTTCAGCGCGGCGCACTTCCGCAAGTCGATCGACGCGACCGAGGCCGAGGCGCCGAACGGCTGGATCTGCGTGGCCTTCTCCAACCACGACGTGGTGCGCCACATCTCGCGCTGGGCCACCCATGGTCAGCAGGAAGAGTTCACCCGGCTGGCCTGTACGCTGCTGCTCTCGATGCGCGGCTCGGTCTGCCTCTACCAGGGCGAGGAGCTGGGCCTCACCGAAGCCGAGCTCGCCTTCGAGGACCTCGTCGATCCTTATGGAATCGAGTTCTGGCCGCAATTCAAGGGCCGCGATGGCTGCCGTACCCCGATGGTCTGGCAGACGCAGTCGCCGCTCGGCGGCTTCACCACGGCCACTCGCGCCTGGCTGCCGGTGCCGGCCGACCACATGACCAAGGCGGTCGATCGGCAGGTCGGCGATCCGCGCTCGGTGCTGGCCCACTACAAGGCGATGCTGGCCTTCCGCCGCGAGCATCCGGCGCTCGTCACCGGCTCGATGAGGACGCTCGATGCGCCCGAAGGCGTGCTCGCCTTCGTCCGCGAGCAGGGTGGCGATCGCCTGTATTGCGTTTTCAACATGAGCGAGAAGGCGGCCGTCGTTACCGTGCCGTCCGGCTTCAACCCGGTCGAATCCGGGGCGCCGGGCCTGGCGGACGAGCCGTCCGGGGGAGCATTGAGCCTGGCGCCGTTCGGTGCCTACGTTGGGGTTCTGCGCTAGCGCAGGCAGGGGAGAGCAGCATGTCGGACCTGAAGATCACCAATCTCTACAAGCGCTACGGCAATGTCGAGATCCTCAAGGATGTGAACCTCGACATCAAGTCGGGCGAGTTCATCGTCTTCGTCGGTCCCTCGGGCTGCGGCAAGTCCACGTTGCTGCGCTGCATCTCGGGGCTCGAGACCATCACCTCGGGTACGCTCGAGATCGATGGGCGCGTGGTCAACGACGTGGCGCCCTCCAAGCGCGGCATTGCGATGGTGTTCCAGTCCTACGCGCTCTATCCGCACATGACCGTCTACGACAACATGGCCTATGCGCTGAAGCTGCAGAACACCCCAAGAGACGAGCTCGACAAGAAGGTCCGTGACGCCGCCGAAAAGCTGCAGCTGACCAAATATCTCGAGCGCCTGCCCAAGGCCCTGTCCGGCGGTCAGCGCCAGCGCGTCGCTATCGGCCGCGCCATCGTGCGCGACCCGAAGGTCTTCCTGTTCGACGAGCCGCTCTCCAACCTCGACGCCGCGCTGCGCGTTCAGATGCGCATGGAGATCGGCCAGCTCAAGGACCAGCTGCCCAACACCACCATGATCTATGTGACGCATGACCAGGTGGAAGCCATGACCATGGCCGACCGCATCGTCGTGCTCAAGGATGGCGTGGTGCAGCAGGTCGGCTCGCCCATGGAGCTCTACGAGAATCCGCAATCGCTGTTCGTCGCCGGCTTCATCGGCTCGCCCAAGATGAACTTCCTCACCGGCAAGTTCGCCGACACCTTCAAGGCGACCACCGTGGGCGTGCGCTCCGAGCACATCGATATCGTTCCCAACGGCGCGTGGTCCGGCAAGGTGATCTACTCGGAGAACCTCGGTTCGGACAGCTACGTCTATGTCGATATCGGTGCGACCGATCCGGTGGTGGTGCGCCAGCCCGGCAAGGCCTCGTACCATTCGGGCGACCAGCTGAGCTTTTCCCCGCGCGGCAATCTGTTCTATCGCTTCGACGACGCCGGCAAGCCGCTGCTGCACTAGGCGACCGGGACGATCCCGACTTCCGGCAACGCGGCGGCCACGAGCTTCTGCGTCGCCGGGTGCTCCGGCTTGTCGAACAGCGTCGCCGGCGGGCCGCTCTCGACGAGTCTGCCGCCCTCGAGCACGATCACCCGATCGGCGATGAACTTCGCCATCTCGAGATCGTGCGTCACCGTCAGGAAGGTCAGCGCGAAATCGGCGCGCAGGCGGTTGAGCAGCATCAGCAGCATGCCCCGCGCCACCACGTCGAGCACGGCCGTGGGATCGTCGAACACCACCAGCTGCGGACCGGTCATCAGCGCCCGGGCGATGGCGAAGCGCTGCAGATGCGCCATCGGGAATACGTCGGGCGTCATCGCCAGCATCTCGGGTTTCAGCCCCACCGCCTGCACCAGCTCGACGATGCGCGCATCCAGTTCGTCCATCGGCTTCAGCGCATCGAGCCGCAGTGGCTCGGTGATCGATTCGCCCATGGTGAGGCGCGGGTTGAAGCTCTGCGCCGGATCGCGGAACACGAAGCTGATCTCGCGCCGCATCGGCGCCGGCAGGTCGCTGCCGTGATAGATGGTCTTGTCGAGCTCGAGCTCGCCGTTCGTCGCCGCATCGAGGCCGGCGATGATGCGCGCCAGCGCCGACTTGCCGCTGCCCGAGGCGCCGGTCAGCACCATCGACTCTCCGGCCCGGATCGAAAAGCTCACATCCTCCAGCACCGTGACCTCGGGCAGGCGGCGCAGCAGCGTCGTGCCCGGCGCCGGCACCTTGCTCCCGACCTTGCGCACGTCGAGCAGCGTGCCGCCGATGGGCGCCCGCATCAGCGCCTTGGAGCGATGCCGCCCCGCCGTCATCATGCGTTTGGTGAGATCGTGCCGCGGATGGCCGAAGACCTCGTCGCGTGTGCCCGACTCCGCCATCTTGCCCGCCGCCAGCACCAGCACATGCGTGCCCAGCTCCGCCGCGAGCTTCAGGTCGTGCGTGATCAGCAGCAGCCCCATATTGCGCTCGGTGCAGTGCTTGCGGATCAGCTCGACGATCTGGCGCGTCGTTGCGACGTCGAGCCCCGCTACCGGGTCGTCCGCAATCAGCAGTTCGGGCTTGGAGGCGAGCGCGAGTCCGACCGCTACGATCGCACGCTCGCCCAGCGTTAGCTGGTGCGGGTAGCGCGCCCCCATCGAGGCGTCGAACCCCGCATCCTTGAGCAGGTCGGCGTTGGCGCCGATCTGGGCGGCAA
>JBEHYU010000058.1:0-26643 GCA_048498015.1 Pseudomonadota bacterium
CGCACGGCATGCCGGCGCCGCCACCTGGGCGCGGACCCTTGGTGGGGGAGGATAGCGAAGGTTGGCCGAAGGCCTACCGAAGCTTGGTGAGGGGGTGTTTGCCCTCAGTCAGCACCCAACAACTGCAGCCTCAGTCGGCGCTCCTCTCCCGTTTACGGGGGAGGGGGACCAGCCAAAGGCTGGTGGAGGGGGCGGCCCCACGCTCGGTGTTCGTGGCCGCCCCCTTCCGTCACGCTATCGCGTGCCACCTTCCCCCGCTTCGCAGGGGAAGGATCCGACTGCGCCATCGAGTTGCCCGATGACACACCCTGCCAACTAACGCGGCGAACACGGCTTTCCGCCTCCGTGCAAACCACTATCCGCCCCTCGAACTGCCGCCCCTCCCACCGGGCGCATACTCCCCCCGCGTCCGCCAACTACCGCGGGGTGCCGACGAAGCGCCGGCGGACGCGTGGGGGAGCGGCAGTCGTGCTGCTCCAGGTCCAGCCTTCGGGTCGCGGCAGGTTCACCCTGCTCCCTGCCTGACTGTTCCAAAAATCCCGCGCGGAGCAGCGCTGGGCGTCTCGCCTAGCTAAAACATTCGGAGGCGCCCAGCGCTCTCCGTCCGTGGCACCCCTTTGCGCCACGGCAAGGTAATCCCCGGAGGCCCATGGCCGTCCGGCCCCTCCGCTCGCCCGCCCTTCCCAATCACCACATATAAAGATATCTTTATATCTCATCGGGAGATCGCATGGCCGACTCGGCGACATTGGTAGGGGCATTGCGCGCAGCAGGCGAGGGCACCCGCCTGCGGCTGCTGGCCCTGCTTGCCGAGGGTGAGCATTCGGTCAAAGACCTCACTGAAATCCTCGGCCAAAGCCAGCCGCGCGTTTCCCGCCATCTGAAACTTCTCGCCGATGCCGGGCTCGTTACCCGCAATGCCGAGGGCGCATGGGCCTATTACCGGCTCGCCGAGACCGATGCTGCCGCCGATCTCGGCCGCTGGCTGGTGCAGCGGCTCGATGCCGCCGATCCCGATCGCAGCCGCGACCGCCAGCGCCTCGATTCCGTGCGCCTGGCGCAGCAGGAGCAGGCCGCTTCCTATTTCGCCAAAGTTGCCGGCCGCTGGGACGAACTGCGCCAGCTGCACGTCCCCGAGGAAGCCGTGGAAGCCGCGATCCTCGAAACCCTCGAGGGCAGGGTGGTCGACCTGCTGATCGATCTGGGCACCGGCACTGGCCGCATGCTCGAGCTGTTGCGCGACCATTATCGCCGCGCCATCGGCATCGACGCTTCCCGCGAGATGATCGCGGTGGCGCGCGCCAAGCTCGCCGCCGCCAATATCGGTAATGCGCAGGTGCGGCTCGGCGACATCGCCGATCTCGATGGCAGCGCCGGGCGCGCCGATCTCATCGTCATCCACCAGGTGCTGCACTATTTCGATGATCCGGGCCGTGCCATCGGCCTCGCGCGCCGCGCGCTGAAGCCCGGCGGCGAGATGCTGATCGTCGATTTCGCGCCGCACGAGCTGGAATTCCTGCGCAGTGAGCACGCGCATCGCCGCCTCGGCCTCAGCGAGGGCCAGATGGCCGGCTGGGCCCGCACCGCCGGCCTCAGGGTCGCAAGCCTCAAGAGCCTCCCCACGACTGACGCGACGGGCCTGACGGTGTGCCTGTGGCGGCTGACTTCAGAACAGGAATCCAGATGAACCTCCCCAGCGAGCCGCGCAAGAGCCGCGAGATCGTCGAACGCTCGCCGTTCCAGCTCTCCTTCGAGTTCTTCCCGCCCAAGACGGACGTCATGGAAGAGCGCTTCTGGGAGAGTGTGCACAAGCTGGCGCCGCTCAATCCGCGCTTCGTTTCGGTGACCTACGGCGCCGGTGGCTCTACCCGCGAGCGCACGCTGCGCATGGTCACCCAGGTGAAGGCGGAGACGGGCGTCGATGCGGCGGCGCACCTCACCTGCGTTGGTGCGACCAAAGAGGAGGTCGATCAGGTCGTCCACGGCTACAAGACCGCCGGCATCAAGCGCATCGTCGCCCTGCGGGGCGATCCGCCGGGCGGCGTCGGGCAGCCCTGGGTGCAGCATCCGGGCGGCTATGGCAGTGCCGTCGAGCTGGTCGAGGGCATCCGCAAGATCGGCGATTTCGATATCTCGGTCGCCGCCTATCCCGACAAGCATCCGCAGAGTCCGAACTGGGACGTCGAGATCGACAATCTGAAGCGCAAGCTCGATGCCGGCGCCACCCGCGCCATCACCCAGATGTTCTTCGACAACACCGCCTATTACCGGCTGCTCGATCGCGCCGCCGCCGCCGGCATCACCGCGCCGATCGTGCCGGGCATCCAGCCGATCCATTCGTTCAAGCAGATCTCGGGCTTCGCCGCCAAATGCGGGGCGATCATGCCCGACTGGGTGGCGGCGCGCTTCGATGGCCTCGAGGACGATCCCGAGACGCACGCGCTGGTGGCTTCGGCGGTCGCCGCCGAGCAGGTGCTGGAACTGGTGGATGCCGGCATCACCGAATTCCACTTCCTCACCCTCAACCGCTCCAACCTGGTGCTGGCGCTGGCGCGGCTGCTCGGCGTGCGGCCGCAATAAGGCGGAACCATTCAGGCCACGTTCAGCTTGGTGAACCCAAAATGAACAGCATGGCCGAATTCACAGTGTGGCCATGTTTTTCGCCTCCAAGGCGCCATGCGTTGGCGCGGGGGCGCTGAGTGAGCGGATACAGCAGATGAGACTCAACTCGAAAATGACCTGGGGTCTGGCGTGGGCCGGCCTCGCAGTGGTCGTTGCCGTCCCCTCGATGGACTTCCTGACGGGCAAGCTCGGCGACGGCAGCAACAAGGCGCTGATCACCTCGACCACCGATCCGGTGAGCGGTGCCGCGGCCCCGGCCAAGACGGCGAGCGTCACCACCACGATCACCAAGACTGGCGTCATCATCACGCCTGCCGGCTCGACTCCGCCGGCCGATCCGGTCGACAAATATCTCGACACGAACAAGGCGCTGCCCAGCTACATCTCGGGCGGCACCGCGCCGGCCGCGGCCAGCGACACGACTCAGGTCGCCATCGTCGATCCCGTCGCGCCGACGCCGTTCCCGGCCCGCCCCGCCGCGCTCGACCGGCAGGTGATCGCGCCCGCCGCCGTCACGGCCCCACAGACGGTCGCGGTCGACCCGACCACCACCGCCAGCATCACGACCGCGCCGGTCGTCACCGCCGCTCCCAGCGTTACGACGGTTCCCGTCGTCACGGCCGCGCCGGCCCAGCCGGTGGTGATCGTCGACGACTCCAAGACGGCGACCATCGATGGCGCCGCGCCGCGTCCGCCGGCCGACATCGTCGATGACAGCGCCAACTGGAAGAGCCAGGGCCTCGAGCAGTATCTCGACCAGAACGGCCTGCTCGACAAAGGCAAGTCCACCGCCAACGTCACCAGCAAGCCGGCGGACAACTACGATCCCAACGGCTTCTACCTGAGCGACGGTCCGAACAATTCGCGTGCCGCGCGCCGCGCCCGCGTCGAGCAGCTGTTCGACGAGCAGGATGGCAACGCGCCGCCGGCGAGTTTTACCCTGTTTTGACCCCGTTGCGGTGCGGGCGTATAGGTCCGCGCCGAACACGGAGCAGGCAATGGTCTCGGTCTGGCAACGTTTGTCGGAAATGGTGGGATCGGCGGGTGAGCGCACCGGCGTGCTCGGCTCGCTGGCGAACCTGCTCGACCCCGACAACTGGCTGCCCGGCGGCAAGGACGCCGCGTTCACCCTCGCTCTCATCGCGCTCTCGGCCAAGATGGCGGTCAGCGATGGCGTCGTCACCGCCTCCGAGCTGCGGGCCTTCCAGCGCACGGTGGAGATCCCGGCAGGCATCGAGCAGCAGGTCGATCGCATCTTCAGGCTCGCCCAGCAGGACGTGGCCGGCTACGAGGCCTATGCCCGCAAGATCGGCCGCTTCTTCGCCCGCAGCCCCGATACGCTCGAGCACGTCCTCGACGGCCTGTTCTACATCGCCTCGGCGGACGGCCTGATCCACGAAAACGAGCTCGAATACCTCAAGAACGTCAGCGACATTTTCGGCTTCGACGACGCGCGCTTCGAGCAGATCGCGGCGCAGCACGTGCTGCTCGATACCGGCATCGACCCCTACATCGTGCTGGGGCTGACCCCGGGCGCCGATCCGTCCGAGGTTAAGCGCGTCTACCGCTCGCTGGTTGCCGAGCACCACCCGGACCGGCTGATCGCCAAGGGCGTGCCGGAAGAGCTTATCGATGTCGCCACCGCGCGCATGCAGGCCATCAACCAGGCCTACAACAAGATCATCAAGCTGCCGCCGCCCCGGCACGCAGCTTGACGCCGGAAGCTTTCGCCCGCAAAAGGCCCCGGCCAGTTGACCGGGTGGCCGCGCCGCGAGGCGAGGAAAGTCCGGGCTCCATCGAAATACGGTGACGGCTAACGGCCGCCGGGGGCGACCCCAGGGAAAGTGCCACAGAGAGCAGACCGCCGCCTTCGGGCGGTAAGGGTGAAAGGGTGCGGTAAGAGCGCACCGCGGACCGGGCAACCGGGACGGCATGGCAAACCCCACCGGGAGCAAGACCAAATAGGGATGACGCGGGGCGACCCAGCCGGTTTTCGAGGCCTGTCATCCGGGTTGGTTGCTCGAGCGCCCCAGCAATGGGCCGCCTAGAGGAATGGCCACCACGCCGGCGCAAGCCGGCCCTACAGAACCCGGCTTACAGGTCAACTGGCGCTTCGACCTCGGGAGGCGTATGTATATCCCATGGGATATACACGGAGGTGCAGATGAACAAGCACGAGCCACCGCCGAAGGCGCGTGAGGCCGCCGTCTTCAAGTCCAACCGCAGCCAGGCCATCCGCATCCCCAAGGAACTCGCGTTCCCCGACGGCGTGAAGAAGGTCGAGATCACCCCGACCGAGGACGGCGGCCTTATCATCAGGCCGAAAACGGGGAAGGACTGGGCGGCCTACTTCGCCAATGGTCCGTTCGTTGATGACGATTTTCTCGCTGATCGGGACCAGGGAGTAGCGGAAGAACGAGAGCCGTTCGATTGATCGGTTTCATGATTGATACCAACATCTGCATTTACGCGATGAAGGGGCAGATGAAATCGCTGCTTGCCGAGTTCGAAGCGCGACGCGAGCAGATTGCCATATCAGCGGTAACCAGAGCCGAGCTCGAATATGGCGCGGCAAAGTCTGAGCGCCGTGAAAAAGCCGAACGGCGCTCGACGCCTTTCTTGCCGATCTTTCCGTGCTGCCGTTCGACGATGCCGCAACTCGGGACTACGGCGATCTGAAAGCTCATCTGTTCCGCGCGGGCACGCCCGTAGGCCCCCTCGACATGCTCATCGGCGCCCACGCCCGCTCGCTCGGCCTGACCCTCGTGACCAACAATCGGCGCGAGTTCGACCGCATGCCCGGCCTCAAGGTCGAGAACTGGGCCTGGTCGCCGCGGCGCGGCCTCGTTTGCTTAATGGAATCTCAACCGCGCTCCGACAAAGTGCGGCGATATTTGCGTACCGGCCTCTGCCGGGTGGAGTTCGTTCACATATGGCCAAGCCGGTCGCCAGCGAGCACGACGCGCCGCATGTGCCGGTGCTGCTGGCCGAAGTGCTCAAAGCGCTCGCGCCGCTGGAGGGGGCCCGCATCGTCGATGGCACCTTCGGCGCCGGCGGCTACTCCCGCGCCATGCTCGACGCCGGCGCCACCGTCATTGGCATCGACCGCGACCCCAATGTCCGCGCTTTCGCGGATGCGCTCGCTGCCGAATTCCCGAGTCGCTTCAGCTTCGTAGCCGGCGCCTTTGCCGAACTCGATGAGCTGGCCGGCGGCCCGGTCGATGGCGTCGTGCTCGACATTGGTGTGTCCTCCATGCAGCTCGACGAGGCCGATCGCGGCTTCTCCTTCATGCGCGAAGGCCCGCTCGACATGCGTATGGCGGGGGAGGGCGAAAGTGCCGCCGACCTCGTCAACGGCCTCGACGAGACGGAGCTCGCCAATCTGCTGTTCGCTTACGGCGAGGAGCGCAAGTCGCGCCGCATCGCCCACTCGATCGTCGCCGCGCGCGCCGCGCAGCCGCTTGCCACCACCACCGAGCTGGCGCGGCTGATCGAAAAGACCATCGGCCGCAAACCGGGCGACGCGCATCCGGCGACGCGCTCGTTCCAGGCGCTGCGCATCGCGGTCAACGACGAATTCGGCCAACTGGTCGAGGGCCTGTTTGCCTCCGAGCGGCTGCTTTCGGAAGGCGGTCGTCTCGCGGTCGTCACCTTCCACTCCCTCGAGGACCGCATCGTGAAGCGCTTCTTCGATCCCGACAAAAGCGCGCCGACGCAGTCGCGGCATCTGCCGCAGGCGGTCAGCGAGGCGCATCGCTGGGTCGATGTGCCCAAGGCCGTGAAGGCTTCTGCGGCCGAGACAGCCCGCAACCCGCGCTCGCGCTCGGCGATCCTGCGGTCCGGCCACCGTTCGGCCGCCCCGGCGCGGTCCGTCAATTTCGCCGGACTCGGCGTACCGCGCTTTTCGGGTGCCGCATGATCCGGACGCTGAACGTCATTCTCGTCAGCACCTCGATCGTCATGCTGGTGGCGGTCTACGCCCTCAAATACTCGGTGTCGGACACGGCCGGTGAGAAGGTCGACATGCAGCGCACCATCGAGCGCCAGCAGAGCGACCTGTCGCTGCTCAAGGCCGACTGGGCTTTCCTCAACCAGCCGGCCAACGTCGCGCCGATCGTCAATCGCCACGTTGCCGAGCTCAGCATGCAGACCCTGTCGCAGGATCAGTTCGGCCGCTTCGACACGCTGCCGATGCGCCTGAAGGCGCCCGACACCAGCGGCCTCGATGCGCTGTTCCAGTCGCTGAATTCCGGCGTCGATCCGATCCAGCAGTTGATCAAGGAGTCCAACTGATGGTCGCGCTCGATGCCGGCAGCATGCCGATCGCCGTCGATGGCGCGCGCAAGATCCGCCGCCATCTGACCAAGGCGCGCATCCGCTGGGTGGTCGTCGCGCTGCTGCTGATCTTCGGCGCCGTCGCCGCCCGCCTGGTACAGCTGGGCATGGTGGTGCAGGACAACACCATCGAGGGCCAGACCCGCGACGCGATCACTGCGACTCGTCCGGCTATCCTCGACCGCAACGGCCTCGAGCTGGCCGTCGATATTCGCGTGCCCTCGCTGTTCGCCGACCCGCGCCTCATCATCGATCCGGCGGAAGCGGCCGCGGCCGTTCACACCGTCCTGCCCGATCTCAATGTGGACTGGCTCAAGGACCGCATGAGCGGTGATCGCGGCTTCGCCTGGATCAAGCGCGAGCTGACCCCGGCGATCGAAGACAAGATCATGCAGCTGGGCATCCCCGGCCTCGCTTTCGTCACGGAGAGCAAGCGCTTCTATCCGGGTGGCAACGAGGCCTCGCACATCCTGGGCGCCGTCAATATCGACAACCAGGGCATCGCCGGCATCGAGAAGGCGATGGACAACAACGATGTCGCCCTGCTGCAGTCGATCGGTCTGGCGCGCGGCAACGAGCTGGCGCCGGTCAACCTCTCCATCGATCTGCGCGTCCAGCATGTAATGCACGACGTTCTCGTCGACGCCATCTCGCGCTACCAGGCCGACGATGCGTCGGGCGTGATGATGGACATCAAGACCGGCGAGATCCTCGGGCTCGTCTCGCTGCCCGATTTCGATCCCAACAATCCGGTGACGGCGCTCCAGAAGGACAGCTTCAACCGCATCACCGCCGGCATCTACGAGCTCGGCTCGACCATGAAGTCGGTGACCATCGCGGGCGCCCTCGACAGCGGCAAGGTCAAGATCACCGACCGCATGGATGCCCGCTTCGGCGTGCGCTTCGGCCGCTTCACCATCGACGATTTCCACGGCCAGCACCGCATGCTGACTGTGCCCGAGGTCTACCAGTACTCATCCAACATCGGCGCGATCCGCACCATGCAGCAATGGGGCAAGGACAATTTCCGCGCCTTCCTGCACAAGCTGCATTTCGACGAGCCCGAGCCGCTGGAGCTGCCCGAGAGCCGCGCCCCCGTCGTCGCCAAGACCTTCTCGGAGATCGTCGCCGCAACCGCTTCGTTCGGCCACGGCCTGTCGGTCTCGCCGGTGGCCATGCTGCGCGCCATGGGCGCCTTCGCCAATAACGGGCTGATGATGAAGCCCACGCTCTACAAGACCACGCCCGAGGAAGCCGCCAAGTCCGCCGAGCAGGTGATCTCGCCCGAGACGAGCGCCGAAATGCGCTACATCATGCGCCTCAACGCAACCTCCGGTTCCGGCTCGCGCATGAACCACATCGCGGCCGGCTATCGTCCCGGTGGCAAGACCGGCACCGCCGAGAAGGTGGTCAATGGCCGCTATGACTCCGGCAAGGTGCTGTCGCTGTTCGCCTCGGTGTTCCCGATGGACAGCCCGCGCTATGCCATGATGGTGCTGGTCGACAATCCGCATACCGAACCGGGGCAGGGTGGCCACACCGCCGGCTGGAACGCCGGCGAGGCCACAGGTCGCATCATCCAGCGCGTGGCGCCGATGCTAGGGATCAGCCCCAATTTCGATCCAATGCTGGATACAGAGCTTGTTCCGCCTGAACTTCACTAAACGCCTGCTGGGAAAGAAACCGCCCTTGTCGTTCGCACTCTCAGACCTGCTTGGAGGCTCCGGCGCGGATGTGCCGGCGATGCAGGTCGAGGGCGTCAACGCCGACAGCCGCAAGGTCGGCAAGGGCGATGCGTTCTTCGCGCTTCCGGGCCTGCAGACGCATGGCGATGCCTTTGCCGAGCGGGCCCGCGACAAAGGGGCCGCGGTGATGATCACCGATCGTGCATCGCCCGCGGTGCCCGGCCTGCCGGTGATCGTCGTCGACGATGTGCGCGCCGTCTATGCCCGCGCCGCGGCCCGGCAGTTCGCCCCCGCGCCGGACGTCGTGGTTGCCGTCACCGGCACCAACGGCAAGTCTTCCATCGTCTCCTTCGTGCGCCAGATCTGGAGCGCAGCCGGGCTCCCCGCGGCGAGCATCGGCACCGTGGGCATCGACACGCCAAGCGGTCATCGCCCCAGCAGCCTCACAACGCCCGGCCCCTTGTCGCTGCATCGCGACCTGCGCGACCTCAAGGCCGAAGGCATCGACCACGTCGCGATGGAGGCCTCGAGCCAGGGGCTCGACCAGCGGCGCGTCGACGGGCTCCGCTTCAACGCCGTGGCCTTCACCAATCTCAGCCGCGACCATCTCGACTATCATGGCGACATGGCCGCCTATCGCGACGCCAAGCTCCGGCTCTTTACGGACCTCATCGCCGAGGGTGGCTCGGCGGTGGTCAACTGCGACGACGCCGAGCACGAGCCCTTCATGTTCGCCGCGCTTAACCGCGGCGCGACGCTGCTGACGGTGGGGCGCGAGGGCGCATGGTTCGAGATCAAGTCGATCGTCAACGAGGGGTACGGCCAACGCGTCACCGGCCGGCTCGTCGGCGAGCCTGTCAGTTTCAAACTGCCGCTGACCGGCGCCTTCCAGGCGTCCAACGCCGTCGTCGCCTTGGCGCTGGCGATGTCGACCGGTGCCCCGCAGGACAAGGCGCTCGGCGCGCTCGAGCACCTCAAGGGCGCGCGCGGCCGGCTGGAGCTGGTGGGCGAACACAATGGCGCGGCGATCTTTGTCGATTACGCGCACAAACCGGTAGCGCTCGAGACGGCGCTGGCCTCGCTGCGCCCCTATGTGCAGGGCGAGCTGCGCGTCGTGTTCGGCGCCGGCGGCGATCGCGACAAGGGCAAGCGGCCGATCATGGGCGAGATCGCCCGGCGCATGGCTGACAGCGTCATCGTCACCGACGACAACCCGCGCACCGAGGATGCCTCGCTGATCCGCTCGGAGATTCTCGTCGCGGCGCCGGAAGCCCGCGAGATCGCCGATCGCCGCGAGGCGATCGAGGCCGCCGTGCAGTCGCTGAAGCCTGGCGACGTGCTGCTCATTGCAGGCAAGGGCCACGAGGACTATCAGATCGTCGGCACCACCAAGCACCACTTCTCCGACCACGAAGTGGTCGCGGAGACGTTGAAAGGCCGCTGATGCACCCCTTGTGGACCGTCGCCGAAGCTGTCGCCGCCACCGGCGGACGGCCGGAAAACCTGTCGGACGGTCCGCTGGCCTCGGTGTCTATCGACAGCCGCGAGATCGAGCCCGATGCGCTGTTCGTCGCCATCAAGGGCGATCGTGTGGATGGGCATGATTACGTCGAGGCAGCGCTGGCAGCTGGCGCGGCCGCGGCGCTCGTTTCCGAGGACTGGTTCAAGGCGCATGGCGGCAAGCAGCTGATCGTCGTTGCCGATCCGCTGGAAGCATTGCGGGCACTTGGTCGCGCAGCAAGGGCGCGCAGCAAGGCGCTGATCGTCGCCGTCACCGGCAGCGCCGGCAAGACCACGACCAAGGAAGCGATCCGCACCGTGCTGAGCGCCGCCGGTCCCGCCCACTGGTCGATCAAGTCGTTCAACAATCACTGGGGCGTGCCGCTGATGCTGGCGCGCCTGCCGCGCGAGGCGCAATATGGCGTGTTCGAGATCGGCATGAACCATGCCGGCGAGATCACGCCGCTGGTGCAGCTGGTCCGCCCGCATATCGCGGTGATCACCACGGTCGCGGCGGCGCATCTCGAATTCTTCAAGTCGGTCACCGAGATCGCCGAGGCCAAGGCGGAAATCTTCCTCGGCCTCGAGGAGGGCGGCATCGCCGTGCTCAACGGCGACCACGATTACCTCCACGTGCTGTTCGCCAAGGCGCGCGAAGCGGGCATCGAGCACATCGTCACCTATGGCTATGACGGCGAGGCCGACTACCGCATCGAGCCCCCCGAGAGCGCGGGCGCACGCACCTATGCGCGGGTGGTCCACGGCGCCGAGACCTACGATCTCAACCTGCAGGTCCGCGGCCGCCACATGGTCGCC
Organism: Pseudomonadota bacterium; assembly: GCA_048498015.1. Lineage (GTDB taxonomy): Bacteria > Pseudomonadota > Alphaproteobacteria > Rhizobiales > Devosiaceae > Devosia_A. Next base: position 10,959 of record JBEHYU010000058.1, read on the forward strand.
AACGCCACCGCGGCACTGGTCGTGGCGCGCCTCGCCGGCATGGAGAGCTATGCTGCACTGCGCGCCCTCACCGATTTCGGCGCCCCCGAAGGGCGGGGCGAGACGACTCGCCTCGGCCCCCCGGACAAGCCCCTTCTGCTGGTCGACGAGAGCTACAACGCCAACGTCGCTTCGATGAACGCCGCGATGGAGGTGTTCTCGACCGTCGCCCCGCCGGACGGCAAGAAAGTGCTGATCCTGGGCGACATGCTGGAACTCGGGCCGCAGGGCGGCGAGCTCCACCAATCCCTGAGCCCCGCCGTGCTAGCCGCTGGCGCCACGAAGATTTTTCTCGTCGGCACCGCCATCGAATCGCTGGCCGAAACGCTCGGTCCCGAGCGCGTCACGGATCGCGCCCGGCGCATAGAAGACGTCATCGACCCCATCCTCCAGAGCCTTGCCTTTGGCGATGCTGTTATGGTCAAAGGGTCCAAAGGCGTTCGCCTCGCTGCGCTGGTCGAGAGGATCAAGCAGCGCTTCGGCGTCCAGTCTTAGGGACGGAGACCGGCTCGCGAATGCTTTATTTCCTCGGCCAGTTGGGCGAGAGCCTCACAGCGTTCAACGTCTTCCGCTACATCACCTTCCGAACCGCCGGTGCCGTCGTGACGGCGCTGTTCTTCGTGTTCATGTTCGGGCCGACGATCATCGCGGCGCTGCGCATCCGGCAGGGCAAGGGCCAGCCGATCCGCGAGGATGGGCCGGCCGGTCATCTGCTGACCAAGAAGGGCACGCCCACCATGGGCGGACTGATGATCCTCGCGGGCGCGGTGATCTCGATCCTGCTCTGGTCGAACCTCAGCAACGTCTATGTCTGGGCCGTGCTGTTCGTGACCATCGCCTTCGGCGCGATCGGCTTTTACGATGACTACCTCAAGGTCAAGCGCATGTCGCACAAGGGCTTTGCCGGCTGGCAGCGCCTGACCATCGAGGCCATCGTCTCGCTCATCGCGGCGGTCATCATCGCCTCGGCGACCGATCCCAAGATCGCCACGCAGCTGATGTTCCCCTTCATCAAGGGTGGCGGGCTGCCGCTCTATTACTTCTTCTACATCTTTGCGGCCTTCATCGTCGTGGGCGCCGGCAATTCGGTGAACTTCACCGACGGGCTCGACGGGCTGGCGATCGTGCCTGTCATGGTGGCGGCCGCCTGTTTCGGCCTCATCGCCTACCTCGTGGGCTCGGCGACCTTCTCGGAGTATCTGTTCATCAACAACGTACCCGGCACCGCCGAGCTGTCGGTGGTGTGCGGTGCATTGATAGGCGCAGGGCTCGGATTCCTCTGGTTCAACGCCCCGCCGGCCCAGATCTTCATGGGCGACACCGGCTCGCTGGCGCTCGGCGGCGCGCTCGGCACCATCGCTGTGGCCACCAAGCACGAGATCGTCCTCGCCATCATCGGCGGCCTCTTCGTGCTCGAGACGGTTTCGGTGATCGTCCAGGTGCTGTCCTTCAAGCTCACCGGCAAGCGCGTCTTCAAGATGGCCCCGCTGCACCATCACTTCGAGCTGATGGGCTGGACCGAAAGCCAGGTAGTGATCCGCTTCTGGATCATCTCCTTCGTCCTCGCGCTGATCGGCCTCAGCGAGCTCAAGCTGCGCTAGAGATTCGCAGAACGCGACTCCCGGTCACTCTCTGCTAACCAAGCCGGCGCTACAGTGCCGCCTCAGTTTCGCGTTAGGGAGCCGCCGGGCAAGGGCGGCTGGCATGATGTTCGCACGGGATCGCAAGACACCCATCGCCGAATGGTGGTGGACGATCGACAAGCAATTGCTGTCGGCCCTGATCCTGTTGATGGCGGTGGGCATGGTGCTGAGCTTCGCGGCGAGCCCGCCGGTGGCAGAGCGCCTTGGCCTCAGCCCGTGGCACTTCATCATCCGCCACGCGATGTTCGACCTGCTGGCGCTGCCGGTGCTGATCGGCGCCTCGTTCCTCAGCCACCGGCAGGCGCGTTTCGCCGCGCTCGGCGTGCTGGTGGTGTCGATCGTGCTGCTCTGGCTGACCCTCAAGCTCGGTGTCGAGGTCAAGGGCGCCAAGCGCTGGGTCTCGTTCGCCGGCAACACCGTGCAGCCATCGGAATTCGTGAAGCCCGCCTACGCGGTGATCGCCGCCTGGCTGTTCTCGGAGAGCATGCAGCGCAAGGGCGTGTTCCCGCGCACCATCGCGACGCTGATCATGCTGTCGATCGTCGGCGGCCTGCTGCTGCAGCCCGACCTCGGGCAGACGGCGCTGATGCTCTCGACCTGGGCGGCGCTGCTGTTCCTCAGCGGCATCTCGTGGTTCCTGATCATCGGGCTGGCGGGCGGCGCGGTAGGCCTGCTGTTCGGCGCCTATTACATCTTCCCGCATTTCGCCAAGCGCGTGGACAGCTTCCTCAACCCCGATGGCGGTGGCAACACCTACCAGGTCGACAAGGCGCTGAACTCGCTGCTCGAAGGCGGCTGGTTCGGCCGAGGTCCGGGCGAGTCGATGGCCAAGAAGGTCATCCCCGACGCGCATGCCGACTACGTGTTCTCGGCGGCTGCCGGCGAGTTTGGAATCCTGTTCTGCCTCTGCCTCGTGGTGCTGATCGTCTTCATCGTGCTGCGCGCCATGTCGGGCGCCCAGCAGCAATCGACGCTCTATGCCCGGCTTGCCGTCTCGGCGCTGGCCATCCAGTTCGGCCTGCAATGCGCCATCAATCTCGCGGTGAACCTCAACCTCATTCCGCCCAAGGGCATGACGCTGCCTTTCGTCAGCTATGGCGGCACCTCGACCATCGCCATCGCCTTTGCCATGGGGCTGATGCTGGCGCTGACGCGCAAGCGGCCGGAGGAGCGGATGGCGACCGGCCTGCCGGCCTATCGGCCAAGCACCGCGATCGTGCCGGCTGAATGAGCGTCTTCGTCCTGATGGCGGGCGGCACGGGAGGGCATCTCTTTCCGGCCATGGCGCTGGCGCAGGAATTGCGCCGGCGCGGCCACGTCATCCACCTGATGACTGACCATCGCGTCGCCAACTACGGTGACCAGTTCCCGGCGCGCGAAGTGCATGTCGTGCCCTCCGCCACGCCGTCGGTCAGCAATCCGCTGGTGTTCGCGAGTGCCGGCGTCAAAATTCTCGGCGGCATCGGCGTCGCGTGGAGCAAGCTGCGCGGCATCAAGGCTGATGCGGTGATCGGCTTCGGCGGCTACCCGGTGTTCCCGCCCTTCCTTGCCGCCCGGCTCAGTGGCGTGCCCGGCGTGCTGCACGAGCAGAACGCCGTGATGGGCCGCGCCAACCGCGCGCTCGCCCGCTATGCCAGCAAGATTGCGCTGAGCTTCAGGCAGACGACGCACGCCGAAGCGTTCGCCGGCAAATCCGTGCTCACCGGCAACCCGGTGCGCGACCGTGTCCGCGCCGTCGCCGCCGTGCCCTATCCGGACCTCGTGCCCGACGGTCCGCTGCGCCTCGTGGTGTTCGGCGGCAGCCAGGGTGCGCGCGTCTTCGCCGACCTCGTGCCGCCGGCCATTGCTGCACTGCCCGAGACGCTGCGTCACCGCCTGCGCATCGTGCAGCAATGCCGGCCCGAGGACATGGACCGCGTCGCCGAGGCCTACCGGCAGGCCAAGGTGAATGTCGAGCTGCAGCCCTTTTTTGCCGACCTGCCCGAGCGCATGGCCAGCGCGCATCTGGTGATCGGCCGCTCCGGCGCCTCGACCATTGCCGAGCTCACCGTCCTCGGCCGCCCCGCGATCCTCGTGCCGCTGCCCGGCGCGCTCGATGCCGACCAGAAGAACAATGCGCTCGTCGTCGATGCGGCCGGTGGCGGCTGGATCATGGAGCAGGCCACGCTTTCGCCACCTTCGCTCGCCAATCGCTTGACCTCACTTTTCGGTGATCCGGCGGTCCTGCCGGCCGCGGCGGCAGCGGCCAAGGCGCTGGGTCAACCGTATGCCGTAGAGAAACTCGCCGACCTCGCAGAAGCGGCGGCCAGGGGGACAACCACATGAAGATGCCGCGTAATATCGGCCCCGTCCATTTCGTCGGCATCGGCGGCATCGGCATGAGCGGCATTGCCGAAATCCTGCACAACCAGGGCTACAAGGTGCACGGCTCCGACAGCGCCGAGAGTGCCAATGTCGCGCGGCTGCGCAGCATGGGCATCGACGTCAAGGTCGGGCAGTCTGCCGACAATCTCGGCGACGCTGCCGTGGTCGTCATCTCCTCCGCCATCAAGAAGGGCAATCCGGAACTGGCTGCGGCGCGCTCGCGCGGCCTGCCCGTGGTGCGCCGCGCCGAAATGCTGGCCGAGATCATGCGGTTCAAGAACGCCGTTGCAATTGCCGGCACGCATGGCAAGACGACGACCACCACGCTGATGGCGACGCTGCTCGATGCGGCCAACTACGATCCCACCGTCATCAATGGCGGCATCATCAATGCCTACGGCACCAATGCCCGCCTCGGCGGCGGCGAATGGATGGTGGTCGAGGCCGACGAAAGCGACGGCACCTTCGTCAAGCTGCCGGCCGACGTCGCCATCGTCACCAACATCGATCCCGAGCATCTCGACCACTATCACGACTTCGAGCACGTGAAGGCGGCATTCCTCAACTTCATCGAGAACGTACCGTTCTACGGCTTTGCGGTGATGTGCACTGATCACCCGGTGGTGCAGGAGATGGTCGGGCTGGTGCGCGACCGCCGCGTCATCACCTACGGCCGCAACCCGCAGGCCGACGTCCGCTTGATGGACCTCGAAATCATCGACGGCCAGAGCCACTTCGCCGTCGAAATCCGCGACCGCATCCGCATGACGCATCTGCGCATCGAGGGTCTCGTGCTGCCGATGCCGGGCGAGCACAACGCGCTCAACGCCACGGCGGCCATCGCCGTCGCCGACCAGCTCAAGGTGCCGGCCGAAGCGATCCGCAAGGGCCTCGCCGGTTTCTCCGGCGTGAAACGGCGTTTCACCAAGACCGGCACCGTCGGCGGCGTCACTGTCATCGACGATTACGGCCACCATCCGGTGGAGATTTCCGCCGTGCTGAAGGCCGCCCGGCAGTCCACCCGCCGCGACGTCATCGCCGTGGTGCAGCCGCACCGCTATTCGCGCCTCCACGATCTGTTCAACGATTTCGCCACCGCCTTCAACGATGCCGACACCGTCATCGTCGCTCCGGTTTATGCCGCCGGCGAGCAACCGATCGAGGGCGTGACGCATGAGGAGCTGGTGAACCGGCTGAAGGCGCGCGGCCATCGCGACGCCCGGGTCATCGATCGCCCGGAGGCACTCGCGCCGCTGCTGGCGAGCCGCGTGGCCGAGGGCGACTATGTGGTGATGCTGGGCGCCGGCAATATCACGCAATGGGCCGCACAGCTGCCGGCCGAGCTCGGCCGGCTGATGGGGCAGGAGCCCGTGCTGCCATGAGCTGGCCCGACCTTCTCCCGTCGCTGCCCTGGAGCAAGGACGTCCGCGGCGCGCTGATCCCCAACCAGTCGCTGGCCGAGATGACTACGCTGCGCGTTGGTGGTCCGGCGCAATTGTTCTTCCGGCCTATCGATGAGGAAGACCTTGCCTTCTTCCTCAAGCACCTGCCTGCCGAGATCAGGGTCACGGTCATCGGCCTCGGCTCGAACCTCCTCATCCGCGAAGGCGGCCTCGACGGCGTCGTTATCCGCCTGCCGGCCAAGGGGTTCGGCAACATCGAGATTCTCGACGGCCATCGTGTCCGCGCCGGCGCCGCCGTGCCCGACGTGAAAGTCGCCTCCGCCTCAGCCGAAGCCGGCATCGACGGACTCTGGTTCTACCGCGGCATTCCCGGTGGCATCGGTGGCGCCCTCTACATGAATGCCGGCTGCTACAGTACCGAGACGATGGATCGCATGGTCGAGCTGCGTGCCGTCACGCGCCAGGGCGAGATCGTCACGCTGACCCACGCCGACATGGGCTATCGCTACCGCAAGTCGAACGGCCCGCGTGGGGCAGTGTTCGTCTCGGGCACCTACCAGGGCTTTGCCGGCGATCCGGCGAAAATCCTCGAAGAGATGCGCACGGTCACCGAGCGGCGCGAGAGCTCCCAGCCGACCAAGGCCAAGACCGCCGGTTCCACCTTCAAGAACCCCGTTCTCGAGGATGGCAGCAAGCTGTCGAGCTGGAAGCTCATCGACGAGGCGGGCGGCCGCGGCTTCACCTTCGGCCGCGCCCAGATGTCCGAGATGCACTCGAACTTCCTCATCAACATGGGCGAAGCCGACGCCTTCGAGGTCGAGACCGTCGGCGAGAGCATTCGCCAGAAGGTGCGCGACAAGCACGGCGTCGAGCTCAAATGGGAAGTCCGCCGCATGGGCCATTTCCTGCCCGGCCGCGAGGTCAAGGAATTCATGGACGGCGCGCCGTTCACGGGAGCGGTCTGATGAGCAAGCGTGTCGCGGTCCTGATGGGCGGTCTTGCCACCGAGCGCCCGGTGTCGCTGGCGTCGGGACGGGAATGCGCGCAGGCCCTGCGCAACGCCGGCTTCGACGTGACCGAGATCGATGTCGGCTACGACATCGCCGAGGTCCTGCGCGACATGAAGCCCGACGTGGCCTTCAATGCGCTGCATGGCCGCTATGGTGAGGATGGCACGATCCAGGGCGTGCTGGAGTTTCTGCGCATCCCCTACACGCATTCGGGCGTGCTCGCCTCGGCGCTCGCCATGGACAAGCACCAGGCCAAGATCGTGATGAAGGCCGCCGGCATCCCGGTGACCGACCACGTCATCGCCGACCGCGCCGACGTGGCGCGCACCCATGTCATGGCGCCGCCCTATGTGGTGAAGCCTATCGCCGATGGCTCGAGCTTCGGCGTGTTCATCGTCAAGGCCGACCAGTCGCATCCGCCGCAGGAGCTGCTGCGCGAGGACTGGACGATGGGCGAAGAGGTGATGGTCGAGCGCTACATCCCCGGCCGCGAACTGACCTGCGCCGTCATGGGCGACGTGGCGCTGGGCGTCACCGAGATCGTCACCGATCTCAGCTTCTACAATTACGAAGCCAAATATGCGGCAAACGGTTCGCGCCACATCGTTCCGGCGCAGATTCAACCGAAAATTTACGACAAAGTGCAGAAGATGGCGCTCAAGGCGCATGCTGCGCTTGGGTGCCGGGGCGTGACGCGGACGGATTTCCGCTACAACGACCGGGCAGGTGAGGACGGCGAGCTCGTCTGCCTCGAGATCAACACCCAGCCAGGTATGACCCCGACTTCTTTGGCCCCCGAACAGGCCCGGTACGCCGGTCACTCGTTCGAGGAGCTGGTCACCTGGATGGTGGAGGACGCGAGTTGCAACAGGTAGGCGCACAGGGCTTCGCCGATGCCCAGCTAGTCGACCCGCGCCAGCTTCCCGTCCCGCTCCAGAACCTGAACCGCCGCGCCCGCTTCAGTCTCGGGCGCGCCTGGATCCTGCACCGCAAGCTGATGCTGCGCGCCGTCGCGGCCGGCGTCGTGCTCGTCGGCGGCGTCGCCGCCTATGAGGGGCGCGACATGGTCTCGGCCGGCGCGGTCGCGCTCTACGACATGGCGCAGGACAAGGTCGCCAATTCGGGCTTCGGCATCTCGAGCATCAACATCACCGGCCAGACGCTGACCAGCGAGACGACGATCCTCAAGGCGCTGGCCATCCCGCCCAACATCCTGACGATCAACTTCGACGCCGACGCCGCGCTCGCCCGCATCGAGGCGATCCCCTCGATCCAGTCGGCCACCATCCGCAAGATCTATCCGGGCGAACTCGCCGTCGCCGTCACCGAGAAGGTGCCGATGGCGCGCTGGCGCATCGGCGACAAGACCTGGCTGGTGGACGATGCCGGCAGCCCCATCATCGCCGACGATGGCAGCTTCCGCACACTGCCGCTGGTGGTGGGCGAGGGTGCGGCAGACGACGCGACCGTGATGATCCAGGCGCTCAAGCGCTACCCCTCGATCACCGAGGACCTCGCTGCCCTCAGCCGCATCGGCGACCGGCGCTGGGACCTAATTTTTTATTCCGGCCTGCGCGTGCAACTGCCCGAGAACGGCGTCGCACAGGCGCTCGCCCAGCTCGACGGCTACCAGGCGCAGAGCCAGCTGCTCGATCGCGACGTCAACGTCATCGATCTCCGCGTGCCGGGCATGGTGTCGCTGAAGCTCGGTGATCTCGCCACCAAGGCGTGGGCCGACGACAAGAAGAAGCACAAGGTGGTCGTCAAGGGCGACGCCGAATACGAGACCGCGGCCGAGCGCGCGGCGGAGAGCAAACCGCAATGATGACCGAGATGATGACCGCGCGGCTCAAGCCCGTGCAGCCGGGCCGCACCACGTTGATTTCGGTGCTCGACATCGGTTCGACCAAGATCTGCTGCGTCATCGCGCGCCTGACGCCGCGCCCCGAGGGCAAGGCGCTCAAGGGCCGCACGCATGTGGTGGAGGTGGTCGGCTTCGGCTATGGCGCCTCGACTGGCATCAAGTCGGGCGTCATCACCGATCTCGACCAGGCCGAGCAGGCAATCCGTACCGTCGTCGGCATGGCCGAGCGCGCAGCGGGGCTCAATGTCGAGTCCGTCGTGGTCAACGTCACCGCCGGCCGGCTCGGCTCCGAGACGTTCTCGGCGACCGTCAATCTGGGCGCGCAGGAAGTCGAGAAGGCCGACGTGCAGCGCGTGCTGCGCGCCGTCAACGACCGCTCGGTGCGGCCCGAGCGCTCGATCGTCCATGCGCTGCCCATCGGCTACGCCATCGACGGCCAGAAGGGCGTCAAGGACCCGCGCGGCCTCGTCGGCGAGAAGCTCTCCGTCGATGTGGCGGTGATCAGCGCCGAGACGCTCGCCATGCGCAACATCGAGCTGGTGCTCAACCGCTGCCATCTGCAGATCGAAGCCCTGATGGCGACGCCCTATGCCTCCGGCCTGTCGACGCTGGTCGATGACGAAGGCCAGCTCGGCGTCGCGGTCGTCGACTTCGGCGGCGCCACCACCACGGTCGCGGTCTTCGCCGACGGCCATCCCGTCTATTGCGATGCGCTCGCCGTCGGCGGGCATCATTTGACGCTCGATATCGCCCGACAGCTTTCGGTGTCGGTGGCCGACGCCGAGCGGCTCAAGACCGTCTATGGCAGCGTGCTGCCTGGCCAGGCCGATGAGCGCGAGATGATCTCGATCATTCCGGTCGGGGCAGGGGCGGACGAAGCGCCTGGCATGATTCCGCGCTCGCACCTCACCCGCATCCTCCGGCCGCGCGTCGAGGAAATCCTCACCGCTATCCGCGACCGCATGCAGGCCACCGGCATGATGGATATCTGCGGCCGCCGATTCGTGCTGACCGGCGGCGGCTCCGAACTCACCGGCCTGCCGGAAGTGGCCCGCCGCATGCTCGGCCGCAACGTCCGCAATGGCCGCCCGATGGGAATCTCGGGCCTGCCCGAAAGCGCCCGTGGCGCCGCCTTCGCCAGCGTCGCCGGCATGCTGATCTATCCGCAGGTTTGCGCGCAGGAATTCGCCGAGCCCCGCCAGACCGCCCGGCTCACCGGCACTGACGGCTATTTCGCCCGCGTCGGCAACTGGCTGCGCACCAGCTTTTGAGGTTCCGCGTTAAGGTGAACAGACGGTAAATCCCTGCTGTTCCGGCGTTGCAAATTGCGCCTCACGTTAACGGATCAGTGCGTATTGTTAGGGGCCGGTTAACGAATTGGCGACTAACAATTGCCCCATCGCCAGCCATTGGGGCCCTTCATGACCATCAACCTCGCTATCCCCGACATCCAGGAGCTGAAGCCCCGCATTACGGTCTTCGGCGTAGGTGGTGCTGGCGGAAACGCCGTTAACAATATGATCCTGCAAGGGTTGGGGGGCGTGGATTTCGTCTGCGCCAATACCGACGCGCAGGCTCTCGCGCTCAGCAAATCGCAGCGCATCATCCAGCTTGGCGTGTCGGTGACCGAGGGACTCGGCGCCGGTTCGCACCCCGAAGTGGGTCGCGCCGCCGCCGAGGAAAGCTTCGACGAGCTCAACGACCATCTGTCGGGCTCGCACATGGTGTTCATCACCGCGGGCATGGGCGGCGGCACGGGCACGGGCGCTGCGCCGGTGATCGCGCGGGCCGCGCGGGAGCAGGGCATCCTCACGGTCGGCGTCGTCACCAAGCCCTTCACCTTCGAAGGCAACCGTCGCGCGCGCCTTGCCGAGGACGGCATCGACGAGCTGCATCGCCACGTCGATACGCTCATCGTCATCCCGAACCAGAATCTCTTCCGCGTCGCCAACGAGAAAACCACCTTCGCCGATGCCTTCAAGATGGCCGACCAGGTGCTCTACTCCGGCGTCAGCTGCATCACGGACCTGATGGTCAAGGAAGGCCTGATCAACCTCGACTTCGCCGACGTGCGCGCCGTGATGCGCGGCATGGGCAAGGCGATGATGGGCACCGGCGAGGCTTCCGGCGACGATCGCGCCCGCCACGCGGCGGAGGCGGCCATCGCCAACCCGCTGCTCGACGACGTGTCGATGCAGGGCGCCCGCGGCCTGCTGATCTCGATCACCGGCGGCCCGGACCTCACCCTTTACGAAGTCGACGAAGCGGCGAGCCGCATCCGCGAGGAAGTCGACCAGGACTGCAACATCATCCTGGGCGCAACGTTCGATCCGGACATGAACAACAAGATTCGCGTCGCGGTCGTCGCGACCGGTACCGACGCCACCATGGTGCAGGCGCTGGAGCCGATGAAGTCGAGCCCGTCGCGCCAGCCGCTGCAGGCGACTGCGGTGCGGCGTGCGCTCGAGCAGCAGCCGGTTGCGGCGCCCGTCGCCGCTCCCGCTCCGGTGCAGCAGCACGTTGAGACGCAGCAGTTCGAGGCCGATGTGCGTCAGGCGGTGGCGGAAGCCATCACCTACCAGCAGCCCGAGCAACACTACTATCAGCAGGACGAGGGCGTGACGGTCGAGCCGTACATCCCGACCACTGCGCTCGATCCGATCGAGGAGCCCGTGCGGGCCATCGAACAGCCGGTGCCGTCGGTCTACGTGCCGTCCCACGCCGAGCGGCCGGAAGGCCAACGCCGGATGCCCCGTACCGAGGAGCTTCCCGCTGTTGCCCGGAAGACACTCGCGGCCGAAGAAAGACACGAGGCCGAGCCCCGCAATGCCCGCGCCCTGTTCAAGCGCTTGGCCTCCAATGTGGGCCTCGGACTGCGCCAACCGCAGCATCCGGGCCTCGACGAAACCAGCTACACGACCACCGACGACGCTGCCGCGCGCAACGCCATCGAGGCCGGAGCGGCCCGGAATTCGGGGGTTTCGGCACCGGCGGAAGGGGCTCGCGGCCAGCTCGACCAGCATGGTCGTCAGCAGCCGCAGCGCGAGCACATCGAGATCCCGTCCTTCCTGAGGAAGCACGGCTGAACCGGGACATAATTGTGATCTTCCCGTGACCGGCGCGCTTCCGCGCCGGTTTGTTTTTGGTTAAGAGTCGCAGCGTCTAGGGTCGGAGACTTGCCTCATGCAGAACCTGTCGGCGCGCCAGCGCACACTGGGTAGTGCGCTCGAATTCAACGGCATTGGCGTGCACTCCGGGCAGCCTGTATCCCTGACGATCGAGCCGGCGCCGGCCGATACCGGCTACAAGATTCAGCGCAAGTTCGAGGACGGCTCCATTGTCGGGCCGGTTTCCGTGCATTTCGCGCGCGTTACGCGCACGACGCTGTGCACCACGATCGATCTGGGCGATTCCGTCTCGGTGGCGACGGTCGAGCACGTGATCTCGGCGCTTTCCGGCCTCGGCGTCGATAATGCGCTGATCACCGTGATGGGCCCCGAATGCCCCATCCTCGATGGCAGCGCCGCGCCGTTCGCCGAAGGCATCATGGGCGTCGGCCTCGAGATCCAGGGCAAATCCCGCCGCTATCTCAAGATCATGCGCCAGGTTCTTGTGCGCAACAATGAAGCCTCGGCTGCGCTCGAGCCCTACAATGGCCGGCTGCTCGACCTCGAAATCGACTTCGATTCCAAGGTCATCGGCCGCCAGCGGATGATCTTCGACTGGACGCCGCGCAAATACTTCAACGACGTGTCGCGCGCCCGCACCTTCGGCTTCGTCCGCGACGCCAAGATCCTGCGCCAGGCCGGCTACGCGCTCGGCTCCTCGCTCGACAACTCCATCACCGTGCACGAGGATCGCATCCTCAATCCGGGCGGGTTGCGCTACGAGGACGAGTTCGTGCGCCACAAGCTGCTCGACGCGGTCGGCGACCTCGCGCTGTGCGGCCTGCCGATCTACGGCCGGTTCCGCTCCTACAAGGGCGGTCATGCGCTCAACGCGCTGGTGCTGCACGGGCTGTTCGCCAACGAGCAGAACTACGAGATCGTCAACGCCGAGGATCTGCCGCTCGGCTACGACGCGCTCAACGACATGCCGGATGGTCTGCAGGTCAGGCCGTACCTCCGCTCCGTCGGCTAAGCCCGTCACAGTTTTGATGGATTTGCTGTCTAGGCCGCTCAGCCGGTGCTAAGATATTGCATTCAAAAGCGCGGGGCGTTTTCGTGACAGAATCGGGTTTTGCGGCACGGGCCAGCCAGTTCGGCCGGATCGTTGCGGTTGCGTGCTTTGCCGCGCTGCTGGCCGCCTGTTCCATGTTCGGGCCGACCAAGCTCAAGGAGGAAGAGATCATTCCTCCCGAGACGCTGTACCAGACGGCTTTGTCTGACATGGACGCCCAGCGCTATAACACCGCCATCGACAACCTCAAGAAGCTCGAGCGGCAGCATCCCTACTCGGACTACAACGAGAAGGCGAAGCTGATGGAGGTCTACGCCAACTACCGCATCGGCAAGTTCGACGACGCGATTTTGGCCGCCGACCGCTACATGGCGCTGTTCCCGTCCTCGGACCAGACGGCCTATGTGCTCTTCCTCAAGGGCACGGCCTATTTCGCGCAGATCACCGACATCACGCGCGACCAGGACATCTCGCAGCAGGCGATCGACGTCTACACGCTGCTGATCAACAACTATCCCAAGTCCGACTACGCCAAGGACGCCCGGGACAAGATGGTGATCGCCGTCGATCAGCTCGCCGGCAAGGAAATGTCGGTCGGCCGCTACTACGAAGGCAACGGCCAGTACGCCGCCGCCATCAACCGCTTCCGCAACGTCGTCGACCACTACCAGACCTCGACGCATATCGAGGAAGCGCTGTTCCGCCTCACCGAGTCCAACCTGGCGCTGGGCCTGACGGCCGAGGCGCAGACCGCCGCGGCGGTGCTGGGCCACAACTACCCGGCCAGCGACTGGTACAAGGAGGCCCACAACCTGCTACAGCAGCAGGGCCTCGAGCCCAAGGTGAACTCGGGCAGCTCGCTGGCGTCCGCCGTGGCCGCCCCGCAGGCGCCCAAGGTGGCGCCCCCCAGCTCCGCCTCCAGCACCACGGTCGCGGCGCCCAAGCTCTAGGTTTCGTGGCGGCCCGCGGAGGGCCGCCGCCAGCCGCTCCGGCTACAGGATGAAATCGGCCTTGGTGAGCATGGTGCTGGCGCCGTTGTAGACGAAAATCGTCATCTCGGCGTGATTGTCCCGGTCTGTGTCGACCTCGACCTTGAACAGATAGCCTCCGCCTGCAGTCACGCGCACCTCGCTCGTGGAATTGCTGTGGAAGGCGTGGTCGCCGATGAACTTGAAGGTTCCCGTGCCGGCGCCCGAACCATTGGCATCGACCCGGCTCAGGTCGATCTTGTCACCCGAATGGTTGCTCGCGCCGTGGTCGAAATAGCCAATGATGCTATCGGCGGTCGTCGTCGTCGTGCCGCTGCTCTCGGAGGTTTTGGTGTAGCGGAACTGGTCGCTGATGCCATCGATACTGAACTGGAACTCAGTATCGCGGGCCCGAAGCAGGTCAGCGCCGGCGCCGCCCACAAGCGTGTCCTGGCCAGAGCCACCTGTCAGGGTGTCGTTGCCGCTACGGCCGTCGATGAGATCATTGCCGACGCTGCCATCGATGCTGTTGGCCCCCTTGTCGCCATAGAGCTTGTCGTTGGCCAGGCTGCCAACAAGATTCTCGAAGCCGTAGGTCGTCTTGGTTCCGAGGTAGCCCAGCTTGTTGACCGTCTTGGCGAGATCGAAGACCACGGCGTGATAGTTGTAGGTCGAGGTAGCCGAGCTGACATAGTTGATGACGCTGAAGTCCAGCGTGTCGGCGCCGTCGCCTCCGTCCAACCAGTCATTGCCGAGATCGGCATAGACAATATCGGCGCCCGCGTTCGCGAAGACCCAATCATTGCCGCCCCCCGTAAAGAAAAACTCGCTGGCGTTGGATCCGGCGAAGGCGTCGTCGCCCGCGGTGCCAAAGAGACTGGTCGTCGATCCGTCGCCCTTGACCGTGATTCCGCTGGTGCTCATTTCATATCCTTTCAGCTTTTCGAGCCCGCCCGATACAGGCCTTGCTAACCATTAAAGCCGGAACCCGCGTTGGGCGCGTCACCCGTTTGGGCGACGCCGCGCCACTAGCCAAACGCTGGTATTGTTGCTATTTTGTTCCGGGCCGCGAGATATCTGCTGCGGGCCGTTTTTTTCCGGAGCTGACCTGACGTGCTGAGTGCCCTTTCGGTCCGCAATATCGTGCTGATCGACCAGCTCGACATCGGGCTCGAAGGCGGGCTGACCGCGCTCACCGGCGAGACGGGCGCCGGCAAGTCCATCCTGCTCGATGCGCTGACGCTGGCGCTGGGCGGTCGCGGCGATGCCTCGCTGGTCCGGCACGGACAGGAGAGCGGGCAGGTGGTCGCCATCCTGCAGCTGCCGGCCGATCATCCCGCCCGCGTCGCCCTGCGCGAGAACGAGATCGCCGACGACGCCGAGCTGATCATGCGCCGCGTGCAGTACGCCGATGGCCGCACCCGCGCCTTCATCAACGACCAGCCGGTGGGCGCGGCCCTGATGCAGTCGATCGGCGCGCGTCTCGTCGAGATCCACGGCCAGCATGACGACCGCGCGCTGGTCGATGCCGCGACCCATCGCGCGCTGCTCGATGCCTTTGGCACGCTCGACGGCGAGGTCGAGGCCACCCGCAAGTCGCATGCGACGCTGGTCGAGGCCGACGCCAAAGTCAGCGCGCAGCGGGCACTGATCGCCGAGGCCGCGGCTCGCGAAGATTATGCCCGTCATGTCGTGGACGAGCTGGCCGAGCTTGAGCCCGAATCCGGCGAAGAAGAGTCGCTGGCGGAAAAGCGGGCGCGGCTCATGCAGCTCGAAAAGGCGCATGATGAGGTCAAGGAAGCCGACGAGATCCTTGCCGGGCCCGCCGCGCCGTCGGCAGCGCTGGCCGGGCTGATGCGGCGGCTGATGCGCAAGGCCGACAATGGGCTGGGCGTCTTCGGGCCGCTGATCGAAGCGCTCGACCAGAGCCTCAACGCGCTCGATCGTACCGGCGAGGCGATCGAGGCGCTGAAGCGCGAGATGGCGTTCGATCCCAACGAGCTGGAGCAGGTCGAGGGAAGGCTGTTCGCACTGCGCGGCGCCGCCAAGAAGCACCACGTGATCGTCGACGAGCTGCCGGCGGTGCTGGCCAAATATCGCGCCGAGCTCGCCGCTCTGCAGAGCGGCGAGGCGACCCTTGCCAAGCTCGAAGCCGATGTCGAAGTCGCACGCGAATCCTACCGCAAGGCCGCCCGCAAGCTCAGCGCCGCGCGCG
>JBEHYU010000059.1:0-25236 GCA_048498015.1 Pseudomonadota bacterium
ATGCCTAACGTCGTCACCGACGACGAGATCAGCGGCGCCCTCAAGGCCATCCGCAAGACCGGCGCCTTCGTCTGGGTCGTCTTCGATTCCTGCCATTCGGGCACCATGACGCGCGGCGCGCCGGAGGATGGCGATACCGCCGAGCGCAAGATCGATCCGTCCGACCTCGGCATCCCCGACAGCGCCTTCACCCAGCCGGCCGAGAGCGACGACGATGGCGCCAGCCGCGCCGTGCCGCTGGCCGGCGATACCTACGCCGATGACGGCGACGATCCCGACATGGGCGGCCTCGTCGCCTTCTTCGCCGCCCAGACCACCGAGACCACGCAGGAAAAGGGCTACGACGTGCCGCAGCCCGACGGCACCACCGCCAAGGTGCCCTATGGCGTGTTTACCTACACGATCTTCTCGGCGCTCGCGAAGAACCCCAACATGACCTATCGCCAGCTGGCGCAGAGCGTGCTCGCCAACTACGCCGCCGGCAACGTGCTGAAGCCCACGCCGCTCTTCGAGGGAAAGCTCGATTCGCCGGTGTTCGGCAGCGAGGACGCCGTCGCCGCCGAGCAATGGCCGACCGTCGTCGACGGCAAGGGCAACCTCACCATCTCGGCCGGCCAGCTGCAGGGGCTCGCCCCCGGCAGCAAGCTGCTGGTGCTGCCCAGCCCCGCCGCCTCCGACGACCAGGCCATCGGTCTGCTGCAGGTGTCACAGACTACCCAGCTCCGCTCCATGCTCACGCCGGCGAGCGACGACAAGCATCCGCTGATCGAGGCGAGCGCCGTTCCAGTGGGCGCTTATGTGCGCCTCGCCGAGGTCAACTATCCCTTCGAGCTGACCGTCAGCAAGCCCGACCCCGCCACCACCGACCCCGCGCAGATCGCCGCGGTGAGCGCGGCGCTCGCCGCCATCCAGGCCGACACCTCGGCGCAGCTGAAGCTCAGGGTGGTCGAGCCCGCCGAAACCGCCGATGTACGCCTTGCCGTGCTCGACGACGCTCAGGTGACCAGGCTCGGCGGTGGCGCCGCCCAGCCGACCGCCGGCGTCAACGTCACTCCCCAGCTCTGGCTGCTGCCCGCCGATGGCTCCGTCTCGCTCGAGCCACAGCGGCGCTCGCCCTCGCTGCCCATGCCCGCCGGTGCCACCGCCAGCGACAATAGCTTCGAGCAGGGCCTCGAGGACAAGCTGACGACGATCTTCCGCGCCACCAGCCTCAGCAAGCTCACCCAGGCCAATACCTACAAGCCCAAGGATTTCACCCTCAATTTCGGCCTGCAGGCCGCCGGGGCGAACGCCGTTTCAACGCTCGACGCCACGCAGAGCCCGATCGTCCGCCAGGGCGACCGTCTCTATGTCGATTTCACCAATTCGTCGGGCAAGCCGGCCGATCTCAACGTGCTCTACGTCGACCACGATTACGGCATCACGCTGCTCTGCCAGTCGCATCTTGCGCCCAACGACCATCTGTTCGCCCCGATGGCCGATCTCGGCGACACCGACCTCGGCAGCGAGCGCATCGTCGCGGTGGTCAACGAGAGCGGCAAGGACCTCACCGACCTGCATTTCCTCGAGCAGCCGGGCCTGCCGGTGGCCACCCGCGGCACCGACCAGGAGGGCCTCATGGGCATGCTGACCGATCTGGGCTCGGGCGTGCCGACCCGCGGCCCGACGATCATCGCCACCTCCGACACCAAGACTCCGCGCGGCGCCGTGGTGATGGTGCCCCTCGAAGTGCGCGACGCCACGGGCGAGGAGCCAGCCGCCAGCATCGCGGTGGACACGCCGGCCGAGGGCTCCTGCACGATCTAGGACGCTATTCGCACCCACGGCGTCATCCCCGCGAAGGCGGGAATCCAGACCGGACTCACGGACGTACGAGACATCGCCTGGATTCCCGCCTTCGCGGGAATGACGCTGTGGATATGACCGTCCCTCGGTTGAACTGCTCCGGGGAACCCGGCCCCCAGCCTGCCCTCAGCTCTCGCTGTGGTGCTCGATATAGCGCCTGGGCTCCAGCACCAGCCTGTCGTCGACCTCGCCGACGGCCTTGGGGTCCTTGCCGTCATAATCGACCATCTGCAGCACGGTGCGGATGATCTCGAGGCGGGCCCGCAGCTTGTCGTTGGCCAGCACCACGTGCCAGGGCGCCTGCTCGGTGCTGGTCTCTTTCAGCATGCGATGGGCGGCGTCGGTATAGCTGTCCCATTTGCCCAGCGCCGCAATGTCGATGTCGGAGATCTTCCACTGCTTGAGCGGATCGTGCCGCCTCGAATGAAACCGCTTGAGCTGCATCTCACGGCCGATCGACAGCCAGAACTTGAAGAAATGGATGCCGTCGCGCGTCAGCATGCGCTCGAAGCGCGGCACTTCCTCGAGGAAAGCGTCGGTCTGCTCAGGCGTGCAGAACCCCATCACCGGTTCGACCCCGGCGCGGTTGTACCATGAGCGGTCGAACAGCACGGTTTCGCCCGCCGCCGGCAGCCAGTCGACATAGCGCTGGAAATACCACTGCGTGCGCTCGCGGTCCGAGGGCTTGGGCAAAGCGACGTCGAGCCAGAAGCGGCCATTGAGGTGCTCGCGGAACGTGTCGATGGCGCCGCCCTTGCCGGCCGCGTCGCGCCCCTCGAACACGATGACGATGCGGCCATTGACCTTGAGCTGGTGTGTCTGCAGCTTTACCAGTTCGAGCTGCAGGCCGCGCAGCTCCTTGAGATAATCGTCCTCGTCCATCCGGTCTTCATAGGGGTAGCCGCCCGAGCCGAGCGCCCCCTTGCGCACCCATTTGGGCAGCACCGGATCGTCGATGTCGAATTTGGGGTCGTCGTCGGCCATTGTGGTCTCCTTTGGCCGAGCGTGCATCCCGCCTGCTTTTGTGGCAAGTGCCGCGCCGCCGACTCGGTTAGCGTTGCGGCAACAGGAGACTTTCATGGCCGAACCGGCGAAGCTCGCTCAGCGCGTCAATATCCTCGGCGGTTTCGCCGACGCGCTCCCCGATCCCTGCCTGGTGCTCGACCGCCGCTCGGTGGTCACGCATCGCAATCCCTCTGCCGCCCGAGAGTTTCCGGGCATCGCCGAGGGCCAGATGCTGAACCTCAGCCTGCGCAATCCGGCGCTGCTGACGGCGCTCGACGCGGCGCGGCGGACCGGCGTGCCGCAGAGCGTCGAGCTGCACCAGACGGTGCCCAATGAGACCTGGCACAAGGCCCACCTCGCGCCCCTGCCGGGTGAGGACGGCGCCATCCTGGTGACCCTGCAGAGCCTGACCGAGCAGAAAAAGCTCGACCAGCTGCGCTCCGATTTCATCGCCAATGCCAGCCATGAGCTCCGCACGCCGCTGACCTCGCTGGTCGGCTTCATCGATACGCTGCTCGGCCCGGCCGCCAAGGACGAGGCCGCCCGCGAGCGCTTCCTCAACATCATGCGCCAGCAGGCCGCCCGTATGTCGGCGCTGATCGACGACCTCTTGTCGCTGAGCCGCATCGAGATGAAGCAGCATGTCCGCCCCACCGGCGCGGTCGAGCTGCGCAAGCTGATCGGCGACGTCCGCGATGGCCTCCAGATGCAGGCCGCCGAAGCCGGCGTGAGGATCGAGCTGCTGGCCCCCGACGCCGTGACCGTCACCGGCGACAGCAACGAGCTCTACGAGGTGTTCGAGAACCTCATCGACAACGCGATCAAATATGGCGGCGATGGCGGTCTGGTCGAGATCGCCATCGGCAAGGGCAGGGTGGGGTACGACCACGCCGTCACCGTCATCGACCACGGCGCCGGCATCGCCGCCGAGCACGTCCCGCGCCTCACCGAGCGCTTCTACCGCGTCGACGCCGAATCCAGCCGCAAGAAAAAAGGCACCGGCCTCGGCCTCGCCATCGCCAAGCACACCCTGAACCGCCACCGCGCCTTGATGACCATCAAGTCCAAGCCGGGCGAAGGCACGAGGGTCGAAGTGCTGTTCAACAAATAGGGCAGTCAGGACTCCTCTCCCGCTTGCGGGTGAAGGATCCGACTGAACCCTCCTCGCCACAGAACCCTCGTTCTCCCTCCCACGTCGCGGGGAGGGTAGTGCAGCTGCGAGCGCAGCGAGCTAGCGGAACTAGGGTGGGGGGAGCAGTCGGCACCGAGCGTGAGGCTCCCCCCACCCCAGCTCTGCTACGGACCTGAAGGTCCTAGCGCCGCTACCCTCCCCGCGACGGGGGAGGGAGCCCAAGTTCACTTGTCGAGATGTCTCGACAACTCCACTTTTTGACCGCTCCACCGGGGCTCCGGCAGAGACCGTCCGCCCCCTGCGACGACGTGTCATTTTCCTCGATCCGTCCGTCATTGCTCGCAGAATTACCAAGTAATTCCAGCACATTAACCTGTCACATAAGCGTCTCCCAACTGACATAAAACTAGAGGGGAAGGTCCCTAGGTTGCGCCCCAGCAGGCACGGGACCGGACGGTTCCGGACGTCTGGACGGGGCGAGTGGCCCCAATCTCTCCGAAAGGGACAACCATGAAACACGCAATCCTGGCTGGTATCGCCGCGTCCGCGCTGACCATTGCGCTGGCGACCACTGCGTTCGCCGCCGACATCACCGGCGCCGGCTCGACCTTCATCCAGCCGATCTTCGCCAAGTGGGCCGACACCTACAAGACCAACACCGGCACCGGCATCAACTACGGCGGCGGCGGCTCGGGCGCTGGCATCAGCCAGGTCGAAGCCAAGACCGTCACCTTCGGCGCCACCGACAAGCCGCTGAGCGATGACGATCTCGCCAAGAACGGCCTGGTGCAGTTCCCGATGATCATGGGCGGCATCGTCGCCATCGTGAACATCGACGGCGTGGAATCGGGCAAGCTCGTGCTCGACGGGCCGACCCTGGCCGGCATTTACCTCGGCAAGATCACCAAGTGGAACGATGCCGCGATCGTCGCGCTCAACCCCGACGTGAAGCTGCCCGACGCCGCGATCGTCACCGTTCACCGCGCCGATGGCTCGGGCACGACCTTCAACTTCACCAACTATCTCGGCAAGAACTCGCAGGATTGGGCCGACCAGATCGGTTCTGACACCGCCGTCGAATGGCCGGGTGGCGTTGGTGCCAAGGGCTCGGCTGGCGTTGCCCAGACCGTCAAGCAGACCGCCGGCTCGATCGGCTACGTCGAATATTCCTACGCCAAGCAGAACAGCATCGCCTGGGCCGACATGAAGAACGCCGCGGGCAAGGTCGTCGAACCGACCCTCGAAACGTTCGCCGCCGCCGCTGGCAATGCCGACTTTGCCAACGCCAAGAACTTCAACGTCATCATCACCGACCAGCCGGGCGACACCTCCTGGCCGATCGCCGCGTCGACCTGGGTGCTGATCCACTCCACTCCCGATGACGCCGCCGCCGCTGGCGAAGCCCTGAAGTTCTTCGACTGGGCTTACAAGAACGGCCAGGCCGACGCCACGGCGCTCGACTACGTCGCGATCCCGGACTCGGTGGTCGCTCTGGTCGAAGCCTCGTGGGCGAACATCAAGGGCGCCGACGGCAATGCCGTCTTCGCGATGAAGTAAGCTTCAACTGAACATCGGAGCCGGGCGGTCACCGTCCGGCTCTTTCTCCCCCAAACAGGCGCGACCAACATGGCTTCGATAACCGCGGGATCTGAATCGTCCGACGCCTACACCCGGGGCAAGGCGCGCCGTGTCGTGGTGGAAGATCGGATCTTCTACTTCCTGACCATTGCGTCCGCCGTTCTGGTGGTGGTTACGCTGGTTGGCGTGCTGGTACTGCTGCTGAGCGGCGCCTGGCCCGCTCTGGAAAAGTTCGGCGCCGGCTTTCTGACCACGGAACGCTGGTCCACCAAGAACCAGATCTTCGGCGCCCTGGTGCCGATCTATGGCACGCTGATCACCTCGGTGATCGCCATGATCGTCGGCATTCCGGTGAGCTTCGGCATCGCCATCTTCCTCACCGAGCTTTGCCCGGCCCCGCTGCGCCGCCCGATCGGCACGGCCATCGAACTGCTGGCCGGCATCCCCTCCATCATCTACGGCCTGTGGGGCGTCATCTTCCTCGTGCCGATCATGGGCAACGATGTCCAGCCGTTCCTCGCCCAGTATCTGGGCCCCGTTCCGGTCATCGGCGGCCTGTTCACCAACATGGGCACCGGCCTCAACCTGTTCACCGCCTCGATCGTGCTGGCGATCATGGTGCTGCCCTTCATCACCTCGATCACCCGCGACGTGTTCCTCACCGTGCCGACCCTGCTGCGCGAGAGCGCCTACGGCATGGGCATGACCACGTGGGAAGTCGTCCGCTACATCATCATTCCCTACTGCCGCGTCGGCCTCGTCGGCGGCATCATGCTGGGCCTCGGCCGCGCGCTGGGCGAGACGATGGCGGTGACCTTCGTGATCGGCAACGGCAACACCATCGCCACTTCGCTGTTCTCGCCGGCGACGACCATTTCGGCCAAGATCGCCACCCTGTTCGGCGAAACCATCCAGGGCGACCTGCAGCGCTCCAGCCTGCTGGCGCTGGGTCTCCTCCTCGCCGTCATCAGCTTCGCCGTGCTTGGCCTCGCCAAGTGGCTGCTGGTGCGTGGCCAAGTCAAATAGAAGGTAGATCATGGCGAGCGCTTCGAGCCGCAAGACCAGCAATTTCGTCGCGATGGGCCTGTCCATCGCGGCGTCGGCCCTCGGTCTGTTCTTCCTGGGCGTGATCCTGGTCACCCTGCTCGTTCAGGGTATTCCGGCCATCACCCCCGATCTCTTCACTAAGATGACGCCGCCGCCGGGCAGCGATGGTGGCGGCCTGCTGAACGCCATCTACGGTTCGGTGGTCATGGTGTTCATTGCCACCCTCGTTGCGACGCCCATCGGCATTCTGGCGGGCACTTATCTGGTCGAATTCTCGAATGGCAGCCGGCTCGCCGAGGCCGCCAAGTTCATCAACGACGTGCTGCTCTCGGCGCCGTCGATCGTCATTGGCCTGTTCGTCTACACCTTCGTGGTCGTGCCCGCCGGCGGCTATTCGGCCTGGGCCGGTGCCATCGCTCTCGCGATCATCGCCCTGCCGGTCGTCAACCGCACGACGCAGGACATGCTGGGCCTTGTGCCCAATGCCCTGCGCGAAGCGGCGGCAGCACTCGGCACGCCGCGCTGGAAGACCATGACGCATGTCATCTACCGCTCGGCCATGAGCGGCATCCTGACCGGCCTGCTGCTGGCGGTGGCACGTATCTCCGGCGAAACCGCGCCGCTGCTCTTTACGGCCTACAACAGCCAGTTCTGGTCCAGCAATCTCGCGGCGCCCATCGCCAACCTGCCGGTGACCATCAACGACTACACCCAGTCCGCCGATAACAACTGGATCCGCCTGGCTTGGGGTGGTGCGCTGGTGATGACCGCCGCCATCCTGATCCTCAACATTGTCGCCCGCACTTTGGCTGGCGGAAAAAAATCGTAGCACGGAGCCCGTCATGGACGCCCCCACCATGTCCTCTACCAACGCCGTGACCAAGTCGGAGACGCAGCCGGTCAAGGTCGAGGTCAAGGATCTCAAGTTCTACTACGCCAACGGCTTCGAGGCCCTGCACGGCATCAATCTGGTGCTGCGCGAAAAGACCGTGACCGCGTTCATCGGCCCCTCGGGCTGCGGCAAGTCCACGCTGCTGCGCGTCCTCAATCGCATCTACGATCTCTATCCGGGCCAGAAGGTGACCGGCGAGGTGCTGCTCGATGGCCACAACATCCTGGGCAAGAGCGAGGACCTGAACCTGCTGCGCGCCAGGGTCGGCATGGTGTTCCAGAAGCCGACGCCGTTCCCGATGTCGATCTACGACAACATCGCCTTCGGCATTCGCCTTTACGAGAAGCTGCCCAAGTCCGAAATGGACGGCCGCGTCGAGGCGGCGTTGCGCAAGGCGGCACTCTGGCCCGAGGTCAAGGACAAGCTCAACCAGTCGGGCCTCGGCCTGTCGGGCGGCCAGCAGCAGCGCCTGTGCATCGCGCGCGCCGTGGCGGTAAAGCCCTCCGTGCTGCTGCTCGACGAGCCCGCCTCGGCGCTCGATCCGATCTCGACCGCCAAGGTCGAGGAACTGATCGAGGAACTCAGTGCCGACTATTGCATCGCCATCGTGACGCACAATATGCAGCAGGCGGCGCGCGCCAGCCAGTACACCGCGTTCATGTACCTGGGCGATCTGATCGAGTTCGACAAGACCGAGACCATCTTCACCGCGCCCAAGCAGCAGAAGACGCAAGACTACATCACCGGCCGCTTCGGCTGACGGCAGAGGACTGATCATGGCCAACGACCACACCGTTTCGTCCTACGACGACGAACTCACCCGTCTCTCGATGCTCGTCTCCGAGATGGGCGGCCTTTCCGAGACTGCCGTCGCCGACGCGACGCGCGGCCTGCTCAAGCTCGACCATGAACTGGCTCGCGCCACCATCGCGCAGGACAAGCGCATCGACGAGATGCATCGCCAGATCGACGACATGGCGGTCTCGATGATTGCCCGCCGCCAGCCGGCCGGCTCGGACCTGCGCGCCATCATCACGGCGATCCACGTTGCCGGCGATCTCGAGCGCGTCGGCGACATGGCCAAGACCATCGCCCGCCGGACCCTGCAGATCGAAGGTCTCAGCCTCACGCCGAAATTCTACAACGGCGTCAAGCACATGGCCGATCTGATCCTGCGTCAGCTGAAGGCGGCGCTCGACGCGTACGCGACCCGCGACGCCGCCGCCGCGGTGGAAGTGTGCAACTCCGACGAGGAGATCGACGCGCTCTACACCTCGCTGTTCCGCGAGCTGCTGACCTACATGATGGAAGATCCGCGCAACATCACGCAGTGTACGCACCTGCTGTTCTGCTCCAAAAGCCTGGAGCGCGTCGGCGACCACGCCACCAACATCGCTGAATCGGCGTTCTACCTGAACACCGGCCGGCAGATGTCGGAAGAGACGACCGAACTGCACCGGACGCAAATCAAGGAATAGGCCCGCGCTATGACCGCGACCATTCTGATCGTCGAGGACGAAGCCGACCTCAGCGAGCTGATGCGCTACAACCTCGAAGCCGAGGGGTTCCGCATCGTTTCGGCCGAGAGCGGCGACGAGGCCGTGGAGCGTATCCGCGACGGCGTGCCCGATCTCATCCTGCTCGACTGGATGCTGCCGGGCCTGAGCGGCATCGAGCTCACCCGCCGCTGGCGGACGCGCGATGAGACCGCTCGCACGCCCATCATCATGGTTACGGCGCGCGGCGAAGAAGAAGAGCGCGTGCGCGGCCTCGCCACGGGCGCCGACGACTACATCGTCAAGCCCTTCTCGATGCCCGAGCTGGTGGCCCGCATCCAGGCGCTGCTGCGCCGCTCGAGCCCGCAGCTGGTCTCCAACGTCCTCAAGGCCGGCGACCTCGAGCTCGACCGCCAGAGCCACCGCGTCCGCCGCGCCGGCCGCGACCTGCATCTGGGGCCGACCGAGTACCGCCTGCTCGAATATCTGATGCGCCACCCCGGCCGTGTCTATTCGCGCGAGCAGCTGCTCGATGGTGTCTGGGGCAACGACGTCTATGTCGACGAGCGCACGGTGGACGTGCATGTCGGCCGCCTGCGCAAGGCCATCAATCGCGGCCGCGAGGCGGATCCGATCCGCACCGTGCGCGGCGCCGGCTATGCCTTCGACGAGCGCTTCGCCGCGGTGAACTGAGCTTCTCCGGCCACGGGGTGACCATGAGCTTTGACGTCGCTATCGTCGGCGCAGGCATTTGCGGGCTGGCGCATGCGCTCGCCGCCGCGCGCCGCGGCCTCAAGGTCGCGGTGTTCGACCGCGATGCCCAGGCCAATGGCGCCTCCATCCGCAATTTCGGCTTCATCACCGTCACCGGCCAGCAGGCGGGCGAATGCTGGGGACGCGCCGTGCGCTCGCGCGATGTCTGGGCGGAAGTGGCCGACGCCGCCGGCATCCCGGTGCTGCAGCGTGGCCTCGTCGTCGCCGCCCGTCGCCCCGAAGCACTGGCGGTGCTGGAGGCATTCCGCACGACCGAGATGGGCGCCGAGTGCGAGCTGCTGAGCGCGGCCGAAACGGCGCGGCGCTATCCCGTGCTGGCGCCGCTCGAAGGCGCGCTGGTCAGCCCGCACGAATTGCGGGTGGAATCGCGCGAAGCCATCCCGCGCCTCGCCGCCTGGCTGGCCGAGGCGCATGGCGTCACCTTTTTCCGCCAGACCGTGGTGCGCGGCGTCGAGGACGGCAGGCTGCATACCTCGCGCGGCGTGTTCGAGGCCGGCACCGTGATCGTCTGCCCCGGCGACGATTTTGGAACGCTGTTCCGCGAGCGGCTGGAGGCCTACGACCTGACCCGCTGCAAGCTGCACATGCTCCGGCTCGAAGCCCCCGCAACGCCGCTGCCGGTCCCGGTGATGTCCGATCTCGGCATGGTCCGCTATCTCGGCTATGCCGAGCTGCCGGAGGCGGCGGCGCTCAAGGCGCGGCTCGAAGCGGAGCAGGGGCCGCATCTCGCCAATGGCGTGCACCTCATCGCGGTCGGCAGCGCCGATGGCTCGCTGGTCGTCGGCGACTCGCATCACTACGCGCAGACGCCCGATCCCTTCGCGCCCGAAGCTGTCGACGAGTTGATCCTCGACGAGTTCCGCGCCGTGCTGCCTGCCTACGCGACGCTGCCGGTGCGCGAGCGCTGGATCGGCACCTACGCCGCCGCCGACGACAGGCTGGCGCTGATCGACAAGCCGGCCGACCGTATCCGGCTGGTGGTCATCACCAGCGGCACGGGCGCCAGTACCTCCTTCGCCATCGGCGAAGAAGTCGTCGCCGATCTGTTCGGCTGAGGAGGACACGATGCTCAAAGCCATAGTGTTCGATTGGGCCGGCACGATCGTCGATCATGGCTCGCTCGCCCCGATGGGTGCCTTCGTCGAAGCCTTCGCCGAGTTCGGTGTCACCGTGACCATCGAGGAAGCGCGCGGGCCGATGGGCATCGCCAAGCGCCCGCATGTCGCCGCCCTGCTGGCGCTGCCGCGCGTCGCGGCCGAATGGCAGCGTGTCCACGGCCGCCCGCC
Organism: Pseudomonadota bacterium; assembly: GCA_048498015.1. Taxonomy (GTDB): domain Bacteria; phylum Pseudomonadota; class Alphaproteobacteria; order Rhizobiales; family Devosiaceae; genus Devosia_A. The sequence continues at coordinate 11,056 of JBEHYU010000059.1, forward strand.
CACCGAAGCCGACATCGACGCGGTCTACGACGTCTTCGTGCCCAAGAACATTGCGGTCGTCGCCAGCTATGCCGACCTGATCCCCGGCGTCGCCGATGTGGCGCGCGAGTTGCGTTCCCGCGGCCTCAGGCTCGGCACCACCACCGGCTATACCCGCGAGATCATGGCCGAGGTGCTGCCCAAGGCGGCGGTGCAGGGCTTCGTCCCGGATTCGCTCGCCTGCACCGGCGATGCCGCCGACGGCCGTCCGACGCCGTTCCTCTATTATAGAACGCTGCTCGATCTCGCGGTGTTTCCCGCCTGGCACACCGTCAAGATCGACGACACCGAAGTCGGCATCGCCGAGGGCTTGAACGCCGGGGCCTGGACCGTCGGCGTGGCCCTCACCGGCAACCTGCTCGGCCTCTCGCTGGCGGATCGGCTGGCACTGCCCCCAGAGGAACTCACGGCGCGCGGCGCGCAGGCGACGGCGAAACTCGAGGCAGCCGGCGCCCACTACGTCATCGACGGTGTCGCCGACCTGCTGCCGGTACTCGACGACATCGAGCGGCGCCTCGCGCGGGGCGAGCGCCCCTAGCCGTCCCGTGCTATCCGGTCGTCGAGACCGGAGATATTCCCATGGCCGCCTTTCGCCAACTGACCGAAGCCGACGCCGCCGCGTTCCGCGCCCTGCGGCTCGCCGGCCTGCTCGAAGCGCCCACCGCGTTCGGCTCCTCCTACGCCGCCGAGAAGGACAGTACGATCGACGATTTCGCCGGCACCATCGCTCGCAACTACCTCGCCGGCGCCTTCATCGACGGCCAACTGGTCGGCGTCGCCGGCTTCTATCCGTCGGTCGGCGAGAAGGTCGCGCACCGCGGCAACATTTGGGGCGTGTATGTCGATCCCGCCCATCGCGGCGCCGGTATCGCGCGCGGCCTGATGGACAATATCCTCGCTTACGCCCGCAATCTCGTCTCGCAAATCCACCTCTGCGTCGTCACCGACAACGCCCCGGCGCTGCGCCTCTACACCGCGCTCGGCTTCACAGCCTACGGCGTCGAGCCCCGCGCCCTGAAAATCGATGGCAAATTCTACGACGAGACCATGATGGTCTGGCGCGCCGACTGACCGTCAGCGGCAAGAACGACGTTCTGGCCCGCGGCAGGACTATCGGCCGGATATCTCGCCGTCGATCTGCCAGCCGAACCCGAGGTCCCTGATGCGAAACAATAGGTCGGGATCGCTGCCGCGATAACGCATACATCCCGCATCGCTCACGCGAAACGCCCACATCATCTCGTCGAGTTCCGCTTCCGTCTGCGGTTGGCGGGCAACATAGCAGTGGGGAGTTACCTTGCCCGTTTCGTCGGGAGTTTCATCCCACGCGAGCAGCCCCGGCGCTTCGGTATGCATGACGGCACAGGTGATGCAGCAGCCGTCGGCGATGTAGAAATCGCCCGCGGCGTTGCGCGGATGGGGGCGAATGGGGCCTGAGCTCGACATGCCCAGCATGGTAGGGCGGAGTTCTGTCCGAAGCCAGCAATGACGTGGCAATAGTTCATGGCCGCACAAACGAAAAGGGCGCCCTCAGGCGCCCTTGTTCATCTTGCCGAAGCGCTCAGCGCTTCTTCTTTTCGATCTGGTGGTAGGCCCGGCGCGAGTGGAAGTCGCAATAGGGCTTGCCCTCTTCCGAATGCTGACCGCAGAAGTAGAAATCCGGGGTCAGCGGGTCGCCGATCGGCCATTTGCAGGTGTGCTCGTTGAGCTCCAGCAGCGTCAGCCGGTCCTCGACCGGGATGAACAGCTCCTGCACCTGCGGGGCCACATAGACTTCCTGCTGGAACTCGTTCTCGATCTTGAGTGCGGTAGCGCCATGCGTCATGCCGCCGCCGCCACTCGGCATCGAGCGCGACTTCATCATGCTGGCGATGCCCGAGGTCGAACGGACCACGCTGCTGCCGGTCGAGACGCGGCGCACGCCTGGCGTACGCGGGGCCGTGCGGGCCCGCGGTGCCGAACTCGCCGGCTTGGCGCGGCCCGTCAGCTTGAGACGGTGCACCTTGCCGATGACGGCGTTACGGGTAACGCCCTCACCCAAAACTCCAGCGATCTGACTTGCGCTAAGTCCCTCCAGCCAAAGTTTCTTCAACAGCTCGACGCGCTCTTCGGTCCAGCCCATTAGTTCCATGCTCCTACACCGCCTTCTAGACGGACTCCTTCTTCGTGCCGTTGCGGGAGGCGCAAACGGCTGTAAACTCTACTCATCGTAGGTCGGAAGGGTCCGCCACACGAGATATCGTGCCCCAACGCTCTGGATACTACACGGCGCGCGAATCCGGGATCAAGAGTCGCCGGAGGTTTTCACCGGGGAAAACCCCCGCTCGCGAGCGCTGTTCCAAGCCATGAGTCAAATCAGTCACTTGGCGGCTCAAAGTTGACTTTGAAGGCCCCCAAAGGCATATCACCCGGGCCCTCACGCGCGCCCAAGGCGGCGCGTTTTTGGTTTTTGTGGGGCATTTGCAACACCAACTCATCGGAGCTTCATCATGTCCGCGCTGTACGGCACTTACGCCAGATCGCCACTCGCTTTTGAGCGGGGCGAGGGCGTGCGCCTGATCAGTCAGGACGGCACCCGATATCTCGATTTCCACGCCGGCATCGCGGTCAATGCGCTCGGCCATTCCGACCCGCATCTGGTCAAGACCATGAAGGAGGCGGCCGAGAAGGTCTGGCACACCTCCAACGTGTTCACGATCCCAGAGCAGGAGCGGCTGGCCCAGCGGCTGGTCGATCACACCTTCGCCGACTCCGTGTTCGTGACGAACTCGGGCGCCGAGGCCGTCGAGTGCGCCATCAAGACGGCGCGGCACTATTTCTTCGCCAAGGGCCAGCCCGAGCGTGACGAGATCATCGCCTTCACCGGCTCGTTCCACGGCCGCACCCTCGGCACCATCGCGGCGGCCGGCAACCCGCATTACGTCGAAGGCTTCGGCGAGCCGCTCGCCGGCTTCGTTCACCTGAAGCCCAACGACCTGTCGCTGGTCGAGGCGGCCATCACGCCCAAAACCTGCGCCATCCTCATCGAGCCGGTGCAAGGCGAGGGCGGCTGCACGGCGATGACGCCAGAATACATGCGCGGCCTGCGCGCCCTCTGCGACAAGCACGGCATGCTGCTGGTGCTCGACGAGGTGCAGTGCGGCTATGGACGCACCGGCAGGTTCTTCGCGCATGAATGGGCCGGCATCACGCCCGACATCATGGCTGTGGCCAAGGGCATCGGCGGCGGCTTCCCGCTCGGCGCCTGCCTCGCCACCAAGGAGGTCGCGGCCTCGATGGTGCCGGGCACGCATGGCTCCACCTATGGCGGCAATCCGCTGGCCTGCACTATCGGCAATGCCGTGCTCGACCGCATGCTCGAGCCCGGCTTCTTCGAGCACGTCGATGCGATGGGCAACAAGCTCGCCTGGGAGCTGCGCCAGCTGCAGCAGCGCTTCCCGCATTATGTGCTGGAGCTGCGCGGCAAGGGGCTGCTTGCCGGCATCAAGCTGCCGGACTCGCTGGTGGTGCGCGATTTCGTCGGCCGCCTGCGCGACGACCATCAGATGCTGACCCAGGGGGCGAGCGACAACGTGCTGCGCCTGTTGCCGCCGCTGATTGTGAACGAAGCCGATATCGAAGAAGCAGCCCAGAAGATCGCTGCCGCCTTCACGGCGCTCGATGCCGAGGCCGCCAAGGAGCACGTGACAGCATGACCACCCCCCGGCACTTCCTGACCCTCGAGGATTTCACCGAGGACCAGCTGCGCGGCATGCTGGCCGTCGCCAACGAGCTCAAGACCCGGCTGAAGGCCGGCGACCGGCCGAGCCTGCTCCCCGACAAGATGCTGGCGATGATCTTCGAGAAGCAGTCGACCCGCACCCGCGTCAGCTTCGATGTCGGCATGCGCCAGCTCGGCGGCGACACCATGTTCATGACCGGCGACAACATGCAGCTCGCCCGCGAGGAGACGCTGGCCGACACCGCCCGCGTCATGAGCCGCTACGTCGACGCCATCATGATCCGCATCCTCGATCATGACGACCTGCTCGATCTGGCCGGCGCCTCGTCCATCCCGGTGATCAACGGCCTCACCCGCCGCGCGCATCCCTGCCAGGTGATGGCCGACATCCAGACCTTCGAGGAGCATCGCGGGCCGATCAAGGGCGCCAAGGTGGCCTGGGTCGGCGACGCCAACAACGTGCTGGCGAGCTGGGTGCATGCGTCAAAGCTGTTCGGCAACAAGTTCGCCATCGCCTGCCCGGATGAATACGGTCCCGACCAGGGCTTGCTTGCCGACATCAAGGAAGCCGGCGCCAACGTCACCCTGGGCGAGGATCCGCTCGAGGCGGTCAAGGATGCCGACCTCATCATCACCGACACCTGGGTGTCGATGGGCGACACCGATGTCAGCGATCGCCGCAAGGTCTTGAAACCGTACCGTGTCGACACCAATTTGCTCGGCTTGGCGGACAAGGATGCGCTGTTCATGCACTGTCTGCCCGCTCACCGCGGCGATGAAGTCACCGATGAGGTCATAGACGGGCCGCAATCGGTGGTCTTCGATGAAGCCGAGAACCGCCTCCACGCGCAAAAGGCGATCCTGTGCTGGTGCTTCGGGATCGAAACGGTCTGAATTGACGGAATTGCAGCTGAATGAATATGGCCTCGATCGCCCGGAATCCGGCGACGACGTCGTGGTGCCGTTCACCCTCGAGCAGCTGGACGGCCGCGGCCGCGTCGTTCGGCTGAGCGACGCGCTCGATGCCATCCTGACCCGCCACAACTATCCGCAGCCGGTCGCCCGCCTGCTGGGCGAGGCGGTGGTGCTTGCCGCGCTGATCGGCTCGTCGCTGAAATTCGCCGGCCGCTTCATCCTTCAGACCCAGACCGACGGGCCGGTGAACCTGATCGTCGTCGATCTCGACGCGCCCGATGGCCTCCGCGGCTATGCGCGCTTCGATGCCGATGCGGTGCAGGCGGCAATCGCCAAAGGCGAAACCGCGCCCTCCCAGCTGCTCGGCAAGGGCCACCTGGCGATGACCGTCGACCAGGGCTCGCACATGGACCGCTACCAGGGCATCGTGGCGCTCGAGGGCGGCTCGCTCGAGGACGTGGCGCACACCTATTTCCAGCAGTCCGAGCAGATTCCCACCCTGGTCCGTATCGCCGTGGCGCAGCTCACCCGTAAGGGCGAGCGCAACCCGCGCTGGCGCGCCGGCGGCGTGCTGGTGCAGCATCTGCCCCCACACGGCCAGGCCGTAATGCCGGACCTGCCGGGCGACGGCAATTTCGACAATCCCGAAACCGCCGATCCGGACTTCAAGGAGTCCGACAAATGGACCGAGACGCGCGCTTTGTTTGCGACCGTCGCCGATGACGAGCTGGCCGACCCGGACGTGAGCGGTGAGCGGCTGCTGTTCAGGCTGTTCCACGAGACCGGCGTGCGCGTCTTCGACCCGATGCCGCTCGAGGAGCGCTGCACCTGCTCGGCGGAGCGCATCGAGGCGATGCTGCGCGACAATTTCTCCGCCGAAGAGCGGCAGGAGATGGTCGTCGACGGCGAGATCGAAGTGATCTGCGAGTTCTGCTCCGCCGACTACCACTTCCACCCGCACGAGTTCGACGAGACGACGCACTGAGCCGGCAGTTTCTTCCTCCCCTAAGCGCAGCTTGGGGGAGGTGGCACGAAGCGCCGGAGGGGGTGGCCCCCCGCCGATATCCTTCTCCAGATCTCATCCGCCAGATGCACGCGGGCGCCCCCGCTGTCGCCTTGGGGCGCCACCTCCCCCACGGCGTTGCCGTAGGGGAGGAAGCGGCGGTGAGATCGTTAGCATTCACGTCAATCACATCCTCGCGAGGCGCCCGACCTTTCCGTTCTTTCATTTGTCCAAAATGACTGCTCAGCTTAGCTAGGCGCGCGGCTCGGAGCAGGGTTTGACGGTGGAACAGGAAAAGATCGACGTGGCACACGCAACACCGGTGCCCGACCCTCGGGCCACGAGGCCGCGCCGCGGCGCGCCGATGTGGCTGCAGCTTCTGCTCTCTCTCGTCGTCATCGTCATCGCCGCGGCGATCGCCGGGATGCTCCTGCCGAGCGCCAACACGATGCTCGCCAATGCCAACATTCATCTGCCGCTGCTGACCGCGCCGGCCACTGATGCTCCCGCAGCACCGCAGCAGGCGCAGACCGGCGGCCAGCGCCAGGGGCAAGGGCAGGGCCAGGGCGCCCCGGCAGCTGGGGCGCAGGGTCAGGGTGGTCAGGGTGCCGGCCGGCAGGGCGGCGCGGGCTTCGGCGGCGCCGGCGGCTTTGGCGGCGCGCGCACCGCGGTGGTCGTGGCCGAAGCGGCCACCACCGGCACGATCAACAACAAGCTCAATGCCATCGGCGAAGGCGGCGCCATCCAGTCGGTGACCATCAGCTCGGCCTCCGGCGGCACGCTCGTCGATGTCGACGTCAAGCCGGGCGACAAGGTGTCGGCCGGCGCCAAGCTCGCCACGCTCGACAACGCGACGCAGCAGAACGCCTACGACAAGGCCAAGCTCGCCGCCGACGATGCCGACGCGACGCTGGCCCGTACACAGTCGCTGGCCAAGACCAACTCGGTTCCCACCTCGCAGGTCGATGCGGCGCAGCTCGCCGCCGACACCGCGCGGCTCGCGCTGCAGGCGGCGCAGATCGCGCTCGACCAGCGCACCATCACCACGCCGGTCGCCGGCACCGTCGGGCTGATCCAGGTCATGCCGGGCAATCTCATCAATGCCCAGACGGTGGTGACCACGATCGAGGATTCATCCGAAATCCTCATCAATTTCTGGGTGCCGGAACGCTATTCGAGCCAGATCTCCGTCGGCATGGAAGTCGATGCGCAATCGGCCGCGCTGCCCGGCAAGACCTTCAAGGGCAGCGTCAGCGCCGTCGACAACAAGATCGACTCGGCGAGCCGCACCCTGCAGGTGCAGGCCGTGCTCCCGAACCCTGATGGCGTGATCAAGTCCGGCATGTCGTTCTCGGTCGACCTGGCCTTCCCGGGCGAGACCTTCCCGTCCGTCGATCCGCTGTCGATCCAGTGGTCCAACAACGGCGCCTATGTGTGGAAGATCGTCGACGGCAAGGTCCACAAGGGCATGGTCGACATCATCCAGCGCAACTCCGACGGCGTGCTGGTCAAGGGCGATGTCCAGGAAGGCGACCAGGTGGTGACGCAGGGCGTGCTGCAACTCGCCGAAGGCGCCGCCGTGCGCCTGCTTGATGCAGGCCAGAAGGGCGACAACGCCGCGGCCGCAGGTGGTCAGGCCCCGGCGGACGGCCAGTCCGCCGGGCAGGGCAAGCCGCAGCCGGCGTCCTCGGCCAGCCAGGCCGGCTGAGGAGCACCGTTCATGTCGTTGCAGCAGAACCAGAACGCCCAGGGCGGCAAGCTGGCGGGATTGTTCGTCCGCCGCCCAGTGCTGGCGGTGGTGATCAACGCGCTGATCGTGGTTGGCGGTCTCGCCGCCTTCCTCGGTGTCGAAGTGCGCGAGCTGCCGCAGGTCGACCAGCCGGTCCTCTCGATCAATACCCAGTTCGACGGCGCCTCGGCCGATACCGTCGATCGCGAAATCACCTCGTCCATCGAAGGCGCGGTGGCCCGCGTGCAGGGCGTCACCGGCATTTCCTCGAGCTCGTCCTACGGCCGCAGCAATGTCACGCTGACCTTCGCCGACGGCACCAATCTCGACAGCGCCACCTCCGACGTGCGCGACGCGACGGCGCGGCTCGTCAACCGTTTCCCCGACGGCGTCGATGCCCCCACCATCGTCAAGGCGGACTCCAACGCCCAGGCGATCATGCAGCTGAGCGTCACCTCGCAGACGCTGAGCCGCGACGACCTGACCAACCTCGTCGACAACCAGATCTCGGAAGCATTGGCCGCCGTCCCCGGTGTCGCCGACCTGCAGGTCTATGGCGAACAGGCGAAGGTCTTCACCATCGACGTCGACCAGAACAAGCTCGCCGCCGTCGGCCTCACCGTGGCCGACATTACCCGCGGCCTGTCGACCATCGCCTTCGATACCGCGGCCGGCACCATCAACGGCGCCAACCAGAACATTTCGGTGCGCGCGCTCGCCGAAGTCACCACCCCGGCGCAGTTCGAGAACATCATCATCAATGGCAAGACCCGGCTGGGTGACGTGGCGACGGTGGTGTTCGGCCCGGCCAACTCGTCGAGCGGCCTCCATTCGGACGGCAAGTCCGGCATCGGCATCGGCATCGTCCGCGCTGCACAGTCCAACACGGTCCAGATTTCGGATGGCGTCTACAAGGCTGTCGCCCAGTTGCAGCCCACGCTCCCCAAGGGCGTCGATATCAAGGTGTCGAGCGACGACTCGATCTTCATCTCCGGCGCCCTGCACGAAGTCGAGCGCTCGCTCGGCCTCGCCGTCGTCATCGTCATCGCGGTGATCTTCCTGTTCCTGATGGATTGGCGCGCCACGCTCGTGCCGGCCATCTCCATGCCGGTGGCGCTGGTCGGCTCGATCGCCGGCATCTACATCGCCGGCTTCTCGCTCAACATCCTGACGCTGCTCGCCATCGTGCTGGCCACGGGTCTCGTGGTGGACGATTCCATCGTCGTGCTCGAAAACATCGTGCGACGGCGTGGCATGGGCGCCGGGCCGCGCGCCGCCGCCGTGCTGGGCACGCAGGAAGTGTTCTTCGCCGTCATCGCCACCTCGCTGACGCTGGTCGCCGTGTTCGTGCCGATCTCGTTCCTGCCCGGCCAGACCGGCCGTCTGTTCCGCGAGTTCGGCTTCACTTTGGCGATCTGCGTGGTGCTCTCATGCGTGGTGGCTCTTAGCCTCGGGCCGATGCTCGCCTCGCGCTTCCTCAAGGAGCACGACGACAAGATCCATCACAACCCGATCGCCGCCACTGGCCGGCTGCTCGCCCGCTTCTACCGCTCGATCCTGCGCTTCTGCCTCGATACCCCGTTGGTGGTGATCGTCATCGCGCTGCTGTTCGCCGGCTCGGCGGTGTTCGTCTTCGGCTCGATCCGCCAGGAGCTGACGCCGCCCGAGGATCGCGCCGCCATCTCCATCCGCGTCTCGGCGCCACCGACCGTCAGCCTCGATTTCACCCAGACGCAGATGCAGAAGATCGAGGATCTGGTGCAGCCGCTGGTCAAGTCGGGCGAGGTCAAGTCGATCTTCTCGGTGTCCGGCTTCGGCTCCAACACCTCGAGCGGCTTCATTACCCTGACGCTGGCGCCCTGGGACCAGCGGACGCGCAGCCAGCAGGCGATCGCCGCGCAGGTCAACCAGATGCTGCAATTCGTCCCGGGGGTGCGCGCCAGCCTGGCGCAGGCCAACAGCCTCGGCATCCGCGGTGGCGGCAACGGCCTGCAGTTCGCGGTCGCCGGGTCCGACTACACCGAGCTCGCCGGCACGGCGCAGAAGATCGCCGACGAGATGAACAAGGACCCCAAATTCGGGCGCGTCACCGTCAACTATTCGGCGACCACGCCTGAGCTGACGCTCAGCATCGACCGCGACAAGGCGGCGGCGCTCGGCATCGACATCAACGGCCTCGCCACCACCATGCAGGCCATGATCGACGGCGCCCAGGTCGGCCAGGTGTTCGTCGGCGATTCCGCTTATCCGGTGCGGATGCTCTCGACCATCTCGCCGGTCAACGATCCGAGCGATCTCGAGAATATCTTCCTCAAGACTTCCGATGGCAAATACGTGCCGATGTCGTCCATCGCGACGCTCAAGGAAGCCCCGATCGCCCCCAGCCTCAGCCGCGAGCAGCAGCGCCGCGACGTGTCCGTGACCGCCTCGCTCGATGGCGGCTACGCCCTCGGCGACGCCTATGCGCGGGTGCAGCAGATCGCGGCGCCCATCCTGCCTGGCGGCGACTCGATCCTGCCCCTGGCCGAAGCCAAGACCATCGGCGATTCCAACTACGGCCTCGCCATCACCTTCGGCTTCGCCGTCCTGGTGATCCTGCTGGTGCTGTCGGCGCAGTTCGAGAGCGTCTTCGCCGCGGTGATCGTGATGGTGACGGTGCCGTTCGGCCTCGCCTGCGCGGTCTATGCCATCCTCATTACCGGCGGCAGCCTCAACGTCTACTCACAGATCGGCCTCATCATGGTGGTCGGCATCATGGCCAAGAACGGCATTCTGATCGTCGAATTCGCCAACCAGTTGCGCGACCGCGGCCTCAGTGTGCGCGCGGCCATCGAGGAGAGCGCCAATATCCGCCTCCGCCCGGTGCTGATGACGATGATCGCGACGGTGCTGGGCGGCGTGCCGCTGGTCATTTCGACGGGCGCGGGCGCCGAAGCGCGCCAGGCGCTGGGCTGGATCATCGTGGGCGGGCTGGGCTTTGCGGCGGTCTCGACGCTGTTCCTGACGCCGGTCGCCTATTTGCTGCTCGCCCGCTTTGCCAAGCCCAAGGCGCATGAGGAAGAGCGGCTCGCCAGCGAGCTCGAAAGCGCCAACACCGAGATGATCGCCGCGCCGGCCGAATAGGTCTAGACTTGCCTCCGCTGGAGGTGAGTCATGGTTGCCGCTACCCAAGCCCAGAATCGCGCCGTGCTGCAAAGCCTGGTGTCGCTCGTTGTGACCCTGGCCATCATGGGGGTGCTGCTGTTCTGGCCCGCCGGAACCCTCTACTGGCCCGCCGCCTGGTGGTTCGCGGTGGCCTTCCTCGTCTGCACGCTGATCGCGGTGGTCGTCATCTGGCGCGTCAACCCCGAGATTTTCGTCGCGCGCTCGCGCATCCAGCCCGGCACCAAGGCCTGGGACTATTTCTTCATCGCCCTGATCGTCGGCGGCTTCCTGGCCGTGCTGCCGGTGGCGGGCCTCGATTTTCGCTTCGGCTGGTCGAACGCCCCCGGCTGGGTCATCGGCCTTGGTTTCGTGCTGTTTTTTCTCGGCTACGCCGGCTCGATCTGGCCTGTCGCTGTCAACCGCCACTTCGAGCCGGGTGTCCGCATCCAGCAAGACCGCGGCCAGACCGTGATCGATACCGGCCCCTACGCCATCATCCGCCACCCCGGCTACAGCGCTGCGACGCTGCTGATCCTCGGCATGGCCCTGATGCTCGGCTCGTTCTGGGCCCTCGTGCCGGCGGTGATCGCCATCATCGGCACCGCAATCCGCACGCTGCTCGAGGAGCAGACGCTGCGGGAGGGACTACCTGGCTACACCGAATACACCCAGCGCGTGAAATGGCGCTGGGTGCCGGGCGTGTGGTGAGGCTGGCCAGCCTAGTGCTTCGTTCCCATCTGTTCGTGGTAGATGGCTTGCTGCGTCGTTTCCCAGAAATCGCTTCTCGCCAAGTCCCATCCCATGCGGTTCAGCGTCTCCAGCAGCATCGCACGGTTCATCCGATCGCTTTTTCGCTTACTCGACAGCTTGAAGCTCTCAAACGGCAGCGGCAGACCACGGTCCGAGATCAGCCATTCTGAGCTGTCCCGCATCGCCATGATGTGGCGCACTTCCACTCCGCCTTGCCACATCTGAAAGAGGGTCTTGGGATAGACCGCATCCTCCTCCGTTGATGAGATTTGCACCTGTCGCGCGGAGTGTTCGCGGGCCATCAGGCCGACGACGGAGTTCCAGCCGTCCATCAGGTTGACGACCATCACGGTGAGGCCAGGCACCGACCTCGGCTCGTAGAGAACTAGCTTGTGCGGGTGAGCGCCGCCTCGGGGCGGCGAGCCGGAGAAGATGTAGTTCAGCTCGAGTGGCGCCTCATACCTCGTCATCAGGGTACCACGTATTCCCTCGACACTGCGTCGTGTATCGATCCCCTCGAATACCCGGCCAAGAATGCGGTCGACCTCGTCGAGGGCGAGGTCGATGATCGTGACGGAGAGAAACGATTGTCCGCCGACACGAGTTGAAGGATTTCGGCTCAACTCCCGCGTCCCTAATGACTAAACCTGATCCAGCCCGAACTGCAGATCGCGGATCAGGTCGTCCGCATTTTCCAGCCCCACCGAGAGCCGCAGTAGCCCCGGCGTGATGCCGCTTTCGAGCCGCACCTCTTCCGTGAAGCGCGCATGCGTGGTCGTGCCCGGATGCGTGATCAGCGATTTGGCGTCGCCGAGATTGTTCGAGATCAAGACAATCGCCAGCGAGTCCGACAACCTGAATGCCGCCTCGCGGCCACCCTTCACTTCGAGAGCGATCAGCGTCGAGCCGCTCTTCATCTGCCGCTTCGCCAGCTCGTATTGCGGGTGCGACGGATGGAACGGGTAGGAGATGCGCTCGATCTTGGGATGGCCGGCGAGGAAGTCGGCGATCCTGGCGGCGCTCTCGGTCATCTGCTTGACGCGCAGCGGCAGGGTTTCGAGGCCTTTGAGCAGCACCCAGGCGTTGAACGGGCTGAGCGAGGGGCCGGTCTGGCGCAGCAGCGTATGCACGTCGCCCTCGATCAGCGCCTTCGATCCCAAGACGACGCCGCCAAGCGTGCGGCCCTGGCCGTCGAGATGCTTGGTGGCCGAATAGGTCACGAGGTCGGCGCCCAGCTGCAGCGGCTTCTGGAACATCGGCGTCGCGAACACGTTGTCGACGATCAGCTTGGCGCCCCACGCCTTGGCGATCTTGGCCACGGCCTCGATATCGACCAGCTCCAGCGTCGGATTGGTGGGCGTCTCGATGAACACCACCTTGGTGTTCTTCTGCATCACCCGCTCGAAATTGGCAGGGTCGCGTCCATCGACCAGCGTCGAGGGCACGCCGAAGCGCGGCATCAGATCTTCCACGACGTAGCGGCAGCCGCCGAACAGTGCGCGCGCCGCCACGATGTGGTCGCCGGCCCGCACCTGGCTCATCACCGCGTTGGTGACCGCCGACATGCCGGTCGAGAAGGCGCGCGCCGCCTCCGCCCCTTCCATCAGCGCCACGCGCTGCTGGAACATGTCGAGCGTCGGGTTGGCGAAGCGCGAGTAATTGTAGTGATGGCCGTTGAGCTTGTTGAGGAACAGGTCTTCGGCGTGCTGCGAGCTCGGGTAGGAATAGCCCGAGTTCATGAAGATCGCCTCGGACGTCTCGTTGAACTCGCTGCGCAGGCCGCCGCCATGCACGAGCTGCGTTTCGGGCGACTGCGCCTTGCGGTCGCTCAGGGGATTCTTGGGGTTAGGCATCGGGCTGCTCCAAAACAAAAAAACCGGCACGCAAATGCGGCCGGTTCGAGCACGGGTCCCTTTAGCGACTTGTTTTAAGTGGCTGCAATCAGACCGGCCAAATCACCACTAAGCGGTCTCTAGTCCCCCACCGATACGACGTCAACCACAACGTCATTCCCGCGAAGATGGAAATCCAGAGGCAAAATGCGCTGGATGCTGGGCGTGGGCCAGGATTCCCGCTTTCGCGGGAATGGCGCCGTGGGTAAGACACTCGTCGTAAGGCAACTGACAGACATCAGGCAGTGAACGACAACGAGCTCTGGGCACCCGGCGTGTTTCCCGCCCGCTACATCGAGCGGCTGCGCGAGCATGGCGGCATTCTGGCGCCGCCCTTCGATGCCGATCAGGTGCAGCCCGCCAGCCTCGACCTGCGCCTCGGCGAGATCGCCTACCGGGTCCGCTCCAGCTTCCTGCCAGGCCCCGAGCAGACCGTCGGCGAACGTATCAAGACACTGGAACTGCACCGGCTCGACCTGACCGGGGGCGCCGTGCTGGAACGCGGCTGCGTCTATCTCGTGCCGCTGCTCGAAAGCCTGGCGCTGCCTGCCGACGTCTCGGCCGGGGCGAACCCCAAGAGCTCGACCGGCCGGCTCGACGTGTTCACCCGCGTCATCGGTGATCGGGCCCGCGGCTTCGACGCGCTGCCGGCCGGTTACGTCGGGCCGCTTTATCTCGAAATCTCGCCGCGCACCTTCCCGGTCAGGGTTCGCACCGGCTCGCGGCTTAGCCAGATACGCTTCCGCCTTGGGCTCACCCGCCTGTCCATCGCCGAGCATCGCGCTTTGCACGAGGTCGACACCCTCGTCTTCGACGCCAACGAAGAGGTCGGGCAGGGCGTGGCGCTGTCGATCGACCTCAAGGGCGCCGAGCGGCAGGGGCTCATCGGCTTCCGCTCCAAGCGGCACACGCCGGTGATCGACATGGACAAGAAGGACTCCCTCGACGTCCTCGATTACTGGGAGCCGCTGATCAACCGCGGCAGCGA
>JBEHYU010000060.1:0-23876 GCA_048498015.1 Pseudomonadota bacterium
GGGACCCCGCGGGGCACGCCATGGACGCCGCTCGGTCGGATTCCGCGTTCCGTGTCCGGTCACATCCGGCATCGTGGCAGCGCCCGTCCCCGGGCCGCCATCCCCCCTGGTGGGGGAGGATAGCGGCGCTAGGGCCGAAGGCCCGTAGCAAGCTTGGTGAGGGGGTGTTTGCCCTCAGTCAGCACGCAGGCAACGAAACCCGCAGTCAGGACTCCTCTCCCGCCTGCGGGGGAGGGGGACCAAGCGAAGCTTGGTGGAGGGGGGAGCACCTTGAGTGGAGGGAACGAACCTTCAGCGCAAGGTGCTCCCCCCATCGGTCACGCTGTCGCGCGCCACCTTCCCCCGCAAGCGGGAGAAGGACCCGACTGCGCGCCGCCCATCGATGCCCGTCGTCACCACGGGGTCACCTCGCCCCTCAGGGGAGAGGTCGCGCGCTTAGCGAGCGCAGCGAGCTTAGCAGCGCGGGTGAGGGGGTGCGATGGCTCAACTGCCACTCCGTTCCCGCGACGCCGAGGATGTGCTGCGACCGACAGCACAACGAGAGTCTGAACCCGCCCTTCGGACACCTTCTCCCGTCAAGGGATAAGACCTCACCCCGCGCCCGCCACCGCCCCGCCCATGCCCGCCGGCACCGCGGGCGCGCGTGACAGGGACAGCCAGGCCAGACGGTCGAAGCCGCGGCCGTCGGTGGTGCGGTCCTGCCCGCCCGGCACCACCGGGGTGGTGCCGTCGCAGCTCCATTCGCCCGCGGCAGCCGCGATGTCCTGCCGGTCCGGATGCGCGGCGCAATAGGCCTCGCGCTGCGCTGCCGTCGGCACCTTGCCGCAGGCGACGCCGCCCTTGGGCTGCACGCACAGCCACACCGCATTGCTCATGCAGCGCCAGTGCACCTCGCCGTCGGGGATCTTGGTGACTTCACGCACGCCGTCGATCAGCTCCTGCGGCAACCCCGACTGCAGGCGCTTGAGGTCCGGCTCGTCGGCCACGGCGAGGCTTTCGCAATATTCGAACGGCGAGGCGAAGCTGGTGGCCACCGGCGCCGGCATCGGCAGCGCCGCCGGGCTCGCTTCGGCCACGCCTGTCGCCGCCGCCTCGGTTCCGGCCGCCAGCGGCAGGCCGCGGGTCGGCGTCAGCCGCTCGGGCACGTCGATCGCCGCACTGGCGGGCTCCGCGCTCGAGGCCGCCTTGGGCTCGGCCGCCGCCACCTTCACCGGCTCCGGCGCCTTCGGCGTCTCGGCGGCCGCGACGCTCGTCGCCTTGCTGTCCTTGCCGCTGTGGTTGAGATAATCGATGGCCAGCACCGTGGGCACGCCCACCAGCAGCACCAGCAGCGCAAAGATGCCCGCCCCGTTGCGCCGCCGCGGCTCGCCGTCGCGATCGCGATCGCGCTGCCTGGCCCGCTCGCGCCGGCTCTGGCGCTGCGGTACCTTGTAGCGGATCGGCTGCAGCTGCCCGCCCTTGATCTGGTGGCCGCGCCCGAAATCGCGGCGGTCCTCGTCCGACACCGTCGGCTGGAACGCCTCGATCATCGGCGGCGCCTCATAGGGCCGCGAATGATCCTCGTACTGCTCGTAGAGCGCCGCGCTCCAATCGTGCGGCCGCCCATACGCATAGGCCGGCTGCTCCGGCGGCGGTGGCGGCGCGATGGGCACGCGCTGCGGCCGCTCGAGCTGGCGCTGCATGTCGTCGGGCCGGTTGAAGCGCAGCAGCGGCCGGCTGCCATTGGGCACGAATGCCAGCGCCCCGCCGCCGGCCGATACCCCGATCAGCACCGCCATCGAGGTACCGATGCCGCCGCCCAGCATGGCGACCAGCACCAGCCAGCCGATGGCGCTCATCAGCATCAGCCCGCCGCCCGCCTGCGGATTGGCCAGCACCAGCACGCCGCCCGCGATGCAGGCCACCGACACGATGTGCACCGCCAGCACCGAGGACACGTAAAAGCCCATCGGCAGGCCGGTCAGCTTGAGCAGCACGCCGGTGTCGCCCCACCATCCGAAGCCGAGCCCGATCACGCCGGCCAGGACACCGCAAAGGAGGACGACCAACCGCAATAAAGTTCACCCCTGCCGCGACGCACGCTGGCGCAAAACGCGCCCGCGCTTGTACCACCACCCACCCCCGGCGCAAACCGGCGGCACGCCCGGCATCGGTTTTAGCGATAACCGCGGCAACCATGTGACGGCGGCAGCAAAAAGCCCGGCGGAGCGCGCCGGGCTTCACAATTCACGCCGGTTCAGCCGCTCAGGCTTCCAGCCACTTCACCTGCTCGGGCGTCAGCCTGATGTCGAGCGCCGACAGGCTGTCCTCGAGTTCGCCGACGCTGCGCGGTCCGATCAGCGGCACCACCTGGAAGGGCTGCGCCAGCACATAGGCCAGCGCGATATGGATCGGCGAGCGCCCGAGCTGCTTGGCGAGCTCGATCGCCCGGTCGCGGCGCACGAAATTGCGCTCCGAGTACCAGGTGTCGACGATCTCCTTGCTGTCGAACTTGTCGCGTCCCGCCGCCTCGGTGAAGAAGCCGCGGCCCTGGCTCGACCAGGCGAAATCCGGAATGTCGCGTTCCTTGAGCCACGCCTTCCATTGATCGTCCGACGCCGCGACGCAGCCATCCCAGATCGGCTTCTGCATCTCGGCCAGCGAGAAATTGTTGCTCAGCGCCGACGGGGCCGTCTTGCCGTTGGCTTTGGCGTAGGCGATCGCCGCGTCGAACCGCTCGCGCGTCCAGTTCGAGCCGCCGAACGGCCCGCGGATGCGCCCGGCCTTCACCTCGGCATCCATGGCGTCGACGAACTCGCCCACCGGCACGTCCGGATTGTCGCGATGCATGAAATACGCGTCGACATGGTCGGTCTGCAGCCGGTCGAGCGACACGCTCAGCTGCCGGCCGATCACGTCCGGATAGCAGAGCGGCGAATGCGCCCCCTTGCCGATCAGCACGAAGCTGTCCCGCTCGACGCCGCGCCCGCGGTGCCAGTTGCCGAAGAAGCCCTCGGACTTGCCGGCGCCATACACATAGGCCGTGTCGAACAGATTGCCGCCCTTCTCGTAGAACGCGTCGAGCAGCACCGAGGCCGAGGCAAAGCTCGGGAAATACTCGAACCCCAGCGCCACCAGCGAGGTCGGCTGGCTCAGCCCCTTGATCTGCCGCTTCGGGATACCGCCGCTCGCCGGCGCCTTTAGAGCGTCGTTCTTGATCGTCCGCGTCTTCAGCGCCGGCTTTTCGATATTGTACTCGATGCCCGCATCGGCCCGCCATTTGTCGAGCGCCCGGAGGTTGCCCAGCGTATCGGCCCAGCTCATGCCCGGCGCCGCCAGCTCCTGCCGGCCCGCCATGATGGCGTCGCCCGCCCCGTCCACCTCGAACGAATACAAATGCGGCTGCTTGCCGGTGTTGAACGTCTCGCCCGTACCGTCGCGGCGGATGAGCTGGATCGTCCCTGGCCCGCCATCGCGATTACCGCTGGCGAACCAGAAATCGGCCACCTCGATGCGCCCGGTGGCCCCCAGGATGCGCAGCACATTGTCCTGCTGCACCGACACCGAGCAGCTCACTTCCGCGATGATGCCATTGTCGAACTGCAGCACCGCCGACGCCCACTCGTCGCCGCCCTCGGGGCTGAGCTTGGCGACGCCGCTCAGCTTGACCGGATCGAGGAACGGCTTGCCCGCCGCCGCGCCGGCGACCAGCCGCGTCATCGACACCGGATAGCACCCCACGTCGAGAATGCCGCCTCCCGCCAGGTCGTTGGCGTACAGCCGGTGCTCGGGCATGAATTTCGGCATCGCAAAGCCGAAACTCGACTTGATCATCCGCACTTCGCCGATCGCGCCCGAGCGGATCAGCTCGACCAGCTTCTGCGTCGCCGGATGCAGGCGATACATGAACGCCTCGCCCATGAACGTGCCGGCCTTCTTCGCCGCGTCGAACATCGCCTGCGCCTCGAAGGCGCTCAGCCCCATCGGCTTTTCGATCAGCGCATGCTTGCCGGCCTCGGCCGCCTTGATGGCCCATTCGGCATGCCCCGGATGCGGCGTCGCGATGTAGACCGCGTCGATCTCGGGATCGTTCAGCAGGTTCTGGTAGCCGTCGACGACGCGCGCGCCGTGAAACGTCTCGCTGAGCCCAGGCTTGTTCGGATTACGCGTGCCGATGGCCACGAGCTTGCCGGTGCGCGAGCCTTCGAGCCCGGCCAGAAAGGCCTGCGCGATGCCACCAGGCCCGATGATGCCCCATCGGATGGGAAGGTTTGGCGATGTCATTTGATGTCCTTGAGGGAAAAGCGTCTGGGGCTTGGTGGAGCCGCCGCCACTCTTTCGCGAATCGAGCCGCTTTTCCAGCCGGTCCGCCGCGCAAATCGAACGCAAATTCCGCAATCCCTCCCTCCCCTAAGCGAAGCTTGGGGGAGGTGGCACGCGCCAGCGTGACGGAGGGGGTGGCCGCTTGCACTGCCTGCCGTAAAAGCCGAGCACCAAAATCCTTCGTATCCGAACAGTTCGCTCAGAAACGGTTCAGCCACGTCCCTCTAAACGGCCGCCTCCCAACGCAACCGCGCTCCTCCCGGCGCTTATGAGAGACCCACATGGCTACCCTCGACTTCTCCCACGGCAGCACGATGCTCGATACCGACGACAACGTCGATTTCATGAGCTTCGTCTACAAAGGCGGCACGATCACCTCGCATTCGGGCACGCAGTTCACCTACACCGACAGCGTCGGCATCACCTTCAAATATACCGGCAGCGGCCTCATCTTCGACGCTCAGCACCGCCCCGTCGGCGGCACCCTCACCGGCTTCACCGCCAGCTACGGAAGCAACACCATCAAGGCCACCGGCCTGCACGAGAAGATCTCGGACTACATCAAGCTCTTCAACACCCACGACGCCGGCCTCGCCAGCAAGATGCTCGCCGCCGATCTCACCCATGCCGACACCCTCAAGGGCGGCAGCAGCGAAGACTACATCCATGCCCGCGCCGGCAACGACTATGTCTCGGGCGGCGCCGGCAAGGACATGCTGTTCGGCGATGCCGGCAACGACAAGCTCTATGGCGGCTCGGGCAATGACAACCTGACCGGCGGCTCCGGCAACGATCATTTCATCTTCAACACCGGGCTCGACACCTCGACCAATGTCGACCACATCTTCGACTTCAAGCCGGCCGACGACACGATCGACCTCAGCCACAGCATCTTCCACGCTGCCGGCACCGCGGGCCACACCCTCAGCACCGCCGCCTTCAAGGTCTTCGACGAGGCCAGCGACAAGCTCGATAAGTCCGATCGCATCCTCTACGTGAAGGGCACCGGCAATCTCTTCTACGACGCCGACGGCTCAGGCACCGCCTATCACGGCATCCAGTTCGCCCATCTGGACGGCTCCCCGGCGCTGACCCACAACGACTTCCACATCATCTGATCCCCAACCCATGCAGCCGGTCGCGGCGGCCTCGGCAACGAGGCGGCGCGCTGCCGGTTGTCCGCCCTCGGCGGCGGCACGCGAGAACCCACAATGGCGACCATCGACTTTTCCAAAAACTCCCTGTTCAGCACCGACAATGGCGAGTTCGGCTCGTTCATGTACAGCGGCGAGGGCGGACAGGTGACCTCGCATTCGAGCACGCATTTCACCTTCGAGTTCGGCACCGCGGTCTACAAATACACCGGCACCGGCCTCACCTTCTCGAGCACCTATCCGTTCCTGCCCAAGGCCGGGACCATCACCGGCTTCGAGCTTTCCTACAACGGCACGAGCGTCGGCAAGACCACAGGCCTCCACGACAAGGTCGCCGACATCATCAAGATCGGCCACGCCCACGACACGGCCGCTAGCAAGGCCCTGCTGGCCACCGACCTCGCGCATGCCGATACGATCAAGGGCGGCTATTCCGCCGACTTCATCCATGCCCGTGGCGGCAACGACGCGGTCTCGGGCGGCGCCGGCCGCGATTTCCTGTTCGGCGATGCCGGCAACGACAAGCTCAGCGGCGGCGCCGGCGGCGACTACCTTACCTGCGGCTCGGGCAACGACCACTTCGTCTTCAACACCGCCCTCGACGGGGTCAACAACGTCGACATCATCTTCGACTTCAAGCCCGCCGACGACACGATCGACCTCAGCCACAGCATCTTCCACCAGGCCGGCAGCGCCGGCCACACCCTCACCACCGCCGCCTTCAAGGTCTTCGACGACGCGAGCGACAAGCTCGATAAGTCCGACCGCATCCTCTACGTCAAGGGCACTGGAAACCTGTTCTACGATGCCGACGGCTCCGGCACCAAGTATCATGGCATCGAGTTCGCCACCGTCGACGGACATCCGGCGCTCACCCACAACGACTTCCATATCATCTGACTATCAGTCGGCTCCCTCTCCGTCGTTGCAGTCGGTCCCTCCCCTATCGCGCAGCGATGGGGGAGGTGGCGCGCGCAGGCGCGACGGAGGGGGTAGCCACAAACGACATCTCTCAGTCGGCGTCCTTCTCCCGCCTGCGGGGGAAGGTGGATCGGCCGAAGGCCGAGACGGAAGGGGGGAGCACCTTGCGCAATACAGAGCGTGGGGCACCACCCTCCACCAGCCTTCGGCTGGTCCCCCTCCCCCGCAAGCGGGAGAGGAGTCCTGACTGCCTGATGATTGTCTGCCCCCCACTCATCCCCGGTTCATCCCCGTCCCCCTAGACGCCCGCCCATCACCCGCAACCCGCGCCTTCCCCCGCGCATCTCCAGAGAGTTTCCTCAATTGGCCAAGATCGACTTTTCCACGGGCGGCCTGTCGCTCGACACCGACTATCTCGACCTCACCACCGAGATGTTCTCCAGCCCCTCGGCGCCCACCGAGCGCTCGAGCGCGCACTTCACCGTCGTCTATGGCGGCCTGACCTACAAATACACCGGCACCGGCTTCCACTATGGCCCCGACCACGGCCTGACGGCCGGCAGCGTCACCGGCGTCGAGCTCATCTTCAGCGGCCACGTGCTGGCCAAGGCCAGTGGCCTCAAGATGCCGATCGACAAGGCCTTCCAGATCTGGATGCATTCCGACAGCACCGGCCTCAAGGCCCTGCTGGCCTCCAACCTCGCCCACAACGACACGCTCCGGGGCGGCGACGACGGCGACAATATCCATGCCCATGGCGGCAACGACGCCGTCTCGGGCAAAGGCGGGGTCGACTTCCTGTTCGGCGACAGCGGCAACGACACCGTCAATGGCGGCCTGGGCAATGACGAGCTGCATGGCGGCTCGGGCAAGGATCACTTCGTCTTCGACGTGGCGCTGCAGTCCAGCAACGCCGACACCATCTTCGACTTCAAGCCGTCCGACGACACCATCGACCTCAGGCACGCGATCTTCTCGCACGCCGGCTCCGCCGGCCATACGCTCGCCACCTCCGCCTTCAAGGTCTTCGACGATGCGGGCGACAAGCTCGATAAGTCCGACCGCATCGTCTACATGAAGGCGACCGGCGATCTCTACTACGACGCCGACGGCAGCGGCGTCGCCTACAACGCCATCAAGTTCGCCCACCTGGAGAACCTGCCGGCGCTGACCCACAACGACTTCCACATCATCTGACTATCAGTCGGGTCCTCCCCTATCGCGGAGCGATGGGGGAGGGGGCGCGACCTCAGCGGTTGGCCGAGCGAGCCCGTTTGGGATCGCTCGGACAGAGCGCAAGAAAGCTGCGACGAAGGGGGTGGCCACAAGCCAGAAACCTTCAGTCGGGTCACCTCGCCCCTCAGGGGAGAGGTCGCGCGCTTAGCGAGCGAGAGCGAGCTTAGCAGCGCGGGTGAGGGGTGCGGCGCTTCCGCTCGCACTCTTCCCCCGCAACGCCGAGGATATGCGTCTACCGACAACGCAACGAGAGGCTGAACCCCTCATCCGCCCTTCGGGCACCTTCTCCCCTCAGGGGGAGAAGGGACCACGATGGACCGACCGACCGGCTAGTACCGCCCCGTCGACGGCGTCGAGGGCGGGAACTGGAAGTAGTAATGCGTGCCGTAGAACGGATTGTAGATCAGCGAGCGGAACACATAGCCGTCGCTGCCGACGCGGTGGATCTTGCACCAGCTGAGGCTGCAGCCATCGACGCGGATGTTCTCGCCCACGGCCAGCGTGCCGACCACGGCGTAGCCGGTGCCGGGGCCCGAGCGGACATTGGCGGCAGTCAGCGCCTTGCCGGGCGCCGCCTCTGCGGCGGTGGCGGTCAAGGCGAGCCCCGCGGCCAGGGCCATCGAGGCGATCATGCGGGGTAGGATTTGCATTGGAGGTCTCCGACTCGCCCCCCGGCGAACGGCACCCACTGTGCCCAGCTTCAAAGATTGTGGCAAATTGTGTCGGACGCAAGAAGGTTCACGGCGCGCGTCGATTAAGTTTTGGCAACCTGCGGGCGCCCGGGGCCGTTTCCTGCTCAAAGGCCACCCCGATGGCCGCCAGCAACAGGACGTCATCATGCGCAAGACCGATCTGGACCATCTGCTCGAAAACGCCGTCGCCCGCGCCCTCGGCGTGAAGCTGCCGCACGGCAACCTGAAGCGCTCGTCCACCAAACGCTCGGTCGCCGTCCGCCATCCGGTCCGCCACGCCGCCTAACAGGCCGCTCGCGCAGTCATCCCCCCCCTGGTGGGGGAGGATAGCGAAGCTAGCGCGTCAGCGCGTAGCGCAGCTTGGTGAGGGGGTTCTTGCTCTCAGTCGGGATCGATCGCCCTAAGGCTCGACCCCCAGCTCCTCCTGCTGCGCCGCGCGCATTTCAGGGCTCACCCAGATCGGCGTCGCATGCGGCGGCGCGAACAGATTCTGCCGCTCCTCATAGGTCGAGGCGAAGAACGGATAGCGCCGCAGCGTCTTCTCGTAGACCAGCTGCGCCTGCGTCCCCCAAAGCTCCATCGGAAAGCCGACGCCCGGATATTCACGCGCCGGCGCCAGCAGCGACGAACTCAGCACGCGCTTGTAGAACGCCCCGTGCTCGGCCCGCACGCAATGCAGCCCATAGGTCGCCTGAAAATGCCGCGTCGCCATCACCGCCAGCCGGAGCGTCAGGAAGGGCAGCGCCGGGTAAGCGAGGCTTGCCTCGAAATCGACCGTGAAGCGCGTCGGATCGACGAAGGTCGCGCCGCTGTCGAGCAACGGCTCGAGGATGTCGGGGAACAGCGTGTTGGCCGGCGACTTGCGGAATTCGGGCGTCAGGTAATGGATGCGCAGCGAGGCCGCGAGCTGGCCCTCGATATAGACGCCGAAATTCCACGCGTTGGGGAAGCTGTCATACGAGTCGAACTCGTCGCGCAGCAGCCCCAGGCTGTTGAACGGGATGAACTCTTCGCGCCGGTACGCCTCGTAGCGAAGCTTGTAGACGGGATCGACCCCGTCATCCGGATTGACGCGCCGGTATTCGACGCGATCAAGGATATCGATCAAGGTGCCGGCGAACTGCGACGCCGGGACAGCTTGGTTCTGAGTAGCCGCACTCATTACACCAATTCCCCAAAACCCGAGGAACACTGTAACTATTTGTTAAGCACGATAGAACAGGTGAATGCGCAAGCCCGCTCTGCGGTTGCCGCACAAAGCGCTTTGAGAGCCAGAATTTGCGAGTGGGATAAAGTAGTTAACCGAAGTTAACCACGATTGCGAATACGCGTATCTACCACCGGGCCGGCAGCATCCATGCGGGCAATCAGCTCGCCGACTTCGCGTTTGGGCAGCGGTACGCCGAACAGATAGCCCTGGATCTGGTCGACCTTGGTGTGCGCCTGGATCAGCGCCAGCTGCTCTTCGGTCTCGACGCCCTCGGCCGTCACCGTCAGATTGATGTCCTTGCCCAGCTGCGCCACGTTGCTCAACAGCTTCAGCGAGCGCGCGTTGGACGAGATGTCCATCACGAAGCTGCGGTCCACCTTGAGCTTGGTGAAGGGCAGCGCGTGCAGATAGCTCAGCGACGAGTAGCCCGTGCCGAAATCGTCGAGCGCGATGCCGATGCCGCGCTTGCCCAGCGCCGTCAGGATCTTGGTGGCGTTTTCCTTTTCCTCGATCAGCGCCGTCTCGGTGACTTCGATTTCGAGCCGGTGCGCCGCGAGCCCGGTGCTCCGCAGCGCCCCCAGCACCATGTCCTCGACGTCGGCATTGCGGAAATCGCGCGCCGACACGTTGACCGATACCGACACGTCGCTGGGCCAGTTGAGGCATTCGGCCGCCGCCGTGCGCAGCGCCCAGCGGGTGATCTCGGAGATCAGCCCGGTTTCCTCGGCGATCGGGATGAACAGCCCCGGCGGGATCGAGCCCAGCGTCGGATGCGTCCAGCGCGCCAGCGCCTCGCACGCCACGACCCGCCGCGTCTCGAGGTCGATCAGCGGCTGGTAGTGCAGCACCAGCCCGCCCGCCGCCACGCATGCCTTGAGCTCGGCCTTGAGCCGCTGGCGGTAGCGATAGGCGGTGTCCATCTCCTCGATGAACAGCTGCGACTGCGCCTTGCCGTTGCCCTTGGCCTTGTAGAGCGCCAGGTCGGCCTTGGTCATCAGCCCGTCGAGCTCTTCCTCGGCGTCACTGGAGGTGACGATGCCGATCGACACATTGGTGGACAGGCTCTCCCCCATGATCGAGAAGGGCGGCTTGAAGGCCGCCAGGATTGCCTGCGGGTCGGCCTTGATGTCTTCCTCGCTGAGCTCGCCGGCGCGGTAGACGATGAACTCGTCGCCGCCCAGCCGCGCCACGAGGCTGTTGAGCCCCAGCGCCCGCTTCAGCCGCTCCGCCGCCTCGACCAGCAGCCGGTCGCCCACCAGGTGCCCCGCCGTATCGTTGACGTGCTTGAAATCGTCGATGTCGACGATCATCAGCATCGCGAGCCCATCGCTGCGCTCCGCCCGCCGCCGCTCCAGGTCGCTGCCCACCTGCTGGGCGAAATAGCCGCGATTGGGCAGCCCGGTCAGCGCATCGTAATGCGCCATGAAATTGATCCGCTCCTCGGCCCGCACCCGGTCGGTGACGTCCTCGAACAGCAGCACCACCCGGTTCTGCCGCGAGCTGACGGTGACTTCCGAATAGCGCGAATTGGCGAGTTTCAGCAGCACCTTGCCGTTGCGGTGGCCGTTGATCACCTGCATCAGCTCGGTGGCGGCGCGCTGCGGCACGCTGCCCCGCCCGGCCGCCGCCGCGATCAGCGCCGAGAACGAACGCCCCACCCAGGTGCCCGGCACGAAATCGGCGAAGATCTCCTCCGCCTCCCCGTTCACCACCGAGATCAGCCCGTCCGGATCGAGCATCACGAGGCCGTGGTGCATGGTGTCGAGCGCCGTATCGAGCTCGAGTGCCAGCCGGCTCGCCTCGACCCGCGCATGCACCGCGCTCAGCAGCACGTTGCGCACGTCCGCCGCGAGGAACTTGAACGAGATCAGCATGGGGAACAGCAGGAACCCCAGTATCGGGTAGTACCAGTCGCCCTTGAAGAACAGGCTGCCGCACAGCAGCGCCACGCCCACGAACAGCTGGATGTTGAGCATCCGCTCGAGGCCGAAATTGCGCGTCACCACGCCCACCATGCAGGCGACCGTGGTGGTCATCGAGATCAGCTCGGCGAACGCATCCTTGACCAGGAGGAAGCTCAGCAGGCACCAGATGCCGCACAGCACCGCCATCGCGGTCGACCAGAAGATCGCCCGCACTTCCCACTTTTCCGCCTGCTCGACGTCAGTGGGCGCGATGTTGGCGCGCTGGAAGCGGCCGAAGGAGAAATAGCGCAGCACCGCGATCAGCACGAACGTCGCGGTGACCGCCCACAGCCAGATCGAATCGGTCTTGAACGCCGAGGCGCCGCAGCCGAGCGCACAGGCCAGCGTCGCCACAACCATGGCGCGCCGGTCCTTGTACACGGACTTCACCGTCGACACGTAGTCGATGGCGGGCATCGTCTTGCTGGCTGACTCGAACATGAAAAACCGTCAGTTGACGGATGATCATGCGCCGGAAGCCGTTAATGCCCGATTTCGACTCACCTCACGGTGAGCGCGCAAGCCGGGAAATCCCTCAGTTAAAGGCCCAATCCGCGCAGATGGTTGATGGAGCGTTGGGCAAATTGCCGCCAATTGCTCGGATTGTCGTGCTCGGTGACCAGATGGTCGGCTTTGGTCTGGCGGAACAGCGGCGCCAGCGCCGCCCAGTCGATGATGCCATCGCCGGTCGCCACCCAGCCATCGTCCTGTTTGGTGCCGAGCGGCGCGGTGTCCTTGGTCTGGATCACCCCGATGCGGTCCTTGAACCGCTTGAGCTCGGCCGCCGGATCGGCCTTGGCGCGCACGATCCAGCCGCAATCGATCTCGAACCACACGTCCGGCGTGTCGCTTCGCAGGATATGGTCGATCGGCCGCGTTCCGTCGGCCAGGGGCACGAACTCGAAATCGTGGTTGTGCCAGGCGACCTTGAGCCCGTGCGCCTTGGCCTTGGCGGCGCCCGCCTGCAGCCTGTCGCCGACACCGCGCCAATAATCGGCCGTCGTGCCGCGATCCTTGGGCTCGATATAGGGCGGGATCATCCAGCTGGCGCCCAGCGTCAGCGCGATGTCGATGAAGCGCTGCGGCTCGCCGACCAGCCCGGTCAACGGCATGTGGAAGCCGAAGCATTTCAGTCCGTTGGCGTCCAGCGCCTTGCGGAAGCTCTTGCCGTCATCGGCCTCGTAGGCCGGCAGCCACGGCTCGATGGCGTCGTAGCCGAAAGCCTTGAGGTCGGGAAACTGTGCCTCGAGCGGCGGAAACAGCCGCGAGGAATAAAGCTGGTAGGCGATCGGATAGGTCATAATCGGTCTCAGCCCTTGGGCTGCGGCTCCATGTCTTGGTTGAACTCGAGCAGCTCGATCTGAATACCCAGATCCTTGACCGTGTCAAAATAGGCGTAGCGCCCATGCGAGCCAAGGAACTCGCCTCTTTGCAGCTCGGCATGGCCCGTGGATTCGAGGAACGCCGCTCGCTTGGTGAGATTGCGCGTCTTGAACGCAATGTGGTGGACGCCCGGACCCTTTGCTTCGAGCAGGTCGCGCCAGGCGCTCTTTTCGGGCCCCGGCTCGAGAAACTCGACATCGATATTGCCGAATTTGAACATCGACAGCCTCGCGCTGACCTCGGCGGGCTTGCCCAGATAGGTCGCCTTGGCCTCGTCATGCGGCGCCGCCGCGCCGATCGGGCTGGGCGCCTTGCCGGTCAGCTCGGCGAACCATGCCAGCGATTTCTCGAGATCGTCCGTCACGAAGCAGATCTGCATGATCGCATCTTCGTCGAGCAGGCGCCTGTCCATTGTAAAATGCCTTTCTGGTTGTCGATTTGCCGACCCGCAAAGGCGGCCCGTCCTGTGGGAAGGAACGAACGGACCGCCTCGCGGGAAGACCCTTGAAAGCCGACTCGATTGCGATCAGCCGAAGACCGTGTCGTAGCCTTCCTTGAGCTGCGAGATGGCGCTGTCGACCGTCATGGTCGGGTCGCTCCAGTACTGGAAGGCGATGCTCCAGATGGAGTCGTTCCAGTCGGAATCGGTGGTCAGATGCGGCGTCGGGAACTGCGTGTCGGGATTCTGCAGCGCCTTGAGCACGTTGGCCGAGCATTCGTCGATCTTGTCGGTCGGCGTGTCGGTGCGCATCGGCGTCGAACCCTTGAGCGCGGCGAATTCGGCCTGCACGGCCGGGTCCATGATCACCGAGGCGAAGGTGAGTTCGGCTTGCTTGGTCGCATCGTCCACGCCGCCGAGCAGGCCGAAATTGTCGACCGTCACGGCGAGGCCCTTTTCGCCCGGAATCGGGATGCAACCGAAGTCGACGCCGGCTTTCTTGCCGGCCGCCGTCCATTCACCCTTCATCCAGTCGCCATGGATCTGCATCAGCGCCTGGCCGGTGATCACCATGTTGGTCGTGACGTTCCAGTCGCGGTTGACCGAACCCGGATCGGCGGCCTGCTGGAACTTGCGCAGATATTCGAGCACCTGGCGCATCTCCGGCGAGTCGATGACCGACGGATCGGGCTTTTCGTCGTAGAGGCCATGATAGAGCTTGCCGCCGGCCACCGATGCGACCAGCGAATGCAGCAGGTAGCCGATCTGCCAGTCCTGGGCGCCGATGGCGATGGGCAGCACGCCGGCCGCTTTGATCTTGTCGAAATCGGCGAACATGTCGTCGAGATTCTTCCATGCCGTCGGATCGACCCCGACTTTCTTGGCCACGGCGATGTTGTAATAGACCATGCCGTCGATCTGGAGCGCCACCGGCAGCTTCATGTACTTGCCGTCGACATTGATCTCGGTGGCGACGGCCGGCGGCAGGTTCTTCAGAATGTCGTTCTGCTGGTAGAAGTCGGTCAGGTCGAGGATTTTGCCCTGCGCGTAAAGTTCGCGATAGGTGCCGGCATTGTCTTCGTTGAAGGCGTTGGGCGGGTTGCCGCCGATCACCAGATTCGTCAGCGACACGCTGGTCGTGTCGTGCGGGATGGCCATGTCGACCCAGTTGACGCCCTTTTCGGCCAGGTGCTTGCGCAGCACGTTGACCGCCGCCACTTCGGCGGGCGAGGACCAGCCGTGGAAGACGACCAGGTCGGTTGCATTTGCGGCACCGATCGGCGCCATGCTGGACAGCATCAGGGCCGCTGTGAGGCCCGCAAGGAACTTGTTAGGCACGTTGATCTCCCTGTTTGTCGTTACAGTCGCCGCCCGTTCTGAGCGTCGAAGACGTGCAGCTTGGCCTTGGGGAAGGCCAGATCGACCTGCTGGCCAGGGGCCAGCCGGCTGATGCGTTCGGGGTCCGTGCGGGCCGCGACCAGCCCGTCGCCGACCCGCAGATAGAGCGTGGCGTCGCCGCCCGTCTGCTCGGCATACTGGATCGGTGCCGAGAGCGTGCCGGCCGGATCGGGGATCGACCCTGCCGCGGCGAAATCTTCCGGCCGAAGGCCGAGCTTGATCTGCTGGCCGGCCTGGGGTGCGGTCTCGAACGCGTAGCCGTCGAGGTCGAAGCGGAAGCCGTCCACCGTCGCGCTGGCCTTCCCCCCGTCGAGGGCGATGGTGCCGTCCCGCAGGTTCATCGCCGGCGCACCGATGAAGCCGGCGACGAACAGATTGCTCGGCCGGGCGTAGATCTCGAGCGGCGAGCCGACCTGCTGGATCACCCCGCCATCCATCACGGCGATCCTGGTCGCCATGGTCATGGCTTCGATCTGGTCATGCGTCACATAGACGATCGTCGATCTGAGCTCGTCGTGCAGCTTCTTGATCTCGAGCCGCATTTCCGTGCGCAGCTTGGCGTCGAGATTGCTGAGCGGTTCGTCGAACAGGAACAGCCCGACCTGCTTGACCAGCGCGCGACCGATGGCGACGCGCTGGCGCTGGCCGCCCGAGAGCTGTGCCGGCTTGCGGTCGAGCAGCGGCTCGATCTGCAGCAGATGTGCCGCCCAGGCGATGCGCTTGTCGATCTCCTCGCGCGGCAGCTTGCTCGCCGCCAGTCCGAAGCGGAGGTTCCCGCGCACCGTCTTGGTCGGATAGAGCGCGTAGGACTGGAACACCATCGCAAGGCCGCGATCCTTGGGATCGAGGTCGGTGACGTCGCGGTCGCCCACCGTAATGCGGCCCGCCGTGACTTCGAGCAGCCCGGCGAGCAGGTTGAGCAGCGTGGTCTTGCCGCAGCCCGAGGGGCCGAGCAGGACGAGGAATTCGCCGTCGGCGATCTCGAGGTCGAGGTTCTTGAGGACCGGAAACCGGCCATAGGTCTTGATGATGTCTTCGAACATTACCCGGGGCATGGCTATCCCTTGATGGCTCCCGAGGTGATGCCCTGGACGAACAGCTTGCCCAGGACGAAGTAGATGACGAGGGGCGGTACGGCGGTGAGCACGGCGGCCGCCATGTTCTGGTTGTAGGTGGCGACGCCGGTGGTGGTGACCACCATGTTGGCGAGCATCACGCTGATCGGTTGCGTGCCGAGCCCGCCGAAGGTGAGGCCGATCAGAAAGTCGTTCCAGATCGAGGTGATCTGCAGTACCAGCACCACGACCAGGATATTGCCGCTCATGGGCAGCACGATCTCCCCGAAGATGCGCCAGAACGAACCGGAGTCCATCAGCGCCGCGCTCATGATCTCCTGTGGGATGCCCTTGTAGTAGTTGCGAAAGATCAGCGTCAGGATCGGCATGCCGAGCACGCCGTGCATGACCGCGATGCCCCATAGCGTGCCGTAGATCTTGATCGTCGAGGTAATGACGATCAGCGGGATCATGATGACCTGGAACGGCACGAAGCAGCACATGAACAGCACGAACAGGAAGGCGTTGGCCCAGCGCACGTTCCACAGCGCCAGCGCGTAGCCGGTGACCGCCGAAAGCGTGATCGAGATGACGAGGCTGGGCGCCAGGATCCACAGCGAGTTGAGGAAGCCGCCCTTGATGCCTTCGCACCGCACACCCGAGCACGCCGTGCCCCAGGCGGCCAGCCAGGGATCGATGGTGAACGGATGCGGCAAGGAGAACACTTCGCCCAGCCGGATCTGGTCCATCGTCTTGAACGAGGTCGTCAGCACCACGTAGAGCGGCACGCAAAAGAACAGCGCGCAGATGGTGAGAAAGACCAGGATCGCGATCGAGCGCCCGGAAATGCGCTTGGGCTTGCGCGGGAAGCGCGGCGTCCGATCGACGATCGCCTCGCCCGGGCGGCGTGCCGCCATGTCCATCCCGCCTGCGGTGGCGCGTTCGGCGATCGTCATCACGCCTGCGCCTCCCGCGCCCGTTCGCGCCAGGCGGTCAGCAGCACCATCGGGATGAAGATCACCGCGGTGATCCCCAGCATCATGGTGGCGGCGCCGGCGGCGTAGCCGAGATTGGCCTTGTCGGAATAGGCGTTGATGGTGAAGAAGGCCGGCACCCAGGTCGACGTGCCGGGACCGCCATTGGTCATGGCGACCACCACGTCGTAGGTCGTCACCACACCCAGCGACAGCAGGATCGCGCAGGTGAGGAAGGTGAACTTCATCATCGGGATGATGATTTCGAGATAGAGCCGCCAGAAGCTCACGCCATCGAGGCGCGCCGCGCTCCAGATTTCCGAGTTGATCGATTTGAGGCCCGACATCATCAGGGCCATGTAGAAGCCCGAGCCCTGCCAGACGGTGGCCAGGATGATGGCGTAGATGGCCGTGCCCGGGCTGGCGAGCCAGTTGAAATTCACCCAGGTCAGCCCCAGCGAGTGCAGGAAGCTCTCGATGCCCAGCGACGGGTTGAAGATCCAGCGCCAGGCGACGCCCGTGACGATCAGCGATACGGCCAGCGGGTAGAGGAAGATCGTCCGGAAGATCGATTCGCCGCGCTTTTCGCGATCGACCATCGCCGCCAGGATGAAGCCGAAGACGATCGCCAGGCCCGAGCCGATACCCAGGATCACCATGTTCTTGAGCGAGATCAGCCAGGCGGCGTCGGCGAACAGGCGCGTATACTGGCGCGTCACGTCATCCCAGTTGATCTGGTAGTCGGGAAAGCGCCGGCTGCGCGTCAGCGAAATATAGATCGTCCAGCAGATCGCGCCCAGGAAGGCGACGAGGGTGACGGCCACCGCCGGCGTCAGGGCAAGCTGCGGCGACACGCGGCTCCACCGGATTGCCATTCTCCCTCCCTCCGGCCGCCGGGCTTTTTGCCGCCTCGTTCGACCGCTTGCCGCGCTGCTGTTTTGGCGCTAACGCTGCGTTTGCAATATTATCGTTAAACTGGAACAAGTCCGAACCGGCGTCAACAGGAAATCTGAGACCGCTCCGAAAGGCCATTTATTGCGTCCGCAAAGGCCATGAATCGCGTCGGAAAGGGCCATGACTTTGTCCGCAAACGCACCAGCGAGGGAGCAGACATGACGACCACGAACACTATCCCCACAATGGGCTTCGGCACCTCCGGGCGCACCGGCGAAGACGACATGCGCGCCATCCTCGCCGCCCTCGAGATCGGCTACCGCCACCTCGACACCGCCCAGGGCTATGGCAGCGAAGCCAATTGCGGCGAGGCCATCCGCCGCTCCGGCCTCGCGCCCTCCGACGTCTTCGTCACCACTAAGGTCTCGGACGAGAACTGCCATGGCGGCAAGCTCATCGACTCGCTCCGGCGCTCCTGCGATACGCTCGGGCTCGACCGCGTCGACCTCGCGCTGATCCACTGGCCGGTCACCCCGCGCGGTCCGCTGCCGATGGAGATTTACCTGCCGGAACTGGCAGAAGCCCAGGAAATCGGCCTCACCCGGCTTATCGGCGTCTCCAATTTCACCATCGCGGACACGCGCCAGGCGAACGATATTCTAGGGCCCGGCCGCATCGCCACCAACCAGGTCGAGCGCCACCCGCTGCTGCGCAACCAGGCGCTGGTCGACTTCTCGCTCGCCCAGGGCATCGCCATCACCTGCTATCTGCCGCTCGCCCGCGGCCGCTGTGCCGGCGTTCCAGTCATCGAGGAAATCGCCCGCGCCCACAACGCCACCCCGCATCAGATCGCGCTGGCCATGTCCCTCAACGAAGGCCTCATCGTCATCCCCACCTCGCACGACCGCTCCCGCATCCAGCAGAACTACGACGCCCGCCTGATCCGCCTCACCCCCGCCGAGCTGACCCGCCTGCGCACCGCCGACCGCAACGAGCGCCAGATCAACCCCAGCTGGAGCCCCCGATGGGACTGATCCGCGCGGTTGACAATCGGCGCTCGGCAAGCCCACCGTACGATATTAACGTTCATGCGCCTTCAGCTGGCCCGCGTGATGGCGTCGCGGCCGTCGAAACCCCGCAAGTCGGGGGATATTCCGCCGCGACCGTCGTTATCACCGGCCTTTCGGATGGCCATCTGGCGTTGAACTGCGCTAAGCGGAAACGAAACTTGCGCCGGCAGGCGCGCCTTATGGACGAGTGGCGGGCATGGCCAGATCCATTGTTCGGCTGAAGGATATCGCCGACAAGACCGGCTTTTCGACCAACACGGTCTCGCTCGCCTTGCGCCATAGCCCGCGCATTCCGCAGCAGACCCGCGACCTCATCCAGCGCGCCGCCGCCGAGCTCAACTACCTGCCCAACCACATCGCCAAGTCGCTGGTGAGCCGCGAGACCAAGACCATCGGGCTGGTGCTCACCGACATCAACAATCCCACCCTCACCCACACCGCCCAGGCCATCGAGCTGGCGCTCGCCGAACGCGGCTACGGCACGCTGTTCGCCACCTCCAACAACACCCTCAGCGAGGAGATCCGCGCCATCGAACTGTTCCGCTCGCGCCAGGTGGATGGCATGCTGATCTATCCCACCAGCCACCGCCAGCTCGAGCACATCCGCCCGCTGCGCCGCGCCAACTATCCGGTGGTGCTGCTGGTCGGCGATCCGGACGCCGGCATCGACGCGGTCTGCATGGACGAGCGGCGCGGCGCCTATAAGGCGACCCGCCATCTCATCGATGTGGGTCACCGCCTGATCGGCATTCTCGACAGCGCCAACCCGCTGGGCAATCTCGAAAAGCGCCAGGGCCATCAGCAGGCGCTGCGCGAAGCGGGGATCGATATCGACCCCGGCTTCGCCATCGACCCGCACGGCCACAGCACCGAGCGTGGCTATTGGGCGATGGACACCCTGATGAGCGGCAAGCGCCGCCCGACCGCCGTGTTCGCCGCCAATGACTCCCTCGCCATCGGCGCCCTGCGCTGGTGCCAGACCCACAATATGCGCGTACCCGAAGACATCGCCATCGTCGGCATGGACAACATCGAGTTCGCCGAATACGCGTCCGTGCCGCTCTCGACCGTCAACTATGCCTTCGAGACCGTCACCCGCATGGCCGTCGACCGGCTGATGCGCCTGATCTCGGCCGGCGACACCCTGCCCGAGCCGCGCGTCACCCAGATCGACCCCGACCTGGTCATCCGCGAATCCACCCGGGCCCGGCGCTGACCGGCCGCTCATCCCTCGCCTTGCAGCGCCGGCCCGTACGCCCTAGATAAACGCCACCGACATTGGGGCCGCACTACAATGCTTTACGCACTGCTCTCGACCTTGAGCCTGATCCTCAACCTGGTCTGGTGGGTGTTCCTCATCATGATCATCATGAGCTGGCTGATCAGCTTCAATGTCATCAACACCCGCAACCAGTTCGTGGCCAGCGTCTGGCGCATGCTGAACCAGGTCACCGACCCGATCCTGCGCCCCATCCGCCGGGTGATCCCCCCGATGGGCGGGCTCGACCTCAGCCCCATCATCGTCTTCATCATCATCTTCTTCCTGCAGAACCTGATCGCCAACGCCGCCGTGGGCCGCTTCCTGTTCTGAGCGGCGCCATGGCGCAGTCATCTGCGCCCGGTTAACATCGGGCGCCATGACCCTCGCCGCAGCGCCCCTCGACAAGCGGGACCAGTACATCCCGGCCCGCAAGCGCGAGCTGTTCGCGGCGCTGCTGGCCGATCTCGTCCTCGACGCCGATGCCGATGCGCCGGCCGCCCGCGTCTACGAGCTGATGGTGGCGCTGATCCACCATGAGTTCCTGCGGGAGCTCGAACTGCTCCATGACGCCTACATCCTGCTCGATCCCGACGAGCCGCGCGGCGGCGACGCGGCGGCCGGGGAAGCCGCCTACGCCGCCCTCTCAACCAGCCTCGAGCACGTCCTCAAGAGCGCCAATTTCATCGAAATCGATCCGGCGCTGGTGCAGCAGGCGCGCACCGAGGTCGGTCGCGTGCGTGCCTCGCTCCGCCACAACGCCGTCGACTTCCGCAATCTGCGCCTGTTCCGCCGCGGCCAGCACGGCGAGACGATTGTGCGCCGCTCCTGGCTGGGCCTGCGCAAGCGCATCGAGCGTCTAGAGGTCTTCGACGAGGTGGTGCTGGTCGCCGCCGTCAGGCCGAGCCACAACATCGCGCCCGAGCCCCCCGGACGCCGGCGCAGGAAGCGCAAGCTCGCCGGCCCGCACGGCTCGGTGCTGATCAAATACTTCCACGACATCGCCATTGCCGATCTCGATGCGATCTATCCCGGCTCCGAAGTCGTGCTCAGCACCGGCGACAAGCTCAGCCTGGCGCTGCCGGCCCTGATCGCCGGCATTCCGCTGGTGCTGAAGCTGATCCCGGCGGCGCTCGTCCTCTACGGCGTCATGCGCCTCTACATGGGCGGCCGCCCGCCCGGCGCCGCCAGCCTCACCGAAGCGCTGATCGTCGCCGGCGGGCTGATCGCGCTGGGCGGCTTCCTCGGCAACCAGTGGACCAGCTTCCAGCGCCGCGCTTTGCTGCATCAGCGCGACGTCAACGAGATGATCTACTTCCACAACATCACCAACAATGTCGGCATCTTCGACCACATCATCCGCAACGCCGAGGAGCAGGACTGCAAGGAAGCGGTGCTCGCCTACTTCACCCTCGCCGGCGCCAAACAGCCGCTGACCCAGGCCGAGCTCGACTCCCGCATCGAGGCCTGGCTCAAGACCCGCCTCGGGCTCGACGTCGATTTCGAGGTCGACGACGCACTGCGCAAGCTCGACGCCTATGGCCTGCTGCTGCGCGAGGGCGACAGGCTCACCGTGCCCAACCTCTACAAGGCTGTGGCCGTGCTCGACCGCCACTGGGACAATCTGTTCGGCCCCATGCCCGGCCGGCACCGCTGACCTTGGCGGCGGCCCAGTCGCATCTTATATGACGGTCATCCTCAAAAGGAGACCGTCCATGCGGGTCAGCCGCGAAAGAGCCGCCGAAAATCGTGAGCGCGTGGTGACCACCGCCGCCGAGCAGTTCCGCGCCCGCGGTTTCGACGGCATCGGTGTCGCCGACCTGATGAAAGCCGCCGGCCTGACGCATGGCGGCTTCTATGGCAGCTTCGACAGCAAGGACGATCTCGCCGCCGAAGCGGTGAGCCGGGCCTTCGCCGACACCACCACCAGCATCCGCGACCGGGCGCTGGCCACCGACGATCCGTTCGCCACCGCCATCGGCATCTATCTGTCGCCCACCCATCGGGATGCGCCGGAAACCGGCTGCGCCGTCGCGGCCCTGTCGCAGGATGCGGCGCGCGGCAGCCGGAAGCTGCACGCGGCGTTCGAGGTCGGCATTTCCGGCTACCTCGCGCTGATCGAGGAACTCGGCGCGGTGCCGCGCAACACCGCCATGGCGATCTATTCGACCATGCTCGGGGCGCTGACCCTGTCGCGCGCCGTCGTCGATCCGGCGCTCTCGGACGCCGTCCTCGCCTCCGCCAGGGCGGCCGTGCTGACGATGAGAAATTCCGTTCCGCACCCCTTGCAAGCATAAATGATGATCGTCATGTAAATGGCAGAAGCCATTTGCAGGAGACACATCATGGCCAATCCCGGAACCGCCCTCATCACGGGCGCCAGCTCAGGCATCGGCGAGATTTACGCCGACCGCCTTGCCCATCGCGGCTATGACCTCGTCATCGTCGGCCGCAATGCCGAAAAGCTGGCCGACCTCGCGGCCAGCCTGCAATCGTCGACCGGCCGCCAGGTCGAGCGCATCGTCGCCGACCTTGCCGAGCCCGCCGAACTGGCCCGCGTCGAGGCGCGCCTCGCCGGTGACGCCGGCATCACGCTCCTCGTCAACTCGGCCGGCCTCGCCGCCGGCGGTCCGCTCAGCGCCGGCAATCTCGACCCGCTGACCGCCATGCTCAACGTCAATATCACCGCGCTGACCCGCCTCACCGCCATTGCGGCAAAGGCCTTCGCGGCGCGCGGCCGCGGCGCCATCGTCAACCTCGCCTCCGCCATGGCGATGATCGATGGCCCGGCCACCGCTGCCTATGCGGCCTCCAAGGCCTATGTGCTCAACCTCACTTTGTCGCTCGATCTCGACCTCAAGCCCAAGGGCGTGCAGGTCCAGGCCGTGCTGCCCGGCTACACCGCCACCAACATGATCGCCGCCCGCACCGATATCCCGGCGCAATACGTGATGGAGGCCGGCGCCATGGTGGATGCGGCGCTCGCCGGCTTCGACGCCCACGAGCTCGTCACCATCCCCTCGCTGGTCAATCCGGCCGAGTTCGATGCCTGGCTCCTGAGCCGGGCCGCGCTGCGCAACAAGCTGTCCCTCGACAAGCCGGCGCCGCGCTACCTCGCACCGGTGCCG
Organism: Pseudomonadota bacterium; assembly: GCA_048498015.1. GTDB lineage: Bacteria > Pseudomonadota > Alphaproteobacteria > Rhizobiales > Devosiaceae > Devosia_A. The sequence continues at coordinate 23,079 of JBEHYU010000060.1, forward strand.
CAAGTGGCCTGAAACCCGCGCACATCCGCGCCTCCGGTCCCGAAAGCGGTTGAATCATGGTGGGCAATTTGTCACAACCGGTGACACATTCCCCGGGGGCGGGGAGGAGGTTGCGCGTGTGAGCGCGTAGCCCCGCTGAGGAAATGCGTCCCTGGGGTTGTCAAAAACTCGAGGGACCAATCCAATGAATTCTCTACTCTGGGCGATCGTCGTCGCCGGTCTGCTGTCGATCGTCTACGGTATCGTGACGACGCGGCAGCTGCTGGGCGCCGATGCCGGTTCTGCCCGCATGCAGGAAATCTCGGCAGCCGTGCGCGAAGGCGCGTCGGCCTATCTTCGCCGCCAGTACACCACCATCGCCATCGTCGGCGTGGTCATCTTCATCCTCGCCTTCTGGCTGCTGGGCGCCTACGCCGCCATCGGCTTCCTGGTCGGCGCGGTGCTTTCGGGCGCCGCCGGCTTCATCGGCATGAACGTGTCGGTCCGCGCCAACGTTCGCGTCGCGCAGGCCGCCATCAGCTCGCTGGCCAAGGGCCTCGATTTGAGCTTCAAGGCGGGCGCCATCACCGGCCTGCTCGTCGCCGGCCTTGGCCTCTTGGGCGTCACGCTCTACTTCATCGTCCTCACCCAGTTCCTCGGCTTCGACGCCACCAGCCGCACCGTGATCGACTCGCTCGTCGCGACCTCGTTCGGCGCCTCGCTGATCTCGATCTTCGCCCGTCTGGGCGGCGGCATCTTCACCAAGGGCGCCGACGTCGGCGGCGACATGGTGGGCAAGGTCGAAGCCGGCATTCCGGA
>JBEHYU010000061.1:0-23506 GCA_048498015.1 Pseudomonadota bacterium
AAACACCCCCTCACCAAGCTGCGCTACGGCTTCGCCTAGCTACGCTATCCTCCCCCACCAGGGGGGAGGATGTCGGTGCTGACTGCCGGCATAGGTTTTGCCGCTTGCGCGATGTCATCCTCCCCCCTGGTGGGGGAGGATAGTGGAGCTTGGCCGCAGGCCTAGCGGAACTTGGTGAGGGGGTGTTTGGCTTCAGTCGGGTCTCTTCTCCCGCTTGCGGGGGAAGGTGGCACGCGACAGCGTGACGGAAGGGGGCGGCCACGAACACCGAGCGTGGGGCCGCCCCCTCCACCAAGCCTCGCTTGGTCCCCCTCCCCCGTAAACGGGAGAGGAGCGCCGACTGAGGCTGCAGTTGTTGGGTGCTGACTGAGGGCAAACACCCCCTCACCAAGCTACGCTACGCGCTGGCGCGCTAGCTACGCTTCCTCCCCCACCAGGGGAGGGTGTCAGTGCCAGCCCGACGGCTCGCAGTCTTCGGCTTCAACCCGTCAGCACGATGCGCATCAGGTCGGCGGTGTTGCGGGCGCCGAGCTTTTCCATGACGCGGGCGCGGTGGACCTCGATGGTGCGGGGGCTGATGCCGAGCTCGCGGCCGGCTTCCTTGTTGGACTGGCCGCTGGTGATGAGCTGCAGCACCTCGCGCTCGCGCGGGGTGAGCTGGGCGAAGCCGCGTACCTCGATGGCGCGATTGCCGGGGACGGCGGGGCCGGCCTGGGTGTCGCGCAGCATGCCGCGGACGCCGTGCAGCAGCGCCTCGGTGTCGATGGGCTTGGTGAGCACATCGGCAGCGCCGGCGCGCATCGCCTTGACGGCGACGGCGACGAGCGGCCGGTCCTCGAGGATGAAGACGGGCACCCCCAGCTTCATCAGGCGGACGCGGCGCAGCAGCTCGAGCCCGTCGTCGTGACCGAGATCGTAATTGGCGATCACCACATCGGGACGGCGCCGATCGAGGGCGGCGATGAAGCCGCCCAAATTGATCGAGAACATGGTCTGGAAGCCTTCGAGGCGGAACAGCACGCTCAGCGTCTCGCAGGTCTGCAGGTCCGGATCGACGATGTGGACGATCCGGTCGCGGCTCGGAAACGAGTGGTAGAAAATCTCTTCGGGCATCGTGGTCCCCCAATTGCTCTGGGAAGCCGGGGCGACGATCGGAACGGGGTTCCGGAAGGTGACCGGCCCGCGGCAATTGCGGACGCTGGAGCTCACCTTCTTGCCGGCGGCTTCGATCAAACGTGCATCAGGAGTTTGCCAATAAGCAGAAGTTCTCCGAAGAGAGGGGCGCTGCGTAGGAGCAACTACCGATGTGTGGGTATCTATTCCTACGATGAGACCATTGTCAAGACACACAAGACAGCGTTCCGCGCGTGCCGCATAGAAATAGGGCCAGCCCCCTCGCGGATGCTGGCCCTATTTGTGCAGTCCAGCGGCTGGCCGGAGCCAGCCTGCCGATTACTTCGCCGCGGCTTTCTTGGCCGGGGCTTTCTTGGCGGCGGCTTTCTTGGCCGGGGCCTTCTTGGCGACGGCCTTCTTGGCCGGGGCCTTCTTGGCGGCAGCCTTCTTGGCCGGGGCCTTCGCAGCGGCGGCCTTCTTGGCCGGAGCCTTCTTGGCGGCGGCCTTCTTGGCCGGAGCCTTCGCCGCAGCCTTCTTCACCGGCGCCTTGGCAGCGGTGGCGGGCTTGGCAGCGGTCTTCCTGGCGGCCGGTTTGGCGGAGACCGACGGAGCCTTCGCGGCGGCCATCGGCATGTTGTCACGGATATCGGTCAAGAGAACTTCTTCCTTTGTTGGTGCTGGGTGCGGCCGGAGCCGCGGTTCTTTCTTCTTCAAGCATTGATGCCCTTGACGACGAGGAACAGCACGAAGGCAACAATGGCAAACTTTACAACCGCATTGGTGAACAAACCGATATTAAGCGGCGCGGGCGACGCCCCTGGCACAGGCCAGGGAGGCGACTGCAACGCTGTTCGGATTGTCCAGAACGAGAAACATGTTCGACAGATCGACCCGTCGCACGATGAGACCGATGACCGGGACGAAGACATCATCCTTGAGGGAGGAGACGATGGCTCCGAGTACCGCGCCGACAATCGCGCCAGTGGCGAGACCGATGACGCTGCCCCGCAGGGCGAAGTCGCGGACCTCTTCGAGGACTGACAATGGAGGACCCCTCTTGTGGCTGTCCACTCGCTCGCGTCGCCTACCCTCCCGGCGGCGCCCTGCAAATCAGATTCGCAGTGCGTCGGAGAATCACGCAACTCGTGCCGGAAAGCAATGGTCCGACTTAGTGTCAACTTGCCGGACCGGTTCTCCAGAACGATGATGCAGCCACCATCGCTCTAGAATGGCGACCGGCGGCCACGCGCCGGAGGACTGGAACACGATCATGGACGCCACCCCGACTGCCGAGACCAGCCTGCGCCGCGCCGTCGAATTCATCCCCGAGGGGCTGGCGGTGTTCGACGCCGACCTGCGCCTCGCCGCCTCCAACCAGCGCTACCGCGAACTGCTCGACCTGCCGGCCCGACTGGTCGAGGCTGGAACACCACTCTATGACATCACCATCTATGTGGCGCGGCGCGGCGATCTGGGGCCGGGCGACGCGGTGGGGCGGGCCACGGCGCGCATCGAGGAGCTCACCAGCGCGGCCGGATCGGTGTCGCAAAGGCTTGGAAAACAAGGACAAACGCTCGAATTCCACTCGTCGCGCCTGCCCGATGGCGGGCTGGTGATCAGCTTCACCGATGTGAGCGCGCGGGTGGATGCGGAGGCGGCACTGGCGGAGGCCAACCAGACCCTCGAGGGGCGGGTGAAGGAGCGCACCGCGACCCTGCTGCGGGTCAACTCGGAGCTCGACAGCGCGCGCAAGAAAGCCGACGCCGCCAACCGCGACAAGACGCGGTTCCTGGCGGCCGCCAGCCACGACCTGCTGCAGCCGCTCAACGCCGCCCGGCTCTATACGGCGACCCTGATCGAGCGCGCCGGAGGCACCGAGGGCGAGGCGCTCGCCCACTCGATCGAGGCCTCGCTAAATGCTGTGGAAGAAATCATGTCGGCGCTGCTCGACATGTCGCGGATCGACTCGGGAGCGCTCACGCCGCAGCCCTCGCCGTTCAACGTGCGCGACCTGATTCAGAAAATCGCGGTCGAGTTCGCGCCGCATGCGGACGAAAAATCGATCGCGCTGCGACTGGTCGACTGCTCGCTGGTGGCCAATGCCGACCGCGCGCTGGTCGCCCGGATCGTGCAGAACCTCGTGTCCAACGCCATCAAGTACACCCGGCCGGGCGGACGGGTGCTGGTGGGTTGCCGGCGGCGCGGCGGACGCATCCGGCTCGACGTGATCGACACCGGCATCGGCTTCAACCGCGACCAGCACGCGCTGCTGTTCGCCGAATTCTCGCGGCTGGAGCAGGGCGCGAGGATGGCGCAGGGGCTCGGGCTCGGGCTCTCGATCGTCGAGCGACTGGTGGCGGCGATGGGACTGACGCTCGAGCTCGCCAGCGTCGAGGGCAAGGGCTCACGCTTCTCGCTGACGCTGCCGGCGGGCAAGCTGATGCGGGCGAGCCCGGGCGAGAGCGAGCGCGGCGGCGAGGTGGCGAGCCTGGCGGGGCTGCGCATCCTGTGCGTCGACAATGAGCGCGCGGTGCTCGATGCGATGGAAGGACTGCTGAGCGGCTGGGGGTGCGACGTGCGCTCGGCACGCTCGCTCAAGGACATCGACAAGGACGCAATTCTGGTCGGCTGGCTGCCCGACCTGGTGCTGATGGACTACCACCTCGACCAGACCTCGGGGCTCGATGCGGTGGAGTGGCTCAGGCACAATGTGGGCGGCCACCTGCCCGCGGCGCTGGTGACGGCGGACCGCACCGCGGCGGTGCGCGCGCTGGCCGAGGAGCGGGGCATCGCGGTGGTGACCAAGCCGGTCAAGCCGGCAGCGCTCCGGGCGGCGATCAGCGGTCTCGCGGCGCAACGGGGCGCGAAACGGCGGTAGGAAGATTGTCTTTTGGGGGTGCGGACTGAGGGCAAACACCCCCTCACCAAGCTCCGCCAGGGGTTAACAGCCCAAGCTTCGCTATCCTCCCCCACCAAGGGGGAGGATGACGACTGCTAACGCTTGGTTAACCCTGCGGGGCCAGGAGCTGTTCGAACTGGCCGGCTTCGATGCGGCTCGCGGCGATGACGGCCTGGGTGCGGCTGTCGACGTCGAGCTTTTGCAGGATGGAGGAGACGTGGGCCTTCACGGTCGCCTCCGAGATGGTCAGCTCGTAGGCGATCTGCTTGTTCATCAGGCCGTCGCTCAGCATCATGAGCACGCGGATCTGCTGCGGGGTGAGCGTGGCGAGGCGGCGGATGAAGGCGGCCTGCTCGTCGCCGGTCTCGAGATCGACGCCCTCGGGCACCGAGACGCCGCCGGCCAGCACGCGGTCGATGGCGGCGCGGATCTCGGCAGGGCCGACGGATTTGGGCAGATAGCCGGCGGCGCCGAGCTCGAAGGTGCGGCGGATCACTTTTGGATCCTCGACCGCCGAGATGATCATCACCGGCACTTCGGGGTATTGGGCGCGCAGCAGCAGCAGGCCGGAAAAGCCGTGCGCGCCGGGCATGTTGAGATCGAGCAGCACGAGGTCGCAGTCGCGATCGGCCTCGAGCGCGGCGTTGAGCGCCTTGAGGTCGCCGGCCTCCTCGACCCGGCCATTGCCCGACAGGGTCTGGCGCAGGGCGGCGCGGAACAGGGGATGATCGTCGACGATGATGATGCGGCTCATGAAGCTTCTTTATCGCGCGCGCGCGTGAGGACCAATGCGGCTTTGGACGGAGTTGATGATCGCAGAAGGGCTTGCCGTTGCAAATTGCATCGGCACTTAACGCGTTCTTTACCATGTCCGTTAAGAGTGAACGCTGACCTCGACCCCCTGATTTCCGGGCCGGCGTTCCGTTTCAGTTGCTCCGGGATAAGCCTATGGCCCGCGCGTACCAGCAATCCCAACCCTTCGACGCCGACCACGGCGATGGCGACTGGCAGTCGCTGCGCCACGAACTGGTGACGCTGCTCGACCAGGTGGACAGCCAGGTGTCGCGCTCGCGCGGCGGGCAGAACGAGCGGCTGCGCGACATGCGCTTTGCCGAAGAAGAGAGCCGGCATCGCGATGCGCTGCGCTCGGTGCAGCGCGCCATCACCCGGTTCGAGGAACCCGAGCTGCCGCCGCAGCGGCAGATGCCGCCCAATCCGCGCGACAGCCTGCAGGCGGCGATCAACCAGATCCGCTCGCGCCAGGCCGAGCCGGCGCCGCGCCCGATGGCGCCGCCGCCTCCCGCGCAGCCGGTGCAGGTGCGCGTCCCCGAGATCGAGAAGCTGGCGCAGTCGTTCAACGGCCTCAGCGGACGGCTGGAGCGGCTCGAGGGCGAGATCAAGAACCAGATCAAGACCGGCGGCAATGTGAAGGACGTGGCCGACCAGGTGTCGCAACTGGCGCATGTGGTGGAGCTGCTGGCCGGCGCGGTCGGCGAGACCGGACAGGTCAAGCGGCTCGAAGGGCAGATTGCGAGCCTGGGCAAGATCATGTCGCAGGGCCGCGAGATGGACGTGCAGTCGCTGACGCGGCGGCTCGACGACGTGGCCTCGACGGTGGGCAAGCTGGCCGAGCTGCAGGTGCATTACGCCGACCTGGTGCAGAGCCCGGTGCAGTCGCAGGCCTTCCAGGACGGCATGCGCTCGATCGAAGACAATGTGCGCAACGTCTACGACCGGATCGACGCGCTGGAGCGGCAACGCTCGCTGTCGCCGGCCGACCTCGACCACGTGACGCAGGAAATGGCGCGCTTCATGGAAGCGCTCAAGGACGAGCAGCAGGAACCGCAGCACCTGGTCGAGCTGGTGGACGCGCTCAACACGCGCATCTCGGACATCGAGAGCGGCGACCGGCTGCTGCACGGACTGCGCAAGGACCTTGGCGCGCTGCGCGACTCCGTGATGGGCCAGCTGGCGCCGCGGTTCGATGCGATCGAGCAGCGCATGGACGGGCTGTCGACGCGCGACGACATGGCCGAGATCGCCCGGCAGATCGGCGCGCTCGGCGACCGCATCGGCGAGCAGCCGATCGATCCGGGCGTGGGCCAGCTCGAGGCGCAGGTGCGCCAGCTGGTGGCGCGCATGGACCAGACGGGCGAACAGCTCTCGGGTCTCGCCAGACTCTACAGCAATCCCGAGCCGGCGCAGGTGATGATGCCGGACTTCGACGCGGTGGCCGACCTCGTGGCGAGCCGCACCGCGGAAGCAGTGGGACGGCAGGCGCCGGCGCCGATGGAGATGCCGGATTTCGATGCGATCGCCGATCGCGTGGCGGCACGCGCGGCCGAGGTGCTGCAGCGGCAGGCCCCGGCGCCGGTGACGATGGACTCGTCGTTCACCGATACGATCGAAGGGCTCGAGAGCCGCATCACCGCGATGCTGCACTCGATGCAGCGCGATCCTGAGGTCGATGCGTTCGACGGCATGCAGTCGGGCATCAACGAGGTCAATGAGCGGCTGAAGCGGCTCGAGGAATCGCTGACGGCGCGCAGCTTCGCGCCGCCGGCGGAGACGGTGCGCCAGCCGGACATTGCGGCGATCATCGCCGATGCCGACCGCGCGATGCCGGCGCCGCCGCCGCGCACGCGCTCGGATGCGATGCCGCGCAGCCCCGACGAGGACGCGCCGCTCAATGCGCCGCCCTTCCCCGAGCCGATGGGTCCGGTGGCCGGCGCGCTCGAAGCCAAGAACGGACCGCGCAAGCGGCATCCCGGCCTCGATGGCGACGTGTCGCTGGCGGCGCGCTACGATGCACCGGCGGCGCCGAAGCCGGCGGCAGGGTTCGAGCCCGAGGCAGCGGCGCTGCCGCCGGCGCCGACCCCGAGCCTCGACTTCACCGACGTGACGCCGGTGGCGCCCCCGGCCGAGCCGCAGCCGGAAGTCGCGAGCTCGAGCCGCAACACGTTCATCGAGGCAGCGCGGCGCGCGGCGCAGCGCCAGACGACGCCCGCGCGGCAGGAGGCTGCGTCCAACTCGCTGATCGGCCGTGCACTGTCGCGCTTCCAGACGAGCAGCGAACCGAAGGCCGCCGACCCGAAGGCCGAGGCGAAGGCAAAGCCGACGAAGCCTGCCAAGGCGACGAAGCCGCTGGCCGGCGACAAGCCGGCGCGCACCGCGTTCAAGCCGGAGCCGGCATTCGCCGCACCGGCAGCGGCGCCTGCCGCGGCTCCTGCGGCCGCGGCGTCGATCGAGCCGCAGATCGCGGTCGATGCCCCCAAGAGCAAGCCGAAAGCGGAGGCGGGCGAGAGCTTCCTCAGCAAGTACCGCAAGGTGATCCTGCTGGCGGCGGCGGTGATCGCGCTGGCCTTCCTGACGCTCAACCTCGTGGTGCAGCGGCTGCTGCCCGCCGACGATGCGGCCGCTCCGGCCGCCGACACCACGACGGCCGCGCCGGCGCCCGCGACGACCGGCGATATCACCAACGACATCGGCCCGGCCGACGACACGATGCAGGCGATGCCCGACGCGGTGACCTCGGCGCAGCCGGCGCGGGTGATCCCGATGGACGACAGCTCGGTCACCACCGGCTCGATCGACCGCGCCGCGGCGCAGGGCTTTGCGGCGAGCCCGCAGGCGATGCCGAGCGCCTTCCAGGCGGCCACCGATCTCGCCAGCGCGGGCGATGCAGTGAGCTCGGTCGAGCCGCTGGTGCCCGAGGCGAGCCCGGTGAAGGTCGACATGCCGCCCGAGGCCGTCGGTCCCGAGGCGCTGCGCCAGGCCGCCGCCGACGGCGATGCGCGGGCGCAGTTCGAAGTCGCCGCGATCTACACCGAGGGCCGGGCGCTGCCGCAGGACTACAAGGCCGCCGCCACCTGGTACGAGCGCGCAGCGGCGCAGGGCTTTGCCCCGGCGCAATATCGGCTGGGCAGCCTCTACGAGAACGGCAACGGCGTCGACAAGGACCTCAACACGGCACGGCTCTGGTACGAGCGCGCGGCCGAAGCGGGCAACCGCATGTCGATGCACAATCTGGCCGCGCTCTATGCCGGCGGGCAGCTGGGCAAGCAGCAGTTCGACTCGGCCGCCAAATGGTTCGAGGAAGCGGCGGACCGCGGCCTCACCGACAGCCAGTTCAACCTGGGCATGCTCTATGCCCGCGGGCTGGGCGTGCCGCAGTCGATGAGCGACTCGTTCAAATGGTTCGGCATCGCGGCGCTGACCGGCGACAAGGATGCGGCCAAGGCGCGCGACGACATCGCCCGCTCGCTGGACGCCGATACGGTCGCCAAGCTGACGGCCGAGGTGAATGCGTTCAAGCCCGAGCCGATCGACCTCAAGGCGAACTTCGCGCCGATCGGCACGTGGAACGCCAAGTTCGATCCGGGCGAGACGATCACGACGCGCGACATCGTCGCCAGCGTGCAGAAGGCGCTCGACAAGCTCGGCTACGACGTCGGGACGCCGGACGGCATTGCAGGCAAGAAGACGCAGGACGCCATCAAGTCGTTCGAGGATGCGACCGGCATGACCGAGAGCGGCGCGATCAATCCGCGGCTGCTGGCGGTGCTGGGCAGCCAGCCGGTGTGAGAATTGGAGATTGTCTCATTGTCGTCGCAAGTCGGGGCGATGGTGAACTGAGTTAAGAGGGGGCGCGGAAAACCGCGACCCCTAATTCTCTATCTAGTCCCCTCCGTTCGCGGGCTGAAAACGGCTCGCGGTAGCAGGCCCGCCTTGCAGGTTTATCTGCCGATCGCCGAACTCTCGATGAACCTCTTCTTCCTGATCGGAATAGGAGGGGCGGTGGGTTTCCTGTCGGGTCTGTTCGGCGTAGGCGGCGGCTTCCTGCTGACGCCGCTGCTGATCTTTTCGGGCGTGCCGGCGCCCGTCGCGGTCGCCTCGGTTACCGGCCAGGTGGCGGCGGCATCGACCTCGGGCGCGCTGAGCTATTACCGGCGCGGCGGCATCGACCTGCATCTGGCGCTCTACCTCATCCTCGCCTCGACCATCGGCGCGATGGCGGGCGTGGCGACGTTCTCGCTGCTGCGGGCGATGGGCCAGCTCGACCTGTTCATCTCGGCCGCCTATCTGCTGCTGCTGGGCTTTGTCGGCATATTGATGATGAACGAGGCGGTGCGCACGCTGATCCGGCGGCGGCGCGGCATCATGGTGCCCGACAAGCTGCCGAGCCAGCACAACTGGATGCATGGCCTGCCCATGCGCATCCGCTTCAAGAAATCGCGTCTCTATATATCGGTGCTGCCGGTGCTGGGCATCGGGCTGTTCATCGGCTGGGTCGGCGCGCTGCTTGGCATCGGCGGCGGCTTCATCCTCGTGCCGGCGCTGGTCTACCTGCTGCGCGTGCCCGCCAATGTGGTGGTGGGCACCTCGCTGCTGCAGGTGGTGGCGATGATGTGCGTGACGACGATCCTGCAGGCGCTGACCAGCCAGAGCGTCGACGTGGTGCTCGCCTTCTGCCTGATGGTGGGCGGCACCGTGGGGGCGCAGTTCGGCGCCTCGGCCGGCAAATATCTGCGCGGCGACCAGCTGCGCGCGCTGCTGGCGCTGCTGGTGCTGGGCGTCGCCATCCGCTTCGGGCTGACGCTGATCCTCGCGCCGTCGGACCAGTTCTCGATGGCGATCCTGACGGCGGGAGGGGCGCAATGAGACGGCTGCTGCTCGCGCTGCTGTTGCTGCTCACGGCTGCTCCGGCGGGGGCCGAGAAGCTGGTGCAGACGGTATCCAAGAGCCAGGTGCTGATCAGTTCGAGCTTCGAGGGCGCGACGCTGAGCCTGTTCGGCACCATCGAGCCGGATGCGAGCGGCACGGTGCCCGAGGGACCTTACAATGTGATCGTCGCGATCACCGGGCCGCTGCAGGATCGGGTGACGCGCATCAAGACCAACACTTTCGGCATCTGGACCAACAGCGACCAGGTGAGCTTCCACCAGTTCCCCTCGTTCTATGCGGTGATCGCGAGCGGCCAGCTCGATGCCATCGCCGAGCCGGCGACGCTGGTGGAGGACGCCATCCCGCCGCAGGACCAGGCGCGGCAGACAGCCGAGATGCTCGGGCCGAAAGCGGAGCGCTTCGGTACCGAGCTGGTGCGGCTGATGACGGAAGCGGGCCACTTCTCGATCAACGAGGGCGGCATAAGGTTCTTGTCGGACACGGCGTTCATCGCCCAGGTGGATTTGCCCAGCGACGTCGCCAACGGCTCGTTCCTCGCGCACACGATCGTGCTCAAGAACAAGGCGGTGGTGGCCGAGGGCTCGCAGGGTTTCTCGGTGCGCAAGACGGGGTTCGAGAATTTCGTGTTCGTCGCAAGCCGGCAGCAGCCGCTGCTGTACGGGCTGGTGTGCGTGGTGCTGGCGCTGGGCACGGGGTGGCTGGCGGGGGTGGTGTTCAAGCGGTAGCGCCTTCCCCCTCCCCCCTTGCGGGGGAGGTAGCGGCGCTAGGACCGTCAGGTCCGTAGCAGAGCTAGGCGGGGGGGACCAGTCAGCATTGAGTGTGGGGCTCCCCCCACCCTAATTCCGCTAACTCGCTATGCTCGTAAGCTTCACTACCCTCCCCGCGAGGGGGAGGGAGGGAGTGCTAGATCCCTGCCACCAGCCGCCTGGTGCTTACCGGGTAGAGTCGCGATCTACCCAGCATGGTCACTTCCAGCGCGGCGTGGTCGAAGAGGCCGAAGAACGGGGTGGACAGGATGTTGAGGCTGCCCGTTCCGGCGCCGTAGGCGGGGAGCAGCAGCAGGCGGTTGTCGTGGACGAAGCACGGGCGGCGGGTGGTGTGGCCGTTGGCGTGCACCGTGGCGGCGGGATGAAGGTGGCCGGCGATCATGCCGCGCACGCCGGGTTTGGGTTCGTGCGTCAGGATCAGGCCGCGATGGTCGAGGTGGGACACGCAGACGCCGCCGAGCGCGTGCGGCGACGGATCGTGGTTGCCGCTGATCCAGGTCCAGTGCGATCGGCCGAGCAGCGCCATCAGGCGCAGGCGGTCGGCATCGAGGAGCGTCGTGGTGCCCTCATCGCGATGAAATGAGTCACCCAGCGACACCACGCGTTCGGCTTTCGTCGCCGCGATATCTTTTTCGAGGCGCTTGAGGGTCAGGCCCGTGTCGTAGGGCGGCAGCATCTGGCCGTGCCTGGCGTAGGACGAGAATTTCTCGAGATGCAGGTCGGCGACGAGCAGCATCGACTCGGCGCGCCAGAACAGGGCGCCCGAGGGCAACGGCTCGAAGGTGTGACCGGCGAAATTGAGGAGCACGACGACCTCCTCACTTCCCCACGCGGCGGGCGCCGCGCTGCCCAGGCTCATTCTTCCTGCGTCCACTCCTTACGCGCGGCGGCGGCGGGGGCGGCACCGCGGACCGTTTCGGAACCAGCGGCGCGGCGCCGAGCGCCTCGCGCATCAACTCGTCGGCGGCGTCGGCCATGACGCTCTCGCGGGCCTCGCCGAAGATCGGCGTCTTGCCGATATCGAGCAGGATCGGTACCGCGAGCGGGGAGATTCGGTCGAGAGGCTTGTGGACGATGTTGTGCTGGATGCGGCGCAGCATGGTGCCGAGCCGCTCGATGTCGAGCAGGCCGCGGGCGGCGTCACGCCGCGTCGCCTGGATGAGGACGTGGTCGGGCTCGTGTTCGTAGAGGACGTCGTAGATGACGTCGGAGCTGACGGTCACCTGCCGGCCGGTCTTTTCCTTGCCGGGGTGGCGGCGCTCGATGAGGCCGGAGATGATGGCGGCGTTGCGGAAGGTGCGGCGCATCAGCTGGCTCTCATGCAGCCAGTCCTCGAGATCGTCGCCCAGCATGTCCTCGGCGAACAGCTCGTCGAGCGACAGGCGGCCGGTGCGGATGAGGCCGCCGAAATCGCCCAGCCCCCAGATGGCGAGCGAATAATCGGAGGCGACGAAGCCGAGCGGACGGGCCCGGGCGCGCTCGAGCCGGCGAGTGAGCAGCATGCCCAGCGTCTGGTGCGCGAGGCGGCCTTCGAAGGGGTAACAGACGAGATAGTTCTGGGTGCCGCGCGGAAAGGTTTCGACCAGCATGGAGTCGGCGGGCGGCAGCACCGAAACGTCGTGCTGGAGGCGCAGCCAGTCGCTCACCTGGTCAGGCAGGCCGCGCCAATTGTCGGGATCGCTGAGCAGACGCCGGACGCCCTGCGCGAGGTAAGTCGAGAGCGGGAATTTGCCGCCCATGTAGGACGGGATTTTGGGGTCGGTGGCGTTGGAGCGCGACACATAGGCCTCGGTCTCGAACATGCCCTCATAGGCCACCACTTCGGAGCCGAAGACGAAGGTGTCGCCGCGCACCAGCTGGTCGATGAAATATTCCTCGAGCTCGCCGAGCACGCGGCCGTAGCGGCCGATGGGGCCGGTGGCCGAGCCGGTCTTGAAGCCCCTGCCCTTGACCAGCCGCACCTTCACCATCGGGTCCTCGATGATGGTGCCGACATTGAGCCGGTATTGCTGCGCGATGGCGGGGTTGGCGATGCGGAACTTGCCGTCGGGCAGCTTGCGGAGTTTCGCGTAACGCTCATAGGCGCGCAGGGCGTAGCCGCCGGTGGCGACGAAATCGAGGACGCGCTCGAAGCTTTCCCAGCTGAGGTCGCGATAGGGCCAGGCGCGGCGGATCTCGTCGTAGTACGGAACCGGGTCGATGGGATCGGAGCAGGCCATGCCGAGCGTATGCTGGGCGAGAACGTCGAGGCCACCGATGGAGGGATCCTCCGAGTCCTGCAGGTTGGCTTCCACCGCTTCGAGCGCGGCCTCGCATTCGAGCACTTCGAAGCGGTTGGAGGGGACGAACAGCGCCTTGGAGGGCTCGTCCATGCGGTGGTTGGAGCGGCCGATGCGCTGCAGCATGCGCGAGGCGCCCTTGGGGGCGCCGACTTGCACCACGAGATCGACGTCGCCCCAGTCGATGCCGAGATCGAGGGTCGAGGTGCAGACCACCGCCTGCAGCCTGCCGGCCACCATGGCGCTTTCGACCTTGCGCCGCTGCTCCACCGCCAGCGAGCCGTGGTGGAGGGCGATGGCGAGCGAGTCGTCGTTGATGGCCCAGAGGTTCTGGAACAGCATTTCGGCCTGCGAGCGCGTATTGACGAAGAGCAGCGTGGTCTTGTGCTGCCTGATGATCTCGTAGAGCTCGGGGACGGCGTAGAGGGTCGAGTGTCCGGCCCAGGGCACGTGCTGGCCGGAGGCGAGGATCGAGAGGTCCGGCTTGGCACCGCCGGGGGCGGTGAGCAGGTCGGTGCGGGCGGCCGGCAGCGGCGCGGCGATCCAGTCGCGCAGCAGATCGGGGCGCGCGACGGTTGCGCTCAGCGCCGTAATGCGCAGTTTCGGCGCATAGGTGGCGATGCGGGCGATGTCGAGTGAGAGCAGCTCGCCGCGCTTGTTGGTGACCATCGCGTGCAGCTCGTCGAGCACGATGCGGCGGAGGTTCTTGAAGAAATGGCCGGCATCCTCGTGGCTGAGCAGCAGAGCGAGCTGCTCGGGCGTGGTCATCAGGATGTTGGGCGGATCGCGGCGCTGGCGCGAGCGGCGCGAGGCCGGGGTGTCGCCGGTGCGGGTCTCGACGGTGATGGGGAGCCCCATTTCCTCGATCGGGGCGGTGAGGTTGCGGGCGACGTCCACCGCCAGCGCCTTGAGCGGCGAGATGTAGAGCGTATGGAGGCCCTGCACCGGATGGTGCGTGAGATCGTCGAGGGTGGGCAGAAAGCCCGCCAGCGTCTTGCCGGCACCGGTGGGGGCGATGAGCAGCGCCGAGGCATCGGCGTGCCAGCTCGCCAGCACGTCGAGCTGATGCTGGCGGACGCGCCAGTTTTTGGACGCGAACCAGTCGGCGATGGCGGGATGGAGGGCCATGAAGATGGCAAGATAGGCGCGAGCGGGAAAAGTTCCAAATCAGTCCCGACTGAAGCCAAGAACCCCCTCTCTTGCTCGCCTAGGGGTTTGGCTGGTCGCCAAACCCGAGGCTCACTTTCTCCCCCACAAGGGGGGAGAATGACGACTGCTAGTTCCAGCAGTCGCGCGCGATATCGCGCAGCAGCAGCGACTCTTCCCAACGGTCGGTCAGATCGAGGCCGTCGGGGCCGGCGATGGCGTAGGGTTGGGGGCCGAGCTCGCAGAGGAAGGTGAGCTCGGCGTCGGGGGCGGAGCGGGCGCGCCAGGTTTGGAAGCCGTAGCGCCACCAGGTCTTGAACTGGTCGATCCAGGGCTGGGCGTGCGGGAAGCTCAAGGGGAGCTGGACCTGTTCGGAGCTGGCGACGCGGCCGTGCCAGGCCTCGGCGTGATCGAGGATGATGCGGAGCTGGGCTTCGGTTTCGGCTTTGACCGGCAGCTCGATTTCACGGGCGACGACGTAGTGCGAGAGATCGGCGGTGAAGCGGAGGGTCGGGAAGGCGTCGATGAGATCGAGGGTAACCAGCAGATCGTTGGTCAGGCGGTTGCGGTGGGTTTCGATGTTGACGGGAAAGCTCGCCTGCTCAGCGAGCCACTGCCAGCCTTCGAGGACGCGCAGCGCCTCGGTGGTGGTGCGCGGACGGAGATCGGGCTGGATGTTGAGGTGGTGGAGGCCGAACTCATCGCCCCAGTCGAGCGCCGGCTTCAGCCCGTCGATATCGGAGGGAACGGCGAGGCCTTCGACGATGAGGTTGCGCTCGGCGGCGAGGCGCGCCAGGTCGCGGGCGCCGTCGCGGTCGAGCCAGAGGCCGCCGACGCCGTCATAGCCAGCGGCAGCGATGCGATCGAGATTGCGCGCGAGGTCGTCGGTGGAGCCCGAGCGCAGGTTCTGCATGGTCCAGAGCGACTGGAGGATGAGGAGCTTTTGCATGGTGGTGGGTTTATCCGGTAGGAGAGGCGCCGGATAGTACGGGCGGCCTGAACGATGTCTGACGAACCCGAAATACTGGCGCTGACGCCGGAGGCGGCGCTGGCGCATCTGCACGCGGAAGCGGCGCGGCTGCTGGAGTTGCCCGGCCGACTGGTGCTGGGGATCGCGGGCGGGCCGGGCGTGGGCAAATCGACGCTGGCGGCGCAGCTTGCCGCCGGGCTCGGCGAGGTGGCGGCCTATGTGCCGATGGACGGCTTCCACATGAAGCACGCCAAGCTCGAAGGGCTTGGGACGGTGGCCGACAAGGGCATGCCGCATACGTTCGAGGGCGCGGCCTTCGCGGATTTTCTCGCGGCGCTGAAGGCGGCGACGGGGCCGATGAACGGACCCGGCTATTCGCGCAAGATCGAGGACACGGTGGACGACGCTTTCACGGTGCCGGCGGAAGCGCGGCTGCTGGTGGTCGAGGGCAATTATCTGCTGCTGGCGACGGCGCCGTGGTGGCGGGTGAAGCCGCTGCTCGACCGCGCCGTCTTCATCGATATCGCGCGGGAGAAAGTGCGTGCGCGGCTGATGAAGCGGCATGCGGAGGAAGGGCTGTTCACCGAGGAGCGCAACCGCGCGCATATCGAGCGGGTGGATCTGCCGAACTACGATCTGATCCAGCGCAGCCGGCCGCGCGCCGATGTGGCGATCGAGCTGATCACGGACGCCTGATGGATACCAGACCGAGCTTTCCGTTCACGGTGACGAGCCGCGATGTGTGGAGCATCGCCCTGCCCGCTTCGCTCGCCTTCATCACCGAGCCGCTGGTGGGGTTCACCGACATCACGGTGATCGGAAGGCTGGGCGAGGTCGACCTGCTGGGCGGGCTGGTGCTGGGCGCGCTGGTGTTCGATTTCCTGTTCTCGCTTGCTTACTTCCTGCGGATGGGGACGGCGGGGCTGACGGCGCAGGCGATCGGGGCGCGCGATCCGCGCGACGGACTGCTGCATGCGGCGCGGGCGCTGGTGCTGGCGGCGATCATCGGGGTGCTGATGATCGTGCTGAGCCCGCTGCTGTTCTGGGTGGCGGATGTGTCGCTGGCGCCGCAAGGTGGGGTGCGCGATGCGCTGTCGCTCTATTTCTACATCCGCATCTGGGGCGCGCCGCTGGTGCTCATCAATTACGTGATGCTGGGCTGGTTCTACGGGCGCGCCGCGGCGACGACGGGCATGACCATCCAGATCCTGCTGCATGGCGTGAACATCGTCGCGTGTGTGGTGTTCGTTTATGTGTTGCACTGGGGCGTGGCGGGCGCGGGGTTCGGCACGCTGCTGGGCGAACTGATCGCGACGGTGGTCGGGCTGGTGCTGTTCGTGCGGCATTTCGGCGGCGTGCGGGCGCTATTGAGTCGCATCGCGCCGGGCGAGTTGCGGGAGATCAAGGCGCTGCGCCGGCTGGTGGGCCTCAACCGCGACCTGATGATCCGCTCGGCCTCGCTGATGGCGGCCTATGCGTGGTTCGCGGCGCAGGGCTCGCGCATGGGCGAGGTGCAGCTCAGTGCTAACGCGGTGCTGCTCAACCAGCTGATGATCGTGGCGTATTTCCTCGACGGCATCGCGCAGGCGGCCGAGCAGTTGAGCGGCAAGGCGCTCGGCGCCAATTGGCGGCCGGCCTTCGATGCGGCGTACCGGCTGTCATTCCGCTGGGGCTTCGTGCTGTCGATCGGGCTCGGGCTCGCCTGGTATTTCGGCGGCGATGCGGTGATCGGGCTGATGACCACCAATGAGGCGGTGCGGCAGGCGGCGCACGACTATCTCTGGATCGCGGCGCTCGGCACGCTGACCTTCATGCCGGCCTTTGTCTATGACGGCATTCTGGTGGGGCTGACGCAGAACGCCATGATGCGCAACGGCATGGTGGCGTCGTTGCTGGTGTTCCTCGTGGCGGCGCTGCTGCTGAAGATGCCGCTGGGCAATCTCGGGCTGTGGCTGGCGCTGCATCTGTGGTTCATCGCGCGCGGCGGGTTTTATTGGTGGGGGCTGGAGCGGAAGCGGGCGGGGTTGTTTGCGTGAGGGACGAAGAGACGACTGAGGGCAAACAACCCCTCACCAAGCTACGCTACAGCTTCGCCTAGCTTCGCTATCCTCCCGCACCAGGGGGGAGGATGTCCGTGCTGACTGCACCGTCAGGCTCCCATCCACGGCGTCATTCCCGCGAAGGCGGGAATCGAGGCGATGCTTCGGACGTCCGTGAGCGCAGTCTGGATTCCCGCCTTCGCGGGAATGACGTTGTGAAAGAAAAGCAGCGTCCGTGAACGCTGCGCCAGTGGATCAGGAGCGGCCCTTTGCCCACTCGTCGGTCTTGGTGCCGACCAGTTCGCTGATGTTGCGTTTGCCTTCGGCGCGGACCGCGGCGCTCAGCCCGCGCTTGATGCGGTCGAGGAGGTCGAGGCCGCCGAAGACCAGAGCGGAATAGAGCTGGATGGCGTTGGCGCCGGCTTGAAATTTCTGCAGCGCGGATTGCGGCGAGTGGATGCCGCCGACGCCGATGAGGGGGAGCGTCGTGCGCTGGCGCAGTTGGGCGAGGCGGCGGGTCGCGAGATCGAAGAGCGGCTTGCCCGAGAGGCCGCCTTTTTCGCCGGCGTTCTCCATGCCGGCGACGGGGTCGCGGCTGATGGTGGTGTTGGAGACGATGAGGCCGTCGAGATCGGTCGCGGCGATGACTTTGGCGATGGCGTCCAGCGCGGCCTCGTCGAGATCGGGGGCGAGCTTCAGGAACACCGGCACGCGGACCGGCGCCTTGGAGCGCACGGTGAGCACGGCGTAGAGCAGGCGCGACAGGGCCTCCTCCTGCTGCAGGTCGCGCAGGCCGGGCGTATTGGGCGAGGAGACGTTGACGGTGAGATAATCGGCGAGGCGGGCGAAGCGGGCAACGCCCTTGGCGTAGTCGGCGGTGAAGTCCGTCGAGTCCTTGTTGGCGCCGATATTGACGCCGAGCGCGGCGGGGACGCGCACGCCGTTCAGGCGGCGGAAAACCTCGTCGTGGCCATCATTGTTGAAGCCCATGCGGTTGATGACGCCCTCGGCGGCGCCGACGCGGAAGAGACGCGGCTTCGGGTTGCCCGATTGCGGGCGCGGCGTGACGGTGCCGATCTCGACCATGCCGAAGCCCAACTTAGCTAACGGCACCGGGGCTTCCCCGTTCTTGTCGAAGCCGGCCGCCATGCCGACGGGATTGCTGAGCTCGAGGCCGGCGAGCGAGGTCTTGAGCTCGGGCGGATCGGGATCGGCCTGCTGCGGCGCGAGGCCGAGACGGAGCGCGGTGATGGTCGCGCCATGGGCGGTCTCGGGGTCCATGCGCAGCAGCGAGTCGCGCGTCAGATCCGCCAGCAGCGGCACGCGCAGCAGCGGCGACAGGCGCTCGAGGATCATCGGACCCAGTCGGGCAGCGCGACGCTGCCATCGGCGCCGACGGAGACGATGGCGGTCTGCAGCGCGGCGCGCATCGGCAGCTCGCCGTAGAGATGCGGGAAGAGCTGGCCGCCGCGCGAGGGCTCCCAGCGCAGCGCAGCGCCGAGGGCCGGCGCATCGACGGAGAAGACCACCAGGTCGGACTGGCCGGCGAAGTGGAGGCGCAGGGTTTCGGCGAGCTGGGTGGCGGTCGAGAAGTGGATGTAGCCGTCCTTGAGGTCGATCGGCGCACCGAGGAATTTGCCGGCGGCGCGCGAGGCCTCGAACAGCTCGCGCGGGGCGATCTTGTAGACGAAATCGGGGTTTTGCAGCGGCGTCGTCATGGGGGAATCCTCGGCGGGCGGACCCTAGTGAAGGCCCGGAGGGGGCACAAGGGCGCTTTACAGGAGAGTCGGGAGGGGTTACTACATAGGACAATTGTCTCTCCGAGGGACACTTTTCCTTCAAATGCTCTCGCATCGCGCCATCTGGGATGCCATCGACTCCCTGGCCAGCCGGCATGGCCTTACCGCATCGAGCCTGGCCAAGCTGGCGGGGCTGGACGCGACCGCCTTCAACAAATCCAAGCGGGTGAGCCGCGACGGCCGCGAGCGCTGGCCCTCAACCGAGAGCATTTCCAAGCTGCTCGAAGCGACGGGCGAAGGGTTCGACGGCTTCCTCGCGGCGGGCGGGGCGTATCTGCAGCAGGGCTCGTCGGCGCGCGCCGGAGTGGCGATGCCGCTGCTCGGGCTGGCGCAGGCCGGCGCGGGCGGGTTCTTCGATCCGGCAGGGTTCCCGACCGGGGATGGCTGGGACCAGGTGCAGATGCCCTCGGCAACAGACCCCGGCATCTATGCGTTGGAGGTGACCGGCGATTCGATGCTGCCGCTCTATCGCGACGGCGACCGCATCATCGTGTCGCGCAACGAGCAGGTGCGGCGCGGCGACCGGGTGGTGGTCAAGACCAAGGACGGTGAAGTGATGGCGAAAATACTCGCGCGGCAGACGGCCAATGTGGTCGAGCTGCATTCGCTCAATCCGGCGCATGCGCCGCGGCAGGTCGACATGAAGGATGTCGAGTGGATCGCCCGCATCATCTGGGCGAGCCAGTGATGGATGTGCTGCTGCCGGCCGGGGGCAAGGGATCCGGCGTGCTGGTGTGCCACCCGTGGTGGGGGCTGAACCAGACCATCCGCGACTATGGCGCGGCGCTGGCGAAGGAGGGTTTTGTCGTCGGGCTGCCGGATCTGTTCGATGGCGCCATCGCCACGACGATCGAGGGCGCCGAGACGCAGATGCGAGCCAATTTCGAGACGGGCGGGACGCGGATCAGGGCGGCGCTGGTGGAACTGGCGGGCCATGCGGCGGTGGCGGGGGACGACGTAAGCGCGGTGGGGTTCTCGTATGGCGGGTTTCACCTGCTGAGCCTGGCGGGCGAGCGCGCGCTGCCGCTGGGGCGGGTGGTGGCGTATTACGCGACGCATCCGCTGGATGTGAAGCACGTGCCGATCATGGCGCATTTCGCGGCGGACGATCCGTATGAGAGCGCCGAGGACATGAAGGCGCTGGGGGACGTGCTGAGCGCGGACGGCGGCGGGAACGTGGCGTATTCCTATGCGGGGACGCAGCACTGGTTCGCGGAGAAGGACCGGCCGGAGTATGACGCTGCGGCGGCGAAGCTGGCGTTCGAACGAACGGTGGCGTTCCTGCGCTAGAGAGCGGGGCAGCGGCGCCGCCCCGCTCCCTGTGGATGCTATTTGCAGCCGGCGCGGTGCAGCATATCGGCGACAATGATCGGCGTGGCCGGGGTTCTCATCCAGCTGGTCTTGTCGGGGGCCGCCGCAACCAACGCAGCGCGTACGACATCATCGCCGATGCTGAGCGGATTCTGGCAGGCATAGGACGTGACGCCGAGCCGGCCTGCTTCGCCGACGAGCAGGCCGGCGGTCTCGCCTACTCCCGCCAGATAGGCCACCAGCGCATTGCGGACCGCCCTGTCCTGGGGCGCTCGGGACAGCAGGTCATTGACCTGCGCCACCGATATCTGACCGGTGCCGGTCGAGGGCGCGGCACCGGCCGCAAGCGGCATGAGGGTCAGCGCGAAAAGCGGGAAAGCAAGCAGCTTACGGTACTTCATCGGAACAAACTCCATTATCGTTACACGATAATTCAATCCTATCCGGCGATCTTTTGTTATTGTCAAACGATAATTTTGGCGCTAGAAATCCGGTATTGAACGGAGGTTCCGCATGCCCCAGCCGCAACAGACCGGCGCCACCCCCGAGCCCCACCGCGTTTTCAGCGTGCTGGCAATTGCCGCCCTGGCGCTCGCGGTGCTGCTGCCCGTTGGAATCATGGTCTACTGGATCGGCGCCACGCCGCCGGGCTTTCAGGACGGCGCCCTGTTCGCGGGGTTGCTCGTCAGCCTCATCGGCGTTGCACCGCTGAGCTGGGGACTGCTGCGGGCGCGCCGCTGCTTCGTCGAATTCGGCGCGGGCCGGCTGTTCTCGACGGCGGGCATATCGGGCCTGCGCGACTTCGCCATCGGCACCGGCATCAGCGCGGCGCTGCGGCCGGTCACGACGGCATCGCTCGGCCTGCTGCCCGGCGCCGGCGGAACGGGACCGCACCAGCTGGTGCTGGACATCAGCTCCGATACGCTGATCCTGGCGCTGTTCGCGGCAACGATCGCGGCACTGTCCTGGGCGATGCAGAAAGCGGCGGCGCTGGCCGAAGAAAACAACAGGTTCGTTTGACCATGGGGATACGCGTAAGCCTTGGCGTCATGCTGGCGCGGCGCAACGTCAAGTCCAAGGAGCTGGCCGAGCATGTCGGCATCACCGAGGCGAATTTGTCGCTGCTCAAGCAGGGCAAGGTGAAGGGCATCCGCTTCGACACGCTGGATGCGATCTGCCGCTATCTCGAATGCCAGCCGGGCGACATCCTCGAATACGATGCCACCCTCGAGCTGTCGCCCTAGGCGGCGGTGACCAGTTTGCCGGCGAGGGCGTCTTCGATGAGCTTGCGGGTTTCGTTGACGCCGTAGAGGGCGACGAAGGAGCCGAAGCGGGGGCCCTGGTCGGCGCCGAGCAGCACCTGGTAGATGGCGCCGAACCAGTCGCGCAGCGGATCGAAGGCGTGGGCGTTGCCGACGGCGTAGACGATGTCCTGCAGCTCCTTGGCGTCGAGCGCTTCCTTGCCGGCGAGCTGGTCGTGCAGGTCCTGCAGGGCGGCGCGCTCCTTGTCGGTGGGGGCGCGGAAGGTCTTGGTGGGTAGAACCTCGTCCTGGAAGTAGCGCACGGCATAAGCGGCGAGCCGGTCGAGCTCGGGATTGCTGGCGGCGGTGACGCCCGGCAGGCGGCGCGTGAGATAGCCCCACATCACCGAGACGTCATGGGCGTTGGCGGCCGAGGCGAGGTTCAGCAGCAGGCCGAAGCTCACCGGCATGTCGATGACCGGCACCTTGCCCGAATGGATGTGGAAGGCGGGGTTCTCGAGCGCAGCAGCGCCGTCCTGCCCGCTATAGGCGGCGACGAACTGGTAGTATTCGTCGACGGCGCGCGGGATGACGTCGAAATAGAGCCGCTTGGCCATGCGCGGCTTCTGGAACATGTAGAGCGCGAGGCTTTCGGGCGAGGCGTAGGTCAGCCACTCGTCGATGGTGAGGCCATTGCCCTTGGACTTGGAAATCTTCTGGCCGAGATCGTCGAGGAAGAGCTCGTAGACGTAATGTTCCGGCGCCTTGCCGCCGAGGATTTCGCAGATGCGATCGTAGATCGGCGCGTTGGTCTGGTGGTCCTTGCCGAACATCTCGAAATCGACGCCGAGCGCCGACCAGCGCATGCCGAAATCGGGCTTCCACTGCAGCTTCACATGGCCGCCGGTGACGGGCAGCGTGGTCTCGGTGCCGTCCTCGTCGTCGAAGGTCACGGCGCCGGCCCGGGCGTCGACCGCCTTCATGGGGACGTAGAGCACCCTTCCAGTTTGCGGCGAGATCGGCAGGAAGATCGAATAGGTCGCCTGCCGTTCGGCGCCGAGCGTGGGCAGCATGACGGCCATGATCTGCTCGTACTTCGCGGCGGCCTGCATCAGCGCGGCGTCGAAGCGGCCGGACTTGTAGTAGTCGGTGGCGCTGGCGAATTCGTAGCTGAAGCCGAAGGTGTCGAGGAAGCGGCGGAGCATGGCATTGTTGTGGTGCCCGAAGCTCGCATAGTCGCCGCCGAAGGGGTTGGGCACCGAGGTCAGCGGCTTGTGCAGATGCGGCTCGAGGAAGGAGCGATCCGGTACGTTCTCCGGAATCTTGCGCATGCCGTCCATGTCGTCGGAGAAGCAGAGCAGCCGGGTGGGGATTTCGTCGCGGGTCAGCAGGCGGAAGGCGGTGCGGACCATGGTGGTGCGCGCCACCTCGCCGAAGGTGCCGATATGGGGCAGGCCCGAAGGGCCGTAGCCGGTCTCGAACAGGGCCTCGGTCTTGCCGGTCTTCTTCAGCCGCGCGACGATTTTGCGCGCTTCCTCGAACGGCCAGGCCTTGGCGGTCTGGGCGGCATCGAAGAAGGCGGGATCGAGCGCGGGAAGCGGGGCGGTGGACACGGGAAGACGGCCTTTTGCTGGAGTTCGCGGGTTTTGGCCACCGCGGCAGGCAAAGTCAATGGTGGCGCCGCTGGACATTGGGCCCTCGCCTGCCTAGGTATGCGGCACTTTTTGCATGCCCGGAGCCCGTGCCATGACCCTTAGCCCGCAGGACGCGCTGATCCACCTGATGGTGCTCGCCGCCACCTCGGACGCCAATGTGAGCGATCGCGAGCTCGACGCCATCGGCGCGCTGACGATGCGGCTGCCGGTGTTCGACGGCTTCGAGCGCACGCGGCTGGGCGAGGTTGCGGCGGAAGCGCTGGACCTGATCAAGGACTCTTCCAGCATCGACAATGTGCTGGCGCTGATCATCGGCGCCATCCCCGAGCGGCTGCACGACACGGCCTACGCGCTGGCGGTGGAAGTGGCGGCGGTGGATCTGCAGCTCGAGCAGGAAGAACTGCGGCTGCTGGAGATGCTGCGCGACACGCTCAAGCTCGACGGGCTGGTGGCGGCGGCGATCGAAGCTTCGGCGCGGGCACGGCTGCGGCGGGCTTAGGGCTCGGCCGCTACTTCTAGAGTCTTTGTTTGCTCTGTCCGATCGATCCCAAGAGGGCTCGATCGGCCAACCTTAGCTTCTTTGTTGCTCTGGCCGATCGATC
>JBEHYU010000062.1:0-23306 GCA_048498015.1 Pseudomonadota bacterium
CCCTCGTACTGACCCTTGGGGATCGCCTGCAGGCCGCCGCGGATCACCTCGGCCATGTAGGCGGAGGCGAACAGCGACAGGCCGACCAGCGCGCGCACCAGCTTGTCGAAATTGACGCCAGTGGGCAGGAACAGCGGCAACAGGATGCCGGCCATGAACAGCACCGTGATCAGCGGCACGCCGCGGCAGACCTCGATGAAGAACACGCAGATCCACTGCACGATCGGCATTTTGGAGCGCCGTCCCAGCGCCAGCAGGATGCCGAGCGGCAGCGACATCGCCATGCCGACATACGACACCACCAGCGTCAGGAACAGCCCGCCCCAGTTCGCCGTCTCGACCACCGGCAGCCCGAACGAGCCGCCATAGAGCAGGATGCCTGCGACCACCGGGAAGATGATGAACAGGTAGAGGAGGTTGAACCCCTTGGCCGGCGCCGACGGGATCGCCATCGGGATGATGCCGCCCGCCAGCAGCACGAAGAACGCCATGACGCGCCAGCGCTCGGGATCGGGATAGCGGCCAAAGACGAACTGGCCGAAATTGGCTTTGACGAAGGCCCAGCAGGCGCCCTCGGTCTGCGCCGCGCAGGCATCGCGCGTCGGCGAGTCCCACACGGCGTTGATGAAGGCCCATTCGATCACCGGGATCAGCACCCAGAGCGCGATGAGCACGCCCACGACGGTGAGGATCGTGTTGCCCAGCCCGTTGAACAGGTTGGTCCGCATCCACGGCCACACGCCGTGCACCCGCATCGGCGGCGGCGCGGCCTTAAGCATTTCCTGGCGGACGAAGGAGTAATCGCCCTGCGACTGCATGTCGGTCATGGCGCCCTCCTATCGTTCCGTCAGCGCGATGCGCGCGTTGAACAGGTTCATGGCGACCGAGATCACCACCGACAGCCCCAGATAGAACACCATCCAGATGGCGACCACCTCGATCGACTGGCCCGTCGGGTTGAGCACGTTGTTGCCCACGGCGACGAGGTCGGCATAGCCGATGGCCACCGCCAGCGAGGTGTTCTTGGTGATGTTGAGGTACTCGCTGGCGAGCGGCGGAATGATCACCCGCAGCGCCTGCGGCAGCACCACGAGGCGCAGCACCAGATTGTTGCGCAATCCCAGCGCCCGCGCCGCTTCGCTCTGCCCCTGGTTCACCGCCATGATGCCCGAGCGCACGATCTCGGCGATGAACGAAGCCGTGTAGACGCCCAGCGCCAGGAACAGCGAGGCGAACTCGGGCGTCAGCGTCAGCCCGCCATTGATGTTGAAGCGCGTCTTGACCGGCACCTCGAAGGTCAGCGGATCGCCGGTCGCAATGAACGTCACGAGCGTCAGCACCACGATGATGCCCAGCCCGATCCAGCCCGAGCGGATGCGCTGGCCCGTCGCCATCTGCCGCGCATAGGCCCACCGCCCGAACGCCCAGGCGATGATCAGCGACAGCACGAAGGCGATCAGCACGACGTTGAAGTTCGGCCCGAAGATCGGCTTGGGCATGAAGAAGCCGCGATTGGACAGCGAGAAGTCCGGCCCGAGCTGGATGGCGTCCTTGATGCCGGGCAGCGCCGCGATCACCGCCAGGTACCAGAACAGGATGACGATCAGCGGCGGGATGTTGCGGAAGAATTCGACGTAGATGGTGGCGATGGTGCGGATCAGCCAGTTGCTGGAGAGCCGCGCAATGCCCACGATCAGCCCGAAGATCGTCGCGATGACGATGGCCAGCAGCGCCACGACGATCGTATCGACCAGCCCGGCGAGCAGCATGTAGCCGAACGTGCTCTCGTTGGTCGTGTTGAGGAACGTGGTGATATCGAAGCCGGCGCGCTTGCCCAGGAAGTCGAAGCCGGACGCGATGCCGCGCTGATGCAGGTTCGCGACGGTGTTGCTGGTGAACCAGGCGACGGTGCCGAAAACGGCCACCACCATGATCACCTGCGCCGCGATGCTGCGAAACAGCGGATTGTTGTACCAGCGGTCCCGGGAGACGTTGAGCCTTCCGGCATCGGCTGCGGTCATACTGAGATCCCCGACCTTGGGGCGCCCCCCGGCGCCTCAGAAACAATGGGGCCGGGCAAGAAGCCCGGCCCGCGAAGTCGTACGATCAGAGGATCGGGATACCGTACTGGATGCCACCGGCGTTCCACTGCGCGTTCACGCCGCGCTGCAGCCCGAGCGGGGTGTTCGGCCCGATGTTGCGGTCGTAGATGTCGGCGTAGTTGCCGACGCCCTTGATGATGTTGTAGGCCCAGGTCTTGTCGAGGCCGATTGACTTGCCGAAGTCGTTGTCGCCGACGCCCAGCAGGCGGTCGATGGCGGCATCCGGCGAGTTCTTCATGTCGTCGACATTGGCCTGCGTCACGCCGAGGAATTCGGCGTCGAGCAGCGCGTTCGAGACCCACTTGACGATCTGGAACCACTGCACGTCGTTGTTGCGCACCACCGGGCCGAGCGGCTCCTGCGAGATGATCTCGTCGAGCACCACGTGGTCGTCGGGGTTCTTCATCTGCAGGCGGTTGGCGGCGAGGCCCGAACGGTCGGTCGTCAGCGCGTCGCAGCGGCCGTCGTCATAGGCCTTGTTGGTATCGGGCAGCGACTCGATGACCAGCGGGGTGTACTTCAGGTTGTTCTTCTTGAAGTAGTCGGCGAGGCCGGTGACCGTGTCGGTGCCCGACTGCACGCAGATCGTGGCGCCGTCGAGTTCCTTGACCGTCTTGATGCCCAGCGACTTGCGGACCATGAAGCCTTCGCCGTCGTAGTAGTTGACGCCCGCGAAGGTGAAGCCCAGCGTCGTGTCGCGCGACATCGTCCAGGTGGTGTTGCGCACGAGCACGTCGATCTCGCCCGACTGCAGGGCCGGGAAGCGGTTGGTACCGTCGAGCGGCGAGTACTTCACCTTGTCCGGATCGCCGAAGATCGCCGCCGAAATGGCGCGGCAGTAGTCGACGTCGAAGCCGGTGTACTTGCCGGTGGAGTCGGGGTTGCCGAAGCCCGGCAGACCGACGTTCACGCCGCACTGGACGAAGCCCTTGGCTTTGACGTCATCCAGGGTGCCGGCCTGCGCCGCCACCGTGCCGGCAACGCCAAGCGTCGCGGCCAATGCGAGAGAAACGAGCAGTTTTTGCATGTGTGTTGCCCTGTGTTCCTGACCCTTATGTCCCGGCGAAGGTTATTCCTCCGTCCGGCGGCACCTGCCGACCACGTGGTGACTAGGGGTGCTGAGGGGTATCGAAGCGGCAATGGGCAGTTGCGTCAAGCGGATTGGCGTCATCGAACTGTAAAAGATGCGCTAGCCGTGAGCATGTCTTGCTCCTGCCGCCTGTTTAGGCAAACATGTTGGGCAGTACGCCCTGTTACTGTGCAGATCAGCGGATCGGCGGTGCGTACTGGATGCCGCCGTCTTTCCACAGCGCATTGAGTCCGGGCTGCAGGGCGAGCGGCGAGTTCGCCCCGACATTGCGGTCGAAGATTTCACCGTAATTGCCCACCGCCTTGACCAGCCGGTAGGCCCAGTCCTTGGTGAGCCCCAGCGGCTCGCCGAAATCCTCGTCGCCGACGCCGAGCAGCCGCTTGATCTCGGGACTGTCCGAGCCGACCATCTCGTCGATGTTCTTCTGCGTCACGCCCAGATCGTCGGCATCGAGCAGCGCGAAATAGACCCAGCGCGTCAGCTTGAACCAACGGGAGTCGCCCTCGGCCACGGCGATCGCCAGCGGCTCCTTGGAGACGGTCTCGGGCAGGATGATGTAGTCGGCCGGATCGGGGAACTTGGTGCGGTCTGCCGCCAGCGCCGAGGCATCGGTAGTGTAGGCCATGCACTTGCCATCGACGAAGGCCTTCACCGTCTCGTCGTGCCCGGCGAAGGTCAGCGACGTATAGGCCAGCTTGTTGGTACCGAAATAGTCGTCGAGGTTGAGCGCGGTGGTCGTGTTGGCTTCCACGCAGATGGTCGCCTTGTCGAGGTCGTGGACGGAGGACGCGCCGGCGTCCTTTTTCACCATGAAGGCCTGCCCGTCATAATAGATCGTGCCGACGAAGCTGACCTTGAGCGCAGTGTCGCGCTGCATCGTCCAGGTGCTGGTGCGGGCCAGAATGTCGATCTTGCCCGAGCTGAGCGCATCGAACCGGTCGGTAGTGGTCGTGGTGGTGAACCGCACCGCCTTGGGGTCGTTGAAGATCGCCGCCGCCACGGCGCGGCAATAATCGACCTCGAGCCCCTTCCACTCATTGTCGTCGCCGATCTCGGAGAAGCCCGGCACCCCGTCGGTCACGCCGCATTGCAGGAAGCCGCGCGCCTTGATGTCGTCCAGCCGGTCGGCAAGCACCGGCGCAGCCCAAAGGCTGGCCATGGCCGTTACGGCAAATCCGATGATTCCGAGGCGCATGGCGTGTAACCGATACTGCTTGGGTTGCACGGAAACCGCTCTTGCAGGATACGTCAAGCGCTTTGGCTCGCCACCGAGGCAGGTTAGCCGTCCAACCGGCAGAAAGCTGAATCGTTCATGAGCGACACGACGCGTCCCTGGGGTCCCGAATCCATCCTCACCCATTGGGGCCGGCATCCCGAAGAGCACCACGGCTTTGTCAACACGCCGGTCTATCGCGGCTCGACCGTGCTGTTCCCGACCCTCGACGCCCTCGAAGCGCCGGCGCCGCGTTACGAATATGGCCGCATCGGCAATCCGTCCTCGGACGCGGTCGAGCACCTGATCACCAAGCTCGAAGGCGCCGCCGACACGGTGCTCTGCCCATCCGGCCTGTCGGCGATCTCGCTGGCGCTGCTCACGGTACTGAGCGCGGGCGACGAAGTGCTCGTCACCGACAGCGCCTATTTCCCGACGCGGCGCGTCTCGAACGACGTGCTCACGCGCCTGGGCGTAAAGGTGACCTATTACGACCCGCGCGCCGCCGGCGGCATCGCCTCGCTCATTACCGACAAGACCAAAGCGATCTTCATCGAGAGCCCAGGCTCGCTGACCTTCGAGATCCAGGACCTGCCGGCCATCGCTGCGGTTGCCGGGCCCCGCGACATCGCCATCATCGTCGACAATTCCTGGGCGACGCCGCTCTACTACCGGCCTCTCGATTTGGGCGCCGATATCGTCATCCACGCCGCCACCAAGATGTTCGTGGGCCATTCGGACGTAATGTTCGGCACCGCCTCGGCCAACGAAAAATGGGCCAAGCTGCTGCGCGGCACCCACATGCGCCTCGGCCTCTGCGCCTCGCCAGACGATTGCTACCTCGCGGCCCGTGGCCTGCGCACGCTGGCGTTGCGCATGAAGGAGCACTCCGCCCGCTCGAGCGAGATGGCCGCCTGGCTCGAAGGCCAGCCGGGCATTCGCCGGGTCATCCACCCTGCCCTGCCCAGCCACCCCGACCACGCCATCTGGCGGCGCGATTTCACCGGCGCCGGAAGCCTGTTCTCGGTGCTGCTCGACCCGAAGCCGCGCGCCGCGCTCGCCGCCGCGGTCGATGGCTTCGAACTGTTTTCGATGGGCGCGTCATGGGGCGGTTATGAGAGCCTCTGCCTACCCGTCTCGCCGGCAAAGATCCGGACGGCGACCCAGTGGGACGAACCTGGCCCGATGCTGCGCCTCCACATCGGGCTCGAGACGCCCGACGACCTCAAGGCTGATTTGTCGGCGGCTTTGGCGCGCTACCTCGCCGCTTGAGCGTCAGGTAACGCCTGAGCGAACTCAGCGGCCGCGCCGCGATCGTCCCGTTGCGCCGCTGGAACAGCCAGCGCGAGCCGGCGAACTGCCAGCGCACCAGATAGGCGCCGATCAGCCCGAGCGCCGCGCCGGCGATGACATCGCTGGGGTAATGTACGCCCTCGGTGATCCGCGACAGCCCGATCACTGCCGCCAGCGCCAGCCCCGGATAGAACCAGCGCGGCGACACGAAGCCGACCACAGCCGCCAGCGCGAAGGCCGTCGTTGCGTGTCCCGACGGAAAGCTCTGATACGTCCAGTCGGTGACGTTCCACCGGAAGCCCCACAAGCCCGTCTCGTCGAAATGCATCGGCCGGCCGCGCCCGATCAGCCGCTTGACGATGGTCGAGACAAGGCTCGGCAACCCCACGCCAAGGAAGATGAACGCATAGAGCGCCGCCATCTGCCAGAGCATCGTGCGCATCAGCTTCCAGCGTACGAACAGCGCCACCAGCGCGGTGATGACGTAGAGCGCGCCGGCGGGCCACAGGATCCAGCCCGACTCGCCATAGGGCGTGATCTGGGTCAGCGGGTCACGGATGTAGTCGGGCAGCGCCACGGCCCACAGCGAAACCTCGTGATCGACGCCGAGCGCCAGTGCTTCCAGCACCGCCAGCGCGATAATCGGCAGCCACCAGCGGGCGGTGCCGATGCCCAGCGGCCAGGGCTTCGATAGATCGTTCATCCGGCTATGCTCTAGTGCTTTGCCCGGTGAGGTCAATCGCCCGCCGATCTTGTGCTTTTTGCCGCGCTCCGGTAACGGAACGGCGGAACTCGGGGTATAGCTCAGCCTGGTAGAGCACCGGTTTTGGGAACCGGGGGTCGAGTGTTCGAATCACTTTGCCCCGACCATATTCAGCGTCAGCGCACGCGAAACGAGAGACGACATGACGGCTCGGATCTATCGGCCCGCCCCCAACGCCATGCAGTCCGGCAAGGGCAAGTCCAAGGCCTGGGTGCTGGTGCACGAGCCCGCCACGGCTCGGCAGATCGAGCCGCTGATGGGCTACACCTCGTCCACCGACACGCAGGCGCAGGTGAAGCTGAGCTTCGATACGCTCGAGGAAGCCGAGACCTACGCCCGCGCCAACGGCATCCCCTACACGGTGCAGCCGGCTCACACCCCCACGCCCAAGCGCGCGAACTATTCGGACAATTTCCGCTCCGATCGCAAGACCCCCTGGACTCACTGAGCTTCGCCAGGTTGCCGCGGCGGCGGATCGTGCTTAACTCTGCGGCATTGCCCCTGCCGCAGGTCCTTTCATGCGAAACATACTGAAGGCGCTTTCCGCCGGCGCCCTGGCGCTGGCCGCCCTTGCCGTGCCCGCTTCCGCGGCGCTCGTCGTCAACAACCCGGCGCCGCCTGCCGTCCCGGCGCCGGCCATGTGGGAAGTCAGCGACGCCGACAGCAAGATCTATTTGTTTGGCTCCGTCCATATCCTGCCCGCCGGCGTGCAATGGCGCACGCCGCTCTTCAACCGCACGCTCGACGCCGCCGATGAGGTCTATTTCGAGACCGATATCGGCCCGCTCGGCATGATGGCGCTGACCTTCAAGATGGTGGCGCTGGGCTTCCAGACGATCAACACGCATTGGGTCCGTGAACTCACACCCGCGCAGCTCGCACAGCTCAGAACTGCGATAAAGCCTCTCGGCTTCAGCCTCGAGCAGGTCGATTCCTACCCGCCCTGGGTGCTGGACCTGCAGCTCAGCGACGCAGCGATGAACACCGACGCGCCGTCCGAAAAGCGCCCCGATCTCGCCAACGGCGTCGATCCCACCCTGCAATGGGAGCTGCCCAAGGAGCGCAAGGCCTATCTCGAAACGCCGGGCCAGCAATACGACTTCCTCGCTTCCGATCCCCTCGACGTCCAGATCAAGCGCCTGTTCGAGGACATCAACGCCTCCGGCGGCACGACCGCCGAAGGCCAGTTCGACCTGCTGATGCAGCACTGGATCAAGGGCGACGTCGATTTTCTCGTCGAGACCGTACAGGGCGTCGGTCCCGAAGATGCCGCGCTCGAAAAGCGCATCCTCTACGACCGCAACAACAACTGGATCCCGACGCTCGAAAAGCTGCTCGCCGACAACAAGCAGGACCTCATCGTCGTCGGCGCCGCCCACCTCGCCGGCCCCGGCAGCGTCCTCGACCTCTTGGGCAAGGCGGGCTACACGGTGCGTCGAATCCAGTAGGCCGCGGTTGGCCGAGCGAACCCGTTTCGATCGGCCAGAGCAAAAGGAAAAGCCCCGATGTCTGTGGCCGCCGAAATGACGCGCCTGAAGCGCGACTTGGACTCGCTCGAAGAGGAAGTCGCCGTGAACTCGGGGCCAAAGGCGAAGGCCCCGCTGACCGACAGCCAGCGGCGGACGCTCAAGGCCAATATTCAGGGCCTGATCCAGAAGCTCGACGAGCTGGCGGGGAAGCTGAGCTAGCTATTCGGCGGCGACGGCCTTTTCCAATTTCTTGGCCGCGCGATTAGTCATATCGCCATGGCCCTTCAAGAGGCCCTCGACGGAAATGTCCTCGTCGATCTCCTCCCAATGCAACCCACCGCCATCCACGTCGATGCGGTAGGCCATCCGCTGCTCGGGAGTTGCGTTCAGCAGGATGGGGAACCAAGCTAAGGGCACCCCCAGTGTGCGACCGTCAACGAGGTCCACCCACATGGTGTCGTCGTCAAATCTGAGGGCCTGTGCGGAAGAATGCATTCCATGCTCCTGCGATTTCGTCGCGACGCGCCTCGACGAGCTTTAGGATAAGGCGCAATTCACGCCGATTGTAGCCCCAACTGCTGGCGAGTTGAACGTCCGGATAGAGCCAGTATTTGGCTTTGGCATCGCCGCGATCGACGTGGATGTGCATGTCCTCCCGCGGATTCCCCTCATTGGCATAGAAATGAAACTTGAGGCCATTGAGGTAGAATACGACGGGAGACACGTTTTCCTCACACGTCCGTCAATGCTGTCCACTTCCCGTCGGCCTTGCTCGACGCGATCGCTGCGGTGATGAACTCCACCCCCTCGACACCGTCCGCCAGCGAGGGCAACAGCGGCGCGTAGGCCTTGCCGGTGCCGCGGATAACATCGGCGAACTGGCTGTAGAGCGTCGCGAAGGCTTCGAGATAGCCCTCGGGGTGGCCGCCCGGGATGCGGACGTTCATTGACGCCGCCGGGGGCTGGCTGATGGCGCCGCCGCGGGTCAGCAGCGTCTTGGGTTTGCCGAGTTCGCTGAACCACATGTAGTTGGGGTTGTCCTGCCGCCATTCGAGCCCGGCCTTTTCGCCGTAGACGCGCAGCTGCAGCCCGTTCTCGTTGCCCGGCGCCACCTGGCTGGCCCACAGCATGCCGCGGGCGCCGCCCTGGAAGCGCAGCAGGATATGGACGTTGTCGTCCACCTTGCGGCCTTTGACGAAGCTCTGCAGGTCGGCGCTCACCGCCTGCGTCTTCAGCCCGGTGACGAACCGCGCCAGATTGTAGGCATGCGTGCCGATATCGCCGATGGCGCCGCCGGCGCCCGAGCGCTTCGGGTCGGTCCGCCAGGCTGCCTGCTTGTTGCCCGGATCGGCCGGGGTCGACAGCCAGTCCTGCGGGTATTCGACCTGCACGACGCGAACCTTGCCCAGCGCGCCCGAGGCCACCAGCTCGCGCGCCTGCCGTACGAGCGGGTAGCCGGTGTAGTTGTGCGTCAGCAGGAATTTCGCGCCCTTCTTCGGCTTGATCGCCGCCAGCTTGCACGCGTCCTCGAGTGTCGAGGTCAACGGCTTGTCACAGATGACGTGGATGCCCGCTTCGAGGAACACCTTGGCAGGGCCGTAATGGACATTGTTCGGCGTCACGATCGACACCGCCTCAATGCCATCCGGCCGCTGGCTCTCCCTGGCCGCCATCTCCTCATACGAGGTGTAGATGCGGTCGGGGGCGAGCCCGATATTCTTGCCGCTCTCGCGCGCCACGTCCGGCCGCGAGCTTAGGGCGCCCGCCACCAGATCGTAATCGCCGTCGAGCCGCGAGGCGATGCGGTGCACGTAGCCGATGAAGGCTCCCGTGCCGCCGCCGACCATGCCCAGACGAATGCGCCGTGCGCCGTTCTCAGCCATGATCTTCCCCTCAGAGCCCGAGCATCTTGCGATTGGCCGCCCGGTCGGTACCGGACGAAGCGAAATCGTCGAACGCCTTGGCGGTGACGTTGATGATGTGCGCGTCGATGAACGGCGCGCCCTCGGCCGCGCCCTGCTCGGGCGACTTGATCGCACACTCCCACTCGAGCACGGCCCAGCCGTCGAAATCGTACTGGCTGAGCTTGCTGAAGATCGCCCCGAAATCGACCTGTCCGTCGCCCAGCGAGCGGAAGCGCCCGGCGCGGTTCACCCAGCTCTGGAAGCCGCCATAGACGCCCTGCCGCCCGTTCGGATTGAACTCGGCGTCCTTCACATGGAACATGCGGATGCGGTCGTGATAGAGGTCGATGTATTCGAGATAATCGAGCTGCTGCAGGATGAAGTGGCTCGGATCGTAGAGCAGGTTCGCCCGCTTGTGGCCCTTCACGTAGTCGAGGAACATCTCCCACGTGGCGCCGTCATGCAGGTCCTCGCCCGGATGGATTTCGTAGCAGACATCGACGCCGTTCTTGTCGAACTCGTCGAGGATCGGCGTCCAGCGCTTGGCGAGTTCGGTGAACGCCTCTTCCACGAGACCCGCCGGCCGCTGCGGCCACGGATAGAGATAAGGCCAGGCCAGTGCGCCCGAGAAGGTCGCATGCGCCGTGAGCCCGAGATTCTTCGAGGCCCGCGCGGCGTTGATCATCGTCTTGACGGCCCATTTCTGGCGGGCCTTCGGATTGCCGCGGACCTCCGGCGGCGCAAAGCCGTCGAACGCCGTGTCATAGGCCGGATGCACCGCGACCAGCTGGCCCTGCAGGTGCGTCGACAGCTCGGTGATCTTGAGGCCATGGCTCTCGACCGTGCCCTTGATCTCGTCGGCATAGGTCTTGCTGCGCGCCGCCTTCTCGAGATCGATGAAGCTCGAAACCCAGGTGGGGATCTGCACGCCTTTGTAGCCCAGCCCCGCGGCCCAGCCGCAGATGCCGTCGAGCGTGTCGAACGGCGCCTTGTCGCCCGCAAACTGGGCGAGGAAAATCGCCGGTCCCTTGATCGTCTTCATGCTGTTCCTCCGCACGGCTGTTTGCCGCTGATGTACGTAAACGTTGCCGGAAACTCGCGACTTGAGGCCGAACTGTCAAGGCGGATGCTCTCGCAGAACGACCGGCTCTTCCGACTATTTCGGCGTTCTAGCGCCGACCTCTGCGAGCCGCTTCTCGGCGACTTCCTCGCTCTGCGGTCCCTGCCGGATCATCAGGAAAGTGCCCTTGAGGCTCGGCAGCGTCCACCCGCCCCAAATCTCGAGGCCGTCGGCGCTCAGCGAGCCAGAGTAAGTGACCGGATGGGTGGGGCTGCCTACGCCCTCATAGGTCTTGATGAAGCTGACCTCGCCCGCCGCATGCGACCCGGCCACCGTCGCCGTGAGTTCCAGCGGCTCGCGCCGGGTCAGCCGCATAATCTCGTGCGTCGTGCCAGTGAACTGCCCGCCGGCGTCAAACAGGACAGCCTCGAAATGCTCCGCCTGCGGATGCCGCGGGTAGTTGTACACCCCGGTCCACACGCCCGTCAGATCAGTGATCGGTCCGCCCTTGGCCATACCCCACGATAGCAGGACGCCGGCGACGCGCCGAGTGCGGGTTGCGCGGAACGATGACGTCGCTCTAGGCTCCGCCGACCAACCCGGAGCAGACGCGTGTTCAAAGGCATCAACGTCGTCGCGATCAGCGTGCCCGATCTTGCCGCGGCCAAGGCGTTCTACGCCGATGTGCTCGGCCTCGGTGCGCCCGTCTACGACCTGCCGGATATGGGCTGGATCGAGTTCGCCACCGGCGGCGCCGGCAATATCTCGCTTACGACGCCCGACGGCGACTTCGCGCCGTCGCACAACACCACCGTCGTGCTGAATGTCGAGGACTGCGCCACCGCGGTCGCCGCGCTCCGCGCCAGGGGCGCCCGCTGCGACGATCCCGTCGGTGTGCCCGGCATGGTGACCTACGCCAGTATCTACGATCCGTTCGGCAATCGCCTGCAGATCTGCTCGGCGCCCCCGGCATAATGAAAAGCCCGGCGCGGTGGCCGGGCTTTCAGTCTCGTGAGGCGTGCCGCCTTACTTCAGCAACGCCTGCGCGTCCTTCGGCTTGAGCGCCGCGGGGCGCTCGCACGTTGTGCTCAGCGTGATGACCTTGCCGGTCTCGCCGGCCTTGAGCAGCGACGTCATCACGTCGACCGCATGCAATGCCAGATCGAGGCCGCAGCGGGCTTTGCGCCCCTTGTCGACGGCCTGCATCATGTCGGCGAGGCCGGCCGTGCGATAGTTGGCGCGGCCGACGCCGTCGCCGCCGGTCTGGTTGATCTTGCCGAACGGGTGGTCCCACGCATCGACCTTCTGCTTGGTCCCCGACTGGTCGGTGACGAGGATATCGCCGCCGAAGAAGTTCGGGTCCGGCACATAGACCGAGCCCTCGGTGCCGTAGAGTTCGATATTGTGGTGGCCGTGGCTGAAGGTATCCCAGCTGGCGCCGATGGTGATGATCGCCCCGCTCTCGAACTCCAGCACGCCGTGGATCGTGGTCGGCGTGCCGACCTTGATCTTCTTGCCGGTCATCGGCACGCCCGGCGTCGTCACCGTGCGGTGCGTCTTGGCGCTGTTGGTGAACGAGGTCACCCGCTTCACCGGCCCGAGCAGCTGGATGAGGTCGGTGACGTAATACGGCCCCACATCGAGCACCGGACCGGCGCCCACCTGGAAGAAGAAGTCCGGATTGGGATGCCAATGCTCCATGCCGCGGCTCATCACATGGGTCGTGCCATGCGTGATCTTGCCCAGCTGCTTGGAGTCGATGATGTTGCGCACCTGCTGGTGCGCACCGCCCAGGAACGTGTCCGGGGCCGAGCCGACGCTCAGACCGCGCGAGTCCGCGGCCTTCTTGAGCGCCTTGCCTTCCTTGAGGGTCAGCACGAACGGCTTTTCGGAATAGGCGTGCTTGCCCGCCGAGATGGCATCCATCGACACCTGGTAGTGCGTCGAGGGGATCGTGAGGTTCACGATCACGTCGATCTCGGAATTCTTGAGCATCTCGTCGGGCGTCATTGCCGCGACGCCGAACTCTTCGCTGCGCTTCTTGGCGGCGGCAGGGATGATGTCGGCGACGCCGCGCACCTCGAGGCCTTTGAACAGCGGCGCGAGCTTCAGATACGCCGAGGAGATGTTGCCGGCACCCATGATGCCGACGCCATAGGTCTTAGCCATTGATCAGCCCCACTTCTTGACGGATTCGATCGAGGTGCGCGCAAAGCGGATCGCATCGAGCGGCTTGTCGTGCTCCATGACGAAATACTGCGCCTTCGTCTTGGCCTTGGCGTCCGCGAGCAGCTGCTTCCAGTCGAGCGTGCCGGTGCCGACGTCGGCCCAGCCGTCCTCGTCCGCCTTCTGGCCCTCGGGCGCGATGTCCTTGACGTGGATCGCGGTGATGCGGCTGCCCAGCCGGTCCATCCAGGCGATCGGATCTTCGCCGGCCTTCACCACCCAGGCCAGGTCCATTTCCCACTGCATGTCGGGCGAGCCGAGCAGCACTTCGATCGGCGTCTTGCCGTTCGCGAGCTTGCTGAACTCCCAGTGGTGGTTGTGGTAGCCGAAGCCGTGGCCGGCCGCCTTGAACGCGGCCGCGACCTTGGCGAGGCCATCGGCGAACTTCTGCCAGTCGCCCTTGCCCTCG
This sequence comes from Pseudomonadota bacterium, assembly GCA_048498015.1. Lineage (GTDB taxonomy): Bacteria > Pseudomonadota > Alphaproteobacteria > Rhizobiales > Devosiaceae > Devosia_A. Next base: position 13,530 of record JBEHYU010000062.1, read on the forward strand.
CGGTAATCCGCAGTCGGCGGCGCCGGGCAGTAGACGGTCTTGATGCCGACGGTCTCGACGATCTTGAGCGCGGCGGCCGTGTCCTCGAGCTGCGTGAAGCCCATATGGGCGGTCGGCATTACGAGGCCGGCGTTCTTGAGGCTCTGCGCCAGCGCGGCCGGATCGGCGAACTGGCCGCCCCAGCCTTCGACCTGCGTGTAGCCGAGCGATTTGAGCGTCTTCAGCGTGTCGTCGAGCGACTTCTCGTTACGCGCGCTGTAGAGCTGATAGGAAAAGTCCATTGCCGTCTCTTTCTAGGATTTGCGCCCGCCGCGGTTTTTGCCGGGCGGGTCGCTGAGGGATTATCGATCATACAACGCACAAGGACCGCCGGGATCACCGGCGGCCCTGAAAGCCACAACTTTAGACGCGCGCGCCACTCGCCGCGTTGAACACGCTGCCACGTGCAGGATCGAAGCCGATCGTCACCTTCTGACCCGGCGCCAGCGGAATGTCGGACGAGCAGCGGAAGGTCACCGACTGGCCGCCAACCTTGGTCCAGGCCACCGTGTCCGATCCCATCGGCTCGACGATTTCGATCTCGCTCTCGAGCTGGAACGGCATCTTCTTGGCATCTTCGCCGACCGCGATGTGCTCGGGCCGCACCCCCAATATGCCTTCGCCCCGGCCGCCGCCATTCTCGAACTTGTAGTCGCCCAGCGGCACGTTGAGATTGTCCATCGCAAACGTCGTGCCGTTGATGTCCCCCTTGAGGAAATTCATCGTCGGCGAGCCGATGAAGCCGGCCACGAACAGGTTCACGGGGTGGTTGTAGACCTCGTGCGGCGTGTCGAGCTGCTGGATGATGCCGTTCTTCATGATCGCGATGCGGTCAGCCAGCGTCATGGCCTCGATCTGGTCGTGCGTCACGTAGATCATGGTGTTCTTGAGCCGCTGGTGCAGCCGCTTGATCTCGACGCGCAAATCCGAGCGCAGCTTGGCGTCGAGGTTGGAGAGCGGTTCGTCGAACAGGAACACGTCCACGTCGCGCACCAGCGCACGGCCGATGGCGACACGCTGGCGCTGGCCGCCCGACAGCTCCATCGGCTTGCGCTTGAGCAGCGGCTGAATCTGCAGGATTTCCGACGCCCGCGCCACGCGCTGCTCGATCTCCTCGCGCTTCATGCCCGACACGCGCAGGCCGAAGCTGAGGTTCCGCTCCACCGTCATCTGCGGATAGAGCGCGTAGGACTGGAACACCATGCCGATGCCGCGGTCCTTGGGCTCTTCCCAGGTGACGTTCTTGCCTTCGATGAACACCTGGCCGGTCGAGGGTTCGAGCAGCCCGGCGATGCAGTTGAGCAAGGTCGACTTGCCGCAGCCCGAGGGCCCCAGCAGCACGATGAACTCGCCGCGGCCGATGTCGAGGTTGAGGGATTCCAGAACCTTCACGGAGCCGTAGGCGACCGACAGTTCCTTGATCTGAACGCTGCTATCCATGGAGGCTTAACCCTTGACTGCGCCGGCGGCAATGCCGCGGACGAACAACTTGCCGGAGACGAAGTAGATGATGAGCGGGACGGCGCCGGTCAGGATCGTGGCCGCCATGTCGACATTGTATTCCTTCACGCCCTGCATCGAGTTGACGATGTTGTTGAGCTGCACGGTGATGGGGAAGTTGGTCGTGCCGGCGAAGATCACGCCGAACAGGAAGTCGTTCCAGATACCCGTCACCTGCAGGATCAGCGCCACCACGAAGATCGGCAGCGACATCGGCATCAGCACCTGCGCGTAGATGCGCCAGAACCCTGCCCCGTCGACACGCGCTGCCTTGAACAGCTCCTGCGGGATCGACACGAAGTAGTTTCTAAACAGCAGCACCAGGATGGGCATGCCGAACACCGTGTGGATGAGAATGACGGCCCCCAGCGTCGAGAAGATGTGGAGGTAGGCCGTGATCATCACCAGCGGGTAGAGCATCACCTGGTAGGGGATAAACGAGCCAACCAGCAGCACGGTGAAGAAGAAATTGGCGCCCTTGTAGGGCCACATGGCGAGCGCGTAGCCGGTGACCGAAGCCACCGCGATCGACACGATCACCGATGGCACGGTGATCTTCACCGAGTTGAGGAAACCGACCTTGATGCCGTTGCAGTAGAGGCCGGTGCACGCCGTGTCCCAGGCCTTGACCCACGCGTCGAGCGACGGGTGGTCCGTCGGCACGAACAGATTGCCCGTCCGGATGCCATCGAGGTCCTTCAGCGAGGTGATGACCATGATGTAGAGCGGAAACAGGTAGAACAGCGCCGCCACGATCAGCACCGTGTAGATGAGGATGCGCTGCCAGGCGAAGGGGTTCTTGGGTATGCGACCCTGGGGACCCGTAAGGGCGGCGCTGTGGATCATGTCGCCGGATGCGGATCCGGCCATTGCCATTGTCATGTCTGTGCTCCCCCTTAGCGCCGCTTGCCGCCGAATTCGACGATCGCCCACGGGATCAGGATGATGCCGGTGGTGATGAGCATCACTGCCGATGCCGCAAGACCCTGCCCCAGCGCGTTCTGGAACATGTTGTCGTAGACGTATTTGGCCGGCATTTCCGAGAACAGGCCCGGCCCGCCCTGCGTCAGCGCCACCACCAGGTCGTAGATGCGCACGATGCCCGAGGCCGAGATCACCAGCGTGGTGATCAGCACCGGCCGCATCATCGGAATGACGATCGAGATGTAGGTGCGCCACTTCGGAATGCCGTCGACGCGCGCCGCCTTCCAGACTTCCTCGTCGATGCCGCGCAGGCCCGCGAGCATCAGTGCCATGATCAGGCCCGTGCCCTGCCAGAGCCCGGCGATCACCAGCGTGTAGACCACCATGTCGCGGTTGCCGAGCCAGTCGAAGGTGAAGCTCGTCCAGCCCAGCGAACGCACCGCCTTCTGCAGGCCGAAGGTCGGGTTCATGATCCAGGCCCAGACGTGGCCGGTCACGATGAAGCTCAGCGCGAAGGGATAAAGGAAGATCGTACGGAAGGCGCTCTCGAACCGGATCTTCTGGTCCATGAACACCGCGAGCAGGAAGCCCACCGTGAACGAGCAGATCAGCGAGGTCACGCCATAGACCGCGAGGTTCTTGACCGAGATCGACCAGCGCACCGTCTTGAACAGGCGCGTATACTGGTCGAACCCGACGAAATCGGGTCGCGGCAGGGCCTGGGATTTCGTGAACGAGAACACGATCGTCCAGATCGAGCAGCCGATGAAGGCGCCGATCACCACCGCGAACATCGGGGCCGACGCCACCTTGGCCGCCGCAAAGCGCGTCAGCCAGTCCGGGCGGACCAGTTCGCCATTGCGGATTTTGGGGACCCGGATGTCGTCGCCCGCCGCGCTGATGCTGTAGAGCGCCGTGGCGCCGCCGATCAGCGCCAGCGCGACCATGCCCAGCAGATAAATCTCGGGGCCGGCGAAATACGACAGGAACAGGGCGATCGCGCCCACGAAGATCATGATGCCCGCGCCGGTGCGCGGATAGACGTAAGAGAATATCGCCCCGATGGCGGCCAGGATCGGCATCGCCCAGACGGCGGTTGCCACCTGCGCCTGCCAGGTCGGCGGCGCCGGAATCTTGCCGAGGAACAGATAGGCGAGCCCCGCGGCGGCAGCCGCCAGTCCCAGCACCACGGCAGCAAAACGAAGCGTTGTGGCTTCGCCGCTGTCCCGCCGCGGTTGCGAAACGCGTTCGGCACCTGACGCCATAGTCGTCATCGCACATCCCCCGATGTAAAGAAAAAAGGGGGGCCAGCCCAGCTCACGCTGAGCCGGCCCCGTCACTGTTCAAGAACTAAGTCGCAGCGCACTCACTCAGAGCGGCGGAGCGTTCTTGATGATGTCGGCGAACTGCGCCTGGGCTTCGTCGATGGTCACGTTGTGATCAGCGAAGAAGTTGTTCTCGAGGTCGCGGATCTGGTTCAGCGAGTCACGATCGAGCATCTGGCTGCCCGACGGGAACGCCGCACCCGACTTCAGGATCGTCAGACCCTTCTGCATGCAGTCGTTGGCCTTGGAGATATCAACGTCGAGACGGATGGGCAGCGAGCCCTTCTTCAGGTTGAACGCAACCTGAGTGTCCTTGTTGAGCAGCGTCGAGGCCAGCACGAGCTGGGCCTTCTCGACCGCCGGGTCGGCGTTCTTGGGGAAGTAGAACACGTCGCCGCCGGTATCCAGAACCGGGTTCACACCCAGGCCCGGAAGGCAGTCGAAGTCCTTGCCGGCGACCTGCTTGGCCACCGAGAACTCACCCGAGGCCCAGTCGCCCATGACGTTGGCAGCGGCCTTGCCCTGGATCACGAGAGCCGAGGCATCGTTCCACTGCGGAACCATGGTGTTGGGATCGACGATGTTGCGGGCGTCATCGAACGCCTGCCAGACCTTGCGGTATTCCGGGCCCGAAGCGAGCGCCACGTCGCGGTCCTTGTAGACCTTGACGTAGTTGTCGGTGCCGGCGACGGCGACTTCGATATCGCCGAGCAGGGTCTGCACCGGCCAGCCATTGGCGACGGCCAGCGGCACGACGTCGGGAGCCTTGGCCTTCAGGTCGGGAACCGACTTGACGAACTCGAACCAGTCCTTGGGAACCGGCAAGCCGGCGTCCTCGTAGACGTGGCGGTTGATGTACATCCACTGGCCCGAATGCAGGTTCACCGGCACGCAGTAGACATGGCCGTCATAGGTGCACGAAGCCAGCTGGCTCGGCGGATTGATGATCTTGTCCCAGCCTTCCGACTTGGCGAGATCCGTCAGGTCGAGCATCAGGTTGGCTTTGATCAGGTCGTCGGCATCTTTGCCCGGGTTCAGCTGGGTGGCGCCCATCGGGTTGCCGCCGAGAATACGGGAGATGATGATCGGGCGGGCAGTATCGCCCGAGCCGGCGATGGCGCCGTCAACCCAATGGTTGCCCGTCGCGTCGAACGCCTTGGCGAATTCGGCCACGGCGGCGGACTCGCCGGGGGACGTCCACCAGTGCGTGACTTCGAGGTCGGTCGCATTGGCAGCGGTGCCCAGCATCAGAGCGGCGGCCAGACCGGCCACCACCGTAAACTTCTTCATAATGTTGTCCTCCCAACGTTGACCGCAAACGGATGCTTGCAGCCCCTCCTACCGGCCTGGCGGCGCCTTTCTTATGGAAGGCTCCCGACCGGCGGCGTGTAATCGATTACACGAAACCTCCCTCGAGATCAATGCAATCGATTGCATGAGTTTCAGACACTTCTTGCTTGCCTGTCAAGATCGAATTAGAGAGGCGTCGAATACGGCAGCGATCAGGGGCGCTGCTCATCATGGCCATTTCCAAAAAAGTCCCGACGATTCAAGATGTTGCGCGGCACGCCAAGGTGTCGGCGGCTACTGTTTCGCGGGTGTTGAGCAACCCCGAGCGGGTGTCACAATCGACCCGGGACAAGGTCAATTCGGCCGTCCTCGACACCGGATACACAATCAATCAGGCCGCAAGGTCTTTGCGCCTGCAGAAAGCCCGTACGATTCTGGCCGCGATGCCCGGCGTTGGAAATCCGTTCTATTCCACCATCCTCGATGCCGTCGTTACCATCGCCACCGCCCGCGGCTATGGCGTGCTGGTCACCGGCCGGCTCGGCAACGATCCGGCGCGCTGGTTGTCTGATCACTTCCTGTCCAATCGGGCCGACGGGCTGCTGCTGTTCGACGGCTTCCTCGACACCCGCAAGCTGCACTCGATCACCGGCGACGGCGTCTCGCTGCCTTTGGTTGCCGCCTATGACGAGTTGCCGGACCCGCAGATCAACTCCGTCATCACCGACAATCTGCAGGCCGCCGAGCGCGCCGTGGCCCATCTCTACGAGCTCGGGCACCGCAAGATCGGCCATATCAGCGGCCCCTCGCGCAACACCTTCCCCAACGAGCGGCTGGTCGGCTATCGCAAGGCCATGTTCGAGCATCGGCTGGACGTGCGCGACGACTGGATCTTCCCCGGTACCTACAACATGGATTCCGGCCGCGCCGCCGGCGAGCACTTCGCCGCCATGCGGGAAATGCCGACCGCCATCTTCTCGGCCAATGACGAGATGGCCATCGGCCTCATCGCCAGCCTGCGCAAGCACGGCATCGAGTGCCCCCGCGACATCTCCATCATCGGCTTCGACGACATCTCGGTATCGCAGAACTACGCCCCTGCCCTCACCACCATGCGCCAGCCGCGCGAACAGATCGGCCGCATCGCCACCGAAACCCTGATCAACATCCTCGAAGGCAACCGCCCTGCCGCCGACCCCGTCCGCATCGTGCTCGAATCCGAGCTGATCGTGCGGGAAAGCACGGCCAAGCTGGGCGGGTGACGGCGCGCCGCGAAGCGGCTACACAGCGATTGGCCAGGCGAGCGTTCCTGCGATCGCCTGGCGCAGAGCGCAAAAGTAGAACGACCGCGGTTGGCCAAGCGAGCCTGGTTAGGATCGCTTGGTCCAGAGCACAAACAGAGCGACCCCGTAGCTCAACCGGATAGAGCACCCGCCTTCTAAGCGGGTGGTTGCGTGTTCGAGTCACGCCGGGGCCACCAACTCATAGCTTTGCCTGTGCGCCCAGGGCGCCGCCTACCCGGCGAACCGGGCGCCCAGGCCGCCATCGACGCGCCAGTTGGCGCCGGTGACGAAAGACGCTTCGTCCGACAGCAGGAAGGCCACGCAATTTGCGATCTCGGCGGGTTTGCCGATGCGGCCCATCGGATGCGCGCCGAGCACCTGCTCGCGCATAGCGGGCGGCTGCATCGCCAGATATTCGGCGACCAGATGCGTCTCGGTCCAGCCGGGCGAAATGGCGTTGACCCGGATCTGGTGCGCGCCCACTTCGAGCGCGAGCGAGCGTGTCAGCCCCACGAGGCCGGATTTCGCGGCCGCATAAGGGAAATACCCGACATAGGTCTGGTCCGCGTGGACCGACGCAATGTTGACGATCGAGCCGCTGCGCGCCGCGATCATCGCCGGCAGCACGGCGCGGGCGCAAAGCCAGGCGGCCTTGAGATCGACAGCGAACACTTCGTCCCACTCGGCCTCGGTCATTTTGACTGGATCGGCGTAGGAATTGCGTCCGGCATTGTTGACGAGACCGGTGGCGGCACCGAACCGCGATACGGCCGCCGCGTGGAAGTCCGCGATATCGCCGCTCCGGCGAATATCCCCCGCCGCGAAAAACACCCGATCGCCCAGCCGCTCGGCAAAGGCCTGGCCCGCCGCGGCATCGATATCGATGATCGAGACGCGGGCGCCCTCCGCCAGCGATTTCTCCACGATGGCGGCGCCGATACCGCGGCTGCCGCCGGTGACGATGATGTGCTGTCCGTCGAGGCGACCGGTCATGGCAGCGGCTCCGTGCTTGTCGTCAGGGTGACGGCCCAGTTGCGGCTGCCGCCGGGCGGTATGGAGGTTGCGAGCGCCTGGCCAAGATGGTCCACCGGCGCACTCGTCGGCTCGAGGGCGATGTGATGCGGACCGCCGGGGGCCGGCCAGCCGCCATAGTTGAGCCAGATGCCGAGGTCGAGACCGTCGCTCCAGCGCAGCGTAAGATATGAACCATCGCGACCGACCACGGCGCGGTTGTCCAGAACTCGGGCATAGAATTTGCCCGCGAAGCGCCGGTCGGCCGGCTGCACACGGTCGAGAGGGAACGCCAGCGGGCGCGGCGGACCGGGCCAGCTCAGGCGCTGGGGCGGCAGCGTCAGGCCGTTGTCGTTGAGATAGGTGGCGTCAACGCCGTCGATGCCACCAATCAGGATTCGGTCGCCGGGGCTCACCGCGAGAAGCCCGTGCAATGCCCACAGATAGGGCATCTCGCGTTCGGCCCGGTTATCGACCTCGTAGGCAGCGGTGAGCGTCCGGCCATCGAGCGACAGCGTGCGGGCGAAACGGAAGTTCGCCTCGGCATAGGTCATGGTCACCGCGGTCGAAGTGTGGCCGCTCACCGTCCACGGCCGGCCCCAGAGGTCCCCGTGATCGCGCAACCGGCGGTTCCAGATCGTCCCCTGCGCATCCCAGGGCGCGACGGTGGGGAAGCACTCGTCCCAACCGACCGCCTCAGCGGCGCCATAGACCGCCGCCTCCCCCGTCTGCGGGCTCGGCGCGCCGGCGAACAACCACTCCCGGCCGGCGGCCTTGTCGAACAGACTGACGACGCGAGCGCCGTAGCCCGGCATCACGCCGACACGCAGTGCCTCGTTCTCGATGACGACGATCTCCATCCCCGGAGGCTACCAGTCGACGACGGTGCCGTCGCCCAGCACGGCGCCGCGGGCATGGAGGATGTCGGGCGCGAACGGATGCGCCGCGATGACCTTCTCGTTGACCTCGATGCCGAGGCCGGGCTTGGTGGGCTTGTCCCAGCGTCCCGGATGGCGCTCGATCGGCCAGTCGACCACCTCGCCGTACCATGGCACTGCCCCGGACATCTCCTCCTGGATGATGACATTGTGGGTCGAAATGCCGAAATGCAGCGCCGCCACGCCCGCAATGGGGCCGAGCGGATTGTGCGGGGCGAGCCCTATGCCTTGCGTCTCCGCCATCGCGGCAACCTTCTTGGCTTCCCACAGGCCGCCCACATGACAGATGTCGGGCTGCGCGATGTTGAAGGCGCGGGCGCGCAGCGCCGGCTCGAACTCGCGGCGGCCGACGAGGCGCTCGCCGGCCGCAATGGTCACAGGCGACCGCCGGGTGACCTCGGCGAGGCCGCCGATATCCTCGGGCGGCACGGGCTCTTCGACGAACATCACCCGGGCATCGGCCAGCACGTTGATGTAGTCGAGCGCCGCGTTGACCGAAGCGGGCCGGCCGTGGAAGTCCACCATGATGTCGATGGCCGGGCCGACCGCATCGCGCAGGTCGCCGACGATCCGTCCGACCCGATCGACGTCGGCATTGGGCGACGCGTAGTGGGTGTAGGGGATGCAGACGACCTTGAGGGCGTCGTAGCCGGCCTGCGTCACCTGCTTGCCCAATTCGACGATGCCGGCCGACGTGGTCGATTCATAGACCGCCCGCATGTCGCCCAGCCCCAGATGCGTATAGGTCCGCAGGTGCTCGCGGACGCTGCCCCCCAGCAATTGCCAGACCGGCACGCCCAGATGCTTGCCCAGAATATCCCACAGCGCCATCTCGATGCCGCTGATCGCCGACATGCCAATGATGCCCATGCGCCAGAAGCCGTGGCGGTTCATGATCTGGAAGCAATGCTCGATATTGCGCGGATCCTGGCCGACCAGCATGGGCTCAATGTCGACCACGGCGCCGCTCACGGCGCGCGTCTTGAACTCGAGCGTCGCCTCGCCCCAGCCGACGAGCCCGGGCACGTCGGTTTCCACCCGCACAAACACCCAGTTGCGCATTTCGGCATTACACACATGCGCCGATATCGAGGTAATTTTCAAAGACAACTCCTTGCGGGTCCGTTGGACCCGACACGTTCTAGTCCGCCGCCTCGACGAGGAGCGCGGCTGAGGTAAAGGCTGTATCGAGGGTGAGGCTGAGGCCGGCGCCCAGCTGGGCTCCCGTCGCCTCCGCTACGGCGCCGTCGAGGTAGCGCACCCGGTAGCGGCGCGCCAGATCGAGGCCGGCGAGCGCGAAGCTGCGGGCCGCATTACCTTCGAGGCGGAAAAAGAAACCCACGCCGCCGCCGCGATCCTTGTCGGCCGCCCAGGCCGCGGCCCAGTCGCCCCGGCCGTCGAGCGGCGGCTGCGCGGTCAGCAGATACTGGTCGGCGGCTTTGACACGGGCCCGCACATGCTCGCGGT
>JBEHYU010000063.1:0-22890 GCA_048498015.1 Pseudomonadota bacterium
CTGAGTATGTGGAGCAGTTTGTGCGATGAGCAGCCAGGCCCCCTCATCCGCCCTTCGGGCACCTTCTCCCCCGGGGGGAGAAGGCGACCGAGCCGCAGACTCTCAGTCAGGATCCCTTCTCTCCTCGGGGGAGAAGGTGGATCGGCGAAGCCGAGACGGATGAGGGGGCCTTCTGCAAATGCACTGGGCCTCTGAATTCTACACCGGCAAGACAGCGGTCGTTATCGGCGGCACCTCCGGCATCGGAATGGCGATTGCCACTGCGTTTCGCGATGCGGGCGCCATCGTGCACGCCACCGGCGCTACCGACGCCGAAGTCGCGGCCGCCGCAGCCAGTGGAATCACATTCTCGCGCCTCGATGTTCGCGACGCTGCCGCCATCACGGCCTTCGCGCAGCCGTTTGAGCGCGTTGCTGCAGTTGTCGACACCGCCGGAGTCAATCTCCGTGCCGCCGAATGGACCCTCGATGGTTTCGAGACAGGCATCGACATCAACCTGACTGGCACCATGCGTGTTGCGCTCGCTTTCCGCGAGAAGCTGCACGGAGGTGCCTTTCTCGGTATCGGCTCGATGTTCTCCTTCTTTGGCGCCCCGCATGCGCCGGCCTACGCGGCAAGCAAAGCGGGCGTTGCAGGCCTGATCAAGTCATTGGCCATCGCGTTTGCGAAAGAGGACATCCGCGTCAACGCCCTCGCCCCCGGCTGGATCGAAACGCCGATGACCGAGGCGCCGCGGGCCAACCCCACCCGCAATGCCGAACTGCTCGCCCGCATGCCGCTTGGCCGCTGGGGCACGCCGGCCGATGTCGCGCCGGCGGCGCTGTTCCTCTGCTCGCCGCTCGCCGCCTACATTACCGGCGCGGTGCTGCCGGTCGATGGCGGCTACCTCGTGGCCTAGGCGCCCGCCGCCGTCAGCGCCGCGAGGTCGTCCGCGCTCAGCGTCAGCCGCGCGCCGCGGATCAGGCTTTGCGCCTGTTCGACCGATGTTGCCGAGGCGATCGGCGCCGCCACGCCCGGCTGGGCGATGATCCAGGCCAGCGCGATTTCCGCCGGCTTGGCGCCGGTGCGAGCCGCGATCGCGTCGAGCGCCGCGAGAATGCGCTTGCCCTTGTCGTTGATGTATTTGTCGACCACCGCCTTGCCGCGCGGGCTCTTGTCGCCGTCGGCGGCCGAGCGGTACTTGCCGCTGAGGAAGCCCCGCGCCAGGCTGAAATAGCCGATGCCCGAGATCTGCTCCTTGACGCAGATGTCCTGCACGGCCCCAAAGCCCTCGCGGTCATAGAGGTTGAACTCGTTCTGCACGGTCTCGTAACGGGCGAGCCCGTCCTGCTTCGAGATCGCCAGCGCCTCGTTCAGCAGAGCTGCATCCTGGTTCGACGAGCCGATGGCCCGCACCTTGCCGGCGCGCACCAGCCGGTCGAACGCCTTGAGCGTCTCTTCCTGCGGCGTGTTCGGGTCGGGCCAGTGGCTCTGGTAGAGATCGATGTGGTCGACCTGCAGGCGCCGCAGCGACGCTTCGACTTCCTCCTCGATCCATTTGGCGCTGAGGTCGCGGTGGCCCTGGCCCATGTCGGAGCCGACCTTGGTGAACACCAGCACCTTGGCGCGGTTGCCGCGCGCCTTCATCCAGTTGCCCAGTACCGTCTCCGACTTGCCCTTGCCATAGCTGTCGGAGGTGTCGATGGCGGCGAACCCGGCGTCGAGGAACACGTCGAGCACCCGGAAGGCGTCGGCCTCCTCGAGCGTCCAGCCCAGCACATTGCCGCCGAACACCATCGGCTCGATTTCGATGTCGGTGCGGCCAAGGCGGCGCTTGCTCATCTTACTTCTCCGGTTTGGCGGGCTCGATCAGGTCCCATCTGTTGCCGTAAACGTCCTCGAACACGGCGACGATCCCCTAGGGCTCGTGCCGAGGTTCCTCCAGGAATTTCGCGCCATGCGCAATCATCCTTTCGTGAGCGGCGGCGAAATCGTCGGTCTCGGCGAAAAAGCCGACCCGGCCGCCATGCTGGTGCCCGATCGCGGCCTGCTGCGCGTCGCCGCTGGCCTTGGCCAGCAGCAGTCGCGCGCCGCTCGCCCCGCCGATCACCACCCAGCGCTTGCCGCCGCCCATTTGGGTGTCCTCGATCAGGCTCAAGCCCATGGCGTCACGATAGAATTCGATCGCCCGGTCGTAGTCGTCGACAACCACCGCCACCATGCTCACGCGCATGTTCATTGCTTCTCGCTCCCGTCGCCGATTGACCATTTGGTCAAACAGCACAACCGTTTAGCCGTCACCAGGCCGTCGCACGCAACGAAAAGCGCGTTCAACTGCAAGGCACTAGGCGAATATTCCCGTTGCACGCTGCCATGAAAAACGCTTTGTTGCGCGCCAGGCTCGGGGCGGCAAATGCCCGGAGCGCAATAAATCTTCGGGAGACATCCATGAAATTTGCGAAAACCCTGCTGACCGCGGCGGCTATTGTCGCTGTGATGACCGGCAGTGCGCTTGCCGACAAGACCCTCGTGTACTGCTCCGAGGCGTCCCCGGCCAACTTCGACCCCGGCACCACCACGGGCGGCAACGACTACGACGCCGGCGCCCGCACCGTTTACAACCGCCTCGTCGAGTTCAAGCACGGCTCGACCGAAGTCGAGCCCGGCCTCGCCGAGAGCTGGGACATTTCGCCCGATGGCCTCACCTACACCTTCCACCTGCGCCACGGCGTGAAGTTCGGCAAGACCGACTACTTCACCCCGACCCGCGACCTGAACGCCGATGACGTCATCTGGTCGTTCATGCGCCAGCAGGACGACAAGTCCCCGTGGTTCACCTACCTGCCCAAGCTGAGCTACGACTACTACGTCGGCATGGACATGCCGAAATACACCAAAGAGTGGAAGAAGATCGACGACTACACCGTGCAGCTGACGCTCACCGAGCCGAACGCGCCGATGCTCGCCAACATGGCGATGGACTTCGCCTCGATCCTCTCCAAGGAATATGCCGACAAGCTGCAGGCCGACGGCAACATGCCCGACCTCGCCGCCAAGCCGGTCGGCACCGGCCCGTTCGTGTTCGTCGACTACCAGCTCGACACCACGATCCGCTACGCCGCCAACCCGGATTACTGGGCCGGCAAGGTGAAGCTCGACAACCTGATCTTCCAGATCACGCCCGACGCCACCACCCGCCTGCAGAAGCTGCAGTCCGGCGAGTGCAACGTCATGTCCTACCCGAACCCGGCCGACGTGCCGGCGATCGTGGCCAACAAGGACCTCGTCACCTACTCCATGGCCGGCCTCAACGTCGGCTATATGAGCTACAACGTGACCCAGCCGCCCTTCGACAAGCCGGAAGTGCGTCACGCGCTCAACATGGCCATCGACAAGGACGCGCTGATCAAGGCGATCTTCCAGGACGCGGGCGCCGTGGCGGCCGAGAACCTGATCCCGCCCACCATGTGGTCGTGGAACAAGGACGTGAAGTCCGACGCGTACGATCCGGCCAAGGCCGCCGAAATTCTGAAGGCCAACGGCGTCACCTCGATCGATCTTTGGGCTTCGGACCGCTCGCGTCCGTACAACCCGAACTTCGCGCGCGCCGCTGAACTGATCCAGGCCGACTGGGCCAAGGTTGGCGTCACCGCCAATATCACCCAGGAAGAGTGGACCCAGTACCGCGAAGACGGCAAGGCCAAGGACCGCAAGGGTGCCTTCCAGATCGGCTGGTCGGGCGACAATGGCGATCCGGACAACTTCTTCGCTACCCTGTTCTCCTGCTCGGCCATCGGCGTGTCGAACTACTCGAGCTGGTGCAACCCGGACTTCGAGAACGACATCCAGAAGGCCAAGACGACCTCCGACCTCGCTGAGCGCACCAAGTACTACGAGGACGCCCAGGTGATCTTTGCCAAGGAAGCTCCGGCGTTCCTGTTCGCCCACTCCCAGGTCTACGTCGTCACCGACAAGAAGGTGACCGGCTATACCCAGGACCCGCTGGCGATGCATCGCTTCGACAACGTCGACATCACCGAGTAAGTCTCACGGGGACGGCGCGGGGTTCACTCCCGCGCCGTCCTTTTTGTATTCCGGGGGACCATGCTTCGGTTCATTCTCAACAGGCTGGCGCTGATCATCCCGACGCTGATCGGGATCACCATCTGCGCCTTCGGTTTCGTTCGCCTGCTGCCGGGCGATCCCATCCTGGCGCTTGCCGGCGAGCACGGCGTCACCCCCGAGCGCTATGAGCAGCTCAAGGTCCAGTTCGGTTTCGACCAGCCGGTCTGGCAGCAATATCTCAACTACGTCATCGGCCTGCTGCATGGCGATTTCGGCACTTCGATCGAAACCCATCGGCCGATCGTCGAGATCTTCCGCACGCTGTTTCCGGCGACGCTCGAACTGTCCCTGTGCGCCATCATCTTCGCCATCATCGTGGGCATTCCGGCCGGCATCTTTGCCGCCACCCGCCGCGGTACCGTCGTCGACCAGGGCCTGATGGGCACCGCCCTCGTGGGCTATTCGATGCCGATCTTCTGGTGGGGCCTGCTGCTGATCATCTTCTTTTCCGGCTATTTGCACTGGACCCCCGTCTCGGGCCGCATCGACGTGCGCTATTTCTTCAAGCCAGTCACCGGCCTGATGCTGATCGACAGCCTGCTGTCGGGACAGAAGGGCGCCTTCCAGTCCGCCTTCAGCCATCTCATTTTGCCTACCATCGTGCTGGGCACCATTCCGCTCGCCGTCATCGCGCGCCAAACGCGCTCCGCCATGCTCGAAGTGATGGGCGAGGACTATGTCCGCACCGCCCGCGCCAAGGGCTTGCGCGGCCTCAGGGTCGTCGGCGTGCACGCGCTGCGCAACGCGCTGATCCCGGTGGTCACCACCATCGGCCTGCAGGTCGGCACGCTGCTGGCCGGCGCCATCCTGACCGAGACCATCTTCGCCTGGCCGGGCATCGGCAAATGGATGGTCGACGGCATTTTCAAGCGCGACTACGTGGTCGTGCAGTCGGGCCTGTTGTTCATCGCCCTCATCGTCGTGGGAGTGAACCTCGTGGTCGACCTGCTCTACGCCGTCATCAATCCGCGCATCCGGGTGCAGTGAGATGACGACCACCACTGAAATCGCGCCCGTCGTCAGCACCAGCCGCTTCGCCGGCCTCAAGGAGTTCTGGCACTATTTCAGCCAGAGCCGGGGCGCGGTGCTGGGCCTGATCGTCTTCGTGCTGCTGCTGGTCATCGCCGCCATTGCGCCGCTGATCGCCCCGCACGATCCGCTGCAGCAGTACAAGGAATATTTCCTGCTGCCCCCGGCCTGGGATCCGGCCGGCAATTCGCAGTTCTGGCTCGGCACCGACCCGGTCGGCCGCGATATGGTCTCGCGCCTGATGTTCGGCGCGCAATACTCCCTGCTCATCGGCTTCATCGTCGTGGTGCTGTCGGTGGCCGGCGGCATCATCCTGGGCCTCGTCGCCGGCTATTTCCGCGGCTGGGTCGATGTCGTGATCATGCGCATCATGGACGTGATCCTGGCGTTTCCGCCGCTGCTGCTTGCGCTCGTGCTGGTGACGGTCCTCGGCCCCGGCCTGACCAACGCCATGTTCGCCATCGCGCTGACGCTGCAGCCCTATTTCGCCCGCCTCGTGCGTGCCGCGGTGATGGCGGAGAAGAACCGCGAATATGTGACGTCGGCCAGGCTGGCCGGCGCCGGCAATCTGCGGCTGATGCTGCTCACCATCCTGCCCAACTGCCTCGCCCCGATCATCGTGCAGGCGACGCTGAGCTTCTCGGACGCTATCCTGGCCGCCGCCGGCCTCGGCTTCCTCGGCCTCGGCGCCCAGCCGCCGACGCCCGAATGGGGCACCATGCTGGCCAATGCCCGCGAGTTCATCCAGCGCGCCCCCTGGGTCGTGACGTTCCCCGGCCTCTGCATCCTCGTCACCGTCATCGCCATCAACCTCATCGGCGACGGCCTCCGCGACGCCCTCGACCCCAAGCTGAAGCGGAGCTGAGGTGAATGGACCCATGGATCGGTCCGGCAATTATTGCGGCGATCGTGTCCGGTGTGATCAGCGTCGCCGGCTGGTTCGTCAACTCGTGGCAGGTAAGACGCCTTGAGCAGCTGCGTCGTGACGAGAAAGTCCACGATTTCCAGGTGGCCCTCGAGGCTGAGATACGCAGCGACTATGTTGCGATGTCAGTGATCGACAGAGCTGCACATCTGCAAGATGTAGCGGCACATTATGCCGAGGACAGGACTTATTCCATCGCCGTCCCGCATATCGCATCGAACGTGGTGTTTGCTGCTGTGGTCGGCGAGATACATGTCTTGCCGGGAAGCGTGATTGCCCCGGTGGTCGACTATGCCCGTCTGCGCCAGACGGTAGAGCAGTTCGTGATCGATTTACGGAGCGACAAGTTTACCGCGTTGCCGCAGGCACGGCAGCTGGCGATGTATTCCGACTACCTGAAAATGCTGGACCGGCTGGAAATTCTGGCCGAACAGGCCATAGCCGCCTTGTCGCGTTCCCTGCTTAGTAGCCCGGACGCGGGCCAGTCGAACCAATTGTCGGCGGCGGCACCGGCCGGGGAGCAGGCGCTGGCCTCGGGGGGGGCACTCGATCAGCCATGAAAGTTACTCCTGTCGCCATGGGCACCAATATAGGATTTGCATCACAGCGGTGCAACGTGCACCCCCTTGGTCAGAGCTAAAGCCATGCCTCTTCTCGATATCCGCAATCTCACCGTCTCCTTCGATACCTCCATCGGCCTCTTCAAGGCCGTCGAGGGCATCGATCTCAGCGTCGATCCGCGCGAGGTGCTGGCGGTGGTCGGCGAATCCGGCTCGGGCAAGTCGGTCGAAATGTTGGCCGTGATGGGCCTGCTGCCGTCTACGGCCACCGTCACCGCCGACCGGCTCGAATTCGATGGCCGTAACCTCTTGGGCATGTCGCGCGCCGAAAAGCGCAAGATCATCGGCAAGGATGTCGCCATGATCTTCCAGGAGCCGGTGGCTTCGCTCAATCCGTGCTTCACCGTCGGTTTCCAGATCGAGGAAGTGCTGCGCTTCCATCTGGGCATGAACCGCCAGCAGCGCCACGCCCGGGCCATCGAGTTGCTGCAGCAGGTGGGCATCGACGATGCCGAGCGGCGGCTGAGTTCGTTCCCGCACCAGATGTCGGGCGGCCAGTGCCAGCGCGTGATGATCGCCATGGCCATCGCCTGCAAACCCAAGCTGCTGATCGCCGACGAGCCCACCACGGCGCTCGACGTCACCATCCAGAAGCAGATCCTCGATCTGCTGGTCCGGCTGCAGGCCGAGAACGGCATGGCGCTGATCATGATCACCCACAATATCGCGGTCGTCGCCGAGACAGCCGATCGCGTCATCGTGCAGTATCGCGGGCACAAGATGGAGGAGTCCGACGTGCTGACCCTCTTTACCGAACCCAAATCCGCCTATACCCGCGCCCTGCTCTCGGCGCTGCCCGAGAACGCCACCGGCGACCGCTTGCCCACCGTCGGCGATTTCCGCGAGGCCGCGCTGTGAGCCCGGTCCTCGAAGCCCGCCACATCGTCCGCGATTATCATGTGCGCCGCGGCCTCCAGACCTCCGTGGTGCACGCCGTCAAGGACGCCAGCCTCGTCGTCGAGAAGGGCAAGACCCTCGCCATCGTGGGCGAATCCGGCTCGGGCAAGTCGACGCTGGCGCGCATCCTGACCCTCATCGACGCTCCCACCGGCGGAGAGTTGTTCATCGAGGGCGAGCGGATCGACATCGCCCGCCACGGCGTCAGCAAGGCGCTGCGCCGCAAGGTGCAGATGGTGTTCCAGAACCCGTATGGTTCGCTCAATCCGCGCCAGAAGATCGGCGACGTGCTCGGTGAGCCGCTGGCCATCAACACCGACATGTCCGCCTCGCAGCGCGCCGACAAGGCGCATGAGATGCTGCGCAAGGTCGGCCTCGGCCCCGAGCACTACAACCGCTATCCGCACATGTTCTCGGGCGGCCAGCGCCAGCGCATCGCCATCGCCCGCGCGCTGATGCTCAACCCCTCGCTGCTGGTGCTCGACGAGCCGGTCAGCGCGCTCGACCTGTCGGTGCAGGCGCAGATCCTCAACCTGCTCGCCGACCTGCAGGACGAGTTCCAGCTGACCTACGTGTTCATCAGCCACGATCTCTCGGTGGTCCGCTACATCGCCGACGAGGTGATGGTGATGTATCTGGGCGACGTGGTGGAGCAGGGCAGCCGCGAGGCGCTGTTCGCCAATCCGCAGCATGCCTACACCAAGGCCCTGTTCGCCGCGACGCCGCATGCCGACGTCGAGCACATCAAGACCAGGCTCGCCAAACGCGCCGCCGCGGCTTGACAGTAGATCGTTGATATTTCGGGTATTTCCGGCTTAGCCGGAAATTAAGCCGGCGCAGTTACTTTGCTCGCTTCGAGCAGAGGAGCTACCCAGGCCTTGGCCAGGGCACCGGATAAATCGCCGCCATCGCCAGCCAGCGCCGCGCCGGGCCTGCGCCCGCTCGGCAGGAACCCGCTGCGGTTGTTCGCGCTGGCCGTCGCGCTGCCGGTCTTCCTGCTCTACGTCTCGAGCGCCATCGTCGCCATCTACACGCTCGGCACCATGGCGCAGGACATCGACCGCGTCGAAGACACGCGCGGCATCAGCGGCATGCATGCGGCGCTCGATTCTTTCCTGAACGGCCTCGCCGATGCGGTTTCCGACGAGGGCACCTGGAACGAGGCCTATCTCAACGTCGTGGTCAACGCCGACCCGGCCTGGATGGATACCACCTGGGGCGCCACGGCGCGGCTCGGCCAGAGCTACGACAATGTCCTGGTGACGGATCAGTCGGGCACCATCCAGTTCGGCGAAAATGCCGTCGGCGCCATCACGGGCAATATCTCCGAGCATTTCTCGGGGGCCCGCACCATGCTGCGCGAACTCGATCGAGGCATCGCGGCCACCGGCGACGCCACCACCGTGGCGCATTTCTCCTCCGATGCCGACGGCACGGTTGGCCTCGCCGCGATCAGCATCCACCAGACGTCCTCGACCGATCTGTCGGTCCCCAGCCAGACGCGGCGGGTGCTGTGGATCGCGCAGCACTTCACGCCGGCGCTGCTGCAGAACATCTCGCTGCGCTACCAGCTGCCGCTCGCCGCGCTGGTGAGCGAAGTGGATCCGGACTCGTCGTCGATCGATTTGACCGATGTCGACGGCAAGGTTGCCGGCACCGTGGCCTGGGTGCCCGACCGGCCGGGCGACGCGGCCTTCACCCGGGCCGTCCTCGTGGCGTCGGCGTTCTTCTTCGGCATGGGTATCCTGCTGGTGCTGGGGCTGGGTGTTTTCCGCCGCGCCATGCTGCGCCGCATTGCCGCCCTCGAGGCCAATTGGGCCAGTCACGAGGCGGCGCCGGCCGCCGCCCCCGCCGCGGTCGTGCCCGGCAAGCTTGCCTTCCTTGATCCCGACGAGGTGGTCGAGGCCGACAATCCCATTGATGGCGTCAGCCCGATGGATTTCGACATCGAGTACCAGCCGATCTTCGACCTGAGGGCCGAGACGCTCATCGGCGCTGAAGCGCTGCTGCGCTGGAAAAAGCCCGACAAAACGCCGCTCCGGCAGGAAGAGCTGGCGCCGCGCGATGCCGCCGCTTTGCTGGAACGCGCCGGCATTCTGGCGCTGCGCCATGCCGGGGGCGACATCGCGCCATTGCTCGGGCTGGTGCTCACCGTCACCGTCACGCCGGCCCAGCTGATCAGCGGGGTGTTTGCCGAAAAGCTCGCCGGCACGCTCGGCGCCACGAGTTTTCCGGCCCGCCGCCTGCAGCTTGCGGTCAACGTCGCCGGCCTCTCGGACGCGGAGGCGTTGCGGGCCCCCATCGCCAGCCTGCGGCAGATGGGCATGGCGATCGCGCTCAGCGACTTCGTGCTCGGTCCGGCGACCGCCGCCTATGCCCAGCCCGGCCTTGCCGACCGCATCCGCCTGCCGCGGTCGCTGCTGGCCGGTATCGGCAGCGAGCCGGGCAAGCTGGCGCTGGCCGAAGCCACCATGGCCGTCGCGAAGGCCGCCGGCTTTGCCGTCACTGCGCCCGCCGTCGAGCACAAGGAAGAGGTGGCCAAGCTGCTGCGGCTGGGTTGCCGTGAATTCCAGGGGCAGCTTTTCGCCCCGCCAATGTCGATCGCCGCCCTGACCCAGCTGATCCTCAAGCCCGCCGCCGAGCGCAAGGCCAGCTAGGCGGCGGCTGCCGCGCATTGCCGGCAGCGGCCGCGCAGCTCGATCGTCATCCGTTCCGGCACGAAGCCCGAGGCCTTGCTCCAGCCCTTGAGCCTGGCTTCGATCGCCGGTTCGGCGAATTCCTCGACCTTGCCGCAGGCCTCGCAGATCGCAAACGCGATGCTGCCCGTCGCGTGACAATGCGCATCGGCGCAGCACACGAAGGCGTTGAGCGATTCCAGCCGGTGCGCCAGCCCGCGCTCGGTCAGCTTGTCGAGCGCCCGGTAAATCTGCAGCGGCGCCTTGATGCCGTCGTCGCGCAGCTGGTCGAGAATGTCGTAGGCCGAGAGCGGCGCTTTCGCATGCGCCAGCGCGCCCAGCACCAGCTCCTGGTTGCGGGTCAGATCGTCGGCCCAGACGTGGTCGTGTCCTTCATGCGAATGCGCCATGGGATCAGCCTATTTCCCTTCCATCGCCGGGATCAACAGGGCGATATTGTGCCTGAACATCTCGAGGTAGCTGGCGGCGCCCTGATCGGGCTCCGACAAAGCGTCGGCGTAGAGCTCGCCGCCCATCTTGACGCCGGTCTCGTCGGCGATCTGCTGGATCAGCCGGCCGTCCGACATGTTCTCGATGAACAGCGCGCTCACCCCCTCCGATTTGATCTGCAGGATCAGCTTGGCCACATCCTTGGCCGAGGGCTCGGCGTCGGTGCTGATGCCGACCGGCGCGAGGAACTCGACGCCGTATTCCTCGCCGAAATAGAGGAAGGCGTCGTGCGTGGTGATCACCTTGCGGCTGGCCTCGGGCACCTTCGCGATCTGCGCCTTCACGTCGGCATCGAGCGCCATGATCTGCGCCTGGTAGGCATGGGCGTTGCTGGTAAAGGCATCGCAGTCGGCCGCATCTACCTTGCAGAGGCCGGCGAGGATGTTGTTCACATATAGAACGCCGTTCGCGAGGCTCTGCCACGCATGCGGATCGGTGACCGTCTCTCCGTCATCGCTCATCGTATGCGACTTGACGCCTTCGCTCGCCACCACCAGCGGCCCGGTGTAGCCGGTCGATTGCACGAACCGGTCCATCCAGCCCTCGAAGCCGAGCCCATTGACGAAGAACGCCTGCGCCTTGGCGACCGCCGCCGCGTCGGCGGGCTTGGGTTCATAGACATGGGTGTCGGCATTGGGCCCCACGATGGTGGTGACGTTCACCTTGTCGCCGCCCACCTGTTTGACCATGTCGCCCAGGATCGAGAAGCTCGCCACGACGTCGAGCGGCGCCGCAAGGGCAGGGGAGGCGCAGAGCGCCAGGGCAGCGATCAGCAAGGCACGCATGAAGAATCTCCGTCAGGCGATACGATGGCGTGCCGGACGGGCGCTGCTGAACAACAGCCCGCGCCGTCCGAACACGAGGGAAAGGATGTAGAAGACCCCGGCCACGAGGATGATCGCCGGCCCGGAAGCTGCCCCGAGATAATAGCTCAGCAGCAATCCCAGATAGGCCGAGGCGACCCCGAGCACGACCGCCACGGCGACGATGGCTTCGAGCGAGCGTACCCAGAACCGGGCCGCCGCGGCCGGCAGCATCATCAGCCCCACCGCCAGCAGCGTGCCGAGCGCCTGGAAGCCGCCCACGAGGTTGAGCACCACCAGCGCGAGGAAGATCAGGTGCACCGGCTGCCCGGCCTTGCTGACCGAGCGCAGGAAGGTCGGATCGAGGCATTCGGCCACCAGCGGCCGCCAGATCAGCGCGAGGCCGACAAGGCTGACACTCGCCACGCCGCCGATCAGCACCAGCGCGTCGTCGTTGAGCGCCAGCACCGTGCCGAACAGCACGTGCATCAAATCGACATTGGAGCCCTTGAGGCTGACCAGCAGCACCCCGAGCGCCAGCGAAATCAGGTAGAACGCCGCCAAACTGGAGTCTTCGCGCTGCGACGTCACCCGCGACACCAGGCCCGCCAGCAGCGCTACCACCAGCCCGGCGACGAAGCCGCCCAGCGTCATCGGCAGGATGGCGAGCCCCGACACGAGGAACCCCGCCGCGGCGCCTGGCAGGATCGCGTGGCTCATTGCGTCGCCGGCAAGGCTCATCCGGCGCAGCATCAGGAACACGCCGACAGGTCCGGCACTGATCGCCAGGATGATCGCACCCGCCAGCGCCCGGCGCATGAAGGCGAATTCGACGAACGGGGCCCACAACAGATCGAGGCTCAATGCACGTGCTCCTCATGCGTGTGGGCACGCCCGTCGCCCTCGTGCCAGGGCGCATGTTCGTCCCAGGCTTCGGGCATGGCGCGGGCCTTCACCAGATTGTCGGCCGTCAGCACGGCGTCGGTCGGCCCCCAGCCGACCGGCTCGCGCGCCAGCAGCAGGGTCTGCGGGAAGTGCCGCTGCACCAGGTCGAGATCGTGCAGCACCGCCACCACGGTACGGCCTTCGGCGTGCCAGTGCGCCACCAGTTCCATCAGATCGGCCACGGTCTTCTCGTCGATCGCCGCGAACGGTTCGTCGAGCAGGATCAGCCGCGCGTCCTGCACCAGCACGCGCGCGAACAGAGCACGCTGCAGCTGCCCGCCGCTCAGCGTATCGATGCCGCGCTTGGCAAAACCCTCGAGCCCCACGGCCTTGAGCGCCGCCGCCAGCTGCTCGCGATCGGCGGCGGTCAGCCCGCCGAACAGCCCGCGCCGTTTCCACAGTCCAAGCCCGATCAGTTCCGCCACGCTCGCGGGGAAGCTCTTGTCGATCTCGGCGGCCTGCGGGAGATAGGCCACGTCCTCGGCGGCGCGGCTGATGGTGCCGCCCAGTGGCATCAGCGTGCCCATGATGCCCTTGAGCAGCGTCGACTTGCCCGACCCGTTCGGCCCCACGATCGCCGTCAGCGATCCGTCCGCGAACGCACCGGTAAGGTGGTGCACCGCCGGATGCCCCTCATAGCCCAGCGTCAGATCGTCGACCCGGATGGCGTCCGTCACAACAGCCCCCAGATCACCGCCCAGATCACGGCGACAACAATCACCGCCGCCGCCACGCGAGGCACGGCGCCCAACTGCGCAAAGCTCAAGATTATCTCCGACGCTTCAGTCGGCGATGATGTAACTAAATAACATATCGGGTGTCAACGGGGCTCCACTCAAGCGGCGTCACCCCATCCACCAGCCTTCGGCTGGTACCCCCTCCCCGTCGAGGGGAGGGAGATCGACTGAACCATCCCGAACCGCCGAACCATCAGTCGGTTCTCCCTCCCCCTTGCGGGGAGGGGGGACCGGCGAAGCCGGTGGGTGGGGGGCGCAGTCAGCACCAAACGTGCCCCTAAAACTCCACCCCCGCCTGCGCCTTCACGCCCGACCTGAACGGATGCTTGATCTCGGTCATCTCGGTCACGAGGTCGGCGATCTCGATCAGCTCGTCGCGGGCGTTGCGGCCGGTGACGATCACGTGCAGGTCGCGCGGTTTGTTGCGCAGCACATCGAGCACCTCGTCGAGCGGCAGGTATTCGTAGCGCAGCACGATGTTGAGCTCGTCGAGCAGCACCATCTTGTAGGACGGGTCGGCGATCATCTCCTTGGCCGTCTCCCACGCCGCGCGTGCCGCCGCGATGTCGCGCTGGCGGTCAGCCACGTCCCAGGTGAACCCCTCGCCCATCGCCTTGATCGTCACCTGCTCGGGGAAATTCTCGAGCACGTCGCGCTCGCCGGTACCCCAGGCGCCCTTGACGAACTGCACCACCCCGACGCGGAAGCCGTGTCCGATCGCCCGGAACACCATTCCAAACGCCGCTGTCGATTTGCCCTTGCCCTTGCCCGTGTGAACGATCAGCAGCCCGCGCTCCTCGGTCTTGGTGGCGAGTATGCGGGTGCGCACCTCCTTCTTCTTGCGCATCTTTTCGGCGTGGTACACATCGCGCTCCGCCTCGGTCATGAGGTCGGTCTTCTTGGGCTGCTTGTCGGTCATAAGCTCTTCCTCTCGGTCGGTGTCCCCTCGCCCCTCTGGGGAGAGGGGGGCCGCGCAGCGGCCGGGTGAGGCGGCGTCAGATACTCAAAGGCACGATTGCTGCGCGGCAGCCAGTAGCCCCGCCGCCGCGCCTCATCGAATTTTGCGATCAGCTCGTCATAGCCGAACCGGTTGTTAGCGCGGATGAATTCCCGCGTCGCCTCGTCTTCGACGAACGCCTCGAAGGCGAGGTCGAAATGATGCGTCTGCACCGCCCCGGTCGTTGCCGCGAAGGCGAACATGTAGTCCACCGTGGCGATGATCTCGAAGGCGCCCTTGTAGCCGTGCCGCTTCACCCCATCGATCCATTTGGGGTTGACCACGCGGCTGCGCATGACGCGGGAAATCTCTTCTTCCAGGGTGCGCGCCAGCGGCCGCTCGGGCCGCGAATGGTCGTTGTGATACGCCAGCGGGCGCCGGCCACTCAGCGACTCCGAGGTTGAGACGAGGCCGCCCTCGAACTGGTAGTAGTCGTCGCTGTCGAGCAGATCGTGCTCGCGGTTGTCCTGGTTGTGCACGACCGCCTCGATGTCGCTCAGCCGCGCCGCAAAGCGCGCCAGCTCCGGCGTTCCCGCCGCATGCGCCCCATAGGCATACTGCCCCCAGTTGAGGAAGGCCTTGCCCAGATCGGCTTTGGTGGACCACGAGCCGCTGTCGATCAGCGCCTGCAGGCCCGCCCCGTACGCTCCGGGTTTTGAACCGAACACGCGGTGTCCGGCGGACAGCGCGGCCTCGGCTTCGCTGGCGCCATCCTTCATCAGCCCCAGCGCATCCGATCGCATGCGCGCTGAAACGGGGTTCTGGTCCTCCGGCTCGTCCAGCGCCCCGATGGCCCGCACCGCCCGGTCGAACAAGGCGATCTGCTGCGGGAAAGCGTCGCGGAAGAGGCCGGAAATCCGGAGCGTCACGTCCACCCGCGGCCGCCCGAGCTTCGCCAGCGGAATGATCTCGTAGCCGCTGAGCCGCAGCGAGGATGGGTCCCACACCGGCTTGGCGCCGATGAGCGCCAAAGCCTGCGCGATGTCGTCGCCGCCGGTGCGCATGTTGGAGGTGCCCCAGACGCTGAGGGCGAGGGAGCGCAGATGCGCGCCATGGTCCTGGAAGTGCCGCAGCAGCAGGCCTTCCGCCGACTTCCGCCCCAGTTCCCAGGCGGTGGGGGTAGGGATGGCGCGGTTGTCGACCGAGTAGAAATTGCGGCCGGTCGGCAGCACGTCGAGCCGCCCGCGCGAGGGCGCGCCCGACGGGCCGGGCCGGATGAATTTGCCGTCGAGTCCGTCGAGCAGCGCCTGCGTCTCGGCGGGCCCGGAGGCGCGCAGCTTCGGGCGCATGACCTCCTGAATTTCGATGCCGACCGCCGACGAGGCCGGGCCGGGGGCAGGGGCGCCATCGATCTGCTCGGCGGCCAGTTGTTCGAGATGCTCGACCACATCACCGACGCGGCGCCACTCGCCTGGACCATCCCACGGCGCGCCCAGCTCCGCCATCAGCGGGTCGAACCCCAGCTTGAGGTCGTCGGCCAGCGCGCGGATCAGCGAGGTGTCCTGCGGCCGCTCGCCGCGCGGCACGCGGGCGAGGGCGGCGAGCAGGTCGCGTTCGAGGCGGCCGGTCGGCGACTGGCCGAAGATGTGGAGGCCGTCGCGGATCTGCGCTTCCTTCAGGTCGCAGAGGAAATTGTCGATCTTGAGCAGCGCCTTGGTCTCGTCTTCCGGCAGGCCGATATCGCGATCGAGGCGCGTGTCGCGGGTGAAATCGAGGATGCGTTTGCACAGGTCGCGGAGGCGCCGGCGGTCCATGCCGGAGGCGGCGTAGTATTCGTCGAGCAGGGCCTCGAGGTCCTTGAGCGGACCGTAGGTTTCGGCGCGGGTGAGGGGCGGCACGAGATGGTCGATGATGACGGCGCCGGTGCGCCGCTTGGCCTGCGTGCCCTCGCCGGGATCGTTGACGATGAACGGATAGAGATGCGGCAGCTCACCCCAAAGTATTGACGGATATGAGTTTTCGTCGAGCGCCGTCGCCTTGCCGGGCAACCATTCGAGCGAGCCGTGCTTGCCATTGTGGATGATCGCATGGGCGCCGAATTCGTGGCGCAGCCACAGATAGGCGGCGATGTAGGCATGCGGCGGCACGAGGTCAGGATCGTGATAGGCGGCCGTCTCGTCGCGGTCGTAGCCGCGCGCCGGCTGCAGCAGCACCATGGCGTTACCCCAGCCGATCGCCGGCAGATGAAACGCGCCATCACGCACGAACGGATCGGCCCCGGGCTCGCCCCAGCGGGTGGTCACATCGCGCTGGACCTTCTCGGGGAGAGTTCTGAACAGCTCGCGGTAGCGGGCCAACGAGAACGGTATTCCACCCGGTCGTTCGGGATGGGCATTGGTGGGGCCAGCATGGAGGCGTTCGATCAGCCAGTTGGATGCTGCTGGGGACGGCCCCTCCCCACCCACTACGTCATTCCCGCGAAGGCGGGAATCCAGGCTGGGTTTTCGGGCGTCCGCGGACTCGGTCTGGATTCCCGCCTTCGCGGGAATGACGCTGTGGATGGGCGAGAGGTGATAGCCGCTGGTTTCCAGCAGCCGCAAAATCTCGACGGTGCTGGCCGGCGCGTCATACCCCACGCCGTTGGCGATGCGGCCGTCACGGATGGGGTAGTTGGCGAGGACGATGGCGACCTTGCGCTCGGCCCGCGGAGTCTGGCGCAGGCGCACCCAGTTCGCAGCGAGCTCGACCGCGCGCGCGATACCCGAAGCGTCCGGCGCATAGGCGGATAGCGGGCACTCGGTGGCCGCGTGCCAGATGCTCTCGGCCTTGTGGCCGACGATGATGCCGCCGATGCGGCCGTCGAGCTCGGGGAGCACGATCTGCATCGCGAGGTCTTTTGCCGAAAGCCCCTGCATATCGGCGGCCCACTGCGCCTCTGGCCGGCCGCCCTGCACCAGCTGGATCACCGGCGCGTCGCAGCCGGCGAAGGGGTTGAGCTTGTCCTCGAGCCCGTCGAGGCCGAGCGCGAAGCCAGTGAGGTTGAGGATCGCCTGCGGCCGGTGCGCCGCAAACGCCGCCTGCACGAACCGCACGCAGGCGCCTTCCTTGAGCGTCGAGATCATCAGCGGCACGGGCGCGAGGCAACGCCGCTCGATCTCGCGGTACAGCGCCTCGAGCGTGGCGGTCCCGGCGCCCTCGAGCGCAGCGCGATAGAACAGCAGGGGAACCGCCGGTCGGTCACTGACCGGCAGCGCGAAGGCGACGCCACCTGCGGGCGTCCAGTAGCCGAAGCGGGGGAACGGCTTTGGACCCTCGCCCGCCCGCTCTGCGCCAACCCTCTCCCCCTGGGGGAGAGGGGATGAAGGAACCGAAACTTCAGTCGCATCCCCTCTCCCCAAGGGGGAGAGGGTGGCGCGCAGCGCCGGGTGAGGGCCTGCCAGTTCGCGAAAACTGGCCAGCAGCATATCCGCATTCTCCGGCCCACCCGCCGTGAACAACGAATGCAGCCGCGTCCACTCTTCCGGCGCGACGGTAGAACGCGATTGCAGCAGCGGGTCCGGCGTAGCGTCTCCCGGCAGCAGCGCCAGCCTG
Source organism: Pseudomonadota bacterium (assembly GCA_048498015.1). Classification (GTDB taxonomy): domain Bacteria; phylum Pseudomonadota; class Alphaproteobacteria; order Rhizobiales; family Devosiaceae; genus Devosia_A. Next base: position 17,774 of record JBEHYU010000063.1, read on the forward strand.
AAGCGGCCGGTTGCCGCGAGGGTCGTCAGCTGGTCGACCCCATACGGCCAGTAGGCCGGCCCGCCGAGCAGGCGTACCACCACCAGCCGGGCATGCGCGACGGTCTTTTCGATCCACAAATCGACCGACAGATTGTGGGCGAGCCGCAGCAGATGGGCAAGCCGGACATCCTTCACACCGGCCCGGTCGACAGCGCCGGCCAGCAACGCCAGCTCCGAATCCGCCGCCGAGGCGAAGACGATGGCGCCGGGCGACTGGTCGAGGTCGATCGCCTCGCCCTCCTGCTGCAATGCGCCGGCCTGCGCCGTCAGCAGATGCATCACGCTGCCTTGCGCCTGAGCAACGTCGAGAGCCCGTCGAACAGCGCCGCGCCGACCAACCCGGCGGCCGCGCCCGCGAGCGCGACCAGGAGGCTCAGCATCGAGTCCGAGTTGGTGCCCGAGAACTGCGGCACGCCGAAGACGGCCAGCATGATGACGAAGCTGATCACCCCGCCGATCAGCGCGGTGATCAGCCAGCCGATCCAGCCGCCGCGCCAGCGCGCCACGAAGATCGAAGCGATCCCCGTCAGCAGCGCCGGAATGCCGCCCACCGAATAGGTCACGATCAGGATGCCAGGCGCGAACAGCTCCGGCCCGAAGGTGTAATCGCTGGTGCGGCCCGACGTGACCAGCGTCCAGGTGCCGATGATCACCGACATCGCCAATAGGCCCGCGATCGGGCCCGCCACGACGAACAACAAGACGCGCAGGAAGCCGCGCATCAGGCCGCGGCGCGGCTGGCGCGGTTGAGGCTCGCTGTGATGGCGTCGCGGTCGAGCGGCGATTCGCCGATCACCACCAGCGCCGTTTCGCGCGCTTCGCCCGGCTTCCATGGCCGGTCGAACCAGGCATTGACGCGCGGGCCGACCGCCTGGATGGCGAGACGGGCGTCGGAGCCGGGCAAGGCGGCCCAGCCCTTGAGCCGTAGAATGTCGTTCGCCCGGATGGTGGCTTCGATCACGCCCAGCAGCTCGTCGCGGCTCGCGACGTTCGGCAGGGTCACCGAGAAAGAATCGAAATCGTCGTGCTCATGGCCTTCGCCGCCATGCTCGAGCTCGTGCGCGCTGTCGCGGCCTTCGAGATGATCCTCGGAAGCGAGCCCCATGCCGAGCAGCGCCGCGATATCGACGTGGCCGTTGCGGGCGCGGATCACACCGGTGCCGGGCCGCATCTCGGCGCGCAGGCGGTTCTCGACATCGCCTAGCGCGTTCTCGTCGACGAGGTCGGTCTTGTTGACCACCAGCAGGTCGGCCGCCACCAGCTGGTCCTTGAACAGCTCGCCGAGCGGCGTGGCATGGTCGAGCATCGCGTCGGCAGCGCGCTGGCGGGCCACCGCCTGCTCATCGGGGGCGAAGCGGCCCTCGCTGAGCGCGGCGGCGTCGACCACGGTCACCACGCCATCCACCGTCACCTGCGACTTGATCTCGGGCCAGTTGAAGGCGCGGATCAGCGGCTGCGGCAGAGCGAGGCCGGAGGTCTCGATGACGATGTGGTCGGGCTTGTCGTCGCGGCCGAGCAGCGTCTCCATCGTCGGGATGAAGTCCTCGGCGACGGTGCAGCAGATGCAGCCGTTCGAGAGCTCGATCATGTCCTCTTCGCGGCAGCTGTCGTGGCCGCCGGCCGCGATCACTTCGCGGTCCACCCCGAGGTCGCCGAATTCATTGATGATGAGCGCGATGCGCTTGCCCTTGGCGTGGCCGAGCAGATGGCGCACCAGCGTCGTCTTGCCCGCGCCCAGAAAGCCGGTGATCACCGTGACCGGGATCTTGTCCATTTCACACCCTCCGTGTGCATGTTGAAGTGAGCGTTCAGCTCGGATGGCACCGGCAGGTCTCCTGGCTCGCGGGTCGCTGCGCTGTCCCGGCCTTCCCGGTGGACTTCTCCACCAGTGGCGTTCGGGCGCGCTATCCGCTCACAGTTGCGGGGGCAGCCACGGTATCGGTCCCTGCTGGGTACGCCTCACCGTGTTCCCTTTTGATCCCCTTGCCCTTCGGCGCGGGGAACCGGCTGCTCGTGTATCGCGCGCCGGCGGGCGGCGGTCAATCGGGGTGCGGCGTGCCGGTCGCGGCGACGGGCCAGTCAGCCGCCGTTCAGGCGGGCTCTCCTAAAGCGCCGCGCAAATTTGGAGACACCCCATGAAGACCGTGCTTTTGGGCCTCGGCCTGGCGCTGCTCAGCGTCACCGCCGCACAGGCGATCGACTGCAACAAGGCCGCGACCGATCTCGACAACGCCATCTGCAGCCACCCCGATCTGCTCGCCGCCGACAACGCCATGAGCGACGCCTACACGGCCGCTCTTAAGGCCGTCGGCCCCAAGATGGCCAAGCTCATCAAAGCCGACCAGATCGAGTGGAACCAGTACCGCTACGCCGACTGCGCCGACGATGACAGCAACGGCACGCCGACCGCCGATACGATCGCGCAGTGCCTCGTCGACGATACCAACCGCCGCACTGCCTGGCTTGCCGGCCAGCCGGTCGAAGGGCCGGGCATCGACGAGGCGGCGCTGCCGCAGGTGCTGAGCGGCGCCGACGACATCTTCAACGAATATGTCCGCTTCGATACGCCCAAGAGCCCGATGACCAAGGCCTTCGATCTCATCCTCAAGACGGAGCTGAGCGACGTGAAGATGGCCAGGGGCGACGACCAGGTCTCGGACTGGTATCAGCTCGTCCTGCATTACGCGTCGCCGACCCTGATGAGCGTCGAAATCGACCGCGAATACGACCAGGGCTACGCCCACCCGATGACCTACGACTATTCGATCAACCTCGATGCCGACGGCAAGCGCCTCACCGTCTCCGATGCCTTCGACGATGCGGCGGTCAAAAAGCTCGAAAAGCTCTGCGAAGCGCAGCTGCAGGACTACATCGCGGCCGGCGAAGAGGGCGCCGATATCCGTCTCGGCCAGGTCGACTCGATCGTCGACGATCTCGATTTCTGGACTTTTGGCGCCGACAAGGCGACCACCCGCTTCATGGAATACGGCATGGACGGCCCGGTGACCTGCGAACTCGGCTACGATGTGCTCCGTCCACTGGTGAAATCCGGCTTCCCCTTGCCAGCCTGAGCAACCTTGGGGTGAATGGCGGCGTTCACCGCCATCCCTTCCCGAGCCGAGCGTCCATGCCGTTTCTCTCCCCCGCCGTGCTGCCGATCCTGCTGCTGATCGGCAGCAATTTGTTCATGACCACCGCCTGGTACGGGCACCTCAAATTCCCGAGCGCCCCGATGTGGGCGGCGGTGATGGCCAGCTGGGCCATCGCGCTGGTCGAATACTGGATGGCCGTCCCTGCCAACCGCATCGGCTTCGGCACCTATACGGGCGCCGAACTCAAGGCCATCCAGGAGGTGATCTCGATCACCATCTTCGTGGGCTTCTCGTTCTTCGTGCTGGGCGAGCGGCTGACCATCAACACGGGGTTGGGCTTCGCCCTGATCGGGGTCGGGGCGTTTTTCATTTTCAACGGGCCGTTCAAGTAGCGTGCGGTTGGCTGATCGAGCCCGCTTGGGATCGATCGGACAGAGCAAGAAAGAAGCTAGGTCGACTGAGAGCAAGTACCCCCTCACCAAGCTGCGCTAAGCGCTGACGCGCTAGCTTCGCTATCCTCCCCCACCAAGGGGGAGGATTACATCGCGCAAGGTGCGCTATCCAAAAGCACCAGCATCGCAGTCGTCATCCTCCCCCCTGGTGGGGGAGGATAGCGGCGCTAGGGCCTTTGGGCCCGTAGCAAGCTTGGTGAGGGGGTGTTTGCCCTCAGTCAGCACGCCCCACCGAACGAAGCCACCAGCCGGTCCACCACCGCATCGAACTTCGCCACATCCGCAGTCCCATACCGCAGCTCGAACATCGCAAACGCGCTGCCGCCGCACAGCGCGATCATCCGCGCATAAACAATCCGCCCGCTTTGCTTGCCCGAAAAGCTGGCTTTGGTGGGCGTCGTCACCTGATAGCTGATTGCCAGCCCATCCTGCGTGGCAAAATCCTGCTGCGTGCGCACCGCCGTCTCGAAGTCGCCCTCCACGATGTTCTGGCCGAACACCGTCAGCTTCGCCGTCGGCGACGCAAACACCTGCCCGTCGCCATTGTCGGACTCGCCCTGGCCGGCGAAGCCCGGCGGCACATCGATGCCATAGCCAAACCGGGCGTTGTCGTAATGCCCCCAGTCCGCCGCCAGCGCCGGCGTCGCCAGCAAAACCACCAGCAATCCCCACACTGCCCGCATCAATGCGCCTCGTGCTCATGCTCGTCATGGTCGTGATCGTGCGCATGGTCGTGCGGCGCCGTCTCGCCCTCCCGCCACTCGCGCCAGGAATGCGTCAGAATCTGGTACGATGAGCTGAGGAACAGCGCTGCCATCACGCCCGCCACGATCAGGTCCGGCGCGCCATTGCCCAGCAGCGCCACGAAGCCGGCCGCCACGATCACCGCCACATTGCCGATCGCGTCGTTGCGCGAGCACAGCCAGACCGAGCGGATATTGGCGTCGCCGTCCTTGTAGGCCATCAGCAGCCACACCGAGAGCAGGTTGGCGGCCAGCGCCGCAAAGCCGATGCCGCCCATCACCTCGGGCACCGGGATGCCATGCACGAAGAACTGATAGAGCGTCGTGGCGGCGATCCACAGCCCCATCGCCAACAGACTCGCGCCCTTCAGCACCGCCGCGCCGGTACGCACCCGCGGCGGCCGCCCGATGGCCCAGAAGCTCAGCGCATAGGTAATGCCGTCGGCGAAGAAATCGAGCGCGTCGGCCTTCAGCGCCTGCGAGCCCGAAAGCTGCCCGGCGCCCATCTCGACGAAGAACATGCCAACATTGATCGCGGTCACCAGCATCAGCCGCTGCTTGTAGTCGTCGTTCATGCCGTCAAATGTGTGCGCGTGGTCGTGTCCGGCGCTCATCGAAAAGCCCTATGATTCGTCTCGGCCACGCCCTACATAATTGCTCCAGTCACTAGAGCTTCAAGCCCCATTTAGGGGTTTGATTCCCGGACGGGTGAGACAGTTAGCCCGCAATCGAACCGCCGGGCGCCGAACTTTCAGACGGTTCTCCCTCCCCCTTGCGGGGAGGGGGGAC
>JBEHYU010000064.1:0-22637 GCA_048498015.1 Pseudomonadota bacterium
GCGCCGAACTTTCAGACGGTTCTCCCTCCCCCTTGCGGGGAGGGGGGACCGGCGAAGCCGGTGGGTGGGGGGCAGTCAGCACTGAGGTCAAACATGCACATGCACGATTATTCCATCGGCGAGCTCAGCGCCCAGACCGGGGTGAAAATCCCGACTATCCGCTATTACGAGGGCATCGGCCTGATCGACGCCCCGCCGCGCTCGGAGGGCAACCAGCGCCGTTACGGACCCGCTGCGCTGGATCGCCTGAACTTCATCGCCCACGCCCGCGCCATGGGCTTTCCCATGGACGTGCTCAAATCGATGCTGCGTATCGCCGGCCACCGCGAGGCCCCCTGCGCCGATCTCGACGAACTGGTGCGCGACCGCCTGGCCGACGTCGACGACCGCATCGCGCGCTTGACGGCCCTGCGGGGCGAGCTGAGCGCGATGCTGGCAAGCCACCACCACGGCACCATCGCCGAATGCCGCGTGGTGGAAGTGCTGTCGGACCACGAGCAGTGCGGCGGCGAGCACTAGGCTCCACTCAAGTGGCGTCACCCCACCCACCACGCTTCGCGTGGTCCCCCCTCCCCGTCGAGGGGAGGGAGAGTGCTGACTTCACTCTCACCAGATGCGGAAACCCTCAGTCGGTTCTCCCTCCCCCTTGCGGGGAGGGGGGACCGGCGAAGCCGGTGGGTGGGGGAGCAGTCAGCACTGACGAAGGACTGAGCCCAAAACTCAGCGCACATAATCCCCATACACCCAGCCGCTGCGGCCCTGGCTGTCGGTGACCTTGACCCAGCCATGCGACTTCTCGCCCAGCGTCACCGTCGCGCCGCCCGGGATGGTGAACAGCACCTGGTTCTTGCCCTTGGTCGGGCTCGAGCGGACATTGGCGCCCTTGCCGGCGATGGTGCCGGTATTGCCGCCCGCGGCCTTCTTCGGCGCCGGCGCAGTAGCAGCCGGCTTGGCCGCTGGCTTTACCACCGGCTTGTCCGCCGTCAGGTCGGCTTCCGCCACCGGCTGCTCGCCGGCGCCGATGCGCGCGGCGGCTTCGACAGCGGGCGATTGCGGCACGATGGTCCGGCCGGACGACGCATAGGCCTCCGTCACCAGCTGGCTCATGTCGGGCGTGCCGTCGGGATTGATCGAGATCGCCTTGACCTTGCGCGTGGTGAGCTCGCCGGCCGGCTTTGCCGCGGCGGTGACGGTGGGCTTTTGCAGCTCCGCCGGCAGCATCGCGAAGGTTGCGGCCAGCACGTCGTTGCTGGTCAGCGTCGGCTTGGGCGACAGCAGGTCGCCGCTCACCGCCAGCTTGGTCGGCGCCGCGGCCGTCACCGCCGGCTCCTGCTTGACCACCGGGGCAGGCGCGACCTCGGCGACGTCGGTCGCCGCGGGCCTCGCCGTGCACGCAGAACCGCCCGCGAGACACCGCACCGGCAGCGTCCCGGTCGCAATACCGGTCACGATAAGGATCGCGCCGGCTACGATTCCGGTTCGAACAAGCAAATTACCACCGATACTCGCGAACACAGGGTGGGCCATAAGGTACTCCGGTCAAAACTGACCACTCGCCTCGGCCAGACACGCCCCCTCACCAATGCGTGAACGTTTCCGACCGGATTGCGGCACGAATTGGGCCAGCCGTCCATGCAATTGCAGCCGATATCCCCGCTATGCTCATATGCCGCATGCACCCCGATCGCCCGCAAGCCCCCGGATACCTTGCCAATCTCATGGCCCGCCTGTTCCACGACGTATCAGGCGACGGCCTCATTCCACTCGGCATCCGGCCATCACAATTTCCGCTGCTGATCGAATTGTGGTTCGGCGACGCCCCGGTGACGCGGCGCTCGCTGAGCGAATCGCAGGAAGCGGATGCGGCAACGATCGAGGCGCTGGTCCGCACGCTGGCCGAAGACGGGCTGATCGAATCGGTCCCGGCCGGGACGGATGAGAACATCGTTCTGACCGCGAAGGCCCAGTCGCTACGCGATGCGGCGATTCGGGCCGCGCGCCGGGCCAACGCTGCCGCCGCAGGTGCACTGAGCGAAGCCGAGATGGCCCGGTTCATCGCGATGATGAACCGGGTGATCGATGCGCTGCAGCAGGCGCGAGCCGACTGAAGCCAAACACCCCCTCACCAAGCTCCGGTAGGCCTGCGGCCAACCTCCGCTATCCTCCCCCACCAAGGGGGAGGATGACGACTGCGAATCCAATGGTGAAGTCAGCACTGTCATCCTCCCCTGGTGGGGGAGGATAGCGAAGCTAGGCGCCGGTGCGGTTGGCCGAGCGAGCCCTCTTGGGATCGATCGGACAGAGCGACGAAAAAAGCGCCGTAGCGCAGCTTGGTGAGGGGGTGTTTGCCCTCAGTCAGGTTTCCCCTGACTAAACCCTACACCACCACAATCCCCACATGCTTCGCCTTCTCGGCCGGCTCCACATGGATGGTCACCTGCGCCTCGCCCACCGCTTCGCGCAGCTTGGCTTCGATGCGGTCGCAGATGGCATGGGAATCCTCGACGGTCATTTCGCCCGGCACCACCAGGTGGAACTCGATGAAGGTCATGCGCCCCGCCTGCCGGGTGCGGATGTCGTGCGCTTCGATCGCGCCTTCGGCATTGGCTGAGATCACCTCGCGGATGGTCGCCAGCTGTTTGGCATCCACCGACACGTCCATCAGCCCGATGACGCTTTCACGGATCAGCCGCCAGCCCGACCACAATATGGCGATGCCGACGAACGCCGCGAGGATCGAGTCGAGCCGCGCATAGCCGGTGACGATGGTGAGCAGCACGCCGGCCAGTACCGCCACGGTCGATACCACGTCGGTCGCGAGGTGCCTGCCATCGGCCGATAGCGACGCCGAGCGCTGGCGGTCGCCCAGCCGGATCAGCACATAGGCCCAGACGCCGTTGAGCACCGTGGCGGCAATCGATACCGCGAGGCCGATCGGGTCGGCCCGGAACGGATGCGGGTCCATGAAGCCGTGCCACGCTTCGTTGAAGATCAGCAGCGCCGCGACCGCGATGAACACCCCGATGATGACGGCCGAGAAATACTCGGCCTTGCCATAGCCATAGGGCAGGGCCGCATCGGCCGGACGCGCCGCGAGCCGCACGGCGACCAGCGCCACGATTGCCGTCACCACGTTGACGATGCTCTCGAGCGCGTCGGAGTACAGCGCGATTGAGCCGGTGAGCCAGGCGGCCGCGCCCTTGAGGGCGAGCACCGCCACCCCGATGCCGAGGCTGATCAGCGCATAGCGCTCTAGCGAGACTGTCGAGTCGCTGGCCATTGTCGTCGCCGCCCTGTTGAGCCCCGCCCATAACCGCCCCGGCGCGGCCTCGCAAGTGCTTGTTTCCGCGAATGATTTTCAACTGCATTCGCAACAGCGCCGCAGCCCGCCAAGCCCTTGATTGACCGCAAGGATTGGCTCCGACTACAACACCGGCTCGCGCGGCAGCCCTGTCATACGGCTGAAACACATGTCCGGTGCGGTCGACCCAAATCGGGGACCAAATCCGGAGCTGCGGAGGGAACATGAGCGATCTGCCACTCTTGCCGCCGGGCACCGGCGTCATGCTGTGCGGCCATGGCAGCCGCAACCAGCTCGCGGTCGGCGAATTTGCCGTGCTCGCCGATGCGCTGAAGCAAAAGCTGCCCGGCGTGCCGGTCGAGTACGGCTATCTCGAATTCGCCAACCCGGTGATCCATCTCGGTCTCGACCGGCTGGCGGCACAGGGTGTGAAACATGTGCTCGCGGTGCCCGGCATGCTGTTCGCCGCCGGTCACGCCAAGAACGACATTCCAGCCGTACTCAAGACCTATGAGGCGGCGCATAAGGGGCTGCGCATCACCTATGGGCGCGAGCTCGGCGTCGATCTCAAGATGCTGCGCGCCGCCGGCGACCGCATCCGCGAAGGGCTGGCTCAGTCGCCGCGACAGATCCCGCTGGCCGAAACGCTGCTGCTGGTCGTCGGCCGCGGCGCGTCCGATCCCGACGCCAACTCCAATGTCGCAAAAGTCATGCGCATGCTGTGGGAGGGCATGGGGTTCGGCTGGGGCGAGGTGGCCTATTCGGGCGTCACTTTCCCGCTGGTGACCCCGGCGATCGACCACGCGGCAAAGCTCGGCTACCGGCGCATCGTGGTGCTTCCGTATTTCCTGTTCACCGGCGTGCTGGTGAAGCGCATCTACGACGCCGCCGAGGAAGCGCAGGCAAAATACCCCCAGATCGAGATCCTCAACGCCCCCTATCTCGACGACCATCCGCTGGTCATCGATACCTTCCTCGACCGCATCCGCGAAATGCTGGTCGGCCAGAACCTGATGAACTGCGCCCTATGCAAATATCGCGAGCAGGTGCTGGGCTTCGAAGCCGAAGTCGGCCTCAAACAGGAATCGCATCACCACCATGTCGAAGGCATCGGCGGCGGCCTCGAAAACTGCCCCTGCGGCGGCGACTGCGACAGCTCCTGCCGCGACGAAGCCTTCTGCAAGGCCCACAACCTGCCCTGGACGCCGCTGCACACCCACGATCACGGCCACGACCACCCGCATTCTCATCCACATGCGCCCCAAGCGCATGCGCTCTCAGTCGGTTCTCCCTCCCCCTTGCGGGGAGGGGGGACCGGCGAAGCCGGTGGGTGGGGGCCGCGGTTGGCCGATCGAGCCCTCTCGGGATCGATCGGACAGAGCAATGAAAAGACGCCGCTTGCGCCGGGCTTCGTGCCCCCCCACGACCATACGCACCATCCCTATCCCCACGCCGACCACCCGCTCGGCCCCGTGACTCTGCCCAAAATCCCCGGCAAACTGGCGCGCGGGGAGCGCAAATGAGCAATGTCGGCGACATTGTCGGGCCGGGCGGCGGGGTGGGTGCGAACCTGTTTGACCGCTATCTCGCCGTCGACTGGTCGGCCGCCAACACCCCGCGCACCGACAAGGACTCGATCTGGATCGCCGAGCGCGGTCCGGCCGGTCCGCTCGCCTCGCTCAACCCGGCGACGCGCGCCGAAGCCATCGCCATCGTGGCCGAGCGCCTGCGCGCCGCCCGCGCCTCCGGCGAGCGCGTCTTCATCGGCTTCGATTTCGCCTTCGGCTATCCGCGTGGCGCCGCCCGCGCCATCGCCGGCAAGGCGCGCTGGGACGTGCTGTGGAACGCAATTACAACGGCGGTCGACGACCGGCCCGACAATCGCTCCAACCGCTTCGAGGTCGCCTCAAGTTTCAATCGCATCCTCGAGCAGAAGCATTTCTGGGGCCACCCGCCGCACCATATCTATGCCGATCTCGAGCCGACCCGGCCCGATCACGGCTACCCCTATATCGGCGAGCACCGCCTCGCCGAGGCGCAGGCCAAGGGGCCGCAATCGGTGTGGAAGTTGAGCGGCGCCGGCTCGGTGGGCAGCCAGTCGCTGCTCGGCATCCCGCGCCTGCAACTGCTGCGCCGCGAATTCCCCGACGCCGCCATCTGGCCGTTCGAGACCGAGTTCGAGCGCCACCTTGCGCCCATCACCATCGCCGAGATCTATCCCTCGCTCTTCCCGGTCTCGGGCCAGGTTCTGCCGCGCGACCGCGAGCAGGTGGAGACCTGCGTCCGCCGCTTCGCCGAGCTCGACGCCGCCGGCCATTTCGGCGAATTCCTCAGCGCCCCGCTCAGCCTCAGCGTCGCCCAGCACCAGATCGTGGTCGAGGAGGAAGGCTGGATCGCCGGCGTCGGCCACGAGCTCTTGCTCAAACAGCAGCCGCCGCGGCCGCGCGTCGCTTATCTCCGCGATCCCGACGCCATCTATGCGCAATCCTTCGCCACGATCCGCGCCGAGGCCGATCTCAGCGGGCTTGGCGACGATATGCAGGATGTCGCAATCCGCATGATACATGCCTGCGGCATGGTCGAGATCGCCCCAAATATCCGCGCCAGCGAGGATGTCGTCGAAAAGCTGGAATTCGCGCTCACGCAGCAGGCGCCGATCTTCTGCGATGCCGAAGCGGTGCGCTCCTCGATCATCGCGCGCCAGCTCAAGGGCAGCGAGCTGATCGTCACCCTCAACGATCCGCGCGTGCCGCATCTGGCCGAAGAACTGCATTCCACCCGCTCCGCCGCCGCCGTGGAGCTGTGGCGCAGCCGGCTGGGCGGCGCCATCGTGGTCATCGGCAATGCGCCGACCGCTTTGTTCCATCTGCTCGAACTGCTCGACGCCGGTGCGCCAAAACCTGCCGGCATCATCGCGACACCCGTCGGCTTCGTCGGCGCCGAAGAATCCAAGGCCGAGCTGGCGCTCGACATCCACGGCGTGCCGTTCATCACGCTGCTCGGCCGGCAGGGCGGCTCGGCCATCGCCGCCGCCGCGCTCAACGCCATCGCCCAGGGACTGCAATGACGCACTGGCTCGACATCATCGGCGTCGGGGAGGGCGAGCTGCCCGAGCTGCCGGCCGGCCCCACCATCATCGCGCCGCGCCGCCTCATCGATCGCCTGGCGCCGCCGCTGACCCCGCCGCCGGCGCCGGCGCGCCGCACCGCCGTCTTCGCGCAGGAAGCCCGCAACCAGGCGCTGGCCGAGGCCCCCGCCGGCGGCGGCCCGCGCCTGAGCTTTGGCGGCCGCACGCCCGTCGCGCCGCGTCCCGTCGCCCGCCCGGTGCCGCCGCCGCCGGCCGCTGCACTGCCGCCGCGCCCGACCCCACGCGCACCCTCCAACCTGACGCTCGTCGAGTGGGAGCCGACGCTGCCCGCCATGCTCGAACAGTTGATGCGGCTGCGCGGCACGCCCACCATCGTGCTCGCCTCGGGCGACCCGATGTGGTTCGGCATCGGCGCGACGCTGACGCGGCACCTCGAGCCCGACGAATATCGCATCACAAGCCACCCCTCCTCGTTCCAGCTCGCCGCGACGCGCCTGCGCTGGCCGCTGCAGCACGTGGCGACCCTGTCGCTGCATGGCCGGCCGGCCGAGCTCATCCATCCGCACCTCACGCCGGGCAACCGCATCCTGGCGCTGACCGCCGATGCGACCACCGCCGGCCATGTCGCGCGGCTGCTGGTCGAGCGCGGCTATGGCGGCTCGCTGCTGACCGTGCTCGAAAATCTCGGCAGCCCGGCTGAGCGCATCGCCTCCGCCGAGGCCCTCGGCTTCGATCTAGATCCGGGCGAATTCTACGTGCTCGCCATCGACTGCGCCGCCGATCCGGAGGCCGAGCTGCTGCCGCCGGTGCCCGGCCTGCCCGACGAGGCCTTCGTATCGGACGGCCAGTTGACCAAGCGCGAAGTGCGCGCCGCGACGATCGCCAAGCTGGCGCCCTATGCCGGCGGTCTGCTCTGGGATGTCGGCGCCGGCTGCGGCTCCGTCGCCATCGAGTGGCTGCGCGCCGCCCGCGATGCCGAGGCCATTGCCTTCGAGCGCGAGGGCGAGCGGCTGCAGATGATCGCCGTCAATGCCGACCGCCTCGGCGTGCCGCAGCTGCGCGTCGAGAGCGGCGAGGCGCCCGGCACCTTCATCGACATGCCCACCCCCGACGCGATCTTCATCGGCGGCGGCGTCGCCGACGAAACATTGTTCCATTTCTGCTGGGATGCGCTGCGCTCCGGCGGCCGCCTCGTCGCCAATGCGGTGACCATCGATGGCGAGCAGGCGCTGTACGAGCGCCAGTCGCGCCTCGGCGGCGAGCTCACCCGCATCGAGGTGGCGAGCCTCGATGCCGTCGGCACGCACCGGGTGCTGCGGCCGCGCCTCGCCGTCACGCAATGGCTGGTGATCAAGCCGTGAGCGGCACGCTGCATCTGATCGGCGTCGGCCCGGGCGATCCGGATCTGCTGACGCTGCGGGCGGTGCATGCCATGCGGGTCTGCCACGTCATCGCCTATCCCTCGACCGGCGAGGCCGCCGGCTTTGCGCGCGACATCGCCGCGCAATACATCCTGCCGGGCGCCATCATGCTGCCGGTGACCATCCCGATGACCGTCGAGCGCGGACCGGCCCAGGCGGCCTACGATGCAGCGACGGTCACCGTGCTGGAGCATCTCGCGGCCGGCCGCGACGTGGCCTGGCTGTGCGAGGGCGATCCGCTGTTCTATGGCTCGGCGATGTACATGCTGTCGCGCCTCGGCGACCGCGTGCCGGTCGACATCATCCCCGGCATCACTTCGCTCACCGCTGCCGCTGCGGCCATCGGCCGCCCGCTCGCGGCGCGCAACGAGATCCTGAAAATCCTGCCGGCGCCGCTCGACGACGAGACGCTGCGCGCCGAGCTCGACGGGGCCCCCGCCGTCGCCATCATCAAGGTCGGCCGGCATTTCGAGCGCATCCGCGACCTGCTGCGCGAGACCGGCCACGCCGCGAGCGCCGTGGTGGTCGAATATGCCACCACGCCGCGCCAGCGCATCACGCCGCTCGACGGCTTCCGCTATGGCGAGCGGCCCTATTTCTCGACCATCCTCTGCTATCGCGGCGACGAGGCCTGGGCGTGAGGCCGGCGATCGTCACCTTCGCCGCCACCGGAGCCGAGCTCGCGCAGCGCCTCGCACCACTCATCGACGCCGACGTGATCCATTGCGGCTACAATGGCGAAGACGGCAAGATCGTCGTTCCACGCCTGTTCGCCGAGGGCCGGCCGATTGTCGGCATCTGCGCCGCCGGCATCCTGATCCGCCTGCTGGCGCCCTCGCTCAGCGACAAGCATGCCGAGCCGCCGGTGCTCGCGATTTCGCAGGACGGCGCGCATGTGGTGCCGCTGCTCGGCGGCCATCATGGCGGCAATCGGCTCGCGCGCGACATCGCCGAAAAGCTCGGCGGCGCGGCGGCGCTGACCACGGCGTCCGATGCGCGCTTCGCCCGCGGCCTCGACGATCCGCCCGAGGGCTGGGTGCTGGCCGATCCTGCCGCCGCCAAGCCCGCGATGATGTCGCTGCTGATCGGCGGCAAGCTGCTGCTCGAAGGCCACGCGCCCTGGCTGGCGGAAGCGGGCTATCCGCTGTCGCTCACCTCTGGCGTAAAAGTGCGCGTCAGCGAACAGTCGGCGCGGCGCGAGCGCGAAGTGCTCTACCATCCGCGCACGCTGGTCGCCGGTATCGGCTGCGAGCGCGGCGTCGAGGCGGCCGAAATGATCGCGCTGATCGAGGAGACGCTGGCAAGCGCCGGCCTCGCGCCCGCTTCGCTGGCGGCGCTCGCGACCATCGAACTCAAATCCGATGAAGCGGCGTTCCACACCGCAGCGGCGCATTTCGGCGTGCCGCTGCGCCTCTTCACCGTCACCGAGCTCAACCAGGAGCGACACCGGCTACCCAATCCGTCCGAGATTGTCGAGGCCGAGACCGGTACGCCCGGCGTGGCGGAGGCTGCGGCGCTGAAGGCCGGCGCACTGCTGGTACCCAAGCGTAAATCGAAGCGCGCCACCTGCGCCATCGGCCGCGCTTTGGCGCCGATCGATCCGCTCGGCCTTGGCCATGCGCCGGGCCGCCTGCACGTCGTCGGCATCGGCCCGGGCGATCGGCCGAGCCGCACGGGGTCCGCCGTCGCCGCGCTCGACGCCAGCACCGACTGGGTGGGCTACGGCCTCTATCTCGATCTCGTCGCCGACCTCCATCGCCAGCAGGCGGAGCACCGCTTCCCGCTCGGCGACGAAGAGGCCCGCGTTCGCCACGCGCTCGAACTAGCTGGGACCGGCAAGGCCGTGTCGCTGATCTGTTCGGGCGATGCGCAGATCTACGCCATGGCGTCGCTGGTGTTCGAGCTGGTCGAAGCCACCGGCGCCCGCCGCCTCAGCGATCCAGCGCGCCGCGTCGCCATCGACCTCCACCCCGGCATCTCCGCCATGCAGGCGGCGAGCGCCGCCGGCGGCGCGCTGCTCGGCCACGATTTCTGCGCCATCTCGCTCAGCGACCTGCTGACCCCCGCCGACGACATCCGCAAGCGGCTCAAGGCTGCCGCCGAGGGCGACTTCGTAACGGCGCTCTACAACCCGCGCTCCGAGCGCCGCACCACGCTCATCGAGGAAGCGAAGACGATCTACCTCGAGCATCGCCCGCACGACACGCCCGTGCTCATCGCCCGCGAACTCGGCCGCCCCGCCGAACGCGTCGACGTCACCACGCTGCGGGCCTTCGATCCGGCCGGCATCGATATGTTGACGACCGTACTCATCGGCAGCTCCACCTCCCGCGCCTTCAAGCGCGGCAATGGCCGCACGGTCGCCTACACCCCGCGCGGCTATGCAAAGAAAGCAGCAAGCGATGCTTAACAGCTGTGTCTTCAGTCAGTTCTCCCTCCCTTTGGCGGGGAGAGGGGCGCGGCGAAGCACTGGCGGTTGGCCGAGCGAGCCCTCTTGGGATCGATCGGACAGAGCGCAAAGAAGCCACGGGTGGGGGGAGGCCGCGCATACTGAACCTCGTGAATACCCATGACCGTCTATTTCATCGGCGCTGGTCCCGGCGCGCCCGACCTCATCACCCTGCGCGGCCAGCGCCTGATCGAGCGCTGCCCGGTCTGCCTTTATGCCGGCTCGCTGGTCCCCACCGAGATCGTCGCCTCGGCGCCGGCAGGCGCGCTCGTTCGCGACACGGCGCCCATGCACCTCGACGACATCGTCGCGGCGATGGCCGAGGCGCATGCGCTGGGGTATGACGTCGCCCGCGTGCATTCGGGCGATCCCTCGATCTATGGCGCCATCGCCGAGCAGATGCGGCGCCTGGCGGCGCTGGGTATCCCCTACGAGATCGTGCCCGGAGTCCCCGCCTTCGCGGCCGCCGCGGCCCGCCTCGGCGCCGAGCTGACGCTGCCCGAAATCAGCCAGACCATCGTCCTCACCCGCACCTCCGGCAAGGCCTCGCCCATGCCCGAGCGCGAGACGCTGGAAATCCTCGGCCAGTCCGGCGCGACGCTGGCCATCCATCTGTCGGTGCGCAACCTCGCTTACGTCGAGACCGCGCTCACCCCGCACTACGGCGCCGATTGCCCCGCCGTCATCGTCTACCGCGCCACCTGGCCCGACGAAGAGATCATCGTCACCACGCTGGACCAGCTCCGCACCCGCGCCCGCGAAGAGAAGCTGACCCGCACCGCCCTGATCTTCGTCGGCCGCGTCTTCGGTGAAACGCGGTTCCAGGACTCTAGGCTGTATGCTGCCGATTTTGCACATGTGCTGCGCAATGCGGGTAAGAAGAAGCTGCGGGCCAGCTGAAGATATCAACGGCGTAGCGCACCTTGCGCGATGTCATCCTCCCCCTTGGTGGGGGAGGATAGCGAAGGTTGGCCGAAGGCCTACCGAAGCTTGGTGAGGGGGTGTTTGCCCTCAGTCAGTTCTCGATCGAAGTGCCGATGCCGAGCTATCCCGATTTCGGCCAAGCGAGGGGGTTCTTGCCCTCAGTCGGCCCTAGCCTGCCAACATCTCCACCGCCTCCTCCACATTCCCCACCTCCCGCGCCGGCCCATACACCGGCCGCCGCACCATGATAACCTCGGCGCCCGCCTCCTGCGCCGCCTGCAGCTTGGCGGTGCCGGTGCCGCCGGCATTCTTGGTCACCAGATGCGTGATCCGTTCGCGTGCGAACAGCGCTTGCTCGGTGTCGAGGCTGTAGGGCGGGCGGCCGAGGATCAGGGTGGCGTGGCGGGGCAGCGTCACGTCGGGCGGTTCGATCAGCCGCACCAGCAGGCGGCAATCGTCGCGCCTGAGCAGCGCCTCGAGCCCTTCGTGCCCCGTCGTCACCAGCACCGTCGCGCCGACCGGCAGCAGCCTGGCCGCTTCGTCGAGGCCGGATACCCAGCGCCAGCCGGCCCCGGCCGGCTCCGTCCATTCGGGCCGCATCAACCGGACCAGTGGAACGCCGCTCTGCTGTGCCGCGGTCACGGCGTTGATCGAGATCAGCCCGGCATAAGGGTGAGTGGCGTCCACCAGCACGTCGAAGCCGCGCGCCCTGAGGTACCCCACCAGTCCCGGCACGCCGCCGAACTTGCCGACGCGCAACTCGCCGTCGGGCACGTTGGGCTGCCGGGTCCGGCCGGCGAGGGAGGTCACTACCTCGTGCCCGAGCGCCGCCAGCCGCCCCGCCAGCTCATGCGCCTCGTGGGTGCCGCCCAGGATCAGGATTTTCACGCGTCGGTCTCCGATTGCGCCGCAGCATCGCCGAGTCTCGACGCCCCCGCCAGCAGCGGCTAAAGCACGGGCCATGCGCCCCGCCAATGGCCTCATCATCGCCGCCCCACGCTCCGGCTCCGGCAAGACGCTGCTGACCCTCGGCCTCATCGCCGCGCTCCGCCGCCGGGGCCTCATGGTCGCCCCCGCCAAGACCGGCCCTGACTACATCGACACCGCCATCCTCGCCCGCGTTGCCCAGGGCGACGCCATCAACCTCGACCCCTGGGCGATGACGCCCGATCGCCTCCGCTCCCTCGCCAGTGCCCATGCCACCGGCGCCGACCTGCTGCTCATCGAAGGCGTCATGGGCCTGTTCGACGGCGCCGCCGACGGCACCGGCTCCACCGCCGATCTGGCCGCGACGCTCCACCTGCCGGTGATGTTCGTCGTCGACGCCGACAAGCAGGGTCAGTCCATCGCGGCCCTGGTGCAGGGCTTTGCCCGCTTCCGGCCCGATGTGACGATCGCCGGGCTGATCCTCAACCGCGTCGCCACCACCCGCCACGAGCGCCTGCTGACCGCCGCGTTGGCGCCGCTCGGCATCCCGATCCTCGGTGTGCTGCCGCGGCGCGAGACCCTGGCGCTGCCGAGTCGCCACCTCGGCCTCGTCCTGCCCGACGAGGTCGCCGGCTTCGAGCCGGTCGTCGCGGCGGCGGCGGACGCAATCGAGCAGTTCGTCGACCTGAACCGATTGGTGTCGCTCTCCGGCGAATTGCCCGCCGCACCCACCGTCGCCCCCCGGCTGAAGCCATTGGGACAGCGAATTGCCGTCGCGAAAGACCATGACTTTGCATTTTTCTACGATTTCATGATGCACGACTGGCAGGCCCAGGGTGCCCAACTGAGCTTCTTCTCACCCCTCGCCGACGATGCGGTTCCGGATAGCGACGCGGTATTCCTCCCCGGTGGCTATCCGGAATTGCATGGCGCGCAACTGGCATCCGCCAGCCGATTCATGACCAGCCTCACCGCCGCCCGCGATCGCGGTGCGCTGATCTATGGCGAGTGCGGCGGCTACATGGTCCTCGGCGAATCGATGGTCGATGCGGCCGGCACAGCGCACCGCATGGCGGGCCTGCTTCCCATCCACACCGACATCAGCCGTCCGAAGCGCACCCTCGGCTATCGCCGGCTGACCCACGCCAGCCCGCTGCCCTTCCCGGCGCAGCTCACCGGCCACGAGTTCCATTATTCGGCGGGCGGTACCATCGCCGGCGCGCCGCTGCTCTTCACCGCCACCGACGCGCTCGGCGCGGCCTTGCCGCCGATGGGCGCGATCGTCGGCCGGGTGATGGGCTCCTACGCCCACATCATCGACGCCGCCGGATGAGATAGGTGTCCATGATCCAGCCATGGCGCGCCTGCGCTTCGGCGCGGACCCGGGCGATGTCGTCCATCACCTCGATGATCGGACCCGCGACAAGGATCTGGTCGGCCGTACCCAGATAAGCGCCCCAGTAGATGTCGGCGCCTTCGCTGGCGAAGCGCGTCCACGCCGCGTGGTTGTCGAGCATGACGACGAAGCTGCCAAGTTCGTCCGCCTCGCCCTCCAGCACGCGCCGCCCGGTCGTTATCGTAACGGACCCGCCGACGCGGTTGAGCGGGATCCTGTGGGCGGCGCAGAGAGCCTGGACGGCGCTGATTCCAGGGATCATCTCGACCGCGAGATCGAGCCCCGCGCTCCGCAACTCCTCGACGATCGACAGGGTGCCGTCATAGAGGGCGGGATCGCCCCACACGAGGAACGCACCCGTCTCGCTGTCATGCAGTTGCTCGTCGAACAGCCGGCGGTAGGCGTCCGCCAATGCCCCGCGCCAATCCTTTATGCTCCCGGCATATTCGGGCGTCGCCGCCTGGCGCCGCTCGGGCACCTCGAACGGTGCCACGCGATAGCCGCCTTCGGGCACGGCCCGCTCGAGCAGTTGCAGCCGCACGGCGTTCAGCCCGGCCTTCTCGGTGCCCTTGTCGGGCAGGAAGATCACATCGGCCCGCCGCATCGCGGCGACCGCCTGCAGCGTCAGGAAATCGGGATGCCCCGCGCCGATGCCGATGATCAGGATGGTCCGCATGGCCCAGCCCTATCGGATCGGCCCGCGCGCGGCTAGAACCGCCGCATGACCAAGGCGCTGATGTTCATGGGCACCGGCAGCGATGTCGGCAAATCGTTGATAGTCGCCGGCCTCTGCCGGGCTGCCGCCAATCGCGGCATCCGCGTCGCGCCGTTCAAGCCGCAGAACATGTCCAACAACGCCGCGGTCACGGCCGATGGCGGCGAGATCGGCCGGGCGCAGGCACTGCAGGCCCGCGCGGCGCGGCGCGAGGCGGTCACCGCGATGAACCCGGTGCTGCTCAAGCCGGAGGCCGAGAACGGCTCGCAGCTGGTGCTGCGCGGGCAGCGGGTCGGCTCGTTCCGGGCGCGCGAGTATTGGCGGAAGCGCCAGGAGCTGCTGCCGGATGTGCTGGCGTCGTTCCGCGAGCTCGATGCGGAGCTGGTGCTGGTGGAGGGGGCGGGCAGCGCCTCGGAGGTCAATCTCAGGGCCGGCGACATCGCCAATTTCGGTTTCGCGCAGGCGGCGAAAGTGCCGGTGGTGCTGATCGGCGATATCGACCGGGGCGGCGTCATCGCCTCGCTGATCGGCACGTTTGCGGTGGTGGAACCGGCTGACCGGGCGCTGATCCGGGCGACTTTGGTCAACAAGTTCCGCGGCGATCCGAGCCTGTTCGAGGACGGCGTGCGGCTGATCGCCGAGCGCACCGGCGTGCCGTGCCTCGGGCCGGTGCCGTATTTCGACGGAGCGAGCCGGCTGCCGGCCGAGGATTCGCTGGCGCTCGATCGGCCGGACAGGGCGGGCGGGCCCTATGTGGTGGCGGTCCCGCGGCTGCCGCGCATCGCCAATTTCGACGATCTCGATCCGCTGCGGGCCGAGCCGGGCGTGTCGGTGCTGTTCGTCGAGCCCGGCTCGCCTCTGCCGCAATCGGCTGATCTGATCGTGATTCCGGGTTCGAAGGCGACCCGGGCCGATCTGGCGGCGGTTCGCGAGCAGGGGTGGGACATCGATATCCGGGCGCATTATCGGGCCGGCAAGCCGGTTTTTGGCATCTGCGGTGGCTACCAGATGCTGGGCCGGTCGGTTGCCGATCCGCTCGGCATCGAGGGCGAGCCGGGCATCAGCGACGGGCTCGGGCTGCTCGACGTGAGTACCGTGCTCGAACCCCTGAAGATGCTGCAGGTCGTCTCGGGCCGCGTGCTGGAGAGCGGCACGTCGGTCAGCGGCTATCACATGCATATGGGCGTCACGACGGGGCGGGCGCAGCCATTCAGCGAGGTGAACGGCGCCGATGAGGGCGCGGTGTCGGCCGATGGGCTGGTGCGGGGCACGTACCTGCATGGGATATTCGCTTCGAATGCCTTCAGATCATCGTTCTTGCATAGGAACACCACCCTCAACTACGAGGCGTCGGTCGACGCGGCGCTCGACGCGCTGGCAACGCATCTCGAAGCTCATCTCGATCTCGACGCCCTCTTCGCCCTCGCGGAGCCGGTGTGATGGCCTGGATGCTCGCGCCGCTCGCCCTGCTGCTGGAGCGCCTCGCCGGCTATCCGGTCCCGCTGTTCAAGGCCATCGGCCATCCGGTGACCTGGATGGGCGCGCTGATCGGCTGGCTCGAGGCGCGGCTCAACGGCGGCGCCAACCGGCGGCTGAAGGGCGTCCTGATGCTGGCGCTGCTGCTCGGCGCCGGGCTCGCGGTGTCGCTGCTGATCGTCTTCGCCACGCGCCAGATCCCGTTCGGCTGGGTGATCGAGGCTGTGCTGGCGAGCAGCCTGCTGGCGCAGAAGGAACTCGGCCGGGCGGTGAAGCTCGTCGCCGACAAACTGGCGCTGTCGCTCGAATCGGGGCGCGAGGCGGTGAGCCACATCGTCGGCCGCGACCCGCAGGTGCTGGATGAATCCGGGGTCGCCAAGGCGGCGGTCGAGAGTCTCGCCGAGTCCACCTCCGACGGCGTGGTGGCGCCACTGTTCTGGCTGCTGGTCGGTGGCCTGCCGGGCGTCGTGCTCTACAAATGCGCCAACACCGCCGACTCGATGGTCGGCCATCTCAATGAGCGCTATCGCGAGTTCGGCTGGGCCAGCGCCAAATTCGACGACCTGGTCAACTGGATCCCGGCCCGCCTGACCGCGCTGCTGATCGCCGGTGCCTCGTTCCTCGTACGCCGCGCCGATGCCGAAGCCGCCTGGTCGACGGCGTTGCGTGACGGCAAAAAGCACGCCTCGCCCAATGCCGGCTGGCCCGAGGCCGCGTTCGCCGGCGCGCTGGGTTTCGCGCTGGGCGGGCCGCGAGCCTATGACGGCGAAGTCCACGATCTGCCAGTGTTCGGGGATGGGCGCAGCGAGCTCACCGCGGTGGATATTCTGCGGGCACTCGAGCTGTACTGGATGGCGATGAATCTGCTGCTGGTGGTGACGGTGGTTGTGGGGTTGCTGTTGTGGCGGTTTGTGTAGGGCCGCTGTAGACGACTGAGGGGGTTCTCCCTCTCAGTTTGCTCCGGAGTATCGGGCGCGGATTGATCGGTAGGGTGCTGACTGAAGGGCGGGTTGCCCTCCGTCAGCACACACCAGCGCAGCCGCAGCCGCGTCGCGGAACGCCATTCTACCAACGCCAATTCCATAACTCCCACAATGCCTTCCACGAAACATCGGCGAAGTTATCGAACCACCTCCGGCCCGTGTTATTCTCCCCTCGCTGCCCCGTGTAGCGAGGCCCTCACGAGGGGCTGCGGGGACAGTGCCGGGGGATATGGGGGTCGCCCTGTATCCGGCCGGACGCGGAGGCACGGACGCGCCCAGGAGAAGCCTTGCCGCTTCTCCAAACGAGGGATGTGCCGCGGCATGGCGGCCTCCCCCGGCCGGATGCGGATCAAGCCCCAACTCTCCGAGATTCGCGTTCCGGACGAGACCCCGGCATAGCGTGGCGGGACGAAAAGTCCCACAAACGCCGACTACCGGCTCGGACCGATCGTCCCGCCGCGCTCGCACTGCAGCTAAACCGGGTCACCGGAGGCTTTCGCTCGCCTGCAATTCGGCGGTTGGCCGATCGAGCCGTCTTCGGATCGATTGGCCAGAGCGCAAACGAGGCAGGGGGAGGGTTCTTTGACATTGGCTGAAGCATCATTCGCCCACAACGAGAGGCGTGAGGCAATGATCGCCTCGACCGCACCTGCTCACGCTGTTGACTCCCTGCCTTCCCCGGCGCACCGTCTACTCGGCTTCGTGCAGCCGGCCGCTCGCGCCCTTCGGGGATGGTGAATGCACGATGCGTAACGGATCGGTTTGACCCCACGGGCAGGCCGTCGGCAATGCGAGCACTGACCTCCAATCCTGCCCGATGAGGATCAGCCCATGCACACCTTCCTCGACTCCAAGGCGATGGCCAAAACGCTGCGCGCCGCGCTCGCCGAACATGGCATCGCCATCCCGCACGCCCTCAGCCTCGAACTTGTCGCCCGCCAGTTCGGCCTCGACGACTGGAACACCCTCGCAGCCCGCATCGAGATGTCCAGGCCCACAAAACTGCCGCGCGGCTGGCACGAATATCATAGCGCTGCCTACCCGCTGCACCGCATCGGCATCGATCCCGGTGATCCTCATGGCATGACTCTCGTCGCTGCCGGCAGCAACGACGTCGTGGCGCAGAATTACGCGACCCTCATGCGCTCGCTCGACGCCGGCGACTATCGCGGTCGCAGCGTCCGCTTCAGCGCCGAGCTGCGTGGCGAAGCTGTCGGCGTCGGCACGATCTGGCTGCGCATCGACGCCCTCGACCGCGTCGGCTCCCTGCGTTTCGACAATCTGATGAACCGTGAAGACGGCGGCGCCCTGCGCGGCGACTTTGGCTGGACGAAGCGCAGCATCGTCCTCGACGTCCCATCCGAGGCAAGCACGATAAACTACGGCCCCATGCTCAAAGGCAGCGGCCAGCTCTGGGCGAGAAACGTGGCTCTCGAGACGCTGTGAGGCACCATGATGCAACCGCCGGCGTCCCAGCTTGGTGAGGGCGTGCTTGCCCTCAGTCGGCGCTATCCACCGACCGTAGGTTCTCAGCCGCCCGCCGTCGGCAGCGTCAGATCGCCCGAATTGAGCTTGTCCGCCGTGATCTTCGCCCTGGGCCGCTCGCGCTGCAGTTCCAGTTCGGCCCACACGCTCACCAGCGCGTGGCGCAGCGCGATGATCATCTCGTCGGTGTGCAGCGGCGTCGGCGTGATGCGCAGCCGCTCCGTCCCCTTGGGCACGGTCGGATAGTTGATCGGCTGGATGTAGACATTGTGCTTTTCCAGCAGCAGGTCGCTCGCCGCTTTCACCAGCCGCGCATCGCCCACGATCAGCGGCACGATATGCGTCGAGGTCGGCATCACCGGCAGGCCGGCCTCGCTGAGTATCTCCTTGGTCAGCTGCGCCTGGCGCTGTTGAGAACGGCGTTCTTCCTGCGAGCCCTTGAGATGCTCGATCGAGGCGCGCGCCGCCGCGCACAGCGCCGGGGGCAGGGCGGTGGTGAAGATGAACTCCGGCGCATAGGAGCGCACCGCATCCACGATCGCCCGGTTGGCGGCGATATAGCCGCCCATCACGCCAAAGCCTTTGGCCAGCGTGCCCTCGATGATGTCGATCCGCTCCATCAGCCCTTCGCGGTCGGCAATGCCGCCGCCGCGCGGACCGTACATGCCCACCGCATGCACTTCGTCGATATAGGTGAGCGCGCCGAACTCCTGCGCCAGGTCGCAGATCTCCTTGATCGGCGCCACGTCGCCATCCATCGAGTACACCGACTCAAAGCAGATCAGCTTGGGCCGCCGCCCCGCCGCGATCAGCAGCTCGCGCAGATGCTCGACGTCGTTATGCCGGAAGATCTTCTTTTCCATGCCCGACTGGCGCACGCCCTGGATCATCGAGGCATGGTTGAGCTGGTCGGACAGGATCAGGCAGTCGGGCAGCAGCCGCGCGATCGTGGCGATCGCCGCCTCGTTGGAAACGAAGCCCGAGGTGAACACCAGCGCCGCTTCCTTGCGGTGCAGGTCGGCGAGCGAGCGCTCGAGCTCGACCAGCGGCCGGTTGGTGCCCGAAATATTGCGCGTGCCGCCGGCGCCGACGCCGAGCCTGGCCGCGGTGTCCTGCATGGCGGCGATCACCTTGGGGTGCTGGCCCATGCCGAGATAGTCGTTCGAGCACCAGATGGTGATCTCGCGCG
The DNA here is from genome assembly GCA_048498015.1 of Pseudomonadota bacterium. GTDB lineage: Bacteria > Pseudomonadota > Alphaproteobacteria > Rhizobiales > Devosiaceae > Devosia_A. Next base: position 19,355 of record JBEHYU010000064.1, read on the forward strand.
CATTGTCGGCTGCGTCGCGGTAGATCGCCTTGGGAAATTGCCCCGCCACCCGTTCGAGGTCGGCGAAGACGCGGTAGCGCTTCTCGGCCCTCAGCGTGTCGACGGCGTCCTCGAAAATCCCGCGATAGTCCATGTCGTACTCGTCTTGCCCGTGATCGGCGGAGGGGACCCTAAAACTGCACCCGCCGCCCCGACAGTGGTCAATTCGCCGCGCGGCGGACTGGCTAAGTCATTGTTGCCCAACGCAGCCCGAAATCCAGTCTGGAACAATCCTAATCTGGACGAAGGAGCCGGGAAAGTAACGACACTGTCAGTCAGTTCTCCCTCCCCCTGCTGGGAGGGGGGACCGGGGAGGCCGGTGGGTGCGGGGCCACGCACTGAACTGCGTGACCTGCTTCCCCCGCGAGCAGGACCGGACTGCCCGCCCATGCTACTCTACTCGCATGACCGACCCCGCCGGCTTCACCGACATGCAGTGGTACATGTACCATCAGCGCAACGTCGCCTTCTTCGCCGCCTTCACCGCGCACCCCTTCACCGACGCCGAGCTGCTCGCCGCCGCCCGTGGCCTCGTCGATCTCGCCCCCCAGCTCGCCGCCGGCTTCACCGTCACCGACGAACTGCTGCGCCGCCTCATCTATAGAGAAAGCGTGCCCAGCCTCGCCGGCCTCCCCGACAGCTGGCTCGATCGTGGCGACGCTGTCTTCGCCGATCCGGCGCTCCCGATGTTCCGCTTGCGCTATGCCGCCGCGCAAACGCCCGACGGCAGTCACGCCGGTTTCCTTCTCGTGCAGGTCGCGCACGCTCTCGTCGAAGGCGCCGACTCTGCCCTGCTCAGCCGCTCGCAATCGGCCGTGCATCCAGTGAGCCGCAGCGATACGCCGATCCCGCCGCTGGTCCGCGCAACCGCGGCAACGCTCGGCGCCGTGCTCGCCTGCCTCCACGTCATCGTCGCCAATGTCTGGACCGTCCGCCCCGGCCCCTTCACGCTGGCAACCCGCGTCTACCCGCGCCGTCAGCTCGCCGATCTCGCCCGCCAATATGGCGTCCGGCACCGCGCGCTGCTCTACGCCCTCGTGATGCACACTCTGTTCGGCGCCGGCACGCCCGCTGGCAAGCGCAACATCAGCTCGACCTATTCAGCCATCGACGATGGCGGCGGCGCGGCGCGCGATGCCTATATGCGGATGCGGATGCTCTTCGCCGCCTTCCGCAACGTGCCCGACTTCGAGGCTTTCGCCCGCGCCGTCGATGCCCGCCTGACCGAGGCCGAGGCGCATGAACGCGGCTTCAATTCGCAACTCAACGCGCAGGGCATCCGCACCCACCGGCGCCTGAGCAAGCTGATCCCCGCCGCCTACAGCCCAAAGCTCTTCCAGTTCATGCCTTACGACGTGGTGCTGGGCCTCATTCCGCCGCATCGCCTCGGCGGCCGCCTGACCGCCGGCCTGCTCGAGCCGGTCTATGCCGGCGCCGCGCTCGAGGGCGCCAATGCCTGCGTCATCGTCCCCAACCGCCGGGAAGTCACCTTCAACTTCTATGTCGAGAGCCGTCTCGTCCCGCGGATACCCGCGCTCGACAAACTTCTCGGCTCGCTCATTTCCCGTTCAGAATCCGTGTCTTAAATACCGCTGCAGCGTTTCGGTCACGGATTAACGCCGTCTCGGTGCGCCGGTTGACCGGCCCTTGCCGGGCGCAATATCAATGTTAAGAAGCCGCTAACCGCATTGGGGGCACCGCGTGAAGAGCTTTTCCTCGTCGAGTTTCGCCAGCGATCAGGCCGAGTTGCTTGATCTTGCTCTCCAGGCGGTCCGCAAGAACCCGCAGGCTTTGTTCACCAACTTCCAGTGGTTCCTCTACCAGGGCCGCGACACTGTCTTCTTCACGGCATTCTCCCGCCAGGGTTTCGACAAGGACAAGATCGGCAATCTCGTCGCCACCATGGTGTCGCTCGCCCCGCAGCTGACCCACGGCTTCTTCGGCGCCCGTCCGGGCCAGCCTTTCCCGCAGCACATCCTCGATGCCATCACCTCGGTCGAATATGTCGACGAGTTCGACGGCTATCCTGACAAATGGATCAGCAAGTCCGAGGACATCTTCGAGCGCAACGACCTGCCGCTGTTCCGCGTCATGGCCGCCGTCCGCAAGGGCGGCCCGGATGCCCAGGGTCGCGCCTCCATCCTGCAGGTCCGCTCCAGCCACGCGCTGCTCGAGGGCTCCGACTCCGCCTTGCTTACCCGCGGGCAGACCGCGGCGCACGGCGTGCAGTCCGACAAATCCGTCCGGGTGCCGCTGTGGACCCGCTTCACCTCCGCCTTCCGCGGCGTGTCGCTGACCCTGATGTACCTGCTCGTCGCCAACATCATGGCGGTCAAGGAGCAGCCCTGGGGCTTCAAGACCATCGCCATCGAGCGCCACCGCCTGCGCCTGCTCGCCAACCGGCTCGGCGTCCGCCAGCGTTCGCTCTATTTCGCCCTCGTCACCCACGCCCTCAATGGCGACGGTGCCGACAAGCACATGAGCAAGCGCTTCATCGCTGCCGCCTACACCATGCTCGACGGCAACCGCACGGCCAGCGACGACGACTTCTTCCGCGTCCGCGCCCTCGAGGCCAAGTTCAAGGTCGACGACAATTTCGTCGAGTATGTCCGTCACGTCGACGATGCGATCGACCTCAACGAGAGCAAGGACCTGAGCCGCTTCCAGGTGACGGTCAATGCGATGTTCCGCACCCTGCGCGGCCTCAATCGCATCCTGCCCTTCCTGCCCAACAAGCGCTTCTGGCGCTTCAACAACTTCATCCACATCGTGCTGACGCTGGTGCCGCCGCACCGCACCCAGGGCCCGATGACCACCGGCATGATCGAGCCGATCTATTGCGGCGCCTGGCACACGGCGGTCAACATCTGCACCTTCTGCCCCGGCCGCGAGTACGTGACGTTCAACTTCTCGATGGAAGAGCGCCACATCGCCAATGTCGGCAAGGTCGAACAGCTGATGCAGCAGATCGAAGCCTCCGACTTCGCCCCCCGCACCAAACTCATCGCCGAAGGCGAATAAGCCCGGGCAATGCAGTCAGCGCCCTCCCTTCCCCTCTCCGGCCTGGGGGGAGGATAGCGAAGCTAGGGCGCCAGCCCGCAGAGCAGCTTGGTGAGGGTTCTTGCCCTCAGTCGGGTCCTTCTCCCGCCAATGTCAAAGAACCCTCCCCCTGCCTCGTTTGCGCTCTGTCCAATCGATCCGAAGACGGCTCGATCGGCCAACCGCCGAATTGCAGGCGAGCGAA
>JBEHYU010000065.1:0-21089 GCA_048498015.1 Pseudomonadota bacterium
GGCCATCTGCGTGGCGAGACGCTCGTGGCCGGTCTTGAGCACGCCGACCTCGTCGGGCGCTTCGGTCTTGAGGCGCTCGAGCTGGCGCTGCACGGCGCGCGAATAGCTCACATAGTCCTGGGCGAGGCGGGTCTTGTCGGCGGTGAGCAGGCCGGCCTCGCGGTGGCGGCCGGCACGCAGTAGGGTGGTCTCCTGGTTCATCACTTCGACCAGGGCCTGCAGGGTGCCTTCGGTGAAGGCGATGAGGTCGCGCGCCGGGAGGTCGTCGAGGGCGGCAATGCGCTGGGCTGCGGTCACGGTTAGACTCCCGTTTTAGTGGTGGGCGCGGCTTCCTGCAGCTGCATCAGGTCGCCCATCATCGACTGGGCGATGCCGAGCCCTCCATTCTGGGCGATGCTGTCTGAAAGCTGCTCGGCCTGCATGCCGCGCCAGGTGTCCTCGGCGAAACCGCCGCCGAAACTCTGGTCGTCGGTCTTGATGGAGGAGAACATCTCCTTGAGCAGGGTGTTGAGGAAGTTGCCCTCGAGGCCCTGGGCATGCTTGTACATGGCCTTGTAGGCGGGCGAGGTGGTATCGAGTTTCGGGACTGGAACGACGCTCGACATCACAGCACCTGGATATCGGCCTGCAGGGCGCCCGAGGCCTTGATCGCCTGTAGAATGGCGATCAAGTCGCGGGGTGAGATGCCCAGGGCGTTGAGGCCGTCGACCAGCTCCTGCAGGCTCACCGACTCCTTGACGACGGCGAGGTCGGAGTTGACGAGATCGACGTTGAGATCGGTGCGCGGCACGGTAGTGGTGACGCCGTTGCTGAGCGGCGGCGGCTGGCTCACCTGCGGCGTCTCGGCGATGGTGACGGTGAGGTTGGACTGCGCCACCGCGACGGTCGAGACGCGCACGTCCTTGCCCATGACGATGATGCCGGAGTTTTCGTCGATGACGATCTTGGCCGGCTGGTCGGTCTCGATCACCAGCTGCTCGACGTCGGTCAAGAGGTCGACGATGTTGCCGTTGAACTTGTCGGGCAACGTGATGCGGACCGTTGCGGGATCTTCGGGCGTGGCGCAGGGGAAGCCGATGAAGTCGTTGATCGAGAGCGCGACGCGGCGCGACGTCGTTAGATCGGGGTTCTTGAGGGCGAGGCGCAGCGAGCGCTGGGCGCCGAGCACGAAGTTGATCTCGCGCTCGATCAGTCCGCCCGAGGAGATGCGGCCGGTGGTCGGCACGCCGGAGATGACGGTGGCGCTGTCGCCCGAGGCCTTGAAGCCGTTGATGGTCACGTCGCCCTGGGCGATGGCGTAGACTTCGCCGTCGGCGCCGAGCAGCGGGGTGACGAGCAGCGTGCCGCCCTGCAGCGAGGAGGCATCGCCGAGCGAGGCGACGTTGACATCGAGGCGCGAGCCCGAGGTCGAGAAGGCGGGGAGGTTGGCGGTCACCATCACGGCGGCGACGTTGCCGGTCCGCATGCTCTCGCCGCGGGTGTTTACGCCGAGCCGCTCGAGCATCGCCTGCAGGCTCTGCTTGGTGAAGGGCGAGTTGTTGAGGCTGTCGCCGGTGCCGTTGAGGCCGACCACGAGGCCGTAGCCGACCAGCTGGTTGTCGCGCACGCCCTCGATGTTGACGATGTCCTTGATGCGCGCCGTGGCGGCCTGGGCCGGCAGGATGGGCGCGAGCAGGGAGACGACGGTAAGGACCGCCGCGATTGCCTGCCTGATTGGCCAATGGTGCATTTTCGTATTCCCCGATGGCGTTCCGTCCCCACGGCGCGCCGGTTCGCGAGAAGCAATGCGAATTGCGTGCCAGTTCGGCAGGACGCTGGAATCCCTGGGGAAATCGGCGCGCCGAGTGCAGGTCGCTGCAGCAATTGCCGGGTGCGTTAAGGTCTTGTTAACGGCTGGCGGCAGATTTTGCCGGGCAGGCGCTTTGCCTTACGAGAGTCGGCCCTTGCGCATCGAAAGCACAGCCAGATCGACGGGAGTTGCGGGTCGCGGCAGCATGGCGCGCCGCGGCGACGGCTTCTTCCTGCCCGAGGAGGCCCCGGCATCGGCGACGTCGTCGGCCGCCCCCGTGGTGCAGGCGACAGGGATCGACGCGCTGCTGGCCCTGCAGGCGGTCGAGGACCCGCTGTTCGCGCGCAAGAAGGCGATCCGGCGCGGTAACCAGCTGCTCGATGCACTCGACGCGATCAAGGCGGACCTGCTGCTGGGGCAGGTCAGCGAAGGGCGGCTCAACCAGCTGATGGCGCTGATCGGGCAGGCGCGGCAGCGGCAGGAGCCCGGCCTCGATGGGCTGCTCGACGACATCGAGCTCAGGGCGCGGGTCGAGCTGGCCAAGTTCGGGCGCTATCCGAGCACATGAATTCGCGTGCGAAAGGCCATGAAATGCCTGCGATTCACGAATTTATCATGACGTTAACCGGTGCTTGCCGGGCCCTTGGCCGACCACTATAAGGCCCACAACTCGGGCAGGTGAGTTGAGTCCTTATGGTGCGCAGTGCAGTTGCCGAGGCCGAATATCGGCCGACCGAAAACGAACCCTTCATGAACCCGCGGCAGCGGGAGTATTTCCGGCGGAAGCTGGAAAACTGGAAGGAAGACATCCTCCGCGAGAGTCGCGAGACCCTCGAAAACCTCCAGGAAGAAAGCCAGAACCATCCGGACATGGCCGACCGCGCCTCCTCGGAGAGCGACCGGGCGCTGGAGCTTCGTACCCGCGACCGGCAGCGCAAGCTGATCAGCAAGATCGACGCGGCGCTCAAGCGCATCGATGACGGCACCTACGGCTATTGCGAGGAAACCGGCGATCCCATCGGCATCGCCCGGCTCGACGCCCGGCCGATCGCGACGCTGAGCCTCGAGGCGCAGGAAATGCACGAGCGCCGCGAGAAGGTGTATCGCGACGAGTGATCGTCCCGAACCAATGAGATTGCAGGAGGCCCGCAGCGATGCGGGCCTTTTGTTTTGAACGACTTACGCCGCGATTAACGCAACGGCTAAAATAAGCGGCCCGGACTGGAGTATTTCTTGGCCGAGCCGCGCTAGTCTGTCCGCATTGCTTGAGGGGCAGATTGATGAATTTTCGATGGCTGATGCCGGGTCTGTTGTGTACCGCGTGGGGCGCGCTGGGCATCTGGGACGTGGTTGCCACGTCGGGCCGGTTGCCGGCCACGGCGACCGTGGTCGGGGTCAAGCCGTGGTGCGAGATGACCTCGTTCGAGACCGGCATCCTGAGCAAGACCACGACGACGGCGCGGATCGACTGCGCGACGGCCGACTCCTTCATCGCCTACCATCCCGACAAGCAGTGGGTGAAGGGCGAGCGCTACGATGGTGTGGTCAGCGTGGCGCGCGCTGGGCAGGAGCCGGTCAAGGCACTGATGCCGCTGGTGAAGATCAACGGGCGGGCGCCAAGAGCCGGCGACGTGTTCGACGTGCTGCAAAACCCCGTCGATCCGAGGGACATCGAGCGGCCGGGCCAGCGGTCTTTCATGGTGGCCGGGCAGTTCGCGTTTGGCGCTCTCGGGCTGTTCCTGCTTTTCCTCGGGCTGCGCACGCGGCCGAAACCGGCGAAGGTCACGGTTACTCCCGAAATGGTTGCCGCGCTAACGGCGGCAGCACTCACCAATTCGGCCACCGGTTCTGCCGCTCCGATGCCGCCACGTCCGATCCCGCCGCGGGCGAGCGAGCCGCGCCGGAGTTTCGGCCGGCGCGCCTGATCGTTCAGGCGAGCGCAATCTCCCTCGTGATGCCGATGGCCTCGAGGAAGGCGCGGTCGTGGCTGACCACGAGCAACGCGCCGTCATAGGCCCGCAGGCCGGCTTCCACCGCAGCGATGGCGTGGATGTCGAGATGGTTGGTGGGCTCGTCGAGGATCAGCAGCTCGGGCGGATGCGACGAGCCGATGGTGCAGGCGAGGCCGGCGCGGAGCATCTCGCCGCCCGAGAGCTGGCCGACGGGCTTCAGCGCAGCCTCGGCGCGGAAGGTGAAACGGGCGAGGGCGGCGCGGCAGGCGTTCTCGGTGTCGTCCGGGTTCAGCCGGAGGTAGTTCTCGCGGATCGTCAGCGCCGGATCGAGCAGGGCCACCTGCTGGTCGAGCAGAGCGTGGCGCGGCGTGATGCGGGCGGTGCCCGAGACCGGCGGCAGCGCGCCGGTGAGAAGGCGGAGCAGCGTGGTTTTGCCGGAGCCGTTGGGGCCGGTGAGGGCGATGCGTTCGGGGCCGGTGATGCTGAGATTTTGAGTCCGGATGATCGGCGAAGGTCCTGGCCCGCCTGTCAGATCGATCGCCTCGAGCACAACGCGGCCAGCGGGCAGGCCCGAGGAATCGAGCGTCACCGACAGCGGCTGCAGGATCTCGATTTCGGCGCGGGCGTCGGCCAGATCGGCCGCCGCGTCGGTGCGGCGACGATCTGCGAGGCGGGCATTGCCGGCGGCGGTCTCCTCGGCGGCGCGCTTGAGTCCGCCCGCGACGATTTTCGGCATGTCGCCACGAGCCCCCTTGGCCTTGCCGCGGGAGTCGGCGCGAGCCTGGCGCTCCGTGCGCTCCTGCGCCTTGCGCTCGATCTGCGCGAGCTGACGCTCGGCGGTGGCCAGGTCATGGCGGGCGGCGGCGAGGTCGAGCGCCTGGCGGGACTGGTAGACGTCCCAGTTGCCACCATAGGTCTTGGCGCCAAGGCTGGTCAGCTCGACGATCTGGTCGACTCCGCGCAGCAGCTCGCGGTCGTGGCTGACGATGATGGCGCCGCCCTTCCACTGGCGCAGCAACTGGGCGACGGCGGCGCGGCCATCGGCATCGAGATTGTTGGTCGGCTCGTCGAGCAGCAGGAAGTCCGGCTGGTCGAGCAGCAATGCGGCGAGCGACAGGCGGGTGCGCTGCCCGCCGCTGAGGGTGTCGATGCGGCGCTCGAGGGCGAGATCGGGCAGGCCCAGGCTCGCGAGGGCTTCGGCGATGCGCACGGCGAGCGTCCAGTCGGCCAGATCGAAATCGTCGGCCTCGGGCGTTCCGGCTTCGATGCGATCGAGCCGGGCGAGGTGATCGCGCACGCCGAGGGCTTCGGCGACGTTCGCATCGCCGGCCTTCACTGTCTGGCGGAGCACACCGATACGGCCGTCGATCGTGATGTTGCCGGCTTTGGGCGGCAGCTCGCCGAGAATGGCGCGCAGCAGCGTGGTTTTTCCGGTGCCGTTACGACCGACAAGGCCGGTGCGAACCGGGCCGAAACTGAGATCGAGAGGGGGAAGGAGGTCGTGGCCGTCAGGCGTCTGAAGCGACAGGTTGTGCAACTGAATGGAGGGCATGGTTGGAATTCCGGTGACGGATCAGGGCGAAGCGATCGGTCAGCGAGATTTCCAAGAGGCACCTGCCTGTTGAGTTGCAATGGGGGCGATATAGGCCTGCAAGCGGCGATGTCAACCGCGGGTGAGGTTCCAGGCGGCGTAGAGGCGGTTGAGGTCGCGCATGCCGCCAATCTCGAGGAAGGGCAGGCCGGTGGCTCTGAGGGTCTGGCGGTACCGCACGACGTTGCGCGGTCCGACGACGGCAATCCAGTGCACCATCTCCCATTTGATGCTGTCGCGGTTGCCGCTGAGGGCGCCGGCGCGATTGCGCTCGAAGAGCGTGCGGCGGAAATAGCGGGTGAGATTGGCGAAACGGTTGTCGCCGAGCAGGATGATGCCGCTGGCGAGAGCGAGGCGGGTGGAGAAATGGATGGAGTAATTGCCGTCCATGACCCATTCGGGCGCGGTGAGCGCTTCGGTGTGCAGCGCCGCGAACTCAGGGTCGGGGCGCATGACCCAGTTGCTGCCGGGATAGTGCCGGAGCTGGTCGAGATGGATGGCGGGGACGCCGAGCTTGCGGCCGATGGCGGCGGCGAGCGTGGACTTGCCGGAGTTGGAGGGGCCGCAGATCATGATGCGGCGGCCGAAGCTTTCGAGCGGCGGGTAAGGCATCGCGGTCCCCTGAGACGAAAAGGCCGCCCCGGAGGGCGGCCTGATTTGTGGATGTCGGCGAGGCTTACGCTTCGGCCAGTTCCTTGCCGGTGTAGGCTTCCTCGACCCAGTACTGGTCGCGGCGGTCGAAGCCGTTGAAGGGCGTGAGGGAGGCCTGGGTGTAGGCGCCCATCAGGCCGAACTCGATCCAGTCGTCCTCATCGACGTCGGAGGGCAGGGTGAAGATCTGGGGCAGCACGTCGTAGCTGTCGCAGGTCGGGCCCCAGACGGTGAAATCTTCGAAATTGCCGTCATTGTCGTGCAGGCGCGGACCGCGCCAGACGCGCACCGGCGGGGTGAAGTGCATGAACTTCACTTCCATCAGCGAGCCATAGGCGCCGTCGTTGAGGTAGACCGACACGCCGCCGCGCTGGTGCTTTACCCGCAGCAGCAGCGAGGTCGACGAGGTCACCAGCGCACGGCCGGGCTCGATGATGAGCTCGGGGCCGGAGTTGCCGAAATTGTCCTTCACCGCCTGGCCGATGGTGTCGAAATAATAGTCCATCGGTGGGGCTTCGGAGGTCGGGTAGGGCGCCGGGTAGCCGCCGCCAATGTTGAGGCGCTTGAGCTCGATACCGGCCTCTTCCGAGATTTTCGCCGCCGCGGCGATGTGGCGCTCATAGGCGTAGGCGTCCTCGCACTGGCTGCCGACGTGGAAGCACAGCGAGGGGGTGAAGCCCATCTGCTCGACGAGCCGGACGATCTCGGCCGCGCCGTCCTGCATGACGCCGAACTTGATGCCGAAATCGTAGCTCTTGAGCGCCTTGCCGGCCTTGAAGCGCGTGGTGACCTCGATATCGCGGCTCGGCGTGACGATGGCGGCGAGCTGGTCGAGCTGCTGCGGGTGATCGATGGTGAAGGAGCGGATGCCGAACTCCTCGTAGGCGCGCTCGATCTCGCGCTTGTTCTTGATCGGGTTGTTGTAGTGCATGGCCGCGCCCGGCGCGAACTCGCGCACCAGCTCCATCTCGCGATTGGAGGCGACGTCGAAAGCCTTCAGGCCTTCCTCGTGGAGCTGCTTGATGATGTGGGGCGAGGGGTTGCACTTGACCGCATAGGTCAGCAGGCCCTCAAAGCCCTTCTTGAAGACCTTCACCGAGCGGTGAAGCTCCTTTTCGGAGAACAGGAAGCTCGGAAAATCCGGCTCTTCGGTGGCGATGAGCTGGCTGGTGTTGGCGTAGACCGTCTTGTCGTGGCTGGGGGCGTGCAGCTGGATCACTTCGTCGGCGGTGGAGGCAGGAGCGGTCATGTCCGGGAACCTTTCGGGCTCAGAGGGGAAAGGTAGAGCGTTGAAGTCGCACGCGAGGCGCAGCGCATTTCCAAACGCGCGTGCATATAGGGACGTTCAATCCCCAGCACAACGTCATATTTCCGGCTGCAGGGGATCGCTTTTTGCGGAGCTTACAAAAGCGTAAGCCGGGTGCCGCAAAGCGGCCGGAATCTGGGCGTTTCGCTGGCCCTCAAAAGGCGGGGAAACCGTCCCCGCCGGACGGTGATGAGCGGAGAATGGACGTGTCGCAACGTCAGGTATTGTGGGGCTTTTCGGGTCTGGTTGTACTGGCCGCCATCGGCGGCGGGCTGTGGGCGCAGCGCGATGGCGCGCCGCTGGCCGCCTCGGTGGGATCGAGCGTGTTGAGCCTGCCGCTCGACGTGCAGGTCGCCGAGGCGACCCCGGCGCCGGTGCTGCCGGTGGCCGACACGAGCCCGGCTCCAGCGGCTCCGCCGACCCGGCAGGTGCCGCAGACCCAGGCCGACGTGCAGCTGAGCTTTGCGCCGCTGGTCAAGCAGGTGACGCCGGCAGTGGTCAATGTCTACGCCACCAAGACCGAGCAGGGTTTCCAGTCGCCCTTTGCCGGCGATCCGTTCTTTTCGCAGCTGTTCGGCGGCAACGACATGTTCCAGAGCCGGCCGCAGACCTCGCAGTCGCTGGGCTCGGGGGTGATCGTCGATCCGCACGGGATCATCGTGACCAATTCGCACGTGGTGCACGGCGCCGATGAGATCCACATCGCGCTGAGCGGTGGGCGCGAATACCCGATCAAGCTGCTGCTCGACGATCCGAAATCGGACCTGGCGGTGCTGCAGATCGACAAGGCGGACGGCAAGACGTTCCCGGCGCTGCAATTCGCCAATTCCGACGACGTGCAGGTGGGCGATCTCGTGCTGGCGGTCGGCAACCCGTTCGGCGTCGGCCAGACGGTGACCAGCGGCATCGTCTCGGCACTGGCGCGCACCGGCGTCGAGACCGGCAATTTCGACTATTTCATCCAGACCGATGCAGCGATCAATCCGGGCAATTCGGGCGGTGCGCTGGTCAATCTCCAGGGACAACTGGTCGGTATCAACACGGCGATCTTCACCCGCTCGGGCGGTTCGGTCGGTATCGGCTTCGCCATCCCGGCCAATATGGCGCACACCGTCGCCGAGGCGGGCGAGAAGGGCGGACCGATCGTCCGGCCCTGGTTCGGGGCGCAGCTGCAGGAGGTGACGACCGATATCGCCGACAGCCTAAGCATCGACCCGCCGCATGGGGCGCTGATCACCGATGTGGCGCCGGACAGCCCGGCGGCCAAGGCAGGGCTGCGCTCGGGCGACGCCATCATCAAGATCGACGGGGTCGACGTGGATGCGCCGCAGGGTTTCGATTTCCGCTTCGCCACCAAGGAGCTGGGGACGACGACGGACCTGACCTATGTGCGCAGCGGCAAGGTGGCTGACGTGCAGGTGGCGCTGGCGGCAGCGCCGGGCGGCGGGGCCGACGCCAGCGTGACCATCGACGGCAATACGCGCTTTGCGGGCACGACGGTCAGCGTGCTGACGCCGGCGGTGGCGCAGGACATGAGCCTGCCGTTCGACACCAGCGGGCTGGTGGTGACCAATGTCGAGCCCGGCTCGGCGGCCGACGAGATGGGGCTGGCCAAGGGCGACGTCATCGTTTCGATCGATGGCAAGAAGCTCAGCGACGCGGGACAGTTCAAAACGCTTGTTTCGCGGCGCACCGATGGGTGGCAGATTGTGCTCAAGCGCAATGGACAGACGATCCAGTCCTATATCAGCGGTTGAAGCACGGAGTTTGAATGGCCGATCTTTTCGCGGCGGACGCGCCTGCCGGCTCGCGGGCCGGGGCTGAAGCGGAGCCGGCGGACAGCCCGCTGGCAGCGCGGCTCAGGCCGCGCACGCTCGACGAGGTGATCGGGCAGACGCACCTGCTCGGGCCGGACGGTACGCTCAGGCGGATGATCGCCTCCGGGCGGCTCGGCTCGCTGATCCTGTGGGGGCCGCCGGGCACCGGCAAGACCACCATCGCGCGGCTGCTGGCCGACGAGGTTGGCTACAGGTTCAAGCAGATCTCGGCGGTGTTTTCGGGCGTCGCCGACCTCAAGAAAGTGTTCGAGGAAGCGCGGTTCGAGCGGCTGAGCGGCCACCGTACGCTGCTGTTCGTCGACGAAATCCATCGCTTCAACCGGGCGCAGCAGGACGGCTTCCTGCCGGTCATGGAGGACGGGACGGTGACGCTGGTCGGCGCCACCACCGAGAATCCCAGCTTCGAGCTCAATGCCGCGTTGCTGTCGCGGGCGCAGGTGCTGCGGCTCAATTCGTTTTCGCCGGACGAGCTGGCGCAGATGGCGGCGCGCGCCGAGCTGGCGGAAGGCAAGACGCTGCCGCTCGACGACGAAGCCAGAACGGCGCTCTACGAGCTCGCCGATGGCGACGGGCGGGCGCTGCTCGGGCTGGTGGAGGAAGTGTTCGCGGCGGCAAAGCCGGGCGAGGTGCTCGATAAGGCCGGGCTGCTCACCGTGGTGCAGCGGCGGGCGCCGATCTACGACAAGAAGCAGGATGGGCATTACAACCTGATTTCGGCGCTGCACAAGACGGTGCGCGGCTCCGATCCGCAGGCGGCGCTGTACTACCTTGCGCGCATGCTGGTGGCCGGCGAGGACCCGCTGTTCCTGGCCCGCCGCATGATCCGCATGGCCAGCGAGGATATCGGCATGGCCGACCCGCAGGCGCTGCCGCTGGCGATCGCGGCCCGCGATGCGTACGAGATGCTGGGTTCCCCCGAGGGCGAGCTGGCGCTGGCGGAGCTGTGCGTCTACCTGGCGACGGCGCCGAAATCGAATTCGGTGGAAGTGGCGTTCAACGAGGCGATGGCGCTGGCCCGCTCCTCCGGCTCGCCGATGCCGCCGATGACCATCCTCAATGCGCCGACCAAGCTGATGAAGGGGCAGGGCTACGGGAAAGGCTACATCTACGACCACGACACGCCCGAGGGCTTTTCCGGGCAGGAATACTTCCCCGAAAAGCTCGGCCGGCAGGAGTTCTACCGCCCCGTCGAGCGCGGCTTCGAGCGCGAGATCATCAAGCGCCTCGAATATTTCGACCGACTGAGGGAGAAGAAGCGCGCCGACGAGGCCGGGGAGTAAACGCTGGAAATCTGCGGCGCGGCGGCCTATCAGGGCCGGCGAAAGGCAAGATTTGCGATGAATCCGTATTTTCTGGTGGCAATCGGCGGGGCTCTCGGCTCGATGGCGCGCTATGGGTTTGGCGTGGGCGTGGGGCGCCTCTGGGGCTCGACTTTCCCGCTCGGGACCATGCTCATCAACATCCTCGGCTCGCTGGCGATGGGGCTGTTCATCGGCTGGCTGGTGCGCACGACGCCGGCCTGGCAAGCCGATGCCCGCCTGTTCGTGGCGGTGGGGATTTTCGGCGGCTTCACGACGTTCTCGTCTTTTTCGCTCGACGCGATCTCGATGCTGGAGCGCGGCGAAATCGGCCCGGCGCTGCTCTACGTGCTCGTGTCGGTGATCGTCGGTATCGCGGCGCTTTATGGCGGGCTCCTGCTGGTGCGGGGTCCGGCATGAGCGGCGTACGTCAGCAGGAGGTCGGGCGGGACGAAGACGGGATGCGGCTCGACCGCTGGTTCGGCGTGCATTTCCCGGAGGTGACGTTCGGGCATCTGCAGAAGCTGATCCGGACCGGGCAGGTGCGCATCGACAGCGGCCGGGCCAAGACCAATTCGCGGCTCGAAGCGGGACAGCTGGTGCGCATCCCGCCGCTCGAAGCGGAGGTGAAGCGGATCGAGACCAAAATCGTCGCCGAGGATGCGGCGTTCCTGCGCGCGCTGATCATCTATGAGGACGACGAGCTCTACGTCTTCAACAAGCCGCACGGGCTGGCCTCGCAGGGCGGCAGCGGCACCAAGCGGCATATGGACGGGCTGCTGAAATCGCTCCCCAACAAACAGGGCGAGGCGCCGCGGCTGGTGCACCGGCTCGACCGCGATACGTCGGGTGTGCTGGTGGTGGCCAAGACACGGGCGGCGGCGTCGCATTTTGGAAAAGTGTTCCAGTCCCACGCGGCGCAGAAAATCTACTGGGCCATCGTCTATGGCGTGCCCAAGCCGGCGCAGGGCAGCATTTCGTGCTTCCTCGCCAAGCAGATCGTCGGCGACACCGAGCAGATGGTAGTGGTCGAGCAGAACTATCCGGGCGCGCAGCACTCCAAGACCTATTACTCGATCACCGACCAGGCGGCGCGGCGCTTCTCGTGGGTGACGCTGAAGCCGGTGACCGGTCGTACGCACCAATTGCGCGTGCACATGCAGCAGCTGGGCAACCCGATCATGGGCGATCCGCGCTATTTCAACATCGAGAATTTCCAGGGTGCGCCGGGGCTGGGCGAAGGGCTGCAACTGCATGCGCGGCGCATCCGGCTGCCGCTGCGCTCGGGCAAGCTGCTCGATGTGAGTGCGCCGCTGCCGCCGCACATGGTGCAGAGTTTCGAGGCGCTGGGCTTCGACGCCGACCGTTATGACGTCAGAGAGCAGGACCCCGAGACCGAATGAGACTGGTGATCTTCGACCTCGATGGAACGCTAATCGACTCGGTAGCGCTGATCGTCGAGGTGATGACGAACGCCTTTGCCGACGCCGGCATGACGGCGCCCGACGAAAAGACCATCCGCTCGATCTCGGGCATCGCGCTCAAGGAGGCGATGCAGATCTTGGCGCCCAGCGCGACGGAAGAGCAGATCGCGGCGATCGTTGGCGCCTACCGGACGCGCTATCTCGCCAGCGAGGGCAGACGCGAGCCGCTGTTTGCCGGCGCGCTCGCGGCGCTCGACCGGCTGCAGGCCGATCCCGAGACGATCCTCGCGGTGGCGACCGGCAAGGGTTTCCAGGGCGCGACGACGCTGCTGACGCGGCACGGCATCGTCGAGCGGTTCAATTCGATCGAGACGCCGACGCATAATCTCAGCAAGCCCGATCCGCAGATGATCGACACCGCGATCAACAAATCCGGCGTGTCGCGCAAGCAGGTAGTGATGGTGGGCGATACCGTGCACGACATGCGCATGGCGCGGCGGGCCGGGGTCAAGGGCATCGGTGTGGCGTGGGGCTATCACGAGCCGGTTGAATTGCGCGAGGCGGGCGCCGACATCGTGATCGAGAGTTTCGATCAGCTCGATGCTGCCATCGAGCAGGTGCTGGGAGTGGCGCATGCGTGAGTTTCTCGAAGATGCACATGAGCACCGCGAGGACGGCTATGGTCGGGCGCAGGCGCATGTGAAGCCGCGACTGCCCAAGCGGTTCTATAAAGAAGCCGCCGTGAAGCCGATGGAGGGCGGCTACGCTGTCGGGCTCGACGGCAAGGTGCCGCGTACGCCGGGCCTGAAGCATGTCGTGGTGCCATCCGAAGCCGTGGCCGCGGCGATGGCCGGGGAATGGGCGGCGCAAAGCGAGTTCATCGATCCGATGACGATGCCGATGGTTCGTCTGGTCAATTCCGCCGTTGAAGCGGGCGACGAGACGCTGCCGGCGCTGCGGGCCGAGATCTTGAAATATGCCGGCAACGACCTGCTGTTCTACCGCGCGGATACGCCCGAAGCGCTGGTGCGGCGGCAGGAGGAAGTGTGGGACGCGGCGCTGGTGAAGCTGGCGCGGCATTTCGGCGTCGCCTTCCAGCCGACGATCGGCATCGTGCATCAGCCGCAGCCGGCGGCGACGATGGCGAAGCTTGAGCAGGCACTGGCCGATGAGGAGTTGCTGGCGCTGACGGCGATGAATGCGGTGATGTCGATCACCGGCTCGGGGCTGCTGGCCCTGGCGCTGCGGCATGGGCTGCTCACGCCGGAAGAGGTGTGGGTGGCGGCACATGTCGACGAAGACCACAATGTGGCGCTGTGGGGCGAGGTCGAGGAGATCACCGAGCGGCGGGCGAAGCGCCGCGCGGAGTTCGATGCAGCGGCGCGGCTGCTGGCGCTGGTGAAGTAGTCCGCGAAGTCACCGCGACCCCTTCCACCCCACAACGTCATTCCCGCGAAGGCGGGAGTCCAGACAGAGCCCTCGGACGTCCGCACACACCGCCCGGATTCCCGCCTTCGCGGGAATGACGCAGTGGATAGGCAGCGAAGACGCACCCACCCCAAGACGCAGTGGCTTAGGCCGACGCGCTACAAACCTGAATCCTCAAAACTTCCGGGGGCTCTGCACAAAATCTGCAATCGGGGTCCGCATGCTCCCCTCATGCGCAACCCGATCCAGCCTTCGCCCGACCGTCCCATCCCGCTGCCCGATTGCATCCTGATGGACGCATGGTGGGCCGTTCGACGAGACGAGGAGCGCGAGAAGAGTCCGGTCGTGTTGCGGCTTGTCAGCGGCAACAGGGAAGAGGGCCCCCATGACCGATCTCAGCGGCGTTCGCGCGGCGACTGAACCGACGCTCTGGACGAGGCGGACCTTCGTCGCCGGCGGCGTACTGCTCGCGATCATCGTCGTCACCGACCGCTTGACGTGGGATGCGGAGCCGGGCATCAGCGTCGCGCTGTTCTTCCTGGCACTCACGCTGAGCGTGCTTGGCTTGAACGCGGCGAGACTGCGCGAGCGACCGACTCAACTGGCGGCTGGGCTCGCGATCGTCAGCATCCTGCCGCTGGTCGAGGCGCTGAGCTTCTGGGGTTTTCTCTGCGCGCTCGGCGGCGTGTCGCTGCTTGCACTAACGGCGTCGGACAATCTGCCGGCGCGCTATGAAGATCTGATCGGAACGCTGGCGCGGTTCGGCGTGCTGGCGCCGGCGCGGCTGATTGCCGATGGCTTTCGGCTGCTGGTGGAGGCGGGCGAGCAGAAGCTTGGCGGCAGGGTGGTCCGCGGGCTGCTGGTGTGGATCGTGCCGGCGGTTTTCGCGGCGGTCTTCCTGCTGCTGTTCGCGGCGGCCAATCCGCTGATCGAGAAGGCCGTCGATGCGATCCGGTTCGATGGGCTGCTGGCGCTGCTCAACCCGTTCCGCGTTTTCCTCTGGGGCTTCGTGGCCGTCCTCGCCTGGCCCTTGCTGTCGCCAAAGCTGCTGCGCTGGGCGCCGCTCGAAGAATGGCAGGGGCCACTACAGCCCAAGCCGGAGTCGATGCTGTTCGGCTACGCGGCGACGCGCAATGCGCTGGCGGTGTTCAACGCCCTGTTCCTCGTGCAGTCGCTGATGGACCTCGCTTATCTGTGGGGCGGCGTACGGCTGCCGGACGGAATGACGATGGCGGAGTATGCGCATCGCGGCGCCTATCCACTGATCGTGACGGCGATGCTGGCGGGCGCCATCGTGCTGGTGGTGATGCGCAAACGCGGGCCGGGCGAGAGCTCGCCGCTGATCCGCAACCTGGTCTATCTGTGGGTCGGCCAGAACGTGCTTCTGGTGGTATCGTCTATCCTGCGGCTCGACCTCTATGTCGATGCCTATTCGCTGACGGAACTGCGGCTCGCGGCGGGCATCTGGATGGTGCTGGTAGCCTGCGGGCTGGTGCTGATCGTCGCCAAGATCGCGCTGGGCAAATCCAATAAATGGCTGGTGGTCAGCAATTTCTGCGCACTGGCGGTGACGCTCTATGGCGTGTCCTGGCTCGATACCGCCGCGCTCATCTCGAGCTTCAACGTGCGGCATTCGTGGGAGGTGACGGGCCAAGGCGAGGTCCTCGACCTCGACTATATGCGAGAGCTCGGCCCTGGCACGATCCCGGCGCTGGATGAGTTCGTCGTGACTGCAAAGCAGTGGCTGCCGGGCCGGGATCGAGCGATCAAGCTGCGCGAGGACCTTGCCAACTCGGCGTTCTGGCTGCCGGCCGACTGGCGAAGCTGGACCTGGCGCGACCAGCGGCTCAGGGACTACCTCTCCGCGACAGAGATTGCGTCTGTGGGCTAACCGTATATCAGTGCCGCCATGGCCCGCATCCTGATCGCCGACGACGAGCCGACCATCCGCGAGGTGATCTCGTTCGCACTCGAGCGGGCGGGCTTCGCCGTCGCAGTGGCGCGCAATGGCAGCGAGGCGCTGCAGCAGTTCCGGCGCGGCCCGCTCGACCTCATCATCCTCGATGTCGGCATGCCCGAGATGGACGGGCTCGAAGTCTGCCGGCAGGTGCGCAAGACCTCGGAGGTGCCGATCCTCTTTCTCAGTGCGCGCGATGAGGAGATCGATCGTGTGCTCGGGCTCGAGATCGGCGGCGACGATTATGTGACCAAGCCGTTCTCGGCGCGCGAGCTGGTGGCGCGGGTCAATGTGATCCTCAAGCGGGCGCGCGGCGGCAGCAAGGCGCCGGCCTCGATGAGCCATGGCGGCGTGCGGCTCGACGCGGCCCGGCACGCGGTGAATTTCGGCGAGGCGGCCATTGCGCTCACCGCGCTGGAGTTCGAAATCCTCGCGGCGTTCCTCGGTCGGCCCGAATTCGTGTTCTCGCGCGAGCAGCTGATGGAAGCGGCCTATGGCGGCGGCACCTATGTGAGCGACCGCACCATCGACAGCCACATCCGAAATGTACGTGCGAAGTTCGCCGAAGCGGGCTGCGCCTCGATCATCGAGACGGTGCACGGCGTCGGCTTCCGGCTTGGAGCGGCGTTGTAATGGCGGCGCCGCGCGTTCCGCAGAAATGGCGGCCGACGCTGGCGATGATCGTGTTCGCCGTGCTGCTGACGGTGCTGGTGCTGCCGGCGGCAATAGTGGTGTGGTTCCGCGCCCTCGATCATACGACGAGCGCGATGGGCTCGACCGAGATCGGGGCGCTGGCGGTGGCGCTGGTGCTGACCGTCATCATCGCGGTGGTGTTCTCGCGCACCATCACCGGGCCGATCAATGCGCTGATCGAACGTACCACCGCCATCGGCCGCGGCGGGCGGGCGGCGATCGTCGCGCCGGACCAGCAGGGGACGCGCGAGATCGCGACATTGAGCCAGAGCTTTCTCGATCTCGCCGAGCGGCTGGTGGACCGCACCGAATATGTGTCGTCCTTCGCCGCCCATGTGAGCCACGAGCTCAAATCGCCGGTGACCGCCATCCGCGGTTCGGCCGAACTGTTGCGCGACGCCGAGATGAGCCGCGAGGAGCGCAAGCGTTTCCTCGACCACATCATCGCCGACAGCGACCGGCTGACGGCGCTGCTCGAGCGGTTGCGCGAACTGGCGCGCGCCGACCTCGACGTCGCGACAGGCACCACGACACTGGCGGAGACACTGAAGGGTGAGCCCGACGTCACGACCACGGGTGCGACAAGCGCACCGATGGCGCTCGGTCCCGAAGCGGCAAAGGCGGTGTTCGGGCAATTGCTGCGCAATGCCCGCGAGCACGGCGCGACGGCGGTCGCGATCGAGGCCCGAACCGATGGCAACCTGCTGCGCGTGACCGTTGCCGACAATGGCGCGGGCATCTCGCCCGGCAATCGCGACCGTGTCTTCGAGCCGTTCTTCACGACGCGGCGCGAGGCGGGCGGCACGGGCATGGGGCTGCAGATCGTGCGCTCGATGCTGGCCGCTCACGGTGGTGTGATCGCGCTCAAACCGTCCGCGAGTGGAGCGGTGTTCGAGGTCCGCGTGCCGCTGGCGGAGCGCTAAGACACCGCGGCGGGGCCTTTATTCCGCCGGCGATGCAAATATCGGGCGCAGTTTAGACCGGTTCCAGTGACGGTCGTTTTTTGTTGACCTCATCCATCACCTTTCCCTATCTGCCGCCCATTCCAAATGTGACGAGGCGAAGATGACCTTCCGTATCCCTCTGCTGGCCGGCCTGATGCTGGCGGCGCTGTCGCTGCCCGCACTGGCGCAGGACGACGGCCTGATCGTGTACAACGCGCAGCATGAAGCGCTGACGCAGGAATGGGCGGACGGGTTCACCAAGGAGACCGGCGTGAAGATCACGCTGCGCAATGGCAGCGACACGGAGCTGGGCAACCAGCTGCTGCAGGAAGGCGCCGCCTCGCCGGCCGATTTGTTCCTGACCGAGAACTCGCCGGCCCAGGTGCTGGTCGACAATGCCGGGCTGTTCGAGAAGCTGCCGGCCGATATCCTGAGCGAGGTGCCGGCGGGCTTCCAGCCCTCGACCGGCGACTGGGTCGGCATCGCGGCGCGCTCGACCGTGTTCGCCTACAACCCGTCCATGCTGAAGGAAGCCGACCTGCCCAAGTCGATCATGGACCTCGCCAGGCCCGAGTGGCAGGGCAAGTGGGCCGGCTCGCCCTCGGGCGCCGATTTCCAGGCGATCGTGGCGGCGATGCTGTCGCTCAAGGGCGAGGACGCCACGGCGACCTGGCTGCGGGCGATGAAGGACAATGCCATGCCCTATCGCGGCAACACGGCGGCCATGAAGGGCGTCAATGGCGGCGAGGTCGCGGGCGCGGTGATCTACCACTATTACTATTTCGGCGACCGGGCCAAGACCGGCGAGAACTCGGGCAATGTGCAGCTGCATTTCTTCAAGGGCCAGGATCCGGGCGCGTTCGTGTCGGTGTCGGGCGGCGGCGTGCTGAAATCGTCCAGGCACAAGGAGCAGGCGCTGGCCTTCCTCAAGTGGATCGCCGGCAAGGGCGGGCAGGACGTGCTCAAGAACGGCACTTCCTACGAGTACGCCGTCGGCAACGGCGCGGACTCCAATCCGGCGCTGCCGCCGCTCGATACGCTCGAGGCGCCGGCGGTCGATCCCTCGACGCTCAACAGCCAGAAGGTCACCGACCTGATGACGGCCGCGGGCCTGATCTAAGACGACTGCGACATCAACCCCGCCGGAACGGCCGTCCTGGCCCTTCCGGCGGGCCTTTTGGGGTGCTATGCGGGCGCCAGGTGCCCGGAAAGTCCTTGGTTTGAGTGAGGCCATCGCCGCGAATTTGACTGCCCAGCGGCCGCTCCGGCTGCCGCAGCGCAGCGGCGTGTTCGCGCTGGCGGGGCTGGTGGCCGTGCTGAGCCTCATCCCGCTCGGTTTCATCGTGGCGGTCGCCGTGACCAGCGGCTGGGACCAGGTGGTGAAGCTGGTGATCCGGCCGCGGGTAGGCGAGCTGCTCGCCAACACGGTATGGCTGGAGCTGGTGACGCTGCCGCTGGCGGCGGGGTTCGGCGTGGCGCTGGCCTGGATCACCGAGCGCACCGCGCTGCCGGGTGCGCGCTGGTGGTCGGCGCTGATGGTGGCGCCGCTCGCGATCCCCGCCTTCGTGCAGAGCTATGCGTGGAACAGCGTCCTGCCGCAGCTGCATGGGCTGTGGGGCGCGGTGGTGATCGCGCTGATCTCGTATCTGCCGTTCGTCTACCTGCCGGTCGCCGCGCAGTTGCGCCGGCTCGATCCGGCGCTGGAGGATGGGGCGGCGGCGCTCGGCAAGGGACCGCGCGAGATTTTTTGGCTGGTGGTGCTGCCGCAATTGCGCTGGCCGGTATGCGCCGGGGCGCTGCTGGTGGGGCTGCATCTGCTGGGCGAATACGGCCTGTTCGTGCTGATGCGCTACGACACTTTTGCCACCGCGATCGTCGATCAGTTCGAGAGCGTCTATAACGGTCCGGCGGCCAACCTGCTGGGCGGCGTGCTGGTGCTGTGCTGCGCGGCGCTGATCGGGCTCGAGACGTTGCTGCGGGGCGACCGCCGTTACGCGCGCCTCGGCTCCGGCGCGGCGCGGCAGCCGATGCGGCATGCGCTCGGGCCGTGGCGCTGGCCGGTGATCGCGCTGCTGGCGCTGGTGGCGGTGCTGTCGATCGGGGTGACGCTGTCGACGCTGCTGCGCTGGCTGTGGGTCGGCGGCGCGGCGATCTGGCAGCTCGATGCGATCGGTGCGGCGCTCTGGCAAAGCCTGTTCTACGCCATCGTCGGCGGCGTGGTGACGACGGTGCTGGCGGTGCCGATGGCGTGGCTGACGGTGCGGGCGCCGGGCCGGGTGCAGCGGCTGCTGGAAGCGGCGCACCTCTATGTCGGGGCGCTGCCCGGCATCATCGTGGCGCTGGCGCTGGTGTCGATCACGGTGCGCGTGGCGCTGCCGCTCTACCAGACGGCGGCGACGCTGGTGTTCGCCTATGTGCTGATGTTCCTGCCGCGCGCGCTGACAGGGCTGCGCTCGTCGATGGCGCAGGCACCGGTGGAGCTCGAGCGCGCCGCGATGAGCCTGGGGCGTGCGCCGATGGCGGCGATCTGGCACACGACGCTGCGGCTCGCGGCGCCCGGCATCGCGGCGAGCATGGCGCTGGTGGCGCTGGGTGTCGCCAACGAGCTGACGGGCACGCTGCTGCTGGCGCCCAACGGCACGCGAACGCTGGCGACGAAATTCTGGGCGCTGACCAGCGAGCTCGACTATGCGGCGGCGGCGCCCTACGCGCTGCTGCTGATCGTGCTGTCGCTGCCGCTCACGGTGCTGCTGCGGCGGCAGGCCGACCGGGCGTTGCGCGCATGAGCCTGTTGTCGCTGAGCGGCGTGACCAAGCGCTATGGCGCGGTGACCGCGCTTGACCGCGCGACACTCGAGATCCCGCCGGGGACGCTGACGGCGATCGTCGGCGCGTCGGGCTCCGGCAAGACGACGCTGCTGCGGCTGGTCGCCGGCTTCGAGGCGCCGGACGAGGGCACGCTGACCTTCGACGGCCTGCAGATCGCCGGACCGCTGCGGCTGGTGCCGCCGCATCGGCGCGGCATCGGGCTGGTGGCGCAGGAGGGCGCGCTGTTCCCGCACCTCAGCGTCGGCGGCAATATCGGCTTCGGGCTGGAATCGCGTTCCGATGCGGGCGCGGTGGCGGCGCTGCTGAGCGCGGTGGAGCTCGATCCCGCGATCCATGTGCGCATGCCGCATGAGCTGTCGGGTGGCCAGCAGCAGCGCGTGGCGCTGGCGCGGGCGCTGGCCCGCCGGCCCAAGCTGATGCTGCTCGACGAGCCGTTCTCGGCGCTCGATGCGGGGCTGCGGGCCAACATGCGCGAAATGGTGAAGCGGCGGCTGACCGAAGAGGGCGTCACCGGCATCCTCGTGACGCACGACCAGCAGGAGGCGCTGTCGTTCGCCGACCAGCTGGCGGTGCTGGAGGAAGGCCGCGTGGTGCAGGCCGGCTCGCCGCGCGAACTCTATCTGCAGCCGCGCACCGAAATGCTGGCGAAATTCCTCGGCGACGCGGTGCTGATCGATGGCGTGGTGCGCGGCGGCGAAACCGAGACGCCGCTCGGGCGCGTGCGCGTCGGCCGCGCGGTGCCCGATGGCGCGGCGCGGGTGATGCTGCGGCCCGAGCAGATCCGGCTGGTGAGCTGGAGCGAAGGCACGCCGACGGCCGAGATCGTCTCGGCGTCGTTCGAGGGCCCGATCACCATGGTGAAGTTCCGCGCCAACGGCTCGCTGTTCACGCTGAAAGTGCCCAGCGCCGATGCGCCGCTGCAGGGCAGGGCATCGATCGTGCTGATCGGCACGGGGCACGTGATTTCGGGGTAGCATCGCAGCCGCGCCTGCCGTCACCCCGCCGGGTGTTCGCCCTCAGTCGGGACTCCTCTCCCGTTTACGGGGGAGGGGGACCAAGCGCAGCTTGGTGGAGGGGGCGGCCGCATACACCGAGCGTGGGGCCGCCCCCTTCGTCACGCTATCGCGTGCCACCTTCCCCCGCTTCGCGGGAGAAGGGACCCGACTGCGCCATCGAGTTGCCCGATAACCCAGCCCGCCAACTAGCGAGGCGAACACGGCTTTCCGCCTCCGTGCAAACCACTATCCGCCCCTCGAACTGCCGCCACTTCCGGCGGGGTTATCTTAGGCGTGCGTCCGTCATCTACCGCGGGGTGCCGACGAAGCGCCGGCGGACGCGTGGGGGAGCGGCAGTCGTGCTGCTCCAGGTCCAGCCTTCGGGTCGCGGCAGG
>JBEHYU010000066.1:0-19702 GCA_048498015.1 Pseudomonadota bacterium
AGGACGCGGAAGAAGATGAGGAGGCCGAGGTTGGGCGCGATCCCGCAGAGGAACGAGCTCACGGTGAAGAGCGCGACGCACGTCATGTAGAAGCGCTTCCGCCCGAACTTCGTCGAGAGCCAGCCGCTCATCGGCAGGATGATCGCGTTCGACATCAGGTACGAGGTGAGGACCCACGTGCTCTCGTCCTGGCCGACGGAGAGGTTGCCGGCGATGTGCTGGAGCGAGACGTTGGCGATGCTCGTGTCCAGCACCTCCATGAACGTCGCGAGCGTCACGGTGAGCGCGACCGCCCACGGGTTGTGCCCCGGGTGGAAGCCGCCTTCCGCTTTCACTTCAGCGAGACCTTCGGCTCCACCGACATGCCGGGACGAAGCCGCTCCCACCCGTCTTGCTTGTCGTAGAGCTTGA
The DNA here is from genome assembly GCA_048498015.1 of Pseudomonadota bacterium. Lineage (GTDB taxonomy): Bacteria > Pseudomonadota > Alphaproteobacteria > Rhizobiales > Devosiaceae > Devosia_A. The sequence continues at coordinate 412 of JBEHYU010000066.1, forward strand.
TGCGCACCGGCAGGCGCTGGACGATCTTGACGTAGTTGCCCGTCGCGTTCTCGGCCGGGAAGGCGCTGAACTCGGCCCCGGAGCCCAGGCCAAGACCAAGCTGACCGCCGCGAACTCCTATGACTACATCCTCAAGGAGATCATCTTCCTGATGCCCGGCGGCAAGGGCGATCCGTCCGCCCGCACGGCGCAGGCCAACCAGTACCGCAAGAATTTCAGCGGCTGCGACAATGCCGTGCAGCTGACGCTCAGCTACACCGACGCGGCGGTGCGCGACGTCGGCCGGCGCCATGCCACGCAGATGCCGCCCGCTGTTGCCGACGAGCTCAGCAAGCTCAATGTCGGCGGCATCACCAAGCCCCGCGTCATGGATGGCGGCGTGCAGATGCTCGCCATCTGTGCCAAGGAGGCCAGCGACGACACGACGTTCCTGGCCAACGATATCCGCCAGGATACCGGCAATGGCGCGCTCAAGACCGAGGCCGACAAATACCTGGCCGACCTCCGGGCCAAGGCCCAGATCGTCTACAACTGACATGGCCGGGCTCGCTCCCATCGCCATCAGCATGGGGGAGCCGGCCGGCATCGGGCCGGACCTGATCCTGTCGCTCTACGAACAGCGCGACAGGCTCGAGCTGCCGCCCTTCATCGCGGTGGGCAACATGGCCTTCCTCGCCGCCCGCGCGCGGCGGCTCGGCCTCAACATCAACTTCGCCGCCACCACGCCGGCCGAAGCCACCGGCCAGTTCCCGGTGGCGCTGCCGGTATGCCACGTCGAGGGCCTCGTGCCCGACAAGCCGGGCGAGACCAGCGCGCTCTCGGGCAAGGTGGTGATGGAATCGATCGCCCGCGCCGTGCGCGAGACGCTCAACGGCGCCTGTCGCGCCATCGTCACCGCGCCCATCCACAAGGCGGCGCTCTACACCGCCGGCTTCAAATATCCGGGCCACACCGAATATCTGGCGGCCCTGTGCGCCACCAAGGATTCCTCGCCGCTGCCGGTGATGATGATGGCGCACGACGAGTTGCGCGTCGTGCCGCTCACCATCCACGTGCCGCTGCGCGAGGTGCCGCATCTGATCTCGCCAAAGCTGATCCGCGACACGGTGCTGGTGGTCGAACACGATCTGCGCACCCGCTTCGGCATCGCCGAGCCCAAGATCGCGCTGACCGGGCTCAATCCGCATGCCGGCGAGAGCGGCTCCATCGGTACCGAGGACCGCGACATCATCCTGCCCGCCGTGATCGACCTGCAGCACAATGGCAGCCTGGTCGAGGGCCCCTTCTCGGCCGACACGGCATTCCATCTGCCCAACTGGCGCAAATACGACGCGGTGATCGCGATGTATCACGACCAGGCGCTGATCCCGATCAAGACCATCGCCTTCGACGAGGGCGTCAACATCACCCTCGGCCTGCCCTTCGTGCGCACCTCGCCCGACCACGGCACCGCCTTCGACCTCGCCGGCACCGGCGAGGCCTCCGACAAATCCATGCTCGCGGCGCTGCGCATGGCGGACCAGCTGACGCGCTAATTCACCGATGCTGCAGTCCTCCATTTGCGGGGAGGCGTCCATCATCCCTGCCGAACCGTCAGTCGGTTCTCCCTCCCCCTTGCGGGGAGGGTAGCGCCGCTAGGACCGAAGGTCCGTAGCAAAGCTAGGGTGGGGGGCGCAGTCAGCATCGAAAGCGAGGAGCCGCCCGCTCCGCTATCGGGCTTGCGATTTCCGGCCGACAGTGAAAACCCTCTCCCCATGCAGATCGACGACCTCCCGCCGCTTCGCGACGTCATCGCCCGCCACGGCCTCACCGCCAAGAAGCAGCTCGGGCAGAATTTCCTGCTCGACCTCAACCTCACCAGCAAGGTGGCGCGCGCCGCCGGCTCGCTGGACGGCGTCACCGTCATCGAAGTCGGCCCCGGCCCCGGCGGCCTCACCCGCGCGCTGCTGGCCGAAGGCGCTCGCAAGGTCGTCGCCATCGAGCGCGACGAGCGCGCACTGCCTGCCCTCGCTGAAATCGCCGCCGCCTATCCCGGCCGGCTCGAGGTGATCTCCGGCGACGCCATGACCACCGACTATGCCGCCCTCGCCGACGGCCCGACCAGGATCGTCGCGAACCTGCCCTACAATATCGGCACTGAGTTGCTCATCCGTTGGCTGACGGTCGATCCCTGGCCGCCCTTCTTCCAGAGCCTCACCCTGATGTTCCAGCGCGAAGTCGCCGAGCGCATCGTCGCCAAACCCAATGACGACCAGTATGGCCGGCTCGGCGTCCTCTGCGGCTGGCGCACCGAGGCCCGCATCGCGTTCAATGTCGGCCGCGAAAATTTCACGCCACCACCGAACGTCACCTCCGCCGTCGTGCATCTGGTGCCCAGGCCCGTCGAGCCTACCCCGTCGGTCCGCGACCTCGAAGCCATCACCCGCGCTGCCTTCGGCCAGCGCCGCAAAATGGTCCGCCAGAGCCTGAAGTCGACCGGCGTTCCAGTTGAGCCGCTATTGGCCGCCGCCGGCCTCAAGGGCGACGAGCGAGCGGAGACCTTGCCGGTAGCAGCGTTCCTGCAAATGGCCCGAGCCCTGCGGACAGCGCACGAGGGCACCTAGCCAATCCCGTTTGCGGAAATCCGACAGCTAAATGCTGTCGATCTGATCCTGCAGATCCTTCACGAACCCGTCGAGGTCGCGGACGCGCTCGCGCTTCAGGCGAGCCGAGGCGAGTATCGTGCGGACCTTCTGGGTCGAGTCCTCGAGGTCATCGTTGACCAGCACGAAGTCGTATTCCTTGTAGTGCGCCATCTCGACCTTGGCATTTCTCAGCCGCTTGTCGATCGTACCGGCGGAATCCTGCGCGCGACGTTCGAGGCGCGACTTCAGTTCCTTGATCGAGGGCGGCAGGATGAACACCGTCACCATGTCGGGCCGGCATTTCTCATAGAGCTGCAGCGTGCCCTGGTAGTCGATGTCGAATAGAATGTCGTTCCCGGCGGCCAGCTGCTCTTCGACATGGGCGCGCGGCGTGCCGTAGAAATTGTCGTGCACCTTGGCCCATTCGAGCAGCTCGCCATTGGCGCGCATCGCCTCGAACTCCTTGACGGTCCGAAAATAGTAGTGCTTGCCCTCGACCTCGTCGGTGCGGCGCGCCCTCGTGGTCACCGACACCGACAGCGCGATGTGCGGGTCCTGTCCGAACAGCGTTCGCGTGATCGAGGACTTGCCCGCCCCGGATGGCGAGGCAAGGACCAGCATGATCCCACGGCGGAGAAACTCGGTCGCCACCAGCTACTCCAGATTCTGCACCTGCTCGCGGAACTGGTCGATCACGGCCTTGAGGTCCAGCCCGATCGCCGTCAGCTCCACGGCGTTGGATTTGCTGCACAGGGTATTGGCCTCGCGGTTAAATTCCTGTGACAGGAAGTCGAGCTTGCGTCCCGCCGGCCCGCCGTCGCGCAGCAATTGCCGGGCCGAGGCGATATGCGCCCGCAGCCGGTCGAGCTCTTCGCGGATGTCGGCCTTGGTGGCCAGCACCAGCGCTTCCTGCGCCAGCCGCTCCTCGCTGAGGCCGCTCGACGATGCCGCCAGTTCGGCGATCTGCTCGCGCAGCCGGCCGAGGATCACCTCGCGGCTCCGCCCCGGATGCGCTTCCGCCAGGTCGCGCAGCCGGGCGATCTCGTCCACCTGCCCGGTCAGTATTTGCCCCAGATGCACGCCCTCGCCCCGCCGCGCGGCGCGCAGATCGTCGAGCGCCGTATCGACCGCGGCATAGATGGCCTCGTGCAGCGACTCTTCGGCGCCCGGATCGAGCGGCGCGTCGTGCTGCTCCAGCACGCCCTTGAGGCCGAGAATACCGTCGGCGGTCGGCCGGCCAATGCCCGGCAGCGTGTTGTCGAGCTCTTCGACCGCCGCCAGCACGGCCTCCAGCGCCTGCCGGTTGACCAGCACGCGCCCCCCCTCGCCGGCGCGCTCGATATTGAGGTTCACCGTCACCGAGCCGCGCGCCAGCGCCTTGTTGATGCGCCGCCGGATCTCGGCTTCGAGCGCGTCGTAGCCGGGCGTCATGCGCATGCGGATATCGAGTCCGCGCGCATTGACCGATTTGATCTCGACCGAAAAGCCGATGCCGGGCATGGCGCCCTGGGCGCGGGCGTAGCCGGTCATGCTGGAAAGAGCGTTCTGCATGACCGGTCCCGATACACGCTTTATTGCGTGGTGTCTCCGGCTTCCGACGCCTGCTCCTGCTCGAGCTGGTCCTTGGCGTCGTCGGCCTCGCCCTGCTTTACCGCGGCCCGGTATTTGGCCACGTTCTTGCGGTGCTCGGCGTAGGTGGAGGCGAAGTAGTGCCCCGCCGCCGGATCGGCGGATTTGGCGACGAAATAGAGGAAGCTCGTCTTGGCCGGATGCGCCACCGCGTTGAGGGCGTCTTCGCCGGGATTGGCGATCGGCCCCGGCGGCAGCCCGTCGATCTGGTAGGTGTTGTACGGCGTCTTGGCCTTGAGGTCGGCGGTGGTCAGGCCGCGATCCAGCTTGTCGCGCCCCAGCGTAATGCCATAGATCACCGAGGGGTCGGTCTGCAGCCGCATGTGCTTGCGCAGCCGGTTGATGAACACGGAAGCCACCTGCGGCCGCTCGGAGCCGATGCCGGTCTCCTTCTCGACCAGCGAGGCCATCGTGACCATGTCGTCGGGCGACTTGATCACGTCGTCGATCGCCGGATCGTGGCCGGCCCAGATCGAGGCGACCTTGTCGTCCATCAGCTTCTGCATCGCACCCACGACCGACGCCCTGGTATCGCCGGGGAAGAAGTCATGGCGGACGGCGAGCAGCGTGCCCTCGATCGGCGCGTTCACCTTGTCACCGCTGAGGCTCTGGCCGGGGTCGTTGAGCGCCTGCGCCACCTGCCACGAGGTCTCGCCGGGGATGACGTTGATGAAGAACTCCTGCGGCGCCGTCTCGGTGACGATCTTGAGGATGTCGGCCAGCGAGGCATGCGCCGGGATCAGATACTGGCCCGGCTTCATCGAGCGGCTCTTGTCGCCCATCAGCTTGTTGGCGATCTGCAGCACGAAGGGCTGCAACGGGTTGTCGCCGGTAAAGCCCTGCGAGACCAGATCGCCGCCCACGGTGCTCAGAGTGCCGCCGCGATCGACCAGCAGCGCCGCCGCCTCGGTCTTGGGCCCCTCCTCGTAGAACAGGTGCAGCCCATACACGACCGCTCCCGCCACCACGACGAGCCCCAGGATCAGCAGCGTCAGCACGCCGTTGAGCAGCACCACCGCGCTGCTGCGCTTCCGCCTGCGCTTGCGATCCGCCATCAATCCCTCGTTGCGTCAAAGCCCCCGTCGCAGCCATTTGCCCCAACGATGCAGGCAAAACAAGGACGCAAGTGCAGCGCAAGCTTGGGGAATTCGGGGTTGAGGGACTAGCGGTCAACAGAAGACAGGACTGAAGCCAAGAACCCCCTCACTTGCTCGCCTAAGGGTTTGGCGAAGTGCCAAACCCAAGGCTCACTTTCTCCCCCACCAGGGGGGAGAATGACATCGCGCAAGGTGCGAAGTCAGCACGGACATCCTCCCCCCTGGTGGGGGAGGATAGCGAAGCTTGGCCGCAGGCCTAGCGAAGCTTGGTGAGGGGGTGTTTGCTCTCAGTGGGCGCGAGGCTGGGCTTGGACCGAGCCTCATGCCAGCGCTCCTCGAGGACCGAATATTCTCGATCCGCCTCAGCATAGGCTGCGGCTACGCGCGGATCAGCCAACAGCCGGCGCTTCAATTCTGCGAGCTTGGTCATGCCGCCAGCATAACACGGCCGGTGGGTGTTACGCGACTTTGCGGAAGATCAGCGACGCATTGGTCCCGCCGAACCCGAACGAGTTCGACAGCGCCACGTCGATCTGCTTTTTCACCGGCACCTTGGGCACCAGGTTGATCACGCTCGCGACCGAGGGATTATCCAAATTCAGCGTCGGTGGCGCGATGCTGTCGCGCATGGCCAGCAGAGAAAAGATCGCTTCGATCGAGCCCGCGGCCCCGAGCAGATGGCCGATGGCGGATTTGGTCGAGGACATCGCGGCCTTGCTCGCCGCATCGCCGAGCAGCCGCGTCACCGCGCCCAGCTCGATCTCGTCGCCGAGCGGCGTCGAGGTACCGTGGGCGTTGATGTAGTCGATGTCGGCGGCCGCGATGCCGGCGCGCTTGAGCGCCATCTGCATGCAGCGATAGCCGCCATCGCCGTCCTCGGACGGTGCGGTGATGTGGTAGGCGTCGCCGGACATGCCGTAGCCGACCACCTCGCCATAGATCTTCGCGCCGCGCGCCTTGGCGTGCTCGTATTCTTCCAGCACCAGCACCGCCGCGCCCTCGCCCATCACGAAGCCGTCGCGGTCCTTGTCATAGGGGCGCGACGCCTCGGTCGGGCGGTCGTTGAAGCCAGTGGAAAGTGCCCGGCAGGCCGCGAAGCCGGCCATCGAGATGCGGTTGACCGGGGATTCCGCCCCGCCCGCCACCATCACGTCGGCGTCGCCCATGGCGATGATGCGCCAGCTGTCGCCGATGGCGTGCGCGCCGGTCGAGCAGGCCGTCACCACCGAGTGGTTCGGGCCCTTGAGGCCGAAGCGGATCGAGACATAGCCCGACACCATGTTGATGATGCGGCCGGGGATGAAGAACGGGCTGACGCGGCGCGGCCCCTTCTCTTCGAGCAGCAGCGAGGTTTCGTAGATGCCGCCGACGCCGCCAATGCCCGAGCCGATCAGCACGCCCGTGCGCTCGGCCTCATCCCTGGTCTTGGGCTCGACGCCCGCATCGGCGATCGCCATCGTCGCGGCAGCCATCCCGAACATGATGAACGGGTCGACCTTGCGCTGCTCCTTGGAGTCCATCCAGTCATCCGGACTGAACTTGCCCTCGTCGAGCGAGCCGAGCGGAATGCGGTGGGCGATCTGGCAGGTGATGTCATCGACCTTGAAGTCGTCGATGCGCTTCGCCCCGCTCCTGGAGGCGAGAATATTGGCCCAGGTGGTCTCTACGCCGCATCCGAGGGGGGTTACCGCCCCCAGCCCCGTTACGACGACGCGGCGCAGTTCCATCGGGTCCCGTCCGTCGACTTAGCCGACGGCCTTGGTGAGGTAGCTGACGGCATCGCCGAAGGTCTGGATCGACTCGGCGGCGTCGTCGGGAATCTCGACCGAGAATTCTTCCTCGAACGCCATCACCAGCTCGACCTGATCGAGCGAATCCGCGCCCAGATCGTCGATGAAGCTGGCCTTGTCGACGACCTTGTCGGCATCGACGTTGAGGTGTTCCACAACGATCTTGCGGACGCGGTCAGCGATATCGCTCATATTTTGACTTCCCTTTTCGCAGTCTGGTTCGGTTCGTTCTTGCCGCGCGCGAGCGCAGAGACTGTCTTGCCCGGCGCGACTTTAGGCGGGCTTCACAAAGCCCGCAAGTGAGCCGTGTCCCTCTAAATCAGGGGCGGCAACTAACATACTCATCCGGCTTTGACCATATTCCGGCCGCGCAAGGCGGGGGATGCAAAAACCGGCGTCAGATCATCAGCATGCCGCCATTCACGTTGAGCGTATGGCCGGTGATGTACGCGGCGGCGTCCGACGCGAGGAATACCGTACAACCGGCGACTTCCTCGGCGGTTCCGAGCCGGCCGGCCGGGATTTTCGTGAGGATCGTCTCGCGCTGCTTGTCGTTGAGCTCGTCCGTCATGGCCGAGCCGATGAAGCCGGGCGCCACGGTGTTGACCGTGATGTTGCGCGACGCGACTTCCTGCGCCAGCGATTTGGACATGCCGATCAGCCCGGCCTTGGACGCGGCATAATTGCCCTGCCCCGGATTGCCGGCGACGCCGACCACCGAGGTGATCGAGATGATGCGGCCAAAACGCTGCTTCATCATCCCGCGCAGCACCGCGCGGGTCAGATGGAACGCCGCGGTGAGATTGACCGCCAGCACCTCATCCCACTCCTCGTTCTTCATGCGCATGAAGAGATTGTCGCGCGTCATGCCGGCATTGTTGACGAGGATATCGAGCCCGCCGAGCGCGGCTTCCGCCGCCGGCACCAGCTTGTCGACCTCGTCGGTGTTCCCAAGATTGCACGGCAGGATCGGATGGTTCCCCGAGCCAATCGCCGCCGCCGTTTCTTCCAGCGCCGCAACCCGCGTGCCCGAGAGCGCCACGGACGCACCCGCCTTCGCCAGTGCCTTGGCAATCTCCCGCCCAATGCCGCCCGAGGCGCCGGTGACGAGGGCACGTTTGCCCGTAAGATCAAACATTTGGCGGCTCTTTCTCTTTGTTCAGGAAAGTCTCACTTTCCCGCACTTCAACTTGTTTTTTGGGAATGTCGAGATTTTTGCCGAAGACCCAGAAAACCAGATGGTCATTCCCAAAATTGATCTCGAGGTGCTCGTCGAATTCTCCATCGCCCTCAAGCGTCACATCCATCGCCGAATTGGCCGGCATCGAAAAAACCTCTCCGAGCGGTTCGATCACGACGTCTAGCGCTCGATCTCGGCTGGTGATGGTCAGCTTCTTCGTCATTGACCGAGCGCGGCGACCGCCGCATCGATATCGGCCGGCGTGTTGATCGCGCTCGCCGCCACATCGGGCGCGATGCGCTTGGCGAGACCGGTCAGCACCTTGCCCGTCCCGAGCTCATAAAGCTCGGTCACGCCACCTTCGCCCGCCAGCCACTGCACGCTCTCGGTCCAGCGCACCATGCCGGTGACCTGCTCGACCAGATGCTGCCGGATCGCCGCCGGATCGGAGGTCGGCCGCGCCAGCACATTGACCACCACCGGCACCGCGGGCGCGTTCATCGTCACCTGGCCCAGCGCGTGTTCCATGGCATCGGCCGCCGGCCGCATCAGCGCGCAATGGAACGGCGCGCTCACCGGCAGCGGCAGCGCGCGCTTGGCGCCAGCGGCCTTGAGCAGCTCGATCGCCCGGTTCACCGCGCCGACATGGCCGGAGATCACCACCTGGCCCGGCGCATTGTCATTGGCGACGCCGCAGACTTCGCCGTCCTCGGCATCGTTCACCGCGCGCAGCACCGTCTCGAGATCGAGCCCGAGGATCGCCGCCATGGCGCCCTGCCCGACCGGCACGGCCTGCTGCATCGCCTGGCCGCGGGTCTTCAGCAGCCGCGCCGTATCGGCCAGCGAGAACACGCCCGCCGCGCAGAGCGCCGAATATTCACCGAGCGAGTGGCCGGCGACAAAGGCCGCCGCGCCCTTGACCGACACGCCCTTGGCCTCGAGCACGCGGATCACCGCCATCGACACGGCCATCAGCGCCGGCTGGGCATTCTCGGTCAGCCGCAGCGTCTCGTCCGGCCCCTCGAACATGATGGCGCTGAGCTTCTGGCCGAGCGCGTCATCGACCTCCGCAAAGACCGCCCTAGCTTCCGCAAAAGCCTCGGACAATTCCTTGCCCATGCCGACGGCCTGGCTGCCCTGCCCCGGAAAGGTGAATGCCCGCTTGGCCATAGTCCTCGTCCCTCATGTTTTGAGTCAGCCTAGGAGCCGCCGCGCCCGGCTACAAGTCGGCGGCGTGTGCCGGAGTGGTGCCGCCGAGTCAAGCAAGCCTAATCGAACTTCACCGCCGTCGTGTTGGCGCCGCACAGCAGCACGCCGACCTTTTCGCCAGGCGCCGGCATGTACTTGCCACTGAGCAGCGCCGCCATCGCCGCCGCCCCGCCCGGCTCCGCCACGATGCGCAGCACGTCCCAGATCGCCTTTTGCGCCGCCACGATCTCCGCGTCGGAAACCAGCACCACGCGCTCGACGTAGGATTTCGCCAGCGGCAGCACGATCTCGCCGATCCGCCGCGCCCCGAGGCTGTCCGCCGCCACGCCGCTCACCGGCACGTCCACCGGCTCGCCGGCCGCCAGCGCGCGGCTCAGCGTCGGCGCATTCTCCGGTTCGACGCCGATCAGCTTCACCGCGCCGGCATTGGATGCCGCCATGCCGCCAATCAGCCCGCCGCCACCGACCGCGACGAGCATCGTCGAAACCTCCGGCGCCTGCCGCCGCCACTCCTCGGCCACCGTGCCCTGCCCGGCCAGCGTCTCGAACTGGTCGTAGGGATGCACCTCGATCAGTCCGCGCTCGGCCGCAAAGGCGTGGCTGGCCTCATAAGCCTGCGCAAAGGCGTCGCCGCCAACGACGATTTCGGCGCCATAGGCCCGGATGCGGGCAATCTTGGCCGGCGACGAGATCGACGGCACAAAGATGTGCGCCTTGATCCCCAGCTGGCGCGCCGCGAACGCCACCGCCGCCCCGTGATTGCCCCCGGACGCCGCCACCACGCCGTTGCGCGCCCCGTCGCGCCGCAACAGGTTCGTGAACGCCCCGCGGGCCTTGAACGTCCCCGAATGCTGGAGGAATTCGAGCTTGAGGCTGGCCGGCCCGCCCGAATGCCCAAAATCCGCCGCCGCCACCTCGATCACCGGCGTCTGGCGCACGTAAGGGCGAATGAGGGCCTCGGCGGCGAGGACATCGGCACGGGTCGGCAAAGTCGGCATCGGCATCACTTCACTCGCTCAGCTCGGAAACGGCGATGGTCTGATCCGGGGCCGTCCCCGCCGCAAGGCCCCGCGTCATCAATACGCCGTGCGCGCGGTCATGGCGCGCGCAGATCCGCAAAATCCGCTTGCTGGGTTGCGAGAGTCCGCGGATCGCACCTTCCGCAGGGTCGACTTCATAGAAGGATCGACCCAGCAGCGGGAAATGCCGCACGGCCGGATTGGGGGGCGCGGCGGCGTGGCGGCGCAACTCCCATAGGCCGACCCGCCGCGGGCCATACGCCAGGGCCACGACGCTGTGCCAGACGATGTCGGTGGGCGTGCCGACCCCCTCGCGCCGCACCGTAGTGGCGATGCTGTAGTGGCGGGCGGCCCGGGCCAGCCGAAGCTGATCCTTGCGCACCGCCGGCAGCTTCTCGGCCAGAACCCCGATCATCCGCACGCCCGCATCGGCCATGGCCCGCCAGCGCTTGCTGAGCGAGGTTTCGACCGTCCGGTAGCCGACGAGATATTCGGGCACAATCCGCACCGGCGCCCGCCAGGCCAGCAGCAATTGCAGCAGGATATCCTCGCTGCCCACCTGGCCGGTATCGTAGCCGCCCACCGCCTCGACCAGCCGCCGCCAGTAAATGGCGTTCGACCCGTTGGCCACGTAGTTGGTGTCGAGCAGCTGATAGAAGCCCCAGCCATCGACCGGATAGGTGATCGTCCGGCGAATGATTTCGGACTTCGTGTCGATCTTGCGGAAATAGCTGTAGACGAAGGCCGTCTGCTCACCGCTCTCGCGCAATTTGGCGACCATCTTGGCGAGGTAGGTCGGATGCCAGACATCGTCCGCATCGAGCGTGGCGATGATCTCGGCGCTGGAGGCGGCGATGGCGGTATTGCGGGCCCGGCTGACGCCGCCATTGGGTATCGAGATGACCTTGAGCTGCGGCAGGCGTCCCACAAAGCTCCTTGCCAGGCTGGCCGTGTCGTCCGACGAGCCGTCGTCCACCACCACGATCTCGGCGGGCGGCAGGGTCTGGGCGATCACGCTCTCGAGCGTTTCGGCCAGCGTGGCGGCGGAATTGAACGCCGGAATGATGACCGCGACACCGCTAACGAAAATTTTACCAACTCCCCCGGACAGCGGTTTTTATGCGGCGGCGAAAAACAGCGCAATCGCTTGCCTTCCCCGCCGTTTTCCCCTACATCGCCCTCGCATTCGTTCGGCCGGGGGCTGAACGGAGGGCTGGCCTATTGCCAGTAGGGTGAAAACCCGGCCTCCCGTGTTCCCGCTCTTTGCAAGACTGCTTTGTCGCCTTTCCGGGCTTCAGAGGGGCTCCGCGCCAGCGATGCACGTGTTGAACCAGAAGGAAGGCGCTTCATGCCCCTCTACGAGCATATCTATCTCGCCCGCCAGGACGTTTCGCCCCAGCAGGTCGAAGAGATGACCAACAACCTGACCGAAGTCCTGACCCAGGGCGGCGGCAAGGTGACCAAGAACGAATATTGGGGCCTCAAGTCCCTCTCCTACCGCATCAAGAAGAACCGCAAGGCCCATTACAGCCTGCTCAACATCGACGCTCCGGCTCCGGCCGTGGCCGAGATGGAGCGCCAGATGCGCATCAATGAAGACATCCTGCGCTTCATGACCGTGCGCGTCGACGAGCTCGAGGAAGGCCCGTCGGCCATGCTGCAGAAGCGCGATCGCGACGACGAGCGTTCGGATCGCCCGGGCGGCGGCCGTCCGGATCGCGGTGGTTTCGGTGGTGGCCCGCGCGGCGACCGCGACTCCCGCCCGCCCCGCCGGTTCTAATTCGAAGGATAGCTGACAAATGGCCATCAAAGACCTCACCACCTCGCAGTCGCGCCGTCCGTTCCAGCGCCGCCGGAAGACCTGCCCGTTCTCGGGCCCGAACGCGCCCAAGATCGACTACAAGGATGTCCGCCTCCTGCAGCGCTACGTCTCCGAGCGCGGCAAGATCGTGCCGTCCCGCATCACGGCCGTCTCCGCCCTGAAGCAGCGCATCCTCGCCCAGGCGATCAAGCGCGCCCGCTTCATCGGCATCATGCCCTACGCGGTCTCGTAAGACCCAACTTGGCGGTCGGCGCTGAATAGGCGCGCCAACTCGCCCTCCCGAACGTTGAGGTGGCGGATGGTCCGCCACCCCTAACCGGCCGTCGCGCCGGGACAGCACAGAGGTACATCCCATGAAAGTCATTCTGCTCGAGCGCGTCGGCAAGTCCGGCCACATCGGCGACGAAGTCACCGTCAAGGACGGCTACGCCCGCAACTTCCTCCTGCCGCAGCACAAGGCGCTCCGCGCCACCGAAGCCAACCGCAAGAAGTTCGAGGCCGAGCGCACCGTCATCGAGAAGCGCAACGCCGATCGCCGCGAAGCGGCCGCCGGTATCGCGTCGGGCCTCAACGGCAAGACCGTGGTCATCATCCGCCAGGCGGGCGAGACCGGTCAGCTTTACGGCTCGGTCAGCTCGCGCGACGTCGCCGAGGCCCTGTCGAACGACGGCTACACCGTCGCCCGCAGCCAGGTCGATCTCGCCGATCCGATCAAGACGGTCGGCCTCCACGTGGTGCCGCTGCACCTCCACGCCGAAGTCTCGGTCACGGTCAACGTCAACGTCGCCCGTTCGGACGACGAAGCCGAGCGCCAGGCCAAGGGCGAGGACCTCACCGTCCAGACCTTTGACGACGAAGCCGCCGAGGCTTTCGCCGCCGGCCAGGCCGAAGTCGGCTCCGCCGCCGCGGATGCCTATGGCGACGAAGAATAAGCGCAGCCACAGCGCTGGTTGTCACAAAGGCCGGGAGCGATCCCGGCCTTTTCGTTTCCCGGGTTTCGCAGTCGGGTCCTCCCCTAAGCACTGCTTGGGGGAGGTGGCGCGCGACCTCGGCGGTTGGCCGAACGAGCCCGTTCGGGGTCGTTCGGACAGAGCGCAAAAGAGCTATGACGGAGGGGGTGGCCGCTTGCGCGAGCGGCAAAGATTGGCTTCCCTGTCCCAATCGAGTCTCACCGGAGCCATGCGATGAAGGGGATGGTGCCCAGGCCTGAGGGCCGCCGCATGGCCCCGCTCTGGGTCCAGGCGACCGTTGTCGTTGGCTGCGTCGCCGTGCTGGGCGGCATCGCCATTGCCTCGTGGGATGCCTGGAATGGCTTCGGCAAGGACGAAGCCCGCTGCATCCAGATGCTCGACCGGCTGCTCGGCGACGAAAGCGCGCTCAGCGGCGAGACCCGCAAGGCCGTGCAGGCCGAATTCGACCGCTGCAAGGACCTCGGCACCATCACGGCCGAGGACGTCGAAGATTATGTCGACAAACGCGGCGCCAGCGAGGACGCCTAGTGGACGGCGAACCCCATCTCGTCATCGGGAAGCTGTCGATCTGGGTCACCGGGCGCTCGCTTCCCGATGCGGCGGACCCGTGGGACGCTGAAGAAAACCTGTGCCACGCCGTCGCCATAGCCCGCGGCGCGCGCGTCGAACTCAGCGGCAGCATCCCCAGCCGCAACCTTCTCGGCTTCGTTGAGAGTGCGCAGAAGCTTTACGACACCCTGTCCGGCACGGCCTGGCTCGATGGCACCGATTTCGGCCTCGTAGTGAAGATCGAGATGGACGCGCTGGGCCATCTGACCATCGACGTCGAAATGCTGCCCGATCATCACGGCATCGAGCAGTCGCACCGGTTCAGCTTCCGCGGCGACCAGACGGAGCTTGTGCCGATCATCCGGCAATGCCGCGCGATCCTGGCGCGATTGCCGGTCCTGATCGAGCTCAGGGGCTAGGCCCGCCCCAGCCCCATCCGCGCCAAAAGCCGGTCGTGCCGCACGAACTGGTGCCACAGCGCCGCGCCGACATGGCCGACGAACAGCACCAGCAGGATCTTGCTCATGATGCCGTGCGCGACGCGCGGGATCAGCTCCGACAAATCGGGCACCGGCGCGCCGCTCAGCACCGCCGGGATCGCGCCCGACAGGACCACCGTGACGATGCCGCTCGTTCCCATCAGCACCAGCAGCACATAAAGCCCGACATGCACCGCCTGCGCCGCAAAAGTCTGCACGCGCGGCTCGCCGGCCGGTGCCGCCGGATGCTTGTCGGCCACCCACCACCAGACGATCCGGAGCAGCGTCAGCGCGAACACGATCAGCCCCAGCGTGACGTGGGCGATCAGGATCGGTCCCTGCTGCGCCGGCGGCGCGACGTTGGCGACCACGAAGCCCGCTGCGAAGGCGAGGATCACGCAGAGCGCGCTCAGCCAGTGGATGGTGATGGCGACGCTGCCATAGCGCGTCGGTGTGCTCTTGGTAGGCATCGGAAATCTCCTTGCGTCAGCACCGTCTGCGGATTTACATAGCACACTATGGAATTGGATAGCAAGCTATGGATGACAGCTACGATCGCAACACCTCCGGCGGCTACGTGACCAACCGTGCGGCGCGGCTGTTCATCCGCGCGCTGGATCGCCGGCTGGCCAATGGCAGCGCCGGGCAGATGCCGGTGTTCCTGGCACTGATCGATGGCGCCGCGCACACCCAGACCGAGCTCGCCCGTATCGCCGCCGTCGAGCAGCCCACCATGGCCAACACGCTGGGCCGCATGGAGCGCGACGGCCTCATCGCCCGCACGCCCGATCCCGACGATCGCCGCAGCTCGCGCGTCGGCCTCAGCAAGCTGGGCAGGAAGCGCGCCGGCGAGGCGATGGAGGCGGCGCTGGCCGTCAACGAAGCCGCGTTCGCCCCCCTCAGCGCGGCCGAACGCAAAAGCTTCTTCGAGCTGCTGCATCGGGTCATCGCGGCGCTCGAGGCGGACGTCAAAGTGTGATGTGCCGCGCCGCCCCGACTCGGGGTAGGTGAACACGCTCGGCTGCAAGCGGTGGGCCGGCCCATGATGACAATCTTACGACGTTTTCCACGCTAAAATCGGAAGCGCACAAGCGCATCGGCGCCGGGTGGAACGCGCGCTTGCGAGGCGCCGCCATTGAGTTAATGAACCCTTAAGGGACGGGGCAGAGAATCCAAAACACCATGGTCGACTCGAACGTCGCGCGCATTCGTCCGGCGGATGAAAAGAGCTTCCGCCTCGCGCCGCACAATGTGGAAGCGGAGCAGGCGCTGCTGGGCGCCATCCTCGTCAACAACGAGGCCTTCTACCGCGTCTCCGATTTCCTGTTGCCCGAGCATTTCTACGAGCCGGTGCACCGCGAGATCTACGAGATCACCGGCAAGATCGTGCGCGCCGGCAAGAAAGCCGACCCGATCACGGTCAAGACCTACCTGCCCGACCAGCTGCTGCCCGAAGTCAGCATGCAGCAATACCTCGCGCGCCTCGCGGCCGAAGCCACCACCGTCATCAACGCTCCCGATTATGGCCAGGCCATCTACGACCTGGCGCTGCGCCGCACGCTGATCCAGATCGGCGAAGGCATGACGGCGACCGCCTACGACGCCGACGTCGAGCTCACTGCCCCCAAGCAGATCGAGGAAGCCGAAAAGCAGCTCTTCGATCTCGCCGAGAAGGGCCAGTACAATGGCGGCTTCCAGCCCTTCAATGAAGCGCTCACTGAAGCCATCAAGATGGCCGGCGAAGCCTATCAGCGCGACGGGACGCTCAGCGGCATGGCCACGGGCCTGTCCGATCTCGACCGCATGATGGGCGGCCTGCAGAAGTCCGACCTCATCATCCTCGCCGGCCGTCCCGGCTCGGGCAAGACGTCGCTCGGGACCAACATCGCCTTCAACGTGGCCCGCGCCTGGCAGGGCGAGATCACGCCCGACGGCCACCGCAAGACCGTCAATGGCGGTCAGGTCGGCTTCTTCTCGCTCGAAATGAGCGCCGAGCAGCTCGCCACGCGTATTCTCTCCGAGCAGTCGGAAATCTCCTCGTCCGACATCCGCCGCGGCAACATCCACGAGAGCCAGTTCAACCGCCTCGTCGACGTCTCCAACATGATGGCGACGGTGCCGCTCTACATCGACGACAGCGGCGGCCTGTCGATCAGCCAGCTCGCCGCCCGCGCCCGCCGCCTCAAGCGGCAGAAGGGCCTCGATTTGCTGATCATCGACTACATCCAGCTGCTCTCGGGCTCGTCGCGCAAGGCCAACGAGAACCGCGTGCAGGAGCTGACCGAGATCACCACCACGCTCAAGGCGCTGGCCAAGGAACTCGAGGTGCCTATCATCGGCCTCGCCCAGCTCAGCCGCGCCGTCGAGCAGCGCGACGACAAGCATCCGCAGCTCGCCGACCTCCGCGACTCCGGCTCCATCGAGCAGGACGCCGACGTGGTGCTCTTCATCTATCGCGAAGAGTACTACCTCAAGAACAAGGAGCCCAAGGAGGGCACGCCCGAGCACCTCAAATGGCAGGAGGACATGGAGGCCGTCCATGGCCGCGCCGAGGTGATCATCGGCAAGCAGCGCCACGGCCCGACGGGCACCGTGCAGCTCGCCTTCGAGGCGCAGTACACGCGCTTCGGCAATTTGGCGCGCGACGCCTACATGCCGGAAAGAATGGAATGATGCAGGCGCCCGCCATCGTCACCGGCTACGGCGCTCGCCTCACGGTCGATCTGGGCGCCATCATGCGCAACTGGCAGGCGCTCGACAAAGTCTCGACCCCGGCGCTCACCGGCGCCGCCGTCAAGGCGGATGCCTATGGCACCGGCATCGTGCAATCCTCTAAAGCGCTGTTCCAGGCCGGCGCCCGATTCTTCTTCGTCGCCACGCCCGACGAGGGCCTCGCGGTCCGCGCCGCCTTGCCCGACGCCTACATCTTCGTGCTCAACGGCCTCTATCCGGGCGCCGCGCCGCTGTTCGTGGGCGAACGGCTGATGCCGGTGCTCAATTCGCTGCCGATGCTCGAGGAATGGCTCGTCGCCTGCCTCGGCCGCAACGAGGCCCTCCCCGCCGCGCTGCATTTCGACACCGGCATGAACCGGCTCGGCTTCCGGCTCAGCGAAACCTCGATCGTCAAGCGCATGTGCGACGAAGTCGGCTACGCGCCGCAGATGATCATGAGCCACCTCGCCTGCGCCGACCAGCCGCTGCACGAAAAGAACCGCACGCAACTGGCGCTGTTCACCTCCGTCATCGCGCAGTTCCCCGGCATCCCGGCCTCGCTCGCCAATTCGGCCGCGACCATGAACAGCCGCGACACGCACTTCCAGATGGTCCGCCCTGGAATCGCGCTCTATGGTGGCCGCGCCGTCAATGGCCGCCGCAACCCGATGCTTCCCGTCGTCACGCTGGAAGCGCCGATCCTGCAGATCCGCGAAGGCAAGACCGGCGAGTCGGTCGGCTATGGCGCGACCTATACGCTCAGCCGCGACAGCCGCATCGCCATCATCGGCATCGGCTATGCCGACGGGTTTTTGCGCTCGCTCAGCGCCACCAACCAGCATGCGGGCGGCCGCGCTTATGTCCGCGGCCGCGTCGTCCCCATCGTGGGCCGCGTCTCGATGGACATGGCCGAGATCGACATCACCGACCTCGGCAACGACATCCCCATCCCCGGCGAGATGGTCGAGGTCCTCGGCCCCCATGTCAGCATCGACGACCAGGCCGACCCCGCCGGCACCATCGGCTACGAAATCCTCACCAGCCTGCGCGGCCGCTACACGCGGACGTATGTCGACACCTCGGCCCGGTAAGCGAAGCCGCAGTCGGGTCCCCCCCTAAGCAGCTTGGGGGATGTGGCACGCGATCCCAGCGGTTGGCCGAGCGAGCCTGTTTGGGATCGATCGGACAGAGCAAAAAAACGCGCCGACGGAGGGGCGGCCCCAAGCGCCGACCCTCACATGTTCTCTTTTTGTTCTTGCTCAACGCGCTCCCCGCGCCTAACCTTGTGCATCGAGGACCTCACCCGATGCAGCTCCAGCTTTTCAGCGAAACCGAAGGCCGCCCGCCTTTGCCGCCACCGGCCGCCGAGCGCGACGTGCTGTTCTATGCCCTGCTGCTCGGGCCGCAGCTCTGGGCGCCGGCGGCGCGGCTGGTCACGGCGCAGCGCGAGGCGCATGGCCTCACCGGCCGCATGCGCACCACCGACACGTTCCACATCAGCGTGCTCGGCTATGGCTTCGCGGACGAACTCGACGAGGATGAGATCGAGCTGGCCTGCGACGTCGCGGAGGACATCGAGTTCGCCCCGTTCGACCTCGTCTTCACCGAGTTGCTGAGCTGGGCCGGCCACAAGAAACCGGATGCCGACTGCCCCGTGGTGCTGCCGGTCGCCGAGGGCCGCGCCGAAACCATGAGCCTCGCGGGGCGCCTCACTTTGTCGCTGATCCGCCACGGCATCCGCCCGCGCGCCTTCGTGCCGAAGGAGCCGCACCTCACTTTGCTCTACGATACGATCCGCGTCCCGCTCACACCGCTGACGCCGCCGATCACGGCCCATGTCGACAGCCTGGCGCTCGTCTACAGCCATCGCGGCGAAGGGCGATACACGGTGCTGGCCCGCCGCCCAGCGACATTGCCGCCCGGACCGCCAATGCCGTTGCCGCCAATGCGACCGGCGCCAGCGGCGATGCCCGGGTTGTTCGACTGAGCGACGGTGCGAAGGGCGCGTCGCAACTGAGAGCAAGGACCCCCTCACCAAGTTCCGCTAGGGCGCCTTTTTGTCGCCCTGTCCGAGCGATCCCAAACGGGCTCGCTCGGCCAACCGCACCGGCGCCAAGCTCCACTATCCTCCCCCACCAGGGGGGAGGATGACATCGCGCAAGCGGCAAAACCTATGCCGGCAGTCAGCACCGACATCCTCCCCCCTGGTG
>JBEHYU010000067.1:0-19060 GCA_048498015.1 Pseudomonadota bacterium
GCTCCCTGCCTGACTGTTCCCAAAATCCCGCGCGGAGAAGCGCTGGGCGTCTCGCCTAGCTAAAACATTCGGAGGCGCCCGGCGCTCTCCGTCCGTGGCGAAGCTTTGCGCCACGGCAGGCCAAACCCGGAGGCGCCTCGCCGTCCGGACCTTCCGCTCGCCTGCACCCAGCGGTTGGCTGATCGAGCCGCCTTCGGATCGATCAGTCCAGAGCGCAAACAAGCAGGGGAGAGTTCTTTGAAACGGCGCAGTCACCACAGAGGCCCCACCCCCGCAACGTCATTCCCGCGAAGGCGGGAATCCAGACCGGGCTCACAGTCGTCCGAAACATCTCCTGGATTCCCGCCTTCGCGGGAATGACGCAGTGGACGGGCCGCCCGCACCCCGCGTTACTACGCATCGCCCTTGTGGACACCGAATCCGCGTTAACCAATCGTTCACTGTTCGGTCCGCGGTCAATCCCCGCTCGGCGCGATTTGTGGCCTGTGCACAAGCATGCGGACTCTTTTTCGCGACTCCCCACACCGCTATGGTTGAGTGATTCGGGGGCAGCCCTCGCGTGAGCCGCAAGGCGGGGAGCACGCGGGGCAGCGGTCTGGAGCATCGCTCCAGTGCAGATGGTTGGCGCCAGCGTTTCCGGCGATTGAAGTGGCTTGCCCCGCTGGGGCACGCGGGTGGCGGGTTCAATTTATCGGAGTGACTGGATGCGGCCGGACGGATTCCGGAGACGATTGGGATTCGCCCTTTGCGGCGCGGCTCCCCTGACGCTCTTTACCGCCGCACCGACCCTGGCGCAGGGCGTGAACTCGTCGTCGCTGGTCGGCGCCGTACCGCTGGCGATCGCGCTCGGTGCCGGCGCCTTCGCGCTGCTCGCCACGGCCGTGGTCCGCAATCTCGTCCGTGACGGCAAGGCCGCCGAACAGCGCGCCAACGAGCAGGTCTCGAGCCTGCGCGCACTGGTCGACGAATACGAGGCCCTGCTCTCGGGCACCGGCGAGATCACCGTCGCCTGGACCGGCCGCGCCACCGGACCGAAATTCCTCGGCCCGGCCTCCGCGGTGCTGCCGGCCGGGCGCCGCGTCGAGGCAGTGCTGGACTTTGCCTCCTGGCTCAACGAAATGGACGCCCAGACCCTGAGCGCCCGCGTCAAGGATCTGCGCAGCGGCGGGCAGGCGTTCGATCTGCTGCTGTCGGCGCGCGACGGCCGGCAGATGCGCACCATGGGCTGGGCGCTCGGCGCCGGCGCGGCGCTGCGCATCCGTCCGACGCTCTACCAGCCGGGCACCAAGCTGCCCAGCCGCACCGACGATATCGAGGCGACGCTGGGCCAGCTGCCCGATCCGGCTTTCCTCTATGGCGAAGGCAAGAAGGTCGCCTTCGGCAACGCCGCCTACCAGGCGATCAGCAAGGGCAAGACCGGCACGCCGCAGGAGATCGCCGAAGCCAGCGGCATGGAGATCGTCGAGGTCGTGCTGCCGGCCGGCCGCGCCGGCTATTTCAAGCCGCGCGCCGCCGCACCGGTCGCGGCGCCGCGGCCCGAGGACGGGCTCGCCCATCTCAGCGCCATCATCGACGCGCTGGCGACGCCCATCGCCATCTTCAATGCGCGGCGTGAGCTGGTACAATCCAATCGTGCCTATGCGACGCTGTGGCGGCTCGATCCCAAATGGCTGAAGCCCGGCATGGACGAGCGCGCCATCCTCGATCGGCTGCGGACCGACGGCATGCTGCCGGCCGAGCCCGACTACCAGGCCTGGCGCGCCCGGCACCTGCAATCGTACCAGCTCAAGGAGCCGCGCGAGAGCGACCCGTGGTATCTGCCCGATGGCCGCACCGTGCAGGTGATCTCGGCGCCGGCCGGGCCGCATGGCGGGGTGATCTATGTCTTCGAGGACATCACCGACCAGCTCAAGCTCAAGAGCCAGCACCGCACGCAGCTCGACGTACAGCGCTCGACCCTCAACGCACTCACCGAAGGCGTGGCGGTGTTCGGCACCAATGGTCGGCTGACGCTCAGCAATCCGCGCCTGTCGACGCTGTGGAAGCTGCCGACCAATCTGCTCGAGGCCAATCCGCATATCGACCAGGTGATCGAGGCCGTGGCCCGTGCCTTGCCCGAGGATGGCGCGAGCCTCTGGCGCGACCTCAAGCGCGGCATCGTCGATCTCAACCCGACGCGCACCGACCAGCAGGGCCGCATCACCCGGGCCGATGGGCGCATGCTCGACTACGCCATCACCCGCCTGCCCGACGGGCAGACGATGATGACGTTCGTCGACGTCACCGAGAGCGCGCAGTACCAGCGCGTGCTCACCGAGCGCAACGAAGCGCTGGTCACCGCCGACCGGCTGAAGGACGCGTTCGTGCAGAATGTCTCGTATGAGCTGCGCTCGCCGCTGACCAACATCATCGGCTTCGCCGACCTGCTGGCCTCCGGAACGGCGGGTGAGCTCAACGACAGGCAGCGCGCGTACACCGACTATATCCGCGCCTCGAGCGTGACGCTGGGCGTGCTGATCGACAACATCCTCGACCTGGCTACCGTCGATGCCGGCATCGCCGAGCTCAGGCCCGAACTGCAGGACGTGCCGGCGCTGATCGAGAAGGCCCGCGCCGGGCTCGCCGCCACCTTCCTCGATGTGGGGGGCGAGAAGCCGCTCAACCTCAGGATCGACATCCCCGAAGTGCTGCCGCCGCTGCTCGCCGACGGCACGCGAATCGTGCAGGTGCTCTACAACCTGCTCTCGACCGCCGCGCGCTTCTCCGAGCCCGGCGGGCTCGTGACGCTGACGGTGATCTCGCGCGGCGGCCGCATGCTGTTCACCGTCGAGGACGAGGGCGCACAATCCGAAGAGATGCGCGCGGCGCTCACCGATCGGGGCGACAATCTCACCGGCCGGCAGCGTGGCGCCGGGCTCGGCCTCGCCATCGTGCGCAGTTTCGTCAATCTGCATGGCGGCACGATCAGCGTCGAGCGGCGGGAGCCACGGGGGAGCCGGGTGGTGGTGAGCCTGCCGCTCAGCGCAGCGATCTCGACGGCGGCGGAGTAGGCCTGCTATCGCTCGGGGCATGGGCACCGAGCGAGTCTTTCTCCCCGATGACGAAGCGACGGCGGCGCTGGGAGCGCGGCTGGCGCGGGAGCTTGCGCCCGGTGGGCTGGTACTGCTCGAAGGCGGGCTCGGCGCCGGAAAAACCGCGCTGGCCCGAGCCCTTATCCGGACGCTGGTGGGCGATCCGCTGATGGAAGTCCCCTCGCCGAGCTTCGCGCTGGTGCAGCCTTACGAGGCCAATGGCACGCCGATCCTGCATGCCGATCTCTACCGGCTGGGCTCGCCGCGCGAGATGGACGAGCTGGGGCTGTTCGACCGGCCGGAGGCGATCGTGGTGGTGGAGTGGCCCGAGCGGAATCCTGAGCTTCTGTCGCGTCCCGGCTGGCTGGTGCGGCTCAGCATCCCGGCCGATGGTCAGGGACGGCTGGCGGAGATCGTCCGATGAGCCGGCGCGGGCTGTACACGATTGCGCCGCATGCGCGGTTCCTCGAGCTGCTCGTCGCGCGCGTGCTCGACGGGACGCTGCTCAATGGCTGGGATCGGAGCGGACCGTTCTGGCTGAGCGACGTCACCATCGTGCTGCCGACGCGGCGCTCTCGGCTGCAGCTGGCGGAGCTGTTCGCGCGGCGCCTCGGTGGCGCGGCACTACTGCCCGACATCAGGGCGCTCGGTGGCGAAGATGGCGAGGAGGCGCTGTTCCTGCCGCCCATCGACATGCCGGTGCCGCCCGAGGCGGTATCGCTGCTGGAGCGGCGGCTGATCCTGTCGCGGCTGGTCAAGCAGTTCGCGCTGTCGGCCGAGGGCTATTCGTCGCCGCCCAATGCGGCCGAGCTGCTGTCGCTGGCGGATTCGCTGGGACGGCTGATCGACGATCTCGAAATCGAGGGCGGCGACCTCAAGCGACTCGATCCGCTACTGGCGGGCGATCTCGCCGGCAACTGGCAGGACGTGCTGAAATTCCTCGAGCCGGCGCTCGGGGCCTGGCCGAAGATCCTCGCCTCGTTCGGCAAGGTGGACGAAGCGGCGTCGCGCAATACGCGGCTGGCGCGGCAGGCGGAGACGGCGACGCTGGTCTATGGTGAACGGCCAGTGATCGCGGCGGGCTCGACGGGCTCGCTGCCCGCCACCGCCAATCTGCTCAAGGCCATCGCGGCGCTGCCGCGCGGCGCGGTGGTGCTGCCGGGGCTCGATACGAGTCTCACGGCACAGCAGCACGAAATGCTGCTCGACGGCACCAATACCGAGGGCCATCCGCAATTCGTGCTGGCCCGGCTGCTGCGCACGCTGGGCGCCGGCATCGGCGAGGTCGAGGAACTGGCGGGCGAGGCGCCGCGAACGACCATTGTGCGGCATGCGCTGGCGCTGGCGGACGAGACGACGCAATGGGGGGCGCGGCGCAGCACCGTTGCAAGCGAGGTGGATGCGGCGCTTGCGGGGGCGAGCATCATCGCCGCCCCCAACGCCGACCTCGAAGCGCGCGCCGTGGCCCTGGCGGCGCGGCACGCGGTGGCGGGGGGCCGCAGCGTCGGCATCGTGACGCGCGACCAGATGCTGGCCCGGCGCATCGCGGCGGAGCTGCTGCGGCACGGCATCGCGGTCGACGATCCGGCTGGAACGCCGCTCTTCCAGTCGTCAGCCGGGCGACTGACGCGGCAGGTGCTCACAGTCGCGACTGAGAACTGGGCGGCGCTCGACCTCGTGGCGCTACTGCGAAACAAGGCCGTAGTGCTGGGGCTGTCGCGCGACAATGTACGCAAAGCCGCGAACTATCTCGACCTGAAGCTGCGTGGCAACCGACCCAAGCCGGGTCTTGCCGGCTTACTGGAGCTGACCGACGCCGAAGACATTCAAGCTGTCCTCAACGATCTCGGCCTCGCCATCCAGCCGATCTGCGATCTGCTGGCGCGCGAAACGATAGATGCCAAAGCCTTCGTCAAAAGCCTGATGGCGGCGGTCAATGCGCTGGTGGGCGCCGACGATCTGCCCGGCCTGATGGAGTTCCGCCGCTGGGCGGCGGCGCTCACCGCACTCGACGATGGCGGCGCGCCGTTCGCACCGGACAATCTCGATGCGGTGCTGGCGGCGCTGATGAGCGGCGAGGACGTGCCGCCGGGCGAGCGCAGGCGCGACGACGTGCACATCTGGGGCGAGCTCGAAGCGCGCCTGATGAACCCGGACCTGATGATCCTTGCCGGGGTCAACGAGGACATCTGGCCGGCGCCGGCCGATCCCGGGCCGTGGCTGAGCCGCGGCATGCGCCTCGCGGTGGGCCTCGCGCCGCCGGAGCGCCGGCAAGGCCAGGCGGCGCATGATTTCGAGATGGCGCTCGGCAATGCGCACGTCGTCATCGCCTATGCGGAGCGGCTGGGGACGTCGCCGGCTTTGCCCTCGCGCCTCGTGCAGCGGCTCGATGCCTTCATCGGCCCCGATGCGGCCAAAGCGCTGCGCGAGCGCGGCAGCATCTGGCTCAAACAGGCGACGGCCATCGACTATGTCGGCCGCCCGCGGCCGGCGCAGCGGCCATTGCCGCAACCACCGGCATCGATGCGGCCACGCCGCATCTCGGTGACCGAGGTCGAGACGCTGATGCGCTCGCCCTACGACATCTATGCGCGGCATGTGCTGCGGCTCATGCCGCTGGAACCGCTGGGCAGCGAGCCGAGCGCGCGCGAGCGCGGCACGATGATCCACAGCGTGTTCGAGCAGTTCGTGCGCGAGGGGCTTAGCTTTACCGCACCCGATGCGGCGGCGACGATGCTGGCATTCGCCCGCAAGGAATTCGAGGGGCTCGATGCCATCGGCGAGCGCCGTGATATCTGGCTCAGCCGCTTCGAGCTGGCCGCGGACCAGTTCCTCGCCTGGGAGCGGGCGCGGCATTTCACCATCGCGTCGCGCACTGCCGAGAGCAAGGGCGAACTGCGCTGGGACCATCTGGAGAACTTCGTTCTATCGGGCAAGGCCGACCGCATCGACATGCGGACCGACGGGCTGCTGGAAATCCTCGACTTCAAGACCGGCGGCGTACCCGCGCCCAAGGACATGACGGCGTTCGACGCGCCGCAGCTGCTGCTCGAGGCCGCGATGGCGCGGGCCGGCGCCTTCCCGGACGTGCGGCCGCTCGACAGCGCGGCGCTGACCTACATCAAGATCGGCCTCGGGCCGGCCGCCTTCCAGGTCAAGCCGTTCAGCCTGCGCAAGGGCATGTCGCTGATGCAGGCGGTCGATGCCATCGAGCAGCGCACGCAGGGCCATGTCGATGCCTTCCTGATCCACGACAATCTGCCGATGCATGCGCGCATCCGGCCGCGCCCCACGACTGGGCGCAAGCCGCGGCCAGGCCCGTATGACCACCTGGCGCGCACCGACGAGTGGACGCTGACCGCAGGGGTGGACGACCCATGAGCGAGCGTCGCCTGCTCTCCCCCATGCCGCCGACCATCGTCGAGGCGCAGCGCCGCGCCTCCGATCCGGCGCGGTCGGTGTGGGTCACCGCCAATGCGGGCTCGGGCAAGACCTATGTGCTCACGGCGCGCGTGCTGCGCCTGCTGCTGGGTGGGGTGCGGCCGGAGGAAATCCTCTGCCTCACCTACACCAAGGCGGCGGCGGCCGAGATGCGCAGCCGCGTCGGCGAGCGGCTCGGGCGCTGGGCGCTGATGAGCGATGCGGAGCTCGGCGCCGACATCGAGCAGCTCACCGGGGCGCGGCCGACGCCCGGCATGCCATTGCGCGCCCGCTCGCTGTTCGCGCATGCGCTGGAGACTCCGGGCGGGCTCAAGATTCAAACCATCCACGCCTTCTGCGAGAGCGTGCTGCACCGCTTCCCGCGCGAGGCGAACGTGCCCTTCAGCTTCAGCGTCATCGAGGACCACCAGCGCGATCTGATGCTGCTCGAAGCGCGCGAGAGCGTGCTGGCGGCGGGGCTGCGCGGCACCGGGCTTACCCATGCGGTCGAGACGCTGTTCGGCCTGATGACCGATTTCCAGATCGAGACGGCGATCACCGAGGCGCTCAACCGACAGCGCACGCTGCGCCGCGTGCTGGCGCGCAGGGACGAGGCGAAGCTGCAGCTGCGGCGGATCATTGAGGGCGTCGGCAGCATCGCCTCGGTGCTCACGGAGGTTGCCGAAAGCTATGGGTTGACGCGCGCCGAGCACGCCGAGATTTTCGCGCTGGCGCCGCCCGAACCCGGCGGCAGCGATTTCGTCGACCGGCTGTATGAGATCAAGCCCGAGGCGCCCGATGCGGAAGCGCTGTTCGATGCCTTCCTGACGCAGACAGAGCATACGGCGCGCAAGACGCTGCTCAAGAAGGCCGTCGCGGTGCTGATCCCCGATATCGCCGCCAAGCTCACCGACGAGGCGGCGCGGCTCGAGCGGCTCTATCGCCGGCTCGCGGCGGCGACGCTGCTGGAGCGCTCGGACGCGCTGCTCGATATCGTGGCTGCAATCTCGGCGCATTACGAGCAGGCCAAGCGGTCGCGCTCGCTGCTCGATTTCGACGACCTGGTGGAAAGGCTCGCTGCCCTGCTGCAGGACGACGAGCGCGGCACCTGGGTGCGCTACAAGCTCGACAGCGGCATCAGCCACATCCTGGTCGATGAGGGCCAGGACACCAATCCCGAACAGTGGGACGTGGTGCGGGCGCTGATCGCCGAGTTCTTCCACGGCGACAGCGCCGCCGACCGGCCGCGCACGCTGTTCGTGGTGGGCGACCAGAAGCAGTCGATCTTTTCGTTCCAGGGCGCCGATCCCGAGGAGTTCGTCAGCCTCGGCCGCGAAGTCTCGTTCACCGCCCGCTCGGTATCGTTCGAGGTGACGCCGGTAAAACTGCATTTCAGTTTCCGTACCCTGCCCGACGTGCTGGGCGCGGTAGACCGGGTATTCGCCGCATCGACGCTCCGGGCCGGCGTGCTGGAGAGCGATTTCGTTCACACCACGGCGCGGCACGACAAGGGCGGCAGCGTCACGCTGTGGCCGCCGATCCGCGAACTCGAAGACGAGATCGACCCCGAGAACTGGCCGACCGAGCCGCCCAAGGCGCAGACGCAGAGCGCCGCCCGGCAGGTGGCCGAGCGCATTGCCCGGCAGATCCGCGGCTGGATCGAGGCGCGCCGTCCGCTCGGGGCGCGCGGCCGGCCGGTGCGCGCCGATGACGTGCTGATCCTGGTGCAGGTGCGCAGCGTGCTGTTCCACGAGATCATCCGGGCGCTGGTGCGCGAGGGCATCCCGACGCCGGGCGCCGACCGGCTGGCGGTGACGACGCATATCGCGGCGCTCGACCTGATGGCGCTGGGCGACGTGCTCTCAAACTCCGCCGACGATCTGCAGCTCGCGGCACTGCTGCGCTCGCCGCTGTTCGATGTAAGCGAGGCTGGCCTCATGGCGCTGGCGCAGCCGCGGCCGGAGCGGACGAGCCTCTGGGCGGCGATGCGGGAAAGCCGGACCGGCTCGGTCGCCACGGCGTACCGGACGCTGCACGAGTGGCGCGGCCGGCTCGATTTCGACCGACCGTTCGAATTCTATTCCAGCGTGCTCTACGCCGAAGGCGGGTTGCGCAAGCTGCGCCAACGGCTGGGGGCCGAAGTCGATGACGTGGTGGCGCAGTTCCTCGACCTGGCGCTGGTGCATGAGCAATCGGCGCAGCCCTCGCTGATCGGCTTCCTGGCCGAGCTGCGCTCGCGCGAAGTGATCATCAAGCGCGAGCTGGCCGAAGCCGGCGCCGGCGTGCGGGTGATGACGGTGCACGGTGCCAAGGGGCTCGAGGCGCCCATCGTGATCCTCGCCGATGCGGCGACCACCGAGATCGGCCGCGACCGGCGCGCCATCTATATGGGGGCGGAGCCGCCATTCTTCTTCCACGCATCGAGCCGCGAGACGCATGCCGACGAAACGCTCGAGCTCAAGGACGAGGCCGACATCGCGCAGAAGGCGGAGTACTGGCGCAAGCTCTATGTGGCGATGACGCGCGCCGAGGACGAGCTCTACGTCACCGGCTCGCTCACCAAGCGCGGCAAGACCGAAGGCAGCTGGTATGAGGCGATCGAGCTGGCGCTGCGGCCGGAGGCCGAAGTGGTCGCCGAAGCCGATGGCAGTGAAACGCTGATCTATCCGCGCCAGCGCGCGCCTGCTGCGCCGCCGGCGCAGATGTCGCTCGATTTCGACGCACCGGCGCCGCTGGTCCTGCCGGAGCTCAGCAAACCCCGGCTGCGCCGCATCGTGCGGCCGTCGCTGGCCTTTGCGGAAAGCGGCGCGGATGAAGAGCGGGCGCTGGAGACGACGGCGGAACGCCTGCGCGATCCCCGCGACCCGGAGGCGGCGCGCCAGGAGGGCATCGCGCTGCATGCGCTGCTGCAGCATCTGAGCCGGATCGAGCGGCGGGACTGGGACGCAGTTACGGCCAAGGCGCTGCCCGAGCTGCTGCCGGACGCACCTGCGCAGGATCGGGCGCGCGTGGCCGCCAAGGCGGCGTCGATCCTGACCCGGCCGGAGCTGGCGCAGTACTTCGGCGCCGACAGCCGCGGCGAGGTGCCGATCCTGGCCCGGGGCACGCGGAGCGGGCAGCCGATCACCGTGGCCGGCCGGATCGACCGGCTGGTGGTGAACCCCGGCCGGGTGCTGATCGTCGACTTCAAGTCCGACGCAACTGTGCCGGGCGACGAGGCGGGCGTGCCGGAGGCTTATCTGGCCCAGCTGGGCCTCTATGCGCTGGTTGCACACCAGCTTTTCCCGGGGTCCGAGGTGAGGGCGGCCATCCTCTGGACAACGTTGGAATCGTTCATGAATCTGTCACAGGACAGACTGCGGAAGGCGGTTTCCAGTTTCACCATAGGGTGATATCGGTTGAAGCGTCGCTGGACTCTTCCTAGCTTTTGGATCACACACCCGCCACTTCGAAACCAAGGCGAAATCCCAAAGGGAATTCCTCTCATGACAACGCATGTTTCCGACGCCAATTTCGGCGAGGAAGTACTTTCGTCCAAAGAGCCCGTGCTCGTCGACTTCTGGGCTGAATGGTGCGGCCCCTGCCGTGCCATCGCTCCGGTGCTCGAGGAGCTCGCCGGCGAGCTGCAGGGCAAGGTCAAGATCGTCAAGCTGAACGTCGACGAGAACCCCTCGACGACGGTGAAGTACGGCGTTCGGTCGATCCCCACGATGATCCTCTATAAGGACGGCGAAGCCGTCGACATGAAGATCGGCGCGGGCACCCCGAAGGCCGGTCTCAGCAAGTGGCTCACCAGCTACGCCGCGTAAGCGACAGACTTCTGTAGGCAATCAAAAACGCCGCCGGGGCAACCCGGCGGTGTTTTTGTATCCGCACGGACGTGTCGGCGGGCTTAGGCGGGCTGGCGGGCATCGGCGATGATGCCGGCGAGCACCGCGGCCAGTTCGGCGGGCTTGCTGAGGAAGGGCGAGTGGCAGCCGCTCATCTCGATCGTGCGGGTGCAGCGCTGGTGCGTCTGGCGCTGCACGATGGTCGGACAGGCGAAATCCTCGGTCAGCAGGATGTAGGTCGAGGGGAGCTCGCGCCAGGATGCATAGGTCAGCGGCGTAACGTTGCAGAGGCCGTTATGCGGACGCAGCTGGCCGATGGCCCATTGCGCCGTCGCCGGATCGACATCGGCGTAGAAGGCGGCCATCGCGTGCTCCGGGATGACGGCGGTCGTGTCATCGGGGCGTCCCTCGATGAAGGGCGGGAGCGGGCCCGGCGGCAGCAGGTTCACGAGGCTCTGGCCGATATCGGGCAGGAAGGCGCCGAGATAGACGATGTGCTTCACATTATCGGGCAGCCGTGCCTCGGTGGCTGGTATGCCGCCATAGGAATGCGCCAGGACCACCACATCGCCCGGGATAGCCTCAGCCGCCGCCTCGATAGCGCGGGCATCGTCGGCGACACCGCCGAGCCTCGCCGGATCATCGCCAACCGAGGGCAGCGCGACGGTCGCGGTATCGAGCCCCAGCCGGTGCAGCTGGGGGATCAGCCTGTCCCAGCACCACGGACCATGCCAGGCGCCGTGGACAAGTAGCAGTGTCGGTGTTTCCTTCATGGGCCCTCTCCATTAAGCTCCGAACCGGAGTATCTGGAGCGTGACATTACTCCGGATCGGAGTAAATAGGAATCTTACAGTGACAGCCTCCGGCTTGACGACGACTTCCTACGCCATCCTCGGCCACCTCGCGATGCAGCCCTGGACGATGTACGACCTCGCCCAGCAGATGACGCGGAACGTCCATTTCTTCTTCCCGCGCGTCGAGAGCCAGATCTACGCCGAGCCCAAGCGGCTGGTGGCGGCGGGGCTGGCAGAAGCCACGACGGAAATGACCGGCAAGCGCCCGCGGACGCTCTACTCGATCACCGATGCCGGCCGGGAGGAATTGCGCCGCTGGCTGGCCGAACCGATCGGCCGCGGCCCGCTGCTCGAATTCGAGGCGATGCTGCGCATCATCTTCGCGCCGTTCGGCAGCGATGCGGACCTTGCCGCGACGCTGAAGCAGGTGCGCGCCGACATCCAGGCCTCGATCCTCACGGTCGGCCCGCGCATCAGCGACGAATATCGCGACGGCCGGGCGCCGTTCCAGCGCTACGCGCAGTACCGCTCGATCATGCATGATTTCCTCATCAGCTTCGGACAGCTGGTCGATGACTGGGCCGAGCGCGCCGAGGAGCGGATGAAGCGCTGGCCCGAGATGGATGCCGACGAGAGGCGCGAGGAAGGGGTCGGGATTTTCGACGGCATGCGCCCGCGCGAAAAGCCGTCCCTTCCCCCGGGTTCCGACTCGGCGTAGCGTCCATCGGCAGTTAACGATGGAGAGCATGATGGGTCAGCTGGTTTCGGATGCCGATTTCGGCCGCGAGGTGCTGGAGGCCAAGGGGCCGGTGCTGGTCGATTTCTGGGCCGACTGGTGCCCGCCCTGCAAGGCTATGGACCCCATCCTCGACGACCTGTCGGTCGAGCTCGACGGCAAGGTCAAGATCGTCAAACTCGACGTCGAGACCAATCCGTCCACCGTCGTGACCTACAATGTGCGCGCCATGCCGACCCTGATCGTGTTCAAGGACGGCCAGCCGGTCGATATCAAGGTCGGCTATGGGCCGTCGCGGGCGCAGCTGACCAAATGGCTCGAAAGCTTCGCCTAGCGGGATCACGCCGGCTCGCCTAGGCTGCTCCCAAAAAGGGAGCGAGACTTGCGAGACGACCAACTTTCCGCCGCGCCGTTCAACCTCGATGCGGCGGCAGTACGCTGGGTGCGCGAGACGTTTGCCCGGCTGACGCCGGACGAGCGCATCCGGCAGTTGTTCAACCTCAGGATCGGCGACAACGAGCCGGCGATGGTGGCGAAGGCCCAGGCTTTCCGGCCGGGCGGCATCACGCGCGGCGCCACCGCCGACCGTGCCGCCGACCTCGCGGTGATCCGGGGCTTCGACGACGCGGCGCCGGTGCGGCTGCTGGTGTCGTCCGACCTCGAGGGCAGCCGGATGAGCCTGCCGGGTGGCGCCGAGCTGCCAAATCCGCTGGCGCTGGCGGCAATCGACGATGTGGCGGTGACGCGCGAAGTCAGCCGCATCATGGCGGAGGAGGCCCGCGCCGTCGGCATCAACTGGTCGTTCACCCCGGTGCTCGACATCAACGCGGCGCCGCGCAGCGCCATCGTCGCCACCCGCGGCTTCGGCAACGATGTGTCCACTATCGAGCGGCATGCGCTGGCGCAACTGGAAGCGTTCCAGCAGAACGGCGTTGCAGTCGCGGTCAAGCACTGGCCGGGCGAAGGTTTCGACGATCGCGACCAGCACCTCGTCACCACGGTCAATCCGCTCGGCATGGAGCAGTGGGAGGCGCATTTCGGCCGGCTCTACCGCGCCGCCATCGCCAGGGGCGCGATGAGCGTGATGTCGGCGCATATCGCGCTGCCGGCCTTCGTACGCCAGCACAATTCGGACGCCGGCGTCGAGCTCTACCGGCCGGCCTCGATCAGCAAGCTGCTCAACGAAACTTTGTTGCGCGAGAAACTCGGCTTCAACGGGCTGATCGTTTCGGATGCAACGCCGATGGCAGGGCTCGGCGCCTGGGCCAGCCGGCGCGACTATCTGCCGGAAGTGATCGAGAATGGCTGTGACGTCATGCTGTTCTCGGACGATGCCGACGAGGATTATCGCTTTATCGCCGACGGCCTTGCCGATGGCCGGTTGAGTGCGGCGCGGCTCGAAGACGCGGTGCTGCGCATCCTCGCGATGAAGGCCGCGCTCGGCCTGCACAGGCCGGCGGGCCCCGCCACGGCGCCGGACGACGCCGCCAATCGCGCCTTCGCCGAGGCGGCCGCGAAGCGCGCGCCGACGCTGGTGAAGGACACGCAGGCGCTGCTGCCGCTCGATCCGGCCAAGCACAAGCGTGTCCTGGTATTTTCGGGTGGCATCGTGTTCCCATTCTTCCCGCACCCCCTGCCCTTCGTCGTGCCCGATCTGCTCAAGGCGCGCGGCTTCGAGGTGACGATGTATGCGCAGGGCATCGAGGTCGATCCCAAATCCTTCGATCTCGTACTGTACCTGTTCGGCGAGGAGACGCTGCTGACGCGCGGCCGCATCTTCCTCGACTGGCTGAAGCTCACCGGCTTCTTCGGCACGGCGATGCAGCGCTACTGGAACGATATTCCGACGCTGATGATCTCGTTCGGCTATCCGTACTATCTGTACGATGCGCCGCGCGTGCCGACCTATATCAATGCCTACTCTACGACGGAGACGATGCAGCGCGCCGTAGTCGAGGCGCTGCTGGGCAATCAACAGTGGAACACCCACTCGCCGATCGACCCCTTCGCGGGCGATGAGCAGGGAAGATATTGAGGGAGCAGTCGGGTCCTCCCCTAAGCGCCGCTTGGGGGAGGTGGCGCGAAGCGACGGAGGGGGTGGCCGCTCGCGCCGACGCTGAAGTGGCTGGGGCCACCCCCTCCGTCACGCTGCGCGTGCCACCTCCCCCACGGCTTTGCCGTAGGGGAGGGACAGACTTCTAGTCCGGCGGTGTGCCGTTTCTCGCCAGCACATAGCCGCCCAGATACAGCGAGCCGCAGATCACCACGCGGGCGCCTTTGACTTCCGCAGCCGCGCGTAGTGCGGGGCCAAGGCTGCGGAATGATTGCGCGTCGAGGCCAATGCGGCGGCCCTCTGCGGCGATGAACTGCGCCGGGTGGGCGTTGGGCTCGCCCGGGATGGTCAGGGTCAGCACCCTGGCGGCGAGCGGGCGGAACTGTTCGAGGAAATCGGCGGGCGGCCTGGTGTTCATCATGCCGACGATCAGCACCAGCGGCTTTGGACGCGCGGCGTTCATCTCCTCCAGCGACCGCGCGAGCGCGGCGGCGCCATGGGCGTTATGCGCGCCGTCGAGCCAGAGCTCGCTCGACGGCGACAGGGCGTCGCGCAGCCTGCCGGTGAGCTTCTGGATACGGGCCGGCCAGCTTACCGTGCGCAGACCTTTAGCGAGTTGCGCCTCGCTGACCGGCAGGCGGAAATGGCGGACGGCGGCGATGGCCAGCGCGGCATTGTCGAACTGGTGGTGGCCGGCCAGAGCCGGCGGCGGCAGATCGAGCAGGCCGTCTTCGTCCTGGTAGACGAGGCGGCCATCCTGCGCATAGCCATCGTAATCGCGGCCCTGCACGAACGGCGTTACACCGAGCCGGCGCGCGGTGCGTTCGATCTCGGCCAGCCCCTCGTCGCGCTGCCGGCCGATCACGGCGGGCGCGCCGCGCTTGAGGATGCCGGCCTTGTGCGAGGCGATCTCGGCGATGGTGTAGCCGAGCCATTTCTGGTGATCGAAATCCACCGGCGTGATGATGGCGCCGAGCGGATGATCAATGACGTTGGTGGAGTCGAAATCGCCGCCGAGGCCGACTTCGAGCAGCAGGTAATCGGCCGGCGTCTCGGCGAACAGTTTTAGTGCAGCCGAGGTGGTGATCTCGAACTGGGTAATCGGCTGGCCGGCATTGACGCGCTCGACGTGCTCGAGGGCCGCATTGAGCTGACGCGTACCCACGAGTTTGCCGGCGAGCCGGATGCGCTCGTTGAAGCGCACCAGATGCGGCGAGGTATAGACGTGCACGCGCTTGCCGGCGGCCTCGAGGAAGGCGCGCAGATAGGCGATGGTCGAGCCCTTGGCATTGGTGCCGGCGACATGGATCACCGGCGGCAGGCGCAATTGCGGATTGCCGAGCTGAGCCAGCAGCCGGTATTGCCGGTCGAGGCTGAGATCGCTGAAACGGGGGTAGAGCGCCGTCAGGCGCTTGAGGATGGCGTCGGTGCGAGACATGGGAATCGGCTTGTAGCACCGGCCGCGGCGGGGCGGGAGGTGGTCGAAAGTTCAGCGCAAGCGACGTCACCCCACCCACCACGCTTCGCGTGGTCCCCTCCGTCGAGGGGGAGAGTGTTGACTTCACCCTCAACGCGCGCGGAACTCGCAGTCGGTTCTCCCTCCCCCTTGCGGGGAGGGGGGACCGGCGAAGCCGGTGGGTGGGGGTAGCCTGCAGGAGTGGAGGTTGGTGACCTACTCCGACGCGGCCTGCGCCAAAGGCGCTTCGGCCAGATCGTCGTCGTCCATCGGCGGCGGCAGGGCGACCATGGCGGGCGCCGATGCGAGGGCGGCGGGGGATTGCTTCTTGGTCAGCATGGCGACCAGCGAGCCGATGGTGGAGCGGAGGTTGTGGCGGTGCACGACCATGTCGACCATGCCGTGCTCGTAGAGATATTCGGAGCGCTGGAAGCCTTTGGGCAGCTTTTCGCGGATCGTCTGCTCGATGACGCGCGGGCCGGCAAAGCAGATCAGCGCGCCGGGCTCGGCCAGATGCACGTCGCCCAGCATGGCGTAGGAGGCAGTAACGCCGCCGGTGGTCGGATTGGTGAACACCACGATGAAGGGCAGCCCGGCGTCGCGCAGGCGCAGTACGGCGACAGTGGTGCGCGGCATCTGCATCAGCGACAGGATGCCTTCCTGCATGCGCGCGCCGCCGGAGCTGGCATAGAGGATGAAGGGGGTCCGGGTTTCCGCTGCCTTTTCTAGGCCGGTGATGATGGCGGAGCCCGCCGCCATGCCCAGCGAGCCGGCCATGAAGTCGAAATCCTGCACCGCGACGGTCACCGGCGTGCCGTAGAGCCTGCCGGTCGCGACCAGCACGGCGTCTTCCATGCCGGTCTTGATGCGGGCTTCCTTGAGGCGGTCGGCGTAGCGCTTCTGGTCACGGAATTTCAGCGGATCCTGCGCCACGGCCGGCAGCGGTACGAGGTCGAACTTGCCGTCGTCGAGGAAGGCCGTCATGCGGTCATTGGCCTTGATCTTCATGTGGTGGCCGGAGCCCGGCACCACCCACTGATTGGCCTCCAGATCGCGATAGAAGACCATCTCGCCGGATTCGGGGTCTTTCACCCAGAGATTCTCGGGCGTTTCGCGCTTGTTCAGAAACGACCGGATTTTCGGGGGGAGGACGTTGTCGATCCAGCTCATGGCGATCCTTCAGGGCAAGTGTGGCCCGTCTACGCGGCGATTGTGGCGAATATAGTCAGTGGGAGGGAAACGCGCAAACGGGGGTGTCGGGTTTCACCTCCCCCGTGACGGGGGAGGTAGCGGAGCTTGGCCGAAGGCCTAGCGGAGCTGGGTGGGGGTGCGAGGCACGCTCAATGGCGACTGCTCCCCCCTCCCTAGTTCCGCTACGGCCCTTTGGGCCTAGCTGCACTACCCTCCCCGCACAGGGGGAGGGTGGCCGACCGCTAACCCCGCGCCCGCCTCGCTCCCGAGGCCAGGCCGGCGACGAGGGTGGTGACCGCCGCGACGGTGCCGGGGGTGGGTTTGCCGTCCGCCAGCGAGCCCAGGATGGCGTTGCAGATGGCGGTGCCGACCACGACGCCGTCGGCGTCGCGCCCGACGATGGCGGCATCGTCGGCGGTCTTGATGCCGAAGCCGACGGCGACCGGCAGGTCGGTGTGGGCCTTGATGCGCTTCACCGCGTCGCCCACGGCCGCGTAGGACTTGATGGCGGCGCCGGTGATGCCGGTCATCGACACATAGTAGACGAAGCCGGACGTGTTTTTGAGCACCACCGGCAGGCGGCGCTCGTCGGTGGTGGGGGTGGCGAGGCGGATGAAATTGAGGCCGGCCCGCAGCGCCGGGACGCAGAATTCGGCGTCTTCCTCGGGGGGCAGATCGACGATGATCAGGCCATCGACGCCGGCGGCCAACGCATCGCGGATGAAGGCATCGACGCCGTGGATGTAGATGGGGTTGTAATAGCCCATCAGCAGCAGCGGCGTGGTGGTGTCGGTCCTGCGGAACTCGGCGACCATCGCCAGCGTGCGATTGAGCGTCTGGCCGGCCGCGAGCGCCCGCTGGCCAGCCGCCTGCACGCCCGGACCGTCCGCCATCGGATCGGAGAACGGCATTCCAAGTTCGATGAAATCGGCGCCGGCACCGGGCAGCGCGGCGAGAATCCTTGCGCCAGTTTCGGCGTCGGGATCGCCCGCCATGGTGAAGATGCCCAGCGCGGGACGGTTTTGCGCCGCGCAGGCGGCGAAGCGGTCGGCGAAACGGGTGCTCACTCGTTCATCCCCAGATAGCGGCCGACACTCTCGACGTCCTTGTCGCCGCGGCCGGACAGGCAGAGCACGATGGTTTCGTCCTTGCGCATGGTCGGCGCCAGCTTGATCACCTGTGCCAGCCCGTGCGCCGATTCCAGCGCCGGGATGATGCCCTCGACTTTGGTCAGCAGCTGGAAAGCCTCCAGTGCCTCCTTGTCGGTGATCGGCACATAGGTGACGCGCTTGCTGTCGTGCAGGAAGGAATGTTCGGGACCGACGCCCGGATAGTCGAGGCCGGCGGAAATGGAATGACCTTCCAGAATCTGGCCGTCCGCGTTCTGGAGCAGATAAGTGCGGTTGCCG
Source organism: Pseudomonadota bacterium (assembly GCA_048498015.1). Lineage (GTDB taxonomy): Bacteria > Pseudomonadota > Alphaproteobacteria > Rhizobiales > Devosiaceae > Devosia_A. The sequence continues at coordinate 17,961 of JBEHYU010000067.1, forward strand.
TGCAGCACGCCGGGGCGGCCGCCGGTCATACTGGCGGCGTGGCCGTTCTCGACGTCGATGCCGTGGCCGCCGGCTTCGGCGCCGTAGATTTTCACCGAGGGCTCGTCGAGGAAATCGTAGAAGGTGCCGATGGCATTGGAGCCGCCGCCGACGCAGGCGACCAGCGCGTCGGGCAGCCTGCCCTCCGCGTCCTGCATCTGGGTGCGGATTTCCTCGCCGATGATCTTCTGGAAATCGCGCACCATCATCGGATAGGGGTGCGGGCCGGCCGCGGTGCCGATCAAGTAGTACGTCGTTTCAACGTTGGTGACCCAGTCGCGCAGCGCCTCGTTCATGGCGTCCTTGAGGGTGCCGGCGCCGGCGGTCACCGGCCGCACTTCGGCGCCCAGCATCTTCATGCGCAGCACGTTGGGCCATTGCCGCTTGACGTCGGTGGCGCCCATGAACACCACGCAGGGCAGGTTGAATTTGGCGCAGACCGTGGCGGTTGCGACACCATGCTGGCCGGCGCCGGTTTCGGCGATGATGCGGGTCTTGCCCATGCGGCGGGCGAGCAGGATCTGGCCCAGCGTATTGTTGATCTTGTGCGAGCCGGTGTGGTTGAGCTCTTCGCGCTTAAGATAGATTTTCGCGCCGCCCAGCTGCTCGGTGAGACGGCCGGCGAAATAGAGCGGCGACGGGCGGCCGGCATAATGGGTGCGCAGGTCGGCCATCTCGGCGATGAAGGCTGGATCGTCCTTGGCCTCGGCGTAGGCGGTCTCGAGGTCGCGGATCAGCGGCATCAGGGTTTCGGCGACATAGCGGCCGCCGAAAATGCCGAAGCGGCCGTCCTCGTCGGGGCCGGTCTTGAGCGAATTGGCCCCGTGCGGTGTCGTGGTGGTGTGGTCCATGGCCTCAGCTCGCCGCGGCGGACCGCGCATTGGTGATGAAGGCGCGGATCAGCGCCGCGTCCTTGATGCCGGGCTTGCTCTCGACGCCCGACGACACATCGACGCCCATCGGCCGCGCCGCCCGGATGGCGTCCGCGACGTTGTCGGGCGTCAGGCCTCCCGAAAGCATGAAGCCCAGTTCAGGGTCAAGCGCCTTGAGCAGCGACCAGT
>JBEHYU010000068.1:0-18250 GCA_048498015.1 Pseudomonadota bacterium
CTCCCCAGAGGGGCGAGGGGACGGTGGAACCGAAGCTTCAGTCGGCGTCCCCTCGCCCCTCTGGGGAGAGGGTGCCTTGCGAAGCAAGGCGGGTGAGGGGCCGTCAGATCATCAGGCGGCCCGCGCCGCCGCGATCGTCCGCCGCACTGCGTCCTCATCGGTCAGCGTGATCTCGAACTCGCGCTCGATCGCCGTGCCGCCCATGCCGATATGGGTGTTGCGGAACGCCATTCCAGAGCTGATGGTGTGCAGCGCCGCGAAATGGAACTCGTCGGCCTGCGAGCCGTCGCGGACTTTCGCGATGTTGCCCTCGTCGAGCCCGCCGCAGGCCATCACCACGATGCGGCCGCGCGCGATGTCGTGCGTCTGGCGCAGGATGTCGATGCCCTCGACCGCCGTGTCGCGCTGGCCGCTGGTCAGCACGCGATCGACGCCCGAGCGCACGAGGTCCTCCACCGCTTCGTTGACGTCGCGCGTCATGTCGAAGGCGCGGTGGCAGGTGACCTTCATCGGCCGCGCCGCCTGCGTCAGCTCGGTCATGCGGGCGACATCGATGCGGCCATCGGCGGTGAGGCAGCCGAACACCACGCCGGCGACACCCAGATCGCGGCAGGCCCGCACATCGTCGAGCATCGTCTGGTACTCGAGCTCGGAGTAGAGGAAGTCGCCGCCGCGCGGGCGGATGATCACGTGGAACGGGATTTTGGCGATTTTGAGCGATTGCCGCACCACCCCCATCGAGGGGGTGAGGCCGCCTTCCAGCAGGCTGGCACAGAGCTCGGCCCGGTCGGCGCCGGCGGCTTGCGCGGCCGCCAGCCCGTCGATGCCTTCGACGCAGATTTCGATAAGGGGATGCGGCATTACTTGACCGTCACTTCGTTTCTTTCGCCGGCCGTCACGGTGACATCGGTCTCCCTGGTGCCGGCATCGTTGTTGAGCGTGACCACCACATGGTAGTCGCCCGCCGTCAGCGTGCGGTTCGAGGGGTTATCATAGTTGCCGCCGAATGACACCCGGTTGCCCTGGATGTCCTTCTTGGGGGCGAAAATCTCGGTGTAATAGGCATTTTCGGTACTGACCGAGAGCACGCCGGCATTGAGGCCGATGTCGAGCGGCAGCCCTTCGCCGGCCTTGATCGAGAACGGCACCTCGACCGTGGCGGCGTCGTATCTGGCCACCGCCACGTAGTCGCCGGGCACCAGATCCATCTCGATGGTCGGCCCGTAGCCGCTGGCGATCTCCTTGCGGTTGCCCTGGATGTCCTTCTTGGCCTCGAACACGTCGACGAACAGCCCGCTATCGGTCACCGGCACGCCCGGCCCGTAGGAACCGGTGATCGAGGCGTGGCCGAACGAGACCACCACGTCCTTGGTGACCGATTCGCCGGCCGCCACCGTCACCTCGTCCTCCACCCTGGCGGTGCCGATGGTGACCGAGAGTTTCGTGGTGCCCGCCGGCACGTAGCTCTTCACCTCGCCATAGGAGGTCGTGCTCGTCGTGTCGGGAAACTCGGTATAGACGGCCGCATTGCCGTCGATCTCGCCACCTTCGTTGGCGAGCGGTCGCACGTCGATGAAGCCGGCCTCGAGGTCGAACACCGGCTTGGCAACCTTGCCGGCCTCGATGGTGACCGTCTGGGCCGTGTGCGCATAGTCGAGCTTGGCGTTGATGAAATAGGTGCCCGGCTCGATCGCGCCCTGGTAGGAATTGCCATATTCGGTGCGCACCCATTCGCCCGCCGAGCCGTCCGGGTTTTCCTTGTAGAACTCCCACGCGACATTGCCCTGGCCGTCGAGCAGCGGATCGCCGCCTTCCACCATAACGGCGGTCGGCGCGAAGGTGATGTCGGTCGAGGGCTCCTCGGACGACACCACCGGCTCTTCGCTGGGCGGCGGCGCCGGCGTATCGCTGACGGCCTCCTCGATGGCGTTCTGCAGGCCGTTGGCGTCGTCGGCCTGGATGTAGACGCCATGCGTGTTGTCGGCGAGGCATTTGACCTTCTCGCCATCGGCATCGGAAAGCCCGAAACCCACGACGTTGACCTTGAAGTCCACCCCGTCCTTAGCGAGCGCGGTCGCCAGCGCGCACGGGTCGGCGTCGCAGGTCTCGATGCCGTCGGTGATGAGGATCACCGTCGCCTTGTCCTCGGTGTATTCGAGCGCATCGGCGGCCTGCTGCACGGCGGCGCTGAGCGGCGTCTTGCCCCTGGGGTTGAGCTGCTGAGCGGCGCCGATGATCCGGTCGGCGGTGCCGGCTTCGGGCTCGACCAGCATCTCGATATCCTTGCAGTCGCCCTTGCTGCGGTGGCCATAGGCCATGAAGCCGAGCTCCAGATCGGAAGACACGCCCGCCAGCACCTGCTTGAGGCTGTCGCGCGCAATATCGATCCGCGCCTTGCCATCGATCTGCGCCCACATCGATCCCGACGCATCGAGGATGATGATGGCCTTGTCGGCGGCCAGCGCCGGGAACGCAAAGACGAGCGCCGCGGCCAGCACGGCCAGCAGGCGGGTAAGGGATCGGATCATGGCTGCCTCGGGGTGGGTCTGGATCGGCCGGCGCGCCGCAGGCGCGCAACGCCGGCCCGGGCGCAACTCCCGAGCCCAGCGTCCCCGCCACGCTGCCGTCCGCTCGATGAAGCGAAGATGAACGGCACGTTCATAAGGCTGCCGGGTAGCGGCGGATGGACAATAACCCCGCTACGGCAAGTGCTTAGCCCGCAATCCCCTTGACGTCGCGCGGCTTTCCGGCGCCAAATCTGCTTGTATCGCGTCCGGGGGGATCGATGGCGACCCGGTCGCGCAAACCAGCAGCAGCGGAGCCCAAGGTCGAGCCCAGGGCCGAGCCGGCGCGGGCGCCGCGCGAGCCGGTGGTGCCCATTGTGGCGCGGCTGTCGACCGATCTGCGCACGCTGTTCGTCAATCTGTTCCTGCTGGTGGCCTTCGTGCTGCTGGTGCCGGTGATCGTGGTGCAGTTCACCCGCACCCAGGTGCTGATCGAGCCCATCGCGGTGCCCGCCGCGCTGATCGCCCGCGGTCTCGACGGCAATGTCGCCGCCAATCGCCTGTGGGACGGGCTGGCCGAGGCGACCACCGATGCGGCGACGCTCAAGACCGGCATCAGCGCCATGCCGCAATCGGAGCGCGTGGATTTCTCCATTCCCGATGCCGGCATTTCGATCGATGCGCTGGTCTACTATGTGCGGCAGTTCTTCCACGCCTACGAGACGCGGATCAGCGGCGAGTTGCGCTGTGCCGACGATGCCTGCACGCCCGCCGGCATCAGTCTCAGGCTGCGCATCATGCGCGAGCAGCTCGATGTGATTCAGCTGCCGGCCATCGGCGGCGCCAGCGAGAGCGATTATTTCCGCGGCGCCGCCATCGAAATTCTCGGCAAGCTCGATCCGTATACCGCTGCGGCGGCGGTGGCCGACGCCGAGCCGATCCGGGCCATGGCCGAGGCGCAGCGCCTGGTCCTGACCCACAGCCCGGACGCCAAATGGGCGGCGAACCTGGTCGGGCACCTCAAGCTCAATGCCGGCGACGTCGATGAGGCCGTGACGGCGTTCAAGACTGCACTGGAACTCGATTCCAGCTTCCTGATCGCCAAGACCAACCTCGCCATGGCGCTGACCCAGCGCAAGGATTTTACCGGCGCGCAGCAGATCCTCGACCAGGTCGCGCAGGCCGATCCACGCAGCTCGTACCTGGCCATCGCCCAGGCCAAGCTGGCCGAGGCGAAGGGCGACGTCGACGGCGCCATCAAGCTGCTGCTGGGCGCCGATGCCAACGATCCGGGCACGCCGAAATATTTGCTGCTCGCCGCCAATATCGCGCTCAACGCCGGCCGCTACGACGACGTCGTCGCCTATGCGGGCCGGGCGCTGGAGGTGGACCCCGCCAACTATGCTGCCGTGACGCTCGCCTACTCGATCCAGGTGATGAACGGCGCCAGCGACAAGGCCGCCGAGGTGCTGACCAATGCGCTGGCCTACGCGCCCGACGCCGCAGCGATCGAGAGCGAGCTGGTCCTGGTTCTCATCCAGCAGGACCGGCTGGAGCCGGCGCTGCAGCACATCGAGCACGTGCTGAGCGAAGCGCCCGCCGATATCTCCTACCAGCTGCTGCACGCCCAGACGCTGCATTACCTGCATCGCGACGCCGACGCGCTGGCCCAGCTCGACGCCACCGCCAAGGCCGACCCCGACAACCTCAAGCTCGCCATGATCTATGGCGACGTCTACGGCGCGCTGGGCCGCACTGCCGATGCCCTCTCCGCCTATCAGCGCGTCGTCGACCACGACCCCGATGCCGACAACGTCACCGAGGCAAAACTGCGCATCAGCCAGCTGCAGCTGGCCGGCGGCGCCGCCCCTTCAAACTGATGTGATCGGGCCGGAATTCGTTGCGCCGCGGGGCCGCGGCGAGGCTCCCGGCGAAATCTAGGTGCTCATACCCTCTACCGGAAAATACCTGGTCTCGGCATTGTCCGGCCACCGCTCGCGCTCAGCGGCGATGCGGTCTTAGCCGTTGAAATATCGAGGAAAAATTGGCCACCATCACGCAGTACAAAGCCGGCGACGCCATCAAGATGTTTGCCGATCAGATCGCCGGACAAACCGGGGTGGTCAAGCTGGCGTCCGAGCAATACTGGGCTCACAACACCTTCTATTACAGCGGCAGTGTTCCCAGCTCGACCATCGCCGGCGGTTTCGTCGCGGCGGGCTCCGGCCTTACTTATGACGGCTCCTATCTGTCTGGCGGAACCGTCACGACGATTTCGGTGAAGACCGGGGACATCCCGCCGCCTGGCCTCTATGGCGATCCGGCCTATGTGAGCTCGAACATCACCGGCCTGCATCTGGCGGCCACCGATCTGGGCGACATCGAGCATGGCGACCAGGCGCTGGTGTACTACCTGTTCTACAACACCCAGTGGAACTGGACCGGCACCTCCGGCAGCGACAGCTTTGCGTCGGGTCATTACTCCGACCAGCTGAGCGGCGGCGCCGGCAACGACCTGATCTATGGCGGCGCGGGCAACGACACCCTCAATGGCGGCGCCGACATCGACACCCTGAGCGGCGGCACCGGCAACGACGTCTACTACGTGACCACCGGCGACGTGGTGCATGAGCTGGCCGGGCAGGGCACCGACACCGTCTATGCCTCGCAAACCTTCCTGCTCGACACCAACGCGGCGGTCGAAAAGCTCTCCGCCGATCCCTCGCAGCCGCTGACCACCATGAACCTGATCGGGAGCCGCTTCGCGCAGACCGTCACCGGCAACAATGCGGTCAACGAACTGTTTGGCGAAGACGGCAAGGACGTGCTCATCGGCAAGGGCGGCGCCGACTATCTGTTCGGCAACAATAGCGGCGGCGCCAATGATGGCGACCGCGACACCTTCCGCTACCTCAAGACCAGCGACAGCGGCACCGACGTGCACACGCGCGACGTGATCTACGGCACCTTCACCGGGGGCACCGCGAGCGGCGACAAGATCGATCTCAGCGCCCTCAGCGGCACCTTCCATTTCATCGGCTCGCACAGCTTCCACGCCAGCTCGGCCCACGAAGTGCGCGTCACCAAGATCGAAACCGGCCACTATCTGGTCAGCGTCGATACCGACAAGGACACCGGCGCCGAGATGACCATGGAGGTCTACAGCTCGCACGCCCTCGTCGCCAAAGACTTCATCCTCTAGCGGCCAGCGGGGGCCTCACGCCCGCGGGTAGAAGCGGTCGGCCAGCGGCAGGCAGGCGGCACCGAGCGCGACGTTCTTGCGGTGCTGCGAGCCTTCGCGGATGCCCAGCTCCGCCGCTTCGCCGCCGCCCAGTTCGGCCAGCCAGGCGCGCAGCTTCACCGTGATCTGCTGCAGCGTCTCCTGCGGCACCGAGCCATCGACGATGACGGTGGCGAACGGGGCCAGCGAGGCGGCGGCGATGACCGCCTGGGCGATGCCGCGCGCCAGCAGGTCCACGGATTTCGCGCTGGCGGCCCTGCGCGGCGTACCAACCGAAATGGTGCGGAGCGGCACCATCTGGCCCTGCGTGTTGGGCACGAGCACCTTGCCGATATTGGCGCCCGCATCGTCGCGCGAGAAGCGGATGCGGCCGCCCTGCACGAGGCCGCCGCTGATCGATTCGTCGACGAAGACATAGAGGAAATCGGCGACGCCGCTGCCCAGCCCATAGATCAGTTCGGCGCTGCAGGCGGCGAGCGCATCGCTCGACACATAGGTGGCGAGATCGAGCGATTGCCCGAGCCGGCTCAGCCCGGCCTCGATGTCCTGCCATGGGGTGCGGGCGCGGTCGCGCTCGAGGCTGCCGCTGGCGATCGACAGGCCGATGCCCTGGAAGCGCGTGCGGCCCGCTGCGTCGTCGAGCAGGCGCATTTTGGTGATCGTCTCGCGCACCGCGCGGACGATGCGATCCAGCGTGGGCTCAGCAATCGCCGCGGTCTTTTCGGCCACCACGCCGCCGGTGAAGTTCACCAGCGCCATGCGGGTCTCGGCCCGGTCGACATGCACGCCCAGGAACATCGCGCCGTCCGGATTGAGGCTGAGCGGCACATAAGGCTGGCCGACGCGGCCGCGCACCGGCGCGCCGGCGAGCAGCAGGCCAGCATCGACGAGGCTGCGCGAGATCACCGATGCGGTCTGCGCGGTCAGCCCCGACAGCTCCGCGATCTGTGCCTTGGAGAGTTGCCCGTGCGCCCGGATCAGCGACAGCACCAGGCGCTCATTGGCGGCGCGCAGCCCGACATGGTTGGAGCCGGGGCCGGCCTGTACGGCGGAGCTTGGCGAGACGCGGAGCACCGTGGTCCCTGGAATGTGGCCGGTCAAAGCAACACCTGCAGCTGGCGAGACGCCGCAAAATCGGAGTCTAAATAAATCACAATGACTTATCTATTGACCCAATTCCGAGGTCAAGCGTAGTCGTTGGGCGATAACGAACCACAAGGTATCGCAATTGGACACTCGCTGGATCGCCTCCTGGACCGCTGCCCCCATGAATGTTTGGGGTCCCGACGCGCCGCTCTCGGGATTCTACGGCCAGACCGTCCGCGAGATCGCCCGGCTCAGCCTGGGCGGCAAGGGCGTGGTGATCCGGCTCAGCAACGAGCACGGCACCGCCCCGATCAGACTCGACACGGTCGAACTGGCGCGGGCCGGCGAGGGCGGCCGGCTCGAGCCGCTGACCACCCGGCCGGTGACCTTCGGCGGCAGCCGCTCGGCCACCATCCACCCGGGCGCGCCACTGCTCAGCGACCCCATCGATATCGAGATCGGCCCGCTTACCCGGCTGGCGGTGAGCTATTACGGCGCCGGCTTCATTCCGGTCGAGACACATCATTTCGAGGCGCAGCAGACCGCCTACATTTCGACGCCCGGGAACTTCACCGCCGCCGGCGAAATGATCGTCCAGAACACCACGACCAGCCACTACCTGCTCTCGGCGATCTATGTGGCGGCGCCATCGGCTGCCCGCGCGGTGGTTTGCTTCGGCGACTCGATCACCGACGGCTACGGCTCCTCGATCGATGCCGACCGCCGCTGGCCCGATATCCTCGCCGAACGGCTCGTCGCCACCAGGGGGACGGGCAATGTCGCGGTGCTGAACCAGGGCATCGGCGGCAACCGCCTGATCCACAGCCGCCGCGGCGCTCGCGCCCTCGAGCGGTTCGACCGCGACGTGCTCAGCTTCAAGGGCGTCTCGCATCTCGTCGTGCTCGAGGGCATCAACGACATCGTCTGGCCGAACACCGTTCTAGCCGGGCCGCAGGAAGAAGTCGGCGCTGCCGAAATCATCGGCGCCTTCCAGCAATTGCTGGCGCGCGCCCGGCTGGCGGGCATCAAGGCCGTGCTCGCCACGATCATGCCGTTCGAGGGCACGCTGCCGGAGTTCCCGCATGGTCGCTACTACACCGCCGAAAAGGAGCGCATCCGCCAGGCGGTGAACCGCTTCATCCGGCAGGACAGCGGCGCCGACGCGATCCTCGACCTCGATGCCGTGGTGCAGGATCCGTCCCGCCCGACACGGCTTCGCCCCGACTTCGATTGCGGCGACCATATCCACCCCAACGATGCCGGCTACCGCGCCATGGCCAACGCCATCGACCTCGGCATTCTCGGCTAGCTATTAAGTCAGAATGAATTAGTTACTGACAAGCGCCTCAAGTGGTGAAGAATTGCTCACACCGCTGGAGGAGGCGGCCGAATTGAACCAGAGCCCAGCCCGCAAGGTCCCGCCGGGGATCGCGGCCACGCTGCATGCCGCCAACGACACCCGCCGCGAGCACGTCTCGCGCCGGCTCGATGACGCGGCGCGCGCCGGCTGGCTCTATTACGTCTCGGGCAACACCCAGGACGAGATCGCCCACAAGCTGCGCGTCTCGCGGCAGACGGCGCAGCGGCTCGTGTCGCTGTCGCTGAGCGAGGGGCTGATCAAGGTCCGCCTCGATCACCGCATCGGCCGCTGCATGGAGCTGGCGGAGCGCCTGCGCGGCGAATTCGGTCTCTCTTACGCCGACATCGTGCCGAGCGATGCAGCCGGGACCGATGGAGTCGGCCTCGCCCAGGCCATGGCCGCCGAGCTCGAGACGCGGCTTGCCGCCGATGCGCCCAGCGTCATTGCGCTCGGCACCGGGCGGATGCTCAAGGCGGCCGTCGAGCAGCTGGTGCCGGGCGAGGCGCCCCGCCACCGCATCGTCTCGCTCGCCGGCAACATCGCGCCGGATGGCTCGGCCTCGTACTACAATGTCATCTTCAGCATGGCGGACCGGGTGCGCGCCCGCTACTTCCCGCTGCCTCTGCCCGTGCTTGCCTCGTCGGCCGAGGAGCGCCGCCAGCTCCAGGCGCAGCCGATGGTGCGCGAGACGCTGGAACTCGCCCGCGATGCGCAGACGGCCTTTGTCGGCATCGGCCAGATCGGCCCGGACGCGCCGCTGGTGCGCGACGGCTTCATCGGCGCGGCAGACCTCGGGCCGCTGAGCAGGGCCGGCGCCATCGGCGAGATCGTCGGCTGGGTGTTCGACGCCAAGGGCCAGCTCATCGATGGGCTCACCAACGATCGTGTCGCCAGCGCGGCGCTGCCGCCGCGCGACCGCTGCGAGGTCATCGCCGTCGCGGCGGGCGGCGCCAAGCTGGCCTCGCTGCTCGGCGCCCTGCGGGGCCGCCTGGTGAGCGGCCTCATCACCGACGAAACCACCGCCGAGCGCCTCATCGCGCAGGGCACCAAACCACCAACCAAGCGTTCCGCTGGGCCGATCTGACAATCATCGCCTCGCTCGGCGCGCCCAGCCGCCGAACCAAAGCGAGGCCAGGAGGACACCAATGACGAACCTACTCAACCGCCGGGGCCTGATCCGCCTCGCTCTGACCACCGTGACTGCCGTCGCCCTCGCCGGCACCTCGCTGACCGCGATCGCGGCCGAGCCGATCAAGTCGATCCTGTTCGTCAACCCGCTGCCGCAATATCCGGCCTGGCGGCTCATCGGCGACTGCCTCGCCAAGGAGGCCAAGACCAACGGCATCGCGGCCACCGAATCCGGTCCGACCGATGGCACGCTCAACACCACCGTGATGATCCAGCAGGTCCAGCAGGGCATCGCCAACAATGTCGGCGCCATTATCACCTTCCCGGCAACCGACGGTTTTGCGCCCGTGTTGCAGCAGGCGCGCGATGCAGGCATCATGGTGGGCACGCTATACGGGCCGGGCGGCACCTCGTCGGGCTCGCAGGCCAATGTCGGCGCCAACTTCACCCAGGTCGGCCAGATCATGGTTGACGAGATCACCAAGCGCGAAGGCGACCAGAACGTCGGTCTGATGGTCTCGGCGCCGTCCGGCCCCGGCAAGGCGTTCGAGGACGGCTTCAAGGCCGCCGCGGCCAAGACCGCCAATGTCCACGTCATCGCCTCGGTCTATACCGGCGACGACGCCAACAAGGGCCTCGACCAGGCCAACGCGCTGCTCATCGCTCATCCCGAGATCAACGTCATCGCCTCGCACATGGGCACCGCCACGCAGGGCGCCACCGCCGCCATCAAGGCCAAGGACCTCGTGGGCAAGGTCGTGATGGTCGCCAATGGCGCGGCCGGCGGCGGCACCGAAGGCCTCGACGACGGCACCGTCTACAAGCTGATGATGCAGGACATGTGCAGCGCCGGCACCAACATCGTCGACGCGCTGGTCAAGATCAACAATGGCGAGACCGTGCCCGACCAGGTCGATGTCGGCATCCAGATGTTCGGCAAGGACGGCATCCAGGCCTATCTCGACAAGGGCTGGCAATGATCGCGTCCTCCCAGACGCTCGCTGGTGCCCCGGATCGCTCCGGGGCGCCAGCTCTGGCGCTCCGCGGCATCGGCAAGGCGTTCGGGCAGGTCAAGGCGCTGTCGCGCGTCGATCTCGCCGCCTATCCGGGCGAGATGCATTTCATCGTCGGCGACAATGGCGCCGGCAAATCGACGACGCTCAAGATCCTCTCGGGCATCTACCAGCCCGATGCCGGCGACGTCGTCATCCATGACGCGCCGGTGCGCATGCGCGATGCCTCCGAAGCGCACCGGCACGGTATCGCCGTAGTCCACCAGGACCTAGCGCTGGTCGAGTGCCTCGACGTTGCCACCAACATGGCGCTGGGCGCCATTCCGCGCCGGGGCCGCTTCATGCTCGATCGCGCCCGCATGGAGCGCGATGCCGCGCAGGTCCTGGCCGATCTCAAGATCCGCGTCGGCTCGGTGCGCACCCAGGTCGGCTTGCTTTCGGGCGGCGAGCGCCAGATCGTGGCGATCGCCCGTGCGGTGCGGCTGAACCTTCCGATCATCCTCCTCGACGAGCCCACCGCGGCGCTTGGCGTGCGGGAGACGGCCCATGTCGGCGACATCCTCGAGGAACTGCGCGAGCAGGGCAAGACCGTGATCTGCATCAGCCACGACCTCGAATTCGTCTTTGCCCATGCCGACCGCATCACGGTGATGCGCCTGGGCAATTCCGTCGCCACCCTCGAGCGCCGGAACACTACCCGCGACGAGGTGGTGGGACTGATCACCGGAACGATTGGCGCCGCTGGCGCGGACCGGGCAGGAGAGCAATGAGCATCATGACGCAAACCAGCGCGCCGCAGAAACGAGCCGCCCTGTTCTCCGCCGAGTCGATCCTGCGCCCGGAGACGACCCTCATCCTGGTCATCCTCGCCATCGCGATTGCGACCACGCTCAAGAATCCGAACTTCCTCAATGTCGGCAATCTCACCGACATCGCGCGGGCTGCGGTCATCTACTTCGTGATGGCCTGCGGCGCCTCGCTGCTGATGATAGGCGGCGGCCTCGATTTCTCCGTGGGCGCGGTGTTCACCCTGGGCGGCATCAGCGCCGCATGGCTGATGAACTATGCGGGCATTCCCTGGCCGCTCGCCATCCTGGGCGGTCTCGCCGTCGGCGCGCTGGCCGGTTACGTCAACAGCCAGGTCATCGCCCGGCTGCATGTGCCGCCGATCATCGCTACGCTGGGCACCTATTACGTCTTCACCGGTCTCGTCATCCAGCTCACCGGCGGCCAGGACATCGTGCCCCTGCCCAAGGATTTCCAGCGGCTGGGGCAGGGCAGCGTGCTCGGCGTGCCCTTCGTCGTCCTCTACGCGGTGGTGATCGGCCTGATCGCCTGGTTCGTGCTCGAACGCACCCCGTTCGGCATCGAGGTGCGGGCCATCGGCGGCAACCGCAAGGCAGCCGTCGCCAACGGCCTCAAGGTCCAGCGCGTCGAAACGGCGCTCTACATGCTGGGCGGCATCACCGCGGCGCTGGCCGGCATGATCTACGCGGCCCGCGTCGGCAGCGGCCAGGTATCGGCCGGCGGCTCGGGCGTTACCCTGTCGGTCGTCACCGCTGCACTCATTGGCGGCATCAGCCTCCTGGGTGGGCTCGGCAGCATCACCGGCGTCGCCGTCGGCGCCATCCTGCTCTCCGAGATCGACAACGCCCTCATCGTCGCGGCGGTGCCGCCGCAATACAACACCATCGTGGTCGGCGTGATCCTGATCGCCGCGGTGGCCATCGATTACCTGCGCCGCGAACGCCTCTACCGCGTCCGGCGCTGATCGGGCCGCCCGAAGGGCTCAGGCGGCGACCATCCACAGCGCCGTCATGCCGATGGCCACGGCGGTGACGCGGCTGAGCGTCGCAGATGAGCCCGGCGAGGCGACGAGGCGGCTGAACTGGCGGGCCAGCGGGATGGTCCCGAAGAACACCAGGCCGAAGGCCGCGAACGTCACCGCGACCACCAGCCCCAGGTGCTCGGGGCCGATCGCGCCCTGCGGCGCCACGATGGGCAGCAGCAGCATCTGCATCAGCAGCGTCGCCGGATTGCCGAGGCAGAGCGCGAGGCCCGCTCCCGCCGACGCGGCCCAGCCCGCTTTGCCCAGCTGCGTCGCCGCCTTGCCCGCGCGGCTGCCCCACATCCTCGTCGCCAGCCAGAGCAGGTAGGCAATGCCGGCATATTTCACCAGCGCCAGCAATTGCGGCTGCGTCTGGGCCCACAGTCCGATGCCGAGCGCCACCGCGATGACGGCGATGACCTCCCCGACACACAGCCCCGCCGCAAACGCCACGACGCCCTTGCGGTCATCGCCAACCGAGCGGGCGATCAGCACGGCCGTCAGCGGGCCGGGCGACGCCGCATAGGCGACCAGCGCCAGAAAATACGGACCGAATGCCAGGTAATCCATCGTCGCCCCCTCCCAGGATTGGACGCAGCCAATCTCGCGGGAGGCGGCCGGACGGCCAATCAGGCGATCACCTGATTTGGCGCCGGTCCTGCAGGAGGCATAAGCGATCAGCGGATGCTGGACGGGTCCACCAGCCCGGCCCGCACCGCGGCGACCAACAGGCTCGCGGTCGAGCTGACCGAGAATTTGCGCATGAGGCTGGTGCGATGGCTGTCGACGGTTTTCGGACTGATGCCCAGGCTTTCCGCTGCGCTGGCATTGGTATGGCCGCGCGCGATGGCCTGCAGCACCGCGAGCTCGCGGTCGGTGAGCGGTACCGCATCCGAGCTGGCGGCCATCATGCGTGCGGCGCTGGCGCCCACCACCGTCGCGCCATCGAGCACGCGCCGGACCATGCCGATGATCTCGGTCTCGCTCGCATCCTTCAGCGAGACCCCGTGTATGCCGCTCCTGACGAGGGTGCCCAGCGTCTCGGGCGTCGTCGAGCCGGTGAGCAGGATGAAGCGCGTTTCGGGCGACCAGCGCCGCGATTCGAGAAACACTTCCAGCCCGTTGGCCCCCGGCATATTGTAGTCGAGTATCGCGCAGTCGGGATTGGTCTTTCGGATCTCGACGATGGCCTCGATACCATTGTTGGCGGACCCAACGATTTCGACGTCGTCGAGCACTGATAGCGCCTTGGCCAAACCCCAGGACACGAACTGATGGTCGTCGGCAATCACGATCCGCTTTTTCACCGGGCGGCTCCGCCGGCGCGCGGCGGGCACCGCTGGCTGGTGCTGGTCCTTGGCATGCTCATGACGCTTCTCGCGATGCCGGCCGGGGCGGCGGATCGAAACGCGCTGATCTTAACAGGCCCGGCCGATATTGAAACGACCGGGCAGCATTTCGACTATCTGCTCGACTATGACTGGAGTCTGCGGCCGGCCGATTTCGTCGGCCCGGCGGCGTTGGCGATGCAGCCTCTGCCCGGCCACGTGCCCGATTTCGGCCACACCACGGCCCGCATCTGGCTGCGCCTCGACCTGGTCAACCGGACGGCGGACGTCGATGCCTGGCGGTTCTTCGCGCAGGCGAACTTTACCCAGCAGATCGCCGTCTATCGTGTCGGCGGCGACGGCACCCTCGCCACGCTGCTCGAGCTGGGCACCGACAGCCCGTTCGGCGCCCGGCCGGTCGACTTTCCGCAGCTGGTCGCGCCGTTCGAGCTGCACCCGGGCGAGGCTGCGACCCTCCTGGTCGCCTACTATTCGCAGGGCTCATCGCGGATCTCGATGTCGGTCGAAACGCTCGACAGCTTCATCGCCACGTCCCGGCTCCAGGAGGCCAAGGACTACGCCTTCTATGGCATGATGCTGGTGCTCGCTTTGATGGCCGGCATCGCGTTTCTCGTGCTCCGCCAGCCGGTATTTGGCGCGTACGTCGCCTATGTGCTGTCGGTCCTCGTCTACATCATGCACGCCGATGGAGTGGCGTTCCAGTATCTCTGGCCGAACTGGCCGCAATTCAATTCGATGGCGTCGATCGTGCTGGGCTCGTGCGGGCTGGTGTCCGGCGCCGTGTTCGCCATGCTGGTGCTGCAGACGCGGCGCTATCATCCGGTCATGCACCGCATCCTGCTGGCGATGGTCGGCATCCTGCTGCTCGTCGATGCGGCGCTGTGGGCCACCGCGCCGCAATTGCTCAAGCAGCTGCTCGTCATCATGATCTCGGTCTGCACCCTGACCCTGATCGCGGCCGGTCTCGTTGCTGCCCGCACGCGCTTCCGGGCGGTGCGGTTCTATCTGTTCGCCTGGCTTGCCGGTCTCATACCGGCCATCCTGTTCACGGCGCGTTTCGTGTTCGGCTTCGAGCCGAGCTTCATTGCGCCCTATGACGGCATCCGCCTGGCGCTCGTCGCCGATGCACTGATGATGGGGCTTGCGGTGTTCGACGGCTACAACCAGCAGCGCCACGCCGCGCTCGAGCAGACGCTGGCGCACGCGCAGCGCAATCTGGCGCTGGGCGAACGTCTGGCCTTGCTCGAGGAGCGCTACGAGGAGGTCAAGTCGACGGCCCGCCAGCGCGAGGAGTCGGTCAAGGACACGGTCCACGACCTGCGCCAGCCCATGCATGCGCTGCGCCTGTCGCTGCGCCAGATGTTCAACCCGCTGACGGCAGGTCCCGACATCGGCCAGGTCGAGACCGCGCTGGGCTATATGGAAAAGCTCGTCGCCGACCGGCTCGCCCACAACCCGCAGGCGGGTGCCGCGGCCATGGCCGACGCCGCCGACCGCGACGATCCACAGCTGCATGCCGTGCTGCGCGGCGTGGCCGACATGTTCGCCGCCGAGGCTGCCGCCAAGGGGCTCGGACTGCGCCTGGTGCTGGCGACCGGCGACGCGCCGGTTGCCGCCTATCCGCTGATGCGCGTCGTCGCCAACCTGGTGTCCAACGCGATCAAATACACCGGCGAGGGGCGCGTGGTGATCGCCCTGCGCCGCGAAGGGCCGGGGCACCGCATCGAAATCCACGATACCGGTCCGGGACTGCAGGGCGCCGCCTTCGAGCAGGCGCTGCTGCGCCACGAGCGGCTGGAGCGCGACCGTTTCACCGCCGAAGGCAGCGGGCTGGGCCTCGCCGTGGTCAAGGAAATCGCCGATGCGCAGGGCTGGCGCCTGACCTCCTGCGCCGCCCGCCAAACCGGCGCCAGCCTCCGCCTGCATGTGCCCGCATCGGCGGAAGCCGGGGCTGAACGGACGCTTGGCAGCGTGCCGGCGCTCTAAACAAAAACGGCACCTAAGCCATGGAAGGGCTCGGTGCCGATTTGAAAGATGGTGGAGCCAAACGGAATCGAACCGTCGACCTCTTGAATGCCATTCAAGCGCTCTCCCAACTGAGCTATGGCCCCATCTCTTGGGATGCTCCGGCGGCGGGCCGCCGAAGCGTGGTGCTGTCTAGTCGAGCGTTCGGGTGAACGCAAGGGCGAATTGCTCGCCCGGCGAAATCAGCGTTCGTCGCCGCCGCCGACGTCGAAGTCGAGGTTCTCGTCCTCTTCTTCGTCTTCCTCGAGGAAGGCGTCCTCGTCGTCGTCGCCGATGTCCTCGACATCCTCGACGTCCTCGACATCGGGGATTTCCTCGTCGCCGCCCTCGGTCTCGTCGCCGGCCTCTTCGGCATCGGCTTCCTCGAGCGAAATCACCTCGGGCCCGTCCTCGGGCGTCTCGGCGACTTCGGCGACTTCGACTTCCTCCTCGTCCTCCTGCTCTTCATCGCGCTCGGCGCCGGCCTTGCGGACGGCGTTCTGCTCGAAATAGGAGCGGGGATAGGATTTGCCGGTATAGGGCGAGACGATCGGATCCCGGTTGAGATCGTAGAACTTCTTGCCGGTGTCGGGGTCTTCGCGCTTGGTTCCGCGGTCGTCCTTGGCCAAAGCTGCTGCCTCATGAAATGGGGAATGCGGGGCCGCCCCCGCTTCGGTGGGTCCGGTTAGGGGGAAAGTTGGGCCCTGTCAAACGCAAAAACGCGTGGCATTGGCGAACGGCTCCCGCCCCGGAATGGCCGCATTTGGTGGGCCCAAGCGCAGCCTGCAAGTCCTGTTGTTCAAGTCATCACCTGGTTCAGCGTCACCGATGATTGAAAGCGTCGCGCCCCGCCTGCCGCTCAGTGCCGAGCGCTCCCCCATGCTGCATGGGCCGGTCCGCCTGCCGGGCGATCCGGCGCTCTCGGCTTTTGCCCTGCTGCTGGCGGCCATGGCGCGCGGCAATTCGGTGCTGGGCAATCTGAGCGGCAACACCGGCCCGGTGCTGGCGGCGCTCGCGGCGCTGGGCGTGCAGGTCGAGGCGGAGCCGGGCCGCTGCCGGGTGCGCGGGCTGGGCGTCGGCGGCCTGCTGGCGCCGCAATATCCGCTCGATCTGGCGGCGGCAGGGACGGCGGGACCGCTGCTCGTCGGCCTGTGCGGTGCGCACGAGATGGACGTCGCCTTCACCGGGCTCGAGGCGCAGCCGCTGAGCGGCGTGCTGCTCGATTTCCTCCGCCGCAACGGCGCGCGGGTCACCGAGGCGGCTGGAATGGTGACGCTGCGCGGCCCGCGCTTCCCCATCCCGATGGATCTGGCGATGTCGGCCGAGGCGCGCGGGCTGATCGCGCCGCTGCTGCTGCACTGCCTCGCGGTCGCCGGCGCCAGCACGCTGCATCTGCCGCCCGGCATCAGCGATCCGGCCGAAGCCCTGCTCGACGAATTCGGCGCCAAGGTCAGCGCCACCGCCGACGCCGACGGCACGCGCCTCCGGCTCGAGGGGCTGGCACCGCTCTCCGCCAAGTCGGTGGCGATGCCGGGGGACCCGTGCCTTGCCGCTTACCCCATTGTCGCCGCGCTGATCACCGCCGATTCCGAGATCACCGCCCGCGACGTCTCGCTGTCGCCCGGCGGCATGGCGCTCCTGGGTGCGCTGCAGCAGCTGGGCGCCGACATCACCCTGGTGGAAGCCCGGCGCGGCGTCGCCGACATCACCGCCCGCCACAGCCGGTTGCGTGGCGCGCCGATCCCGACGGGACACGGCATAGCGATGGAAGACCTGCCGATCCTCGCCGTCGCGGCCGCCTTTGCGGAAGGCGAAACCTCCATCGACGGGCTCAGCGACGCCAGCCGCCTGGTGACGCTGGCGCGCCTGCTGCGGGCCAATGGCGCCAGTTGCGCCGAAAGCCCGACTGCCCTCACCATCCGCGGCCAAGCGAAAATCGCCGGCGGGGGAAATGTCGCGACCCGGCTTGACCCCAAACTGGCGATGGCGTTCCTCGTTCTCGGGCTGGCCACCCAGAACCCGGTAACGATCGATGACGGAGCGGTGATGGACAGCATATTTCCGGGCTTCGTTCTGGCTTTCGAGCATGTCGGCGCGCGCTTTTCGGGGCCCGGCGCCGCATGATCATCGCCGTCGACGGTCCCGCCGCCTCCGGCAAGGGCACCCTGGCCCTGGGGTTGGCCCGCCATTACGGCCTGCCGCATCTCGATACCGGGCTGCTCTACCGCGCCGTGGGTATAAGGGTGCGCGATGCGGATGGCACGGCGGATTTTGAGGCGCGCGCCATCGCGGCAGCCCGGGCGCTCGATCCGTCGCATCTGACCAATCTCGATGAGCTCACCAGCGCCGAAGGCAGCGTGCTGGCCTCGAAGGTCGCGGTGATCAACGAGGTGCGCGTCGCGATGCGGGAGTATCAGCGCGGTTTCGCCCACCAGCCGGGCGGCGCCGTGCTCGACGGCCGCGACATCGGCACGGTGGTTTGCCCGGATGCCGACGTAAAGCTGTTCATCGAGGCCGACAGCAAAGCCCGCATGGAGCGCCGGGCCCGCCAGTTCGAGGCGCGCGGCGAGGTGGTTGACCGCTACGCCCTCTATCACCAGATAGAGCACCGGGATGCGCGCGACCGCGCCAACCCGCATGGCGGCTTCTATCCGGCGCCCGATGCCCACTTGCTGGACACCACGCGATTGGATATAGACGCCGCACTCCGCGCAGCCGTCGCCATTGTCGACGGGGT
>JBEHYU010000069.1:0-18132 GCA_048498015.1 Pseudomonadota bacterium
GTCAGCCACACGGTGTCGCCGTGGTTGAGCATCTGCTCGCCCTCGGCGCGCACTGTCATCTGGCCGATACCATCGACGTTGACGTAGAGGAAGGTGTCGGAGCCGAGGTGTTCGGCAACCCCGACGCTGCCTTTCCAGGTGCCCGAATTGCGGTCGGCCCTGAGGTGCTCGGGGCGCACGCCGATCGAGTGCGAGCCGTATTTGGCCGCTTCCGGTCCGTCGACGAAGTTCATCTTGGGAGAGCCGATGAACCCCGCGACGAACCGGTTGGCGGGCGACCGGTAAAGCTCCATGGGGGTGCCGAACTGCTCGACATTGCCGGCGTTGAGCACGACGATGCGGTCGGCCATGGTCATGGCCTCGACCTGGTCGTGCGTCACATAGACCATGGTGGTCTTGAGCTGCTGGTGCAGCTCGGAGATCTCGAGCCGCATGTTGACGCGCAATGCTGCGTCGAGATTGCTGAGCGGCTCATCGAACAGGAAGGCCTTGGGCTCGCGCACGATGGCGCGGCCGATGGCGACGCGCTGGCGCTGGCCGCCCGACAAATTGCGCGGCCGGCGGTCGAGATAGGTGCCGAGGTTGAGCACATTGGCCGCCTCGTTCACCTTGGCGTCGATCGCCGCCTTGTCCATGCCGGCCATCTTGAGCGGGAAGCCGATATTCTGCGCCACCGTCATGTGCGGGTAGAGCGCATAGGACTGGAACACCATTGCAAGCTGGCGCCTGGCGGGCGGGGCGTCGGTCATGTCCTGCCCGTCGAGCAGGATCTGGCCGGACGTAGTGTCCTCGAGCCCGGCGATCAGGCGGAGCAAAGTGGACTTGCCGCAGCCCGAGGGGCCGACGAACACCACGAACTCGCCGTCGTCGATGGTGAGGCTGGCATCGGGGATGACGGCGTGCTGGCCGAAGGATTTGTTGACGTGCTGCAGCTGAATGGAACCCATTTCGTCTCTCCCCTTATTTCACGGCGCCGAAGGTCAGGCCGCGCACCAGCTGCTTCTGGCTGATCCAGCCGAGCACCAGGATGGGTGCGATAGCGAGCGTGGATGCAGCCGACAGCTTGGCCCAGAACAGCCCCTCGGGGCTCGAATACGATGCGATGAAGGCAGTCAGCGGCGCGGCGTTGGCGGCCGTGAGATTGAGCGTCCAGAACGCTTCGTTCCAGGCGAGGATGATGTTGAGCAGCATGGTCGAGGCGATACCGGGCACGGCCATGGGCACCAGCACGTAGACCAGTTCCTTGCCCAGCGTGGCGCCATCCATCCGGGCCGCTTCGAGGATATCGACGGGGATTTCCTTGAAGTAGGTGTAGAGCATCCACACCACGATGGGCAGGTTCATCAGCATCAGGATGACCATCAGGCCCCAGGCGTTGTCGAGCAGGCCCAGCGTCTTGAAGATGAGGTAGATGGGCACGAGCACGCCGACCGCCGGCATCATCTTGGTGGAGAGCATCCACATCATGACGTCGCGGGTACGCGACGTCGGCGCGAAGGCCATCGACCAGGCGGCGGGGATGGAGAAGAGCAGGGCCAGGACGGTCGAGCCCAGCGAGATGATCACCGAGTTGAAGAAGTGGTGGAAATAATCCGACCGGCTCTGCACCTCGAAATAGCTCTCGATGCTCCAGGCGGTCTGGAAGAAGTGCGGGATGTCGATCGCGGCGCCTTCCGACTTGAAGCTGGTGAGGATGGTCCACAGGATCGGAAAGAAGATGATCAGCCCCACCAGCCAGGCGGCGATGGTGACGGTGATTTTGCGCTGAATCGTTGCTTCGCGTGCCATCTCAGTTTTCCCCCATCGACATCTGGTGACGGACGGACCCCTCACCCGCCTCGCTTCGCTCGGCACCCTCTCCCCAGAGGGGCGAGGGGACCCGACTGACAGAATCGTGGGCGCCAAACGAGGCTTCGGTTCCTGCGTCCCCTCGCCCCTCTGGGGAGAGGGTGGCGCGAAGCGCCGGGTGAGGGGCCGTCTTTGCACTATGCATCGTGTCACGCATCGAGGTTCTTCCCCACGATGCGGATCAGGAAGATCGCGACGATGTTGGCGAGGATCACCGCGATGACGCCGCCCGCCGAGGCGCCGCCGACGTCGTAATTGAGCAGGGCCTGCACGTAGACGAGGAAGGGCAGGTTGGTGGAGGCGTAGCCGGGGCCGCCCTGGGTGGTGACGTAGATCTCGGCGAAGATCGAGAGCAGGAAGATCGTCTCGATCAGGATCACCACGGTGATGGCGCGGGCGAGGTGCGGCAGGATGATGTAGATAAAGCGGTTGGCGAAGTTGGCCCCATCCATCTCGGAGGCTTCCTTCTGGTCTTCGTCGAGCGACTGCAGCGCGGTCAGCAGGATCAGCGTCGCGAAGGGCAGCCACTCCCATGAGGTGATGACGATCACCGAGGCCAGTGGATAATCGGTCAGCCAACTGACCGGCTTCAGGCCGAGGCTGCTCCAGAGCCAGGCGAAGATGCCGTATTGGGGGTGCATCATCATGTTCTTCCACACCAGCGCCGAAACGGTGGGCATGACGAAGAACGGGGCGATGACGAGGAGCCGGACGATGCCCTGGCCCCAGATCGGCTGGTCGAGCAGCAGGGCCAGGAGGATGCCGCCCACGACGGTGATGATGAGCACGCCGACGACGAGGATCAGCGTATTGGCGATGGCCTGGATGAAGGCCGGATCGGTGACGAAGAAGTAATAGTTCCTGAACCAGACAAACCCGGTGCGGTCGGGATGCTGCAGATTGTAGCGCTGCAGCGAGAACCAGAGCGTGAGCACCAGTGGAACGATCATCCAGACGAACAGGATGATGACCGAAGGCGCCATCATGAAGCGCGCCAGCGTGCGCGTCTGCCGGGTAGCCACTTTATCCCCTCCCCACCGGCGGCATTGGCCGCCACTTTTTTGACGCAGTCCTCTCACTGCGCCCGCTATTGGGGTCGTCCGGCTAGAGGGACCGGGCGACCCCGACCTGCGGGGAGGTCAGTGCTGGGAGGCGCGCTCGCGGCACGCCTCCGATCGGATCAGGCTCAGAGGTAACCTGCCTTCTGCATTTCGCGGGTGGTCACGTCCTGGGCCTGCTTGAGGGCGTCGTCGACCGAAGACTGGCCGGCGAGCGCCGCCGAGAAGAGCTGGCCGACCGTGGTGCCGATGCCCTCGAATTCGGGGATCGCCACGAACTGCACGCCGACATACGGCACCGGCTTGACCGTCGGATGGGTCGGGTCGGCGGCGTTGATCGAGTCCAGCGTCATCTTGGCGAAGGGCGCGGCGGCCTGGTAATCGGCGTTGGCGTAGAGCGAGGTTCTGGTGCCCGGCGGGACGTTCGCCCAGCCTTCCTTGCCCGCAACCAGCTCGGCGTAGTGCTTGGAGGTCGCCCACGAGATGAACTTCTCGGCGGCGTCGACCTTCTGGGAACCGGCGGGGACCGCCAGCGACCAGGCCCAGAGCCAGTTGCCGCGCTTGCCGAGGCCCTTGTCGGGGGCGAGGGCGAAGCCGACCTTGTCGGCCACGGTCGAGTCCTTGCCGGTCACGAAGGACGCGGCGACCGTGGCGTCGATCCACATGCCGCACTTGCCCTGCTGGAACAGCGCCAGATTCTCGTTGAAGCCGTTGTTGGAGGCGCCGTCGGGACCGTCGGCCTTCATCATGTCGACGTAGAACTGCAGCGTGTCCTTCCACTCGGGCTGATCGAACTGGGGATTCCAGTTCTCATCGAACCAGCGCGCGCCGAACGAGTTCGACATCGCGGTCAGGAACGCCATGTTCTCGCCCCAGCCGGCCTTGCCGCGGAGGCAAATGCCGTTGATGCCATTGGCGCGGTCGGTCATCTTGTCCGCCGCCTGACGGATGAAGTCCCAGGTCGGGGCGTCGGGCATGGTGAGCCCGGCCTTTTCCATCAGGTCCTTCCTATACATGACCATCGAGCTCTCGCCGTAGAAGGGCGCGGCGTAGAGCTTGCCATCGACCGAGAGGCCGCCGCGGATGGCGGGCAGCAAATCATCGACGTCGTAGTCGGCGTCGAGCTTGTCGAGCGGCACGAGCCAGTTCTGCTTGGCCCAGATCGGCACTTCGTACGTGCCAATGGTGATGATGTCGTACTGGCCGCCCTTGGTGGCGATATCGGTCGTCACCTTCTGGCGCAGCACGTTCTCCTCGAGCGTCACCCACTGCAGGGTGATGTCCGGATTGGCCTTGGTGAAGTCGTCCGTCAGCTTCTGCATGCGGATCATGTCGCCATTGTTCACGGTGGCGATGGTCAGCGTGACCGGATCGGCGAAGGCCGGAACCGTCAGCGCGCCAAGCAGAGACGCCGCGATAAGCGGTGCAAATTTCATCGATGTCCTCCCTTGTGACGAGGCGAGCATATGCCCCGTTCGTGGGCAATTACTCATCAAATCCTTAAGGCTGTCAAGCGGGAGGGCGACGAAAAGCCTGATGCACGTGCCTCACGGCGACGCGACAATCGGCTGCAAATGCTGGGATTTCAGAGGCTTACTTGCTGGCGAGGAGCTTCGCAGCGGTGCGCTCGTCGGTCATCAAACCGTTAATGAGCCGGCGATTGAGCGCGGCAATCATCCCGGGCAATTTCTTATCGCCCATGGCAAGTGCCACGACGAGCGATTTCTCGCGCGACGGCATTGGCGCGCTTGCGACGCGCTCATTGGTGATGCCTTCGATCATCTTGCCCTGGGCGTCGAAGGCCCAGCCGACGATCTCGCCGACGGCGCCGGCCTTCTGCAGGGCCTTGAGCTCATCGGCCGTGATGAAGCCGTCGAGATAAAGCGGCGCTTCGGGCCCGAAATCGCCGATGCCGATGAAGGTGATGTCGGCGCGGGCGGCGAGCGACAGCGTCTCCTTGACCATCGGCTGGCGCAGCAGCATTTCGCGCTCCTCGGGCGAGGAGGCGATGACCGGCAGCGGCATCGGGAACATGCGTGCCTTCACCGAGTCGGCCATGTTGAAAATGACGTTGTAGTAGGAGGCGGAGCCATCCGGCGCGATGTTGCCGGTGAGCGAGACGATCTTGTGCTGCGGCGCCTCCATCGGCGTCAGCTGCTCGATGGCGGCCTTGAGCGTGCGGCCGGTGCCGATCGCCATGACGATGGGGGCAGGGGAGCGCAGGCGCCGCTCGATCTCGGCGGCCGCGGCCTGCGCCACGCCCGTGATGGTGGAACTGGAATCGGGATCGGACGGCACGACTTCGACGAGGTCGAGGGCAAAGCGCTGGCGCAGCTTTTCGGCCAGTTCCATGCAGCGGCCGATGGGGTGGTCGAGGCGGACCTTGATCAGGCCTTCGCTCACCGAGAGCGAGACGAGGCGCTGCGCCGTCTGGCGCGAGACGTTGAGCTTTCTGGCGATCTCTTCCTGGTTGTTGCCGGCGACGTAATAGAGCCACCCTGCACGGGCGGCGTCATCGAGACGGCGCCCGCCCTGGTCCTGCCGATTGCTCATTCCCAACGCCCATTCCCGGCGGAGGCACGCCGATGGGCGCCAGTCTTACGGCCAAAGTTTTGCGTGGCGCAAGCGCTTAGCCGGCCGCCAGGCCCTGCGTTGCGGTCGCAGGGGGCGCGGGCCGTTCGGTCAGCGCCATGCGGATATCGCGCTCGGTATCCTCCAGATGCGCCCGCATCGCCGCGCCGGCGGCCTTGGGGTTGCCGTCGCGGATGGCTTCGAGGATGGCGCTGTGCGCGGCGATCGTATCGCTCTCGGAGTGGCCGCGGATCTCGTGGCCGCGGCGGCTGAGGTAGAAGCTGCGGCGCAGCGGCGCGGCCATGGCCTCGAACAGATAGGAGATCAGCCGGTTGCCGCTCGAGAGCGCGATCGCCTCGTGGAACTGCACGTCGTGCTGGTGGAAGCGCTCCTCGGCCTCCGCGGCGCCGCCATCGGCGGCCGATGCCGACGCCTCGCGCATGCCCTCGATGGCGGTTTCGAGCGCGGCGATGCCGGCGCGGGTGGCGCGGCGGGCGGCGAGCGTCGCGGACTGCACTTCGAGCGACATACGCAACTCGATCAGGTCGAACAGGCCCTTGGGGTCGTTCTGGATGACAGTCGAGAGGAAATCGGAGAAGGCGACGCCGCTGGGCTCCTTGACCACGGCGCGACGGCCACGGCCGACATCGAGCAGGCCACGCCCGGCCAGCATCTTCACCGCCTCACGGACTGTTAACCGGCTCACCGAGAATCGCGTGGCAAGATCGCCCTCGCTGGGCAGACTCATGCCCGGCGCCATTTCGGTCAGCACCAGCTGCGCGAGCGCCTCGGAAACCGTGGCGGTGGCGGTCGGCGCCGGGGCGCCGCCCTCGCGGCCCGCGGATTTTTCGATGTTGGCCATATCCCCTCAGATATCAGATATGTTCCTCAGCATATCCGCTTTTCTTTTCACATAGAAGGATGGCCCGGCGCTACCCGTCTTGGGGAAAAATTTCCGGCAAGCACTGTCTGCCTTGAGTTTGTTGAATAAATCATACTGAGGGACGTACCTCAGCGGCCGCCTCCGCAAAATGGACAGCTTTACACGAATATCTGATTACTCTAGCGTCCGGCGCGTGCATGCAAATGCGCGAACATGGCTGCCAAGGCCGGATGGGAGGCCGTCAGGGAGTTCGACAGGGGCCGCGGGGACAACGCCGCGGGTTTTGTTGCATCCCGACAGCGACGACAGCGACCCGCAAGGGCCGCGCCTCGTCGATCCACCTTCTCCCCGAACGCCCGACAGCCTCCTATCGGCGGCTTCTGCCGCCTAACACGTTCCGGGAGGACGCACGTGAAAGCACTGAAGATTATCCTGGCCGCCGCGACTGTCAGCGTTCTGGCGCTGTCGACCGCCGCTGCCTACGCCGACGGTCTCGTTGGCGTTCTGATGCCGAACAAGACCTCGCTGCGCTGGATCAACGACGGCGACGCCGTGAAGTCCCAGCTCGAGGCCAAGGGCTACACGGTCGACCTGCAGTACGCGCAGGACGATATCGCCAACCAGCTGTCGCAGCTCGAGAACGAGATCACCAAGGGTCCCAAGGCCCTGATCATCGCCTCGATCGACGGCACCACCATGGCCGACGCGCTCAAGAACGCTGCCGATGCCGGCATCGTCGTGGTCGCCTATGACCGCCTGATCAAGGGCACCGCGGCCGTCGACTACTACACCACGTTCGACAATTTCGGCGTCGGCGTGATCCAGGCCAACTCGCTCGTGAAGGGCCTCAAGGAGCGCTTCCCGAACGTGAAGCCGTGGAACGTCGAGCTGTTCGGCGGTTCGCCGGACGACAACAACGCCTTCTTCTTCTATAATGGCGCCATGTCCGTCCTGCAGCCGATGATCGACTCGGGCGACATCAAGATCGTGTCGGGCCAGATGGGCATGGACAAGGTCGGTACGCTGCGTTGGCTCGCCGCCACCGCCCAGGCCCGCATGGACAACCTGCTCTCCGCCAACTACTCGAGCGGCGCGACCGTGCAGGGCGTGCTCTCGCCGTATGACGGCCTGAGCCGCGGCATCATCGAGTCGCTCCGCGCCGTGGGTTACGGCACCGACGCTCAGCCCTGGCCGATCGTGACCGGTCAGGACGCCGAGACGCCGTCGATCAAGGAGATCATCGCGGGCGAGCAGTACTCGACCGTGTTCAAGGACACGCGCGACCTCGCCAAGGCGACCGTCGAGCTGGTCGACACCGTCCTCTCGGGCAAGACCCCGGACGGTCTCGATACCAAGACCTACAACAACGATGTGAAGGTCGTCCCCTCGATCCTGCTGACGCCGCATGAAGTCGACAAGTCCAACTACAAGGAACTCGTCGTCGACTCCGGCTACATCAAGGCCGAAGACCTCCAGTAAGGTCCCACGTAAACTTGAGGGTCCCGCGACAGCGGGGCCCTTTTCGTTGGCCGCCCGGGCCGGTATTGTCCCGGAAAATTCAAGGATACGGTAACCCATGGCCACGACGATTTTGGAGATGCGCGACATCACCAAGACGTTCCCTGGCGTCAAGGCGCTCTCGAACGTCAATCTCGTCGTCGAGGAAGGCGAAATCCATGCCGTGGTCGGCGAAAACGGCGCCGGCAAATCCACGCTGATGAAGGTGCTGTCGGGCGTCTATCCGTCGGGCACCTACGAAGGCAAGATCATCTTCCGTGGCCAGGAGTGCCAGTTCAAGGGCATCCACGATAGCGAGCATGTCGGCATCGTCATCATCCACCAGGAGCTGGCGCTGGTGCCGATGCTCTCGATCAACGAGAACATCTTCCTGGGCAATGAGCACGCCACGAACGGCGTCATCGACTGGGACGCCAACGAAGACAGGACGCGGGCGCTGCTCGCCAAGGTCGGCCTGTCGGAAAATCCGCGCACGCTCATCACCAATATCGGCGTCGGCAAGCAGCAGCTGGTCGAGATCGCCAAGGCGCTGAGCAAGGAAGTGAAGCTCCTGATCCTCGATGAGCCCACCGCGTCGCTGTCGGAGAAGGACAGCCAGGGCCTGCTCGACCTGCTGCTCGAGTTCAAGAAGCAGGGCCTCACTTCGATCCTGATCTCGCATAAGCTCAACGAAGTGCAGCGCGTCGCCGACCACGTGACGATCATCCGCGACGGCAAGACCATCGAGACGCTGAGCAAGGACCAGATCAGCGAAGACCGCATCATCACCTCGATGGTGGGCCGCTCGCTCGACGACCGCTATCCGCCGCGCGATCCCAGGATCGGCGAGGTGGTGTTCGAGGTGAAGAACTGGTCGGTGTACCATCCGATCCATGCCGACCGGCAGGTCATCAAGGGCATCGACATCAATGTCCGCAAGGGCGAGGTCGTCGGCATCGCCGGGCTGATGGGCGCCGGGCGCACCGAGTTCGCGATGAGCGTGTTCGGCCGCTCCTATGGCCGGCGCATCACCGGCGAGGTGTTCCTCAACGGCAAGAAGATCGACGTTTCAAATGTCGGCCGCGCCGTGGACCAGGGGCTGGCCTACGCCACCGAGGATCGCAAGACCTACGGCCTCAACCTCATCGACCACATCAAGCACAACATTTCGATCGCCAATCTCGACGGTGTGTCGAGCAATGGGGTGATCGACGATCTGCGCGAGGTCGACGTCGCCAACGAATATCGCGGCAAGACCAATATCCGCTCGTCGAGCGTCTACCAGAAGACGGGCAATCTGTCGGGCGGCAACCAGCAGAAGGTGGTGCTCAGCAAATGGCTGTTCGCCAACCCGGACGTGCTGATCCTCGATGAGCCGACCCGCGGCATCGACGTGGGTGCCAAGTACGAAATCTATACCATCATCGCGCGGCTGGCGGCCGAGGGCAAAGCGATCATCGTCATCTCGTCCGAGATGCCGGAGCTGCTGGGCATCACCGACCGCATCTATGTGATGAACGAGGGGCGCATCGTCGGCGAAATGGCCGCCAGCGACGCGAGCCAGGAAAAGATCATGCGCGCCATCGTTCGTGGAGAGGCCAAAGCATCATGACCACCGAAACCGCTCCCGCCCCGCAGTCCGGCGTGGCCGACGACGTCCAGGCCGGCACCCGCGTGCCCGTCGGCTCGCTGGTCAACAACCTCCGCGATTACGGCCTGCTGCTGGCGCTGATCCTGATCATGGTGGTGTTCCAGTATTTCACCAATGGAACGATGTTCAAGCCGCTGAACCTGTCGAACCTGGTGCAACAGAACAGCTTCATCATCGTGATGGCGCTGGGCATGCTGCTGGTGATCGTGTCGGGCCACATCGACCTCAGCGTGGGCTCGGTCGCCGGCTTCATCGGCGCCATGGCAGCCTCGATGATGATCATCTGGCCGCTGGGCATCGCGTCGAACCCGCTGGTGGCCTCGATCCTCTGCCTCGTGCTCGGCGCCGCGGTTGGCGCCGCGCAGGGCTACTGGATCGCCTACCACAAGATCCCGAGCTTCATCGTGACGCTGGCGGGCATGCTGATCTTCCGCGGCCTCTGCCAGGCGCTGCTGGGCGGCATGGGCTCGGTCGGCCCGCTGCCGGACGACTTCAAGGCGCTGAGCTCGGGCTTCATCCCGGAATTCCTCGGCGCCATCACGCTGGTGCCGCCGATCGTCAATGCGGCCGGCAAGACCATCGTGGGCTCGGGCATCGTGCTGCAGATGACGACGATTATTCTCGGCGTGCTCGGCGTGCTGGTCTACATCATCGCCGGCTTCAACACCCGGCGTACCCGCATCCGGCGTGGCCACAGCAACGAGGCGTTCGGCCTGTTCGCCATCAAGACGCTGGTGGTCTCGGCGCTCGGGCTGTTCCTGATCTTCCAGTTCGCCAGCTACAAGGGCTTTCCGATCGTGCTGCTCGTGATGAGCGTGCTGATCGGCTTCTTCATGTTCGTGACCAAGCGCACCACCATCGGCCGCCGCGTCTACGCGATGGGCGGCAACATCAAGGCGGCGCAGCTCTCGGGCATCAAGACCGAGCGCCTGACGCTGCTGGTGTTCACCAATATGGGCGTGCTGTCGGCGCTGGGCGGCCTCATCATTGCCGCCCGCCAGGGGCAGGCGGTTCCCGCCGCGGGCCTCGGCTCGGAGCTCGACGTGATCGCGGCCGTGTTCATCGGCGGTGCGTCGGCCATGGGCGGCGTCGGCCAGGTGGTCGGCACGGTGGTGGGCGGTTTCATCATGGGCGTGATGAACAACGGCATGTCGATCATCGGCGTGAACATCGACTGGCAGCAGGTGGTCAAGGGCCTGGTGCTGCTGGGCGCGGTGGTGTTCGACGTGTACAACAAGAACAAGGGCTAGAACGGGGTTTTGCCGTTGGCGCCGGGTGTGCGGCGCCTGCTGACTGAGAGCAAACACCCCCTCACCAAGCTACGCTATCCTCCCCCACCAGGGGGGAGGATGACATCGCGCCAGCGGTAAGTCTGTTTGCAGACGGTGAAGTCGGCACTGACGTCCTCCCCCCTGGTGGGGGAGGATAGCGGAGCTAGCGCGTTAGCGCGTAGCGGAGCTTGGTGAGGGGGTGTTTGCCCTCAGTCAGCACCCTCAAACATCCTTCACCACATCCGCGTCCGCCCGCGCCCCCCATTCGGACCATGAGCCGTCATACAGCGCCACGTCCCCGGCGCCGGCGAGTTTCAGCGCCAGCAGCAGCGTCGCCGCGGTCATGCCCGAGCCGCAGCTGGTGATCACCGGCTTGTCGAAATCCAGCCCCGACGCTTCGAACATCTGCCTGAGCTCGGCCATTGGCTTCAGGCCGCCATTGGCGACGAGGTCTAAAGCCGGCAGGCTCACTGCGCCGGGCATGTGGCCGGACGGAATGCCCGGCCGCGGTTCGGGATCGCGGCCGATGAAGCGGCCGTTTGGCCGCGCGTCGGCGATCTGGCCATGCGTCGCGATGTGCGCCTTTACGTCGGCGAAGCTGCGGACCAGCTCCGGGTGGAAGTGCGGGGTGAAGGTTGCCGGCTGGCGCTTGGTTTCGCCGGCCTCGAGCGCCCGCCCCTCGGCGCGCCATTTCGGGCCGCCGCCCTCGAGGATGCGGACGTCGGGGGCGCCCATGGCGATGAACTCCCACCAGGTGCGCGGCGCCGAGAACAGACCGGATTCGTCGTAGACCACGATGGTCATGCCGTCGCCGATGCCGAGCGCGCCGACCTGCCGGGCGAATTCGCCGGGCGTCGGCAGCATGTGCGGCAGGCCGCTCGATTTGTCGGCGATCTCGTCGACATCGAAGAAGATCGCGCCGGGGATGTGGCCGGCCAGGTACTCCTCATGCGGCCTGCGGTTGGCGGCAGGCAGGAACCAGCTGCCATCGAGGATGACGATCAAAGGATCGGCCAGCCGCGCGGCGAGCCAGTCGGTGGTGACGAAGGGGTTTTGCATTCGCCAAGTCTAGCGGACGACCTCGCGCGTGACCACGCCCCTGGGCGTCAGTTCCTTGAGCGCCAGCGTCTGGTCGAGATGACGGGCCCGCCAGCTCAACAGCTTCTCGGCCATCTCGAGCTGTACCGCGGCATATTCCGGCCTGCCCGCGAGGTTCACCAGATTGTCCGGGTCGGCTTCGAGATCGAACAGCAACGGGGGTAGCGCGGCAAAGTGCACGTATTTCCAGCGCGCGGTGCGGATCGCCGCCATGTTGAGGGCAGTGGAGTCGAGCCCGAGCGCCGCCTCGGCCGTCTGCTCGGCGACGTCGCGGAAGTCGAATTCCCAGTGCGCCGCATCGCGCCAGCCCGCCGGTGTTTCGCCGCGCAGCCAGCCGCTCAGCGAGCGGCCATCGGCGGCGTGCGCCGGGGCGACGTCCATGGCTTCGAGCAGCGTGGGATAAAGGTCGATCGCTTCGGTGAAGGCATGCACCTTGCGCCCCGACGCATCGTGCGGCGCGCGGATGACCAGCGGGGTGTGCTGGCTCTGGTCGTGATAGCCGCCCTTGCCCAGCGTGTAGTGATCGCCCAGCAGCTCGGCGTGATCGGAGACGAAGACGATGAAGGTGTTGTCCCACTCCCCGGCGGCGCGGATGGCGGCGAAGGTGCGGCCGAGCTGCGCATCGACCTCGCTGATCATGCCGTAATAGGTGGCCTTGATCTGCCGGAACTCGTCGTCGGTGAAATCGACGACGCGGCCGTCGCGGCCAGGGGTGAAATGGCGGGCCGGCGTGATGGCGTGCGCCATGGCGACGAGCGGATGCACGGACGCTTCGGCATCGCGCGTTGCAGCCCGGCGGAAGGGCGGCATGTCGGCAGGCGCGTACATGGTGTTGTAGGGCGCCGGAACGATGAAGGGCGGATGCGGCCTGAGGAAGCTCAGATGCGCGAACCACGGCTTGCCGGCGTCCTGCTCGCCGAGCCAGCGGATGAACTCGCCGGTGAGGAAGGCGGTCTGCGTCTGCTCCGCCGAATAAGCGGGCGGCGCGTCGGTGATCTGGCCGACGTCGCGAACGGGCATGTGGGCGGCGTAGCGATCGGGGAAATCGAGCTTCTGGCCGCGCAGCCAGCTGAGCCAGGCCTTTTCGTCCTCGGGCACGCGGACGCGCACGTCGAAACCAGGCAGCACGCCCTCATAGGTCAGCAGGCGCGGATCTTCCTCTGGAACGACGCTCGGGTCGGCCGACTGGTCGGTGTAGCCGAACAGTGTTGGGGCGTAGCCGACGCGGCGGGCGGCGAGGGCGA
Organism: Pseudomonadota bacterium; assembly: GCA_048498015.1. Taxonomy (GTDB): domain Bacteria; phylum Pseudomonadota; class Alphaproteobacteria; order Rhizobiales; family Devosiaceae; genus Devosia_A. The sequence goes on from JBEHYU010000069.1 coordinate 13,122, forward strand.
TGTTGTCGTGGCGATGGGCGTGCGGCGTGCCGTTGCGCACCACGCGGTTGGTCATCTGGTAGAGGCCGGTATAGAGGCAGGCGCGCGCCGGCGAGCAGGGCGCGGCGTTGGCGTAGTGGTTGAGGAAGACTGTGCCTTCGGCCGCCAGCGCGTCGAGATTTGGCGTCTTGACCAGCGGATGGCCGGCGACGCCGAGGGAGTCGCCGCGCCACTGATCGGCGGTGATGAAGAGGATGTTGGGCCTTGCTGTCATCATCGGGCCTCGGTGTTCGCGGCCTTCCCCCACCCACCACGCTTCGCGTGGTCCCCCCTCCCCGCAAGGGGGAGGGGGGACCCGACTGGGGGCCGGGTCGAAGGGGGAGTTATTCGCTCAGCACGAAGACGTCGCTGCCCGAGAGCGTGACGCGGGCCTGGCTGCCGATCGCCGGCGGCGGGGTGCGCTGGTCGTTGAAGGTGTCGAGCTCGATCTCGTTGTCGCCGAGCTTCACGGTGAGGCGGATCACCGAGCCCAAGAAGTTCACCTCCGACACGGTGCCGTCGAGTACGATGTCGCGGGCGTGGCCGTTGGCGAGCGACACGGCCTCGGGGCGCATGGTGAGCGCGATGTCGTCGCCGGTGCGGATGGAGGAGGGCAGGCTCGGGATCACGGCCGACTGGCCGTCGATCGATACCGTCTTGTTATCGGCGTTGGCGACCTTGGCCTTGAGGGTGTTGAGCTGGCCCACGAAGGTCGCGACGAATTTGGTCGCCGGCTTGTTGTAGACCTCGAAGGGCGTACCCAGCTGCTCGATATTGCCGGCGCTGAGCACGACGATGCGATCGGAGATCGACAGCGCCTCTTCCTGGTCATGCGTGACGAACATCGTGGTGATGCCGAGCTCGCGCTGGATGGCGCGGATTTCCTGGCGCAGCGAGACGCGGATCTTGGCGTCGAGGGCCGAGAGCGGCTCGTCGAGCAGCAGCATACGCGGCTTGGGCGCCAAAGCGCGGGCGAGCGCCACGCGCTGCTGCTGGCCGCCCGACATCTCGAACGGGTAGCGCTTGCCGAATTTGTCGGCCGGCAGGCCGATCAGGTTCAGCATCTCGTTGACGCGCGCCTTGCGCTCCTCGGCGCCCACGCCGGCGATCTTGAGGCCGAAGCCGACATTGTCCTCGACGTTCATGTTGGGGAACAACGCGTAGGCCTGGAACACCATGCCGATCTTGCGCTGGTTGGGCGGCAGCGGCGAAATGTCCTTGCCTTCGACGAGGATGCGGCCGGAGGTCGGCGTTTCGAAACCGGCGACCATGCGCAGGATCGTGGTCTTGCCGCAGCCCGACGGCCCGAGCAGCGAGACGAACTCACCCTTGCTGAAGCCAAGGTTGGCGCCCTTGACCACGGTATTGGGGCCGTAGGTCTTGACCAGGTTTTCGATGCGAAGGAATTCGTCGGCCATGGTGTTGTCCTAGCGGGCAGCGGTTTTGGGGGCGAAGCGGGCGAGCAGCTGGATCATGCCCATGGCGCCCCAGGTGATGACGAAGGAAACCACGGCCAGCGCCTGTGGCGTGTAGGCCTTGTTGGCGCCGATGTTCTGCATGTAGACGCCGAACACCTGCTCGTTGAGCAGCGAGGCGATGGTGAATTCGCCGATGACGATGGCGAGGGTCAGGAAGGCACCCGACAGTACCGCCACCACGATATTGGGAAAGATCACCTGCAGCAGGATGGTCGCCGTGTTGGCGCCAAGGATGTTGGCCGCCTCGGTCAGCGTGCGTACGTCGATGGTGCGCAGCCCGGTGTCGATGGCGCGGTAGAGATAGGGCAGGGCCAGCGCGGCGTAAGCGAAGACCAGCAGCACGTGCGTGCCGAAGCTCGAATTGAGCAGCGGCAGCCAGGAGCTCGAATTGTAGAGCCGGATATAGCCGAACACGAGGATGATCGCCGGGATGACCAGCGGCAGCAGCGTGACGAATTCGATCAGCGGGCGGAGCTGCGGCGCGCGCAGGCGCACATAGTAAGCCGCCGGCACGGTGATGATCAGTCCGACGATGATCGTGCAGATGCCCACGACGATCGAGAACAGGAAGGTCTGCTGGAACCGCGGATCGGCGAAGACGATCGAGTAGGCGTCGAGGGTGTAGCCCTCGCGGCGGATGCGCAGCGAGAACTCGAAGGTCGCGAGCAGCGGCAGGATGAAATAGACCACGCCGAGCGCAAAGATCAGCCAGCTCCAGAACTTGGTCGATTTCATTTGAGCCACCGCTCGGCGCGCGTGCGCACCACCAGATAGACGACGTTGGCGAGCGCGGTGATGACGATCATGCCGAGCGCCAGGGCGGCACCGAGGCCGGGATTGTGCAGTACGTCGCCCTGGATCTGCGCGTAGAGCAGGATGGGGACGATGTTGAGCGAGGAGCCGGTCAGCGCATAGGCCGTGGCGATGGCGCCGAAGGCGTTGGCGAAGAGCAGCGAGAGCGAGCCGAGCAGGTTGGGCCACAGCACCGGCAGGCCGATATACTGCCAGAACTGGCCGTTGGAAGCGCCCAGCGTCTGCGCCGCCTCGCCCCATTCCTTCTTCAGCCCGTCGATGGCCGGCGCGATGATCAGGATCATCAGCGGGATCTGGAAGTAGAGGTAGGTGACGGTCAGGCCGGCGAAGCTCAGCACGTTGAAGCCGCGCGAGAGGTCGAAGCCGAAGGCGTATTTGAGCACGACGGTGACGAGGCCGAGCCGGCCGAGCGTGGCGATGAAGGCGAAGGCCAGCGGCAGGCCGGCGAAATTGGAAGCGACGCCGGAAAAGGTCATGACGGCCGAGCGAATGCTCTCGGGCAGCTTGCCGCGGATAATGGCGAGGGCAAGCAGCAGGCCGATGGCCGAGCCGAGTACGGCGGTCAGCGCCGAAATGCGGATCGAAATCCAGAACGCGGCGACGATCTGGCTGTCGGTGAACAGCTGGATGATGTTGTCGAGCGTGAAGCTGCCCTTGGGGTCGAGGAACGCGCCGACGACGAGGCCGAGCGTGGGCACCACGAGGAACAGCAGGGCGAACAGCAGGAAAGGAGCGATGGCGAGGATATCGCCGAGGCCCAGCGTGGAGAGAAACCGGAAAGGATTGCCGCCGGACCGAACGGCCGGCCCCGTGGTGGGGCCGGCCGAGCTGTCAGCAAGAGTGCCGACTTGTGCCATGATTTACTGAACGTTGGCGCCGACGGTGGAGTCCCAGCCCTTGGTGATCACGTCCTTGGCGGCGGCCTGCTCGTCGAGCGAGGGGAACACAGCCTTGGCGTAGAGCGCCGGGTCGGGGAGCTTGGCGAGCAGGTCGGCCGGAACGGCGTTCTTGCTGGCCAGGTCGTTGAAGCGGATCGGGTGGCAGTAGCCGGCGAGCCAGCCGATCTGGCCTTCGTCCGAGTACAGGTATTCCATCCACAGCTTGGCCGCGTTCGGGTGCGGCGCGTAGGCGGAGATCGCCTGGATGTACACACCGGCGACGACGGCGTCGGACGGCACGATCACTTCGGCCTTCGGGTTGCCCTGGAAGCCATCGCGCCAGGCGAGGGCATTGTAGTCCCAGTTGACGACGATCGGGGTGGTGCCCTGGGCGACCGAGGCGGCCTTGCCGATCACCGGCACGAAGTTACCGGCCTTGTTGAGGTCGGCGAAGAACGCCAGGCCCTTGGTGCCGGCATCGGCGCCAGCGGCACCGCCATTGGCGAGACCGGCGGCATAGACCGACTGGATCGCCTGGTTCGACACGCGCGGATCGCCGGTCAGGGCGAAGGTCGCGGCGTAGTCGGAGTTCTTGAGGTCAGCCCAGGACTTCGGAGCGGTCTTGACGATGTCGTCGTTCACGAGGAACGAGAGCACGCCGTAATAGTCGCCGTACCAGAAGCCGTCGGCATCCTTGGCGCTATCCGGGATCGAGTCCCAGGTCGAGACCTTGTAGGCCTGGATCAGGCCATCGGCCTTGGCCGAGGGGCCGAACGACAGACCGACGTCGATCACGTCGGGAGCCTGCGGGCCGGTGTTGCCCTTGTTCGCCTTGATGGCTTCGATTTCGTCGCCCGAGCCGGCGTCGGGGTTCAGCTCGTTGACGGTGATGCCCGGATACTTGGCCTTGAAGCCATCGATCACGGCACCGTAGCCGCACCAGTCGTGGGGCAGCGCGATGGTGGTCAGGTTGCCTTCGGTCTTGGCGGCGGCATAGAGCGCGTCGAGGTCGGCGGCAAAGCTCATCGCGGTGCTGCCGAGCAGAGCGGCCACGGCCACCGAGGCGCCGAGCGCGGATTTGAGGTTCATGCAAGTCTCCCTTGGATTGAGGCTGTTCTTGTCTCGAGGAGGAGGGTGAGAAAGCCGGCGGCTGGGGTATGTGGACCAGATGACAGCCCGATGACAGGTGTCGTCATTCCCCCACAATCGCCTGAACGCGGGCTTTTCGGCGTGTCACGGACAACCGGCCACCCAAAGCCTCCCTGTCGATTGTGACAATTGTGACAGTGGCACTTTTTGGGGCAGGGAGTCGAGGGAGGGCAGCGGGCCGGCGCGTCAGTCAGCACCCAACAACCGAAGCTTCAGTCGGGACTCCTCTCCCGTTTACGGGGGAGGGGGACCAAGCGAAGCTTGGTGGAGGGGGGAGCACCTTGAGTGGAGGCCCTTGCGATCCCTCCACTCAAGGTGCTCCCCCCTTCCGTCACGCTGTCGCGTGCCACCTTCCCCCGCAAGCGGGAGAAGGGACCCGACTGCGCCATCGGGTTGCCCGATAACATCGCCCTCCAACCCACGACACCATCACCCCTTTCGCTCCGCCCGCGAGCGCATATCCGCCCCTCGAACTACCGCCCGTCCCACATCGGCTACATTAGTGCTGCGTCCGCCAACTACCGCGGGGTGCCGACGAAGCATCGGCGGACGCGGTGGGGGAGTGGTGGTCGCATCGCTCCAGGTCCAGCGTTCAGGTCGCGGCAGGTCCCCTGCTCCCCGCCTGACTGTTCCTAAAATCCCGCTGCGGAGAAGCGCTGGGCGTCTCGCCTAGCA
>JBEHYU010000070.1:0-17232 GCA_048498015.1 Pseudomonadota bacterium
GGCGAAGCGCTTGAAGTCCTTCGCGCTGGCGCCCAGCACTTCTTCGCGGCGCTGCTGGCGGTTGTCGTCGGTGTTGCCGGTGAGTTCCCACATCAGCGAGATGAAGCCCTTCGCGTCGGGGAGCCGGTAGGTGTCGATGCTGCCGACGGCGCCGATGATCGAGCGGACAAGGTCCTGGTCGCCGACACCCTCGGCGAGGAACGCCGCCGCGCCGTCATAGGCATCGATGGTCTGCAGCAGGTTCGGATCGCGGTAGGAGCTGAAGGTGAAGCTGCCCGAGAACGGATCGAAGCCGGCCGAGCCGCCATACGCCCCGCCCTGCACACGCACCCGGTCCCACATATAGGTGGTGTTGAGGTGCCGGAGCGCCACCGCGCTGGCGCCCGTGTGGGTATAGCCGAGCGGATAGAGATTGGCGGCCTTGGCGACGAAATTGACCTGGCCCGGGAAGGTCAGGCCCTCATTGCGCGGCGTGGCGACCGGCCACTCCAGCGGTGCCCCGAGCGATGTCGGCAGGTTGGCGACGAAGGCTTCGAGCTGCGGCTGGAACGCGGTCCAGATGCCGGCCTCGGTCGTGACGTTGACGATCATCGAATTGCGATCGAAGAGGATGTCGCGCAGCTGGGTGAGCGCCTTCTCGACGCCGGCCCAATCGGTATCCACGCGCTTGATCAGGTTGCGCAGGAAGAACAGATACTCGATGCCGCCCGAAGCCTCGTTGGCCCAGGACGCACTGTTCAGCGCCGCATTGAGGCGCGAGGCGACGATGCCGTTGCCGCGCCCCGACAGCGAGGATTCAAAGCCCGCCTTTTCCTCGAGCAGCATCTGCTTGATGCGCTCGCGATTATCGAGGCGCGCGCTGGTCAGCACGTCGGAGATGATGGCGAGCAGCTCGCCGGCCTTGTCGGGCACGACCTTGCCCCGCACGAAGAACCACGCGGCGGTGCTGGTGGTGTCGCGCATCACGCTGACCGAGCGCGACGCACCGACGCCGCCGGTCGAGCGGCCGATGCGCTGCGTCAGCGAGACGAAATCTTCCTTGGCCGTGCCGGTCTGGAACAGCGCGCGCGAGAAGATGTTGAGGTACGGCACGAGCTCGGCCGGCACGCGGCGGAGATCGAAGCCGAAATCGAGATAGATCACGCCATTGGTCGGCAGCGCGTGCGTGTAGAGCCTGGCTCCACCGATACGGCCGCGCTCCATTGGGATGGGCTTGTTGGTCCGGTCGAGATCCTTGAGGCCGAGCGTCGGAATCTTCGCCAGCGCTTCGGGCGCGTCCGGCGTCTCCTGCAGCAGCTTGAGCTTGCCGGTCGTCTCGACGATGTCCTCGCGCTCGTCCTCGTCGAGGCCGGCGGCGACGCCATCGAGGCGCGCCCGCTCCTCGGCCACTTCCTCGGCGGCAAGGCTGAGGTCAGCCTTGAGCAGCACGGTGGTGCGGTGGCGATTGTCGAGCAGGGTCTGCTGGATCAGCGTTTCAAAGACGCGGGCGCCGGCGCTGAGATGCGTCTTCACCGCCGCGAGCGGTTTCTCGTAGGTCAGCGACTCGAACGGATCGCCGCCATGCAGCCAGTTGCGCATGGTGCGGAACATCAGCGCCATGCCGCGCGGGAACGAGCCGGTATTGTTTTCGCGCAGCGCGAACTCGAACGAATTGATCGAGGCCTCGACGGTGAGCGGATCGATGCCGTCCTTGACCAGCCTGGCCAGCGTCTCGAGGATCAGTGCTTCGACCTTCGGGCCATCAGCCTCGTCGATGCCCTTCATGCCCACGGTAAACATCGGCTGGCGGAAATCGTCGGCCAGGCCCGAGCCGGTGAGACCTTCGCCCAGCCCGGAATCGGTGAGCGCCTTGCGCAGCGGCGCCGCCGAGGTGCCCACCAGGATGTGCTCCAGCACGTTGAGGGCGATCACCGTCTCGGGATTGTCGATCTCGTCGAGCATCCAGTTGACGGTCACCATGCCGGTCTTCTTGCCGGGCTCGGCTTCACTCGCCGCATAGGTCGATTCGATGTGGCGCGGTGCACTCCAGCGCGGCTGCAGCCGCACGGTCGCGTCGACCGGCGCGGCATCGAACTGGCTCAGATATTCGTCGAGGATCTCGAAGCGGCGACCGGCCGGATCATCACCGTAGAACACGATTCTGGCGTTGGACGGATGGTAGAAACGGGTGTGGAAATTCTTGAAGTAGTGGTAGGTGAGATCGGGAATGGCCTTGGGATCGCCACCCGAGTTCACCCCGTAGGCATTGTCCGGGTAGAGCGATTGCTGGCTGAGCTTGCCCAGCACGGAGGCGGGCGAGGAATAGACGCCCTTCATCTCGTTGAAGACGACGCCCTTGAAGCTGAGCGGCATCTGTGTGCCGTCGGCCTCGTAATGCCAGCCTTCCTGGCGGAACGTATCTTCGCTGATCAGCGGGAAGAACACGGCGTCGAGATAGACGTCGACGAGGTTGTAGAAGTCCTGGAGGTTCTGGCTCGCCACCGGATAGGCGGTCTTGTCCGGGAACGTCATGGCGTTGAGGAAGGTATTCATCGAGCTCTTGATCAGCTCGACGAAGGGCTTCTTGACCGGATATTTCCGGGAGCCGCAGAGCACCGAATGCTCGAGGATGTGGGCGACGCCGGTCGAATCCTCCGGCGGCGTCTTAAAGGTGATGCCGAACACCTTGTTCTCGTCGTCGTTGACGAAGCTCAGCACTTCCGCGCCGGTCTTGCGGTGGCGGTAGAGGGCGACGTCGGAAGCGATTTCGGGGATCGTCTCGTCGCGGACGAGGTCGAAGGCGGCATGCACGGACATTGGAAGCACTCGCAATAGGTTGCTGCTAATCTAGGTGGGCCGCCAGGGCATTGGAAGAGCCGTCACTTTTGTGTCACCGGGCCAGCGTGATGGCGGCGGGTATGGCGCGGGGGCGGGCAATCTCGGCCAGCATGGCGTCGGCAGTGGCGGCCGCCTGCGGGTGGAAATCGTCCCAGAGGTCGGGTGCGGCGCCAATCGTGGCGTCGAGGGCGCGCTGGAGGGCCGGACGAAGGTCGGGCGGCAGGCGATCGAGGGCCCAGTGGGCCGCCTGCGGCTTGGAGCCGATGGCGCCGGTCTCAACCGTGAGCCAGATGCGCGCCAGGGTCAGCAGGACGTTGCGGGTGTCGGGGACGAGGTCGGATCGCAGGCTCGCCAAGCCATCGGTGATGGCGTGCAGCACGTCAGCGGCGGGAACCGGCGGAAGGAGCATGGCGGCATCGGGGCCGTAAAGCGTGCGGCTGGCCAGCAGCAGTTGCGTGACCAGCAGCGCGAGGTCGGGCATCGACTTGTTCGGCCATGGCTCGATCTCGCCGGCGGCAAATTGCGGGCGCAGCCAGTCGCCGTACTGGAAATCGAAGCGCGGCGGGTAACGCCACGGCTTGATGTCGGACTGCACCACGATGGTGAGCTCGACCGGCCGGCGGTCGGGGCTGCGGTACAAGCCGGAGATGGTCAGCAGCGTCTCGGCCAGCGCGGCTTTCCCGGCTCGCGTGGTGGGCCGCGCGACGACCGCGAACAGGTCGAGGTCGCTGTAGCGCTGCAATCCGCCGATGGTGGAGGAGCCGTAGAGATAGACCGCCAGCAGCTCGGCGCCCAGCACCCGACGCAGCAGCGCGAGAACCTCGCCGGTCTGCTCGTCGGCCGAAATCACCTAGATGCCGCCGCGCACTTCGGGGCGGATTTTCTCGATGTAGAAGTCCTTGAGCTTTTCGACCAGCGCCGGCTCCAGCGGGTCCATGCGGCTCGCCGCAACATTGTCGGCCAGCTGCGCCGGCCTGGTGACGCCGGCGATGATGGTCGACACCGCCGGCTGGTCGAGGATCCAGCGCAGCGCCAGATGCGCCAGCGTCATGCCGCGCGGCAGCCAGGCCTTGATCTCGTCGGCGAAGGCGACGCCCTTCTCGAACGGCAGGCCGGAGAAGGTCTCGCCCACATAGAAAGAGCCGCCGTCCCTGTTGTAGGTGCGGTGATCCTGCGCGGTGAAGACCGTGTCCCTGGTGAACTTGCCCGAGAGCAGGCCCGAGGCCAGTGGCAGGCGGACGATGATGCCGACATTGGCCTTCTGCGCCGCGGGCAGCAGGGTGTCCACCGCGTCCTGGCGGAACAGATTGAAGATGGTCTGCAGCGTCGTGCAGCCGTCCGAGCGCATCGCCAGCATGCCCTGCTCGACCGTCTCGACGCTGGCGCCCCAATGGCGCACCATGCCGGCATCGCGCATATCGTCCATGATGGCGAAAATTTCGCCGTCGCGCAGCACCTCGATCGGGATGCAGTGCAGCTGCGCCAGATCGAGCGCCTCGACGCCGAGCCGCTTGATCGAGCCGGCGAGCGAGTCCTTGACCCGGCGCTTGTCGTATTTGGTCATGCCCTCGAACTGCGGGCCACGGCCCAGCTTGGTCGCGACCAGAACACCCTTCTTGTCGGCATAGGCGCCGATCCGGCTCTCGCTCTCGCCGCCGCCATAGACGTCGGCGGTGTCCCAGAAATTCACATCGGCCGAGCGGGCGGTGCGCAAAATCTCGCGCGCCGTCTCGTCGCCCACCGGCCCGAAATCGCCGCCGAGCTGCCAGCAGCCGAGGCCGATCTCACTGACCGTGTAGCCGGTCTTGCCCAAGGTTCTGCTGTTCATCGCTCTCCCCATTCACGACGTCATTCCCGCGCAGGCGGGAATCCAGATGCCCAACCACAACGTTCCGAGGACCTGGCCCCTGGATTCCCGCCTGCGCGGGAATGACGCTGTGGGAATATGCAACGCTAGATGCGTTCCTTCGTCGCCAGAAACTCGACCTTGGGATTGTCGCGCTGGGCGCGGCCCAGCCACCAGGCCGATTGGGCGAGGTAGACGGGGTCGCCGTCCTTGTCCTCGGCGAATTCCAGCTTCTGCGCGGCGATGAAGGTTTCGAGCGCCTTGCGGTCGTCGCTGCGCACCCAGCGCGCCATCTCGAAATTGATGCTCTCGAACGAGATGGGCACGTTGTATTCCTTGAGGATGCGCGCCTGCAGCACTTCGAGCTGCAGCTGGCCGACGACGCCCACGATGTAGTCGGCGCCCACCATGCGGCGGAACACCTGCGCCACGCCCTCTTCGGCGAGATCGCTCAGCGCCTTGCTGAGCTGCTTGGCCTTGATCGGATCGGTGAGGCGCACGCGGCGGATGATTTCGGGCGCGAAGTTGGGGATGCCCGTCACCTTGATCTGGGCGCCCTCGGTGAGCGTGTCGCCCACCGACAGCGTCCCGTGGTTCGGGATGCCGACGATGTCGCCCGCCACCGCCTCTTCGGCGAGCTCGCGATCGTGGCCGAGGAAGAACATCGGGTTGGCGATGGCGAGGTCCTTGCCGGTACGGACGTTGCGCAGCTTCATGCCGCGCTCGAACGTGCCCGAACTGATGCGCAGGAACGCGACGCGGTCGCGATGGTTGGCGTCCATATTGGCCTGCACCTTGAACACGAAGCCCGTGACTTTCGGCTCGCCCGGATTGATGGCCTGTGGCTCGGCCGGCTGCGGCCGCGGCTCGGGCGCCCACGAACCGAGCGCGCGCAGCAGTTCGGGGACGGCGACCGTCTTCAGCGCCGAACCGAAGATCACCGGGGTGAGGTGACCGGCGCGATAGATTTCGAGATCGAACTCCGGATAGCCGATGCGTGCCAGCTCGAGCGATTCCAGCGACGCCCTGATCACCGGGTCGGCGGTGAGCGTCGCGTCGTTGAGCAGTTCGTCGGCGTCTTCGTATTCCCGGATCACCTCGCCCGAGGGCCGCAGCACCCGCTTGCCGACGAGATCGACGATGCCCTTGAAGTCGACGCCCTGCCCCAGCGGCCAGACCACCGGCGTCACGTCGAGCGCCAGCGTGTCGGCGATTTCGTCGAGGATGGCGATAGGGTCCTTGCCCTCGCGGTCCACCTTGTTGGCGAAGGTGATGATCGGGATGTCGCGCAGGCGGCAGACCTCGAACAGTTTCAGCGTCTGCGACTCGATGCCCTTGGCGACGTCGATCACCATCACGGCGGCGTCGACGGCGGTGAGCGTGCGGTAGGTATCTTCCGAGAAGTCGGAGTGGCCGGGCGTGTCGAGCAGGTTGAAGGTCAGGCCCAGATGCTCGAACGTCATTACCGAGGACGAAATCGAGATGCCGCGCTGCTGCTCGATCTCCATCCAGTCCGACCGGGTGGCGCGCTGATTGGCGCGGCCGCGCACGGCGCCCGCCTGGTTGATGGCGCCCGACGACGCCAGCAGCTTTTCGGTGAGCGTGGTCTTACCGGCGTCGGGGTGCGAAATGATCGCGAAGGTCCGGCGCGACTGGTACGGCAGCAGCCGGGTCGCGGCGCGGGCATCGGTTTGCGTGAGGGCGTTCATGCCGGGAGGTCCTAGCGCTTTGGGCTAGCCGTTCCAAGCCCCGCCTTGATCAGACGTTTCACCATGCTCCCAGGCGCTCTTTATTGCCGATGCCAGCGTTGCGGCGTCGATCCGGTCGATCGCAACAACCGTCAACCCCTGCGGACCAGTGCCTTCGAATAGCGAAAAGACCGTTGGCGCCTGGGCGACCAGCATGGCCTGCTGGGCTGGGGAGAGCCGCAGGTAGAGCGTCTTGTCGTCGTGGAGAATGGCGAACAGGCGCTGTCGATGAAATCCCAGTTTTCCCCATTTCGGGTCACGAGTTGTGCCCGGGAGCGTCAAAGCCAATCGCTCAACGTCATCAGGTGTCATCGCAATTCCAACGATGCCCAAAACAAAAGGGGCCGCCAGCGGCGGCCCCCCGATCTCGCGTGGTCTGTCGTGGCCCCCGGGGACTGAACCCCAGGACCGCTGCGACGACTACAGAGGCTGCTCCATAAGGAAGCGCAACGATCCAAGACCCTTCGAAACCTTCGATTTCTGATGCACTGGATCACCTCCTTCTGTTGTTGAACTCGCGATCAGGTTGTTCGCTTTCGTTCCGCTTGGCAAGTGCAAAGATTCCGCAGCGCAACGGAAACCTCGTGGGGGATCAGCGCATTGGACGGGCAACAGCGTCAGGACAGGTGCAGGTCGATGACGCATATCCGCTACGACATCATTCCACAGGGTGGCGGCTGGAGCGTCGCCATGGGCGGCGCGGTCGGCCCGCCTTACGCAACCCTCAATGAAGCGGTCACCGACACCGAGCAGGTCGCCGACTTCCTCGTGCGCAGTGGCGACGAGGTCGACATCGTGGTCTGGCGCGGCGGCAAACCGCATCTGCTCGAAAGCATCGCGCCCTGGATGCGCGACAAGCCCGTAGGCCGGCGTTAACCCGGCATTTACCACGTTTGTTCAGATATCACGGCTTTCGAGAGGCCCGCGATGTCCTTTTTTCAATTGGCCTGGCTGTTGATCCTGGTGTTCACCCTGGCCGCCACGCCGTTCCTGATGCTGACCGGCCAGCTCTAGGCCGCGATCCGCTCCTGCACGCCGGCCGGCGTCAGTTCCACGACGACGTCGCCCGGGGCGATGACGGTCTTTCGGTGGGTGATGGCGATGATCGTCATCTGGTCCGCCAGAGCGCGGATTTCGCCCATGATCTCGGCTTCCGTGCGCTCGTCGAGGGCGGAACTGGCCTCGTCGAGGAAGAGGATCTGCGGATCGGCGTAGAGCGCGCGGGCGATGGCGACGCGCTGGCGCTCGCCGCCCGACAGCTTCAGGCCGCGTTCGCCGATTTTCGTCTCGAGACCCTCGGGCAGGCTGTCGACGAACTTCGAGATGGAGGCCTGCTCCACTGCATGGCGGAGCTTCTTCTCATCGAGCGGCCGGCCGAGCACGATGTTGGCGGTGAGGCTGTCGTTGAGCAGCATGATCTCCTGCGGCACGATGCCGATCACCGAGTAATAGTCGGCGCGCGCGATGCCGCTCAGCGGCTCGCCATCGACCAGCACGCGGCCGGTCCCGGGTTCGAGCGACTTCAGCGCCAGCTTGAACAGGGTCGTCTTGCCCGAGCCGGTCTCGCCGGTGAGGAAATTGAGCCGGCCGCGACGCGCCGTGAAGCTCACATCGGTGACGGCAGGCTTGTCGCGGTACGAGAAGCCGACATGCTCGAACTCGACCGTGCCGGCCTTGAGCCGATAGTTGGGATCGGACTTCACGTCCGGTTCCTCGCGCGCGCCCCACATCTTGGCGAACGGGATGAAGCGCGAATAGGAGCGCAGGATGTCGTCGATCGACTGGCCGATGGTCTGGAACGGCCGGTTGAGCTGCAGCAGCAGCGAATCGAACAGCACCACGTCGCCGATCGTCAGCTCGCCCGAGCGGTAGCGTGGCAGCAGCACGAAATAGGTGACGGCGATCTGCGCCGCCAGCATCGCGCCGAAGATCACGCCGTAGAAGATGCGGCGCTGCGCGAATTTGGTCCAGCTGTCGCGCACCTCGCGCGCCTGCTCGGCGAAGCGGCCCGCGATCCAGGCGTCGCCGCCAAAATAGCGCAGCGTCTCCATTGCGTTGATGGAGTTGCCGACGAATTTGGAATTGGCCTGGTCGGCCTTGATGGCGGCGTCGAGGAAAGGCCGCGTCCAGCGATTGGCAAAGAAGGTGAAGGTGATGAACGCCGCACCGTAGACGAAGACGATGACGACGATCTCGGCGTTGATCGAGGCGCCCAGCACCAGCAGCGTCAGCACGATCTGCACGACGCCCGGGATCAGCACGATCAGCCCGAGCTGCACCAGCGTATAGACGGCGTTCTGGCCGCGCGATTTGGCCTGCTGGATCTCGGCCGGATTGTAGTCGATGAAGAACGAGATGGTCTTGCGCAGCACACGCTCGAAGAACGCCGTGCCGGCGATGAAATTGAGGTTCTCCGAGGTCATCACCGCGAGGTAGTTGACCATCAGGCTGAGCGCCTGGCTGAGGCCGAACAGCACGCCGTAGCCGGCGAAGGCCCAGACGATGGTCTCGCCCCAATTGTCGGTCTTGAGCGTATCGATCAGCCGCGAGAAGACGTAGGGCGCCGCGATGCCGGCGACCGAGCTCAGCAGCACGATGAACGCAACCAGGGCGAGCAGGCCCTTTGCCTCGCGCCAGTAGCGGCCATAGATGTAGCTGAGCGGCGCCCACATCTCGGCCCAGCTTGCATCCTCCTGCTGCTGGTCGTCGGCGGCATTGGCGCCGCCGCGCGGGCGGAAGGCATTCTTGCCGGGGCGAGGCCGGGGACCGGTGGTGACGGCGGGCATGGTCATGGACCCCGAGATTTAGGGATGATGACCGCCGGGAGCAAGTTACGCACGAAGCGGTGAAGCACAGGACGCGAGCCAGGTAGCCTCCTCCCCTGAGGGGCGAGGTGACCCGACTGCCGGCCTCCCCGCCACACCCACCTGCCAAAACCAAAGCCCGGCTCGTTTGCACGAGCCGGGCTTCTGACTGACCTTGGAGGAGGTCGGTAGCTATTCCGCCATCGCGTGGGCGCGCTCGAGGGCGATTTCTTCCTGCGTCTTCGGCTTGGCCGCCGGGTCGGGCTTTTTGGGCCCGCGCAGCATCAGGATCAGCGGGATGGCGCTGAGGCTGAGCAGCATCATCAGCCAGAAGTCGTCGAGGTAGGCGAGCATCGCTGCCTGCTGCGTGACCAGGCCGTTGATCTGCGAGACGATCGTGGCATTGCCGCTGAGCAGGCTCGGCACCAGGTTGGCGACGTTCTGCGAGGTGGCATAGAGCCGCTCGGCCAGTTCCGAGTGGTTGATCTGCATCATCGAGGCCAGCACCGCCGTCACCAGCGAGATGCCCACGCCCTGCCCCATGTTGCGGACCAGCGCGAACATCGCGGTGGCATCGGCGCGGAACTTCGGCGCGATGGTGGCGAACGCCATCGTCGAGAGCGGCACGAACAGGAAGCCCATGCCGAAACCCTGGATGACGCCGGTCCACACCACGGGCCAGTAGTCCATCTGCAGGTTGAAGCCTGTCATCAGGTACAGCGAGTAGGCCATGCAGCCGATGCCGAACAGCATCATGATGCGGGCGTCGATCTTGCCCGTCAGGCGGCCGACGATCATCATCGAGGCCATGGTGGCAAGGCCGCGGGGCGCCATCATGACCGACGACAGGATCACCGGATAGCCCATCAGGTTCTGCAGCAGCGGCGGCAGCAGCGCCAGGCCGGAGAACAGCGTGATGCCGACGATGAACATGAACAGCGAGCCGAGCGTGAAGTTCATGTCCTTGAAGATGCGCAGGTCGATGAACGGCGTCTCGGCCGTGAACGAATGCACGATGAACACCCAGAAGCCGGCGATCACGAGGCCGAGTTCGACCCACGTCTCGGTCGCGGTGAACCAGCTGTTCTCGGCGCCGCGGTCGAGCAGCAGCTGCAGCGCGCCGACGCCGAGCGCCAGCATGCCGAAGCCGAAGAAGTCGAAGCGGCGGATCTTGATGTCGGTCTCGGGCATGTAGAGCAGCAGCATGAACACCGCGAGCACGCCGACGGGCAGGTTGATGAGGAACACCCAGCGCCAGTCGAAGCTCTCGGTCAGCCAGCCGCCCAGCGTCGGCCCGATGATCGGGGCGACCATGATGCCCATGCCATAGATGGCCATGGCCTGGCCGATCCGCTCCTTGGGATTGATGTTGAGCAGCACGGTCTGCGCCAAGGGCGCGATGAACGCGCCGCAGATGCCCTGGATGATGCGGAACACCACCATCTCGGGCAGGCTCGTGGCGATGCCGCACAGGGCCGAGGCGATGGTGAAGCCGATCACCGAGAACAGAAACAACCGCTTCTGTCCGATGCGGTCGCTGACCCAGCCGGTCAGCGGCGTGGCGATGGCAGCGGCCACGATATAGGAGGTGAGGACCCAGGTGATCTCGTTCTGCGCCGCGCCCAGCGAAGCGGCCATGTGCGGCAGCGCGACGTTGGCGATGGTGGTGTCGAGCACCTGCATGACGGTGCCCAGCATCAGGGCGACCGTGAGCAGGCCCTTGTGTTTGACGACGACCGTCGGTTGCGAAATCGTGACGGGTTGCGGAGCTCTGGCCATCATTGGCCTCCAGACGAAAATGAGGTTGGGCGCGGCCGGTGCCGCGCCCTCGGACTTACTTGCCCATCAGCTTGTCGAGCGTGTTGCGGCCGGTATCGACCGACACGGTGGCGCTCATGCCGGTCTTGAGGTTGGCGAACTCATCGGAGGTCGCGCATTCGACGCGGACCGGGATGCGCTGCACCACCTTGACCCAGTTGCCGGTCGCGTTCTGCGCCGGGATCAGCGAGAACTCCGCGCCGGTCGCGGCGCCGAGGCTTGCCACCTTGCAGTCGAGCTTGCCCGGGAAGGCATCGACCGTGACCGTCGCCGGCTGGCCCACCTTCATGTCGCCCAGCTGGGTTTCCTTGAAGTTGGCCTCGATCCAGCTGCCGGAGGTCTCGACCAGCGTCGCGATCGTGGTACCGGTGGCGATGAACTGGCCGACATTGAGGCTCGACACATTGGCGACGATGCCGTCGGCGGGAGCCGCCACGCTGGTCTTGCCGAGGTTACGCTGCGCCTGCTCTACCTGCGCCTGGGCGGCGAGGACGGCCGGGTGGGCGTCGGTCCCGATATTGGGATCGCCACCGAGCGCCGCCGTAGACGCCGCGAGCTGCTGGTTGGCCTGGTCGACGGCGGCCTGGGCCTGCTGCAGCGCCAGCTTGACGTCATCGAGGGTCGAGTCGGAGTTGACGCCCTGCTTGACCAGCGCGTCCTTGCGGTCGAACGCGGCCTGCCGGATGTCGAGGGTCGACTGCGCCGACTTGAGCGCGACCTGCGCCGTGCCGTAGGCGACCTTGAGCTGCTCGACGTTGACGCGGGCCGAGGCCAGCGCGGCATTCGCCTGGTCGAGCGCGATCTGGTAGGGCTGCGGGTCGATGGTGAAGAGCACGTCGCCGGCCTTGACCACCTGGTTCTCGCCAACGTTCACCGCGCTGATGCGTCCGGCGATATCGGCGCTCAGCGAGACCTTGGCCTGCTGCACATAGGCATTGTCGGTGTCCTCGTAGCGGCCGCCATTGAGCCAGAACCAGCCACCGGCGACGACGAGCACCAGCGGCACGGCGACCATCAGGATCAGCCGGCGGCCACCGCGCTTCTTGGGAGCGGCGGCTTCGGGAGCCGGCGCGGCGGGCGCCGGGGTCTCCGGCTGGGGCGAAGACTTTTCAGCACGCGGCATGGTGACGACAGTGGCGTCAGCGGCCTTGGTCTCATTGGTACGGGCGGACATTTCAGGCAGATTCCTTCTGGTCGTCAGTCATGTTGTTGAGGTTGTCGCGGATGAGCCGGAGCCCGGCGACGATTTTCTCCCGTTCGGCAAGGCTGAGCCCGTCGACGGCATTTTCGTACATCGCGCGCCCGACATTGCGGGCGGTGCCGACCAGCTCGTCGCCAGCCGCGGTGAGCCGCGCGAGCTTGGCGCGGCTGTCATTGGGATCGGTGTAGCGCTCGATCAGGCCGCGCTTGTCGAGCCGGTCGAGGATGCCGCTGAGCGTCATCGGATCGGTATCGATGCAGGCGGCGAGGCTGACCTGCGAAATCCCGCCCCCATTGTGAGCGATCTCGGCGAGGGCGCGCCACTGCGGCAGCGTTACGCCGTGAATCCGGGCTTCGTCCTCGAACCGGCGGCGGAACAACCGCGCCACTTCGTGGACCAGGTAGCCGATCGACCCTTCTTTCTCGTTGGTCTGGTGCATCTCAGTTCAATATGTGTACTTATGGTAAGCGCACATATTGTATGCGTGCGTAGCAAGTCAATTGCGGCGCAAGCGTAGCTGATGCGACATTTCTGCATGGGTAAGAACGGGTTAACAAATTCGGCGCGGGCGACGTCCGCCGCCGTCAGCCTTCCCAGCCGCAATCCGGGCAGGTCATTGCGGGCGGATCGCCGCTCACCAGCAGATGCGGCGAATGGCAATTGGGGCACTCGTCCCGGCCCCGGCGCAGCACCGCGTTGAGTTCCAGCTCGACCAGCGCCACGGCGTGGCTGGCGGCATGGAGGGCCGCTTCGGCATCGCGGCGCGTGATGGTGTTGCGCTCGCCGAGCCGGCCCGTATAGGCCCAGGCGTGCTCGAAGGCGGCGCGCACCAGGCGCCGGCGATCGTCGATGTCGTCGGACGGCAGGCGGCGCGCCGAGATGGCTTCGATGGCGGCGCCGAACAGCTCGTGCGCCACGGACTCCGCGCCCGCCGCACAGGTCGAACCGTCGGCCAGCAGCGCGAGGACCTCGCGGGCGCGGCGCGCCGACGCCGCATAGGCGCCGCCTTCGCGGTCAATGGCGAGTTGGTTGCAGATCGCGCGCAGTTCGTCATGGACGCCGACACGCACAGCAATCCATCGGTGGCCCATCGGGTCATCGGTGGTGGTCATCGGAAGATGGGCCCCCTCAAGCCAAGATCCGTAGAGATACTAGCCGCGGATCACGGCTTCGTGAATAGCCATTTGCGGAAAATGCCTCCGGAAAAGTCCCGAAATCCGGGCCTTTCGCCTAAAGGCTTAGATCGATCCAGGCGGGAGCGTGATCGCTGGCGCCCTCTTCGCCGCGAACATCGCGGTCGACGCCGCCGTCGCGGAGCTTTTTGCGCAGTTTCGGGCTCAGCAGGAAGTGGTCGAGCCGGAGTCCGGCGTCGCGCGGCCAGCGGTTCCGCATATAGTCCCAGAACGTGTAGATCGTCTCGTCCGGATGGAGGGTACGCAGCCCATCGGTCCACCCTTGCGCCAGCAATTGCTGGAACTGCGCGCGCGGCGCCGGCTGCACCAGCGCGTTGTCGCGATAGGAGGTGGTGACGTAGATATCGCGCGGCTCGGGCACGATGTTGTAGTCGCCGCACAGCACGATCGGCAATTTGGTCGCCAGCAGTTCTTCGGCGTGGGCGATGAGCCGTTCACCCCAGCCGAGCTTGTAGTCGAATTTCGGCCCGGGCTGCGGATTGCCATTGGGCGCGTAGAGCGAGGCGATCAGCACGCCATTGACGGCCGCCTCGATGTAGCGCGCCTGATCGTCGCCGTCATCGCCGGGCAGCGCCGTCTGCGTCACGATGGGATCGAGCCCGCGGGCGAGGATCGCGACGCCGTTCCAGGCGGACTGCCCGACAAACGCCGCCCCGTAGCCGGCATCCGCGATGGCGGTGCGGGGGAACTGCCGGTCGGTGCATTTGAGCTCCTGCAGGCAGACAATGTCGGGCTTCGCCGAAGCCAGCCAGGCCAGCAGGTTCGGCAGGCGGCGATTGATGTTGTTGATGTTGAAGGTCGCGAGCTTCAACCGGCAGCCTGCCTGTCATCATCCACTGCGTCATGCCCGCGAATGACGCAGTGGGTGGGAGAAGATGGCAACCTATGGAGCAATGCGCCCTACCCACTCGGTGACCTTGTCGGCGACCGATTGCAGATGTTGCGCCGTGGTGAAGCCGGAGATGGCCTTGCGCGGCTTCAGGTCATGGTCGCCGTCTTCGAGCCAGAAGACCTCGATCTCGTCGCTGAGGCCGTATTCGCCGACCTCGTAGCGATCGCCCATCTCGTCGCGCGTGCCCTGGCAGATCAGCGTCGGGGTCTTGAGGCCGATGAGGTGCTTGGTGCGCAATTGCGTCGGGCGGCCGGGCGGATGGAACGGGTAACCGAGACAGAGCAGGCCCGCGATCCGGCCGGCATCGTGGAGCGCGTCGGCGGCCATGCTGGCGACACGGCCGCCCATCGATTTGCCGCCGATGATCAGCGGCCCGTCGGTCGGGCCGAGATCGTCGATGGCGGCGATGTATTCTGGGATCACCGTTTCGGCTTTCGGCGGCGGCTTGCGTTCGCCGGTGCGGCGCGCGGCCATGTAGCCGAACTCGAAGCGGACGATGCGGAACTCGGCGGCCGCCAGAACCTTCGTGGTGGCGTTCATCGAGGCCGAATCCATCGGCGCGCCGGCGCCATGCGCCAGCATGATGGTGACGCGCGCGTCTTCCGGGCCGTCGAACAGGAATTGGGTCGTCATTCTAGCTGGCCGATTTGCGGGTGTTGAGATCGACGAAGGCGATGCCGCGCGCCGCGGTTTTCGCCCACTCGCTGTCCTGGTCGAGCTCGAGATAGCGCGACCAGGCGGCGCGCGCCGCGCCGAGGTCGCCGGCATCGAATTCGAGCGAGGCGAGATTGTAGATGGCGTCGGCATAGTCGGGATCGGTGGCGATGGCGCGCTTCAGATGCGCCCGCGCCGCATCGATCTTGCCCTCGTCGCGCAACAGCGCCGCGAAATTGAACCAGGCCTCGACGAAGCGCGGATCGATCTTGATGGCGAGCGCATAGGCGGCAGCGGCCTCGTCACCCTCCCCCAGCGCCCGGAAGCAATTGCCGCGATTATAGGCGGCGACGGAATCGGACGGATCGAGCGACAGGCAGCGGCCGTAAAGCACCGTCGCCTCGGCGAAGAGCCTCGCCATTTCCGCCTGTTCGGCGAGGACGAAATATTCCTCGGTGTCGTCGTCGGCCGCCTCGAGCGGCAGCAGGCGCTGGCCGTCGAGTTCACGCCGGTCGGCGCCGTCAGCCGCGAGGATCTTCTGCGGCCCGCCGGGGTGGAGTGACAAGGCCGTCAGCGAGGCGATGGGACCGGCATGGTGCACCGAACGCACCACGGCGCCCCAGCTGGCGCCGCCGGCAATCAGCCCGGCATATTTGCGCGCGAGGATCAGGTCGCGGAACGAAAAGGGCTCGGCATCGTGCTCGAAGGCGTCGAACAGCGCGAGGCGATCGAAATTGTCGCCGCTGAGCTTGCTCTGGTCGAGCAATTGCTGCCGGCTCATCTCCGCGGGTTCGACCGGATCGAGCAGATGCAGCCAGCGCAGCAGGCCGTTCTCGCTCATCAGCCTGACGCCGGCGGCCTCGAGGCCAGACAGCCGCGTCTCGATTGCCGCGTCGCTGAGCTTCAGCAGCTTGTGGCCGATGACGACGCGCGAGGTCTGGCGGGTGACACCGCGATGCAGCCGCCCGCCGCGCACCGTGACGGCGCGGGCGGCCAGCCGCTGCGGGAACGCATCGAGCGCGCCGACAATGCCGAGACTGGTGCCCCCCTGCGCCATCCGCCTCCGCTACGCCTTCTTGCGGGCCGGCGCCTTGGCGGCGGCTTCCTTGCTGGCGGCCACGGCGGCCTTGAGCGACGGCTTGGCCACCGGCTCCTTCTTGGCGGCCGGGGCGGACTTGGACTTGCTCGGTGCGTCGGGCTTGGCGGCGCCGAGGCTCGCCTTGAGGGCATCCATGAGGTTGATGACGTTGCCGCGCTCGGGCGCCGCCGCGATGATCGGCTTGTGGCCCTTGAGCTTCTCCTTGATCATCGCCATCAGCGCCGTCTCGTAGCGATCCTCATAGGCCTTGGGGTCGAAATGCGTCACCTTCTGCTCGATCAGTTTTTCGGCGAGCTGGAGCATTTCGGGGTCGGCTTTGACGTCGGGGATTTCGTCGAAATAGGTGGAGGTGGCCCGCACCTCGCGCGGATCGCGCAGAGTGGTGACGAACATGCCCTTTTCGCGCGCCCCGATGGTGACGACGCGCTCGCGGCTCGACATTACCAGGCGGGCGATGGCCACCTTGCCGGCCGCCTGCATGGCGTCGCGCAGCACCGCGAAGGTCTCCTCGGCCATCTTGCCGTCGGGCGCGAGGTAATAGGGCGAGTCCTGGTAGATCACGTCGATCTCGTTCTCGTCGACGAAGGCCTCGATGTTGAGCGTGTGGCTGGCCTCGATGCGGACGGCATCGAGGTCGCTGTCCTCGATGATGATGTACTGCTTGTCCTCGTATTCGTAGCCGCGCACCAGATCGGAGCGCTCGACGAGGCCCAGCTCGGGATCGACCGGCTTCATGTTGATCCGGTTATGCGTGTCCTTGTGGAGCTGGTTGAAGCTGATGCGCTCGGACGCGCTCACCGCCGGATAGAGCCGCACCGGGCAGCTCACCAGGCTCAACTTGATGTAACCCTTCCAACTGGCACGCGGCGCCATCGGTCATCTCCATGCGGTACGCAAAGCACTAGCGGCAGGATTTTAGTCTAAATCGGGTGATTGGTCGATGTAGGGTAAATGCACGGGGTTAACGGGGGTTAGCGGGCGCTAACTCCACTCTTGGGGCTACCCCCACCCACCATGCTTCGCATGGTCCCCCCTCCCCGCAAGGGGGAGGGAGAACCGACTGTACCCTCCATTGGTGAGGACGCATCCATCAGCGCACACAGAGCTCTCAGTCAGTTCTCCCCCCCTGTTTTTTTCCTATTACCAGCGCCTCAACCAAC
>JBEHYU010000071.1:0-16348 GCA_048498015.1 Pseudomonadota bacterium
GAAGCTTCACATTCGTTGAAAGTGCAGTCGGTTCTCCCTCCCCCTTGCGGGGAGGGGGGACCATGCGAAGCATGGTGGGTGGGGGAGGCCGCTTGCACTAAGGCCTAGGTCGCCGCCCCAACCCCCGCCGCCTGCGGGATCAGATCCTCGGGGATGTCGTCGAAGCTCGCATAGTTCATGTTGTAGAGCTTGGCGTAGAGCCCGTTCAGCTTCATCAGCTCGTCGTGGCTACCCTGCTCGATCAGCACGCCGTTCTGCAGCACCAGGATGCGGTCGGCATTGCGGATCGTCGCAAGCCGGTGCGCGATGACTAGCCCGGTGCGGCCCTTGAGCAGCACCGCCAGCGCCTTCTGGATCTGCTGCTCGGTGTAGCTGTCGATCGAGGCCGTCGCCTCGTCGAGCACCAGGATCTTGGCGTCGGCCACCAGCGCGCGGGCGAAGCTGATCAGTTGGCGCTGGCCGAGCGACAGATTGCCCCCGCGCTGCTCGAGCTTGCTGTCATAGCCATTGGGCAGCGCCATGATGAAATCGTGCGCACCGACGGCTTTCGCCGCCGCCTCGACTTCCTCCTGCGTCGCATTGGTGCGCGCATAGCGGATGTTCTCAATCACCGTGCCGGTGAACAGGAACGGCTCCTGCAGCACCATGGCGATCGAGTGCCCCAGCGAATCCTGCGTCAGGTCGCGGACATCGTGGCCGCCCACCAGCACCTGCCCGTCCCACACATCGTAGAAGCGGTGGATCAGCGCCATCGACGACGTCTTGCCCGAGCCGGTCGGGCCGACCAGCGCCACCGTCTCGCCCGGGTTCACCTTGAACGAGATGTCCTTGAGCACCGGCAAACCCTTGCGGTAGCCGAAGGTCACGTGGCGGAACTCCACCGTACCGTCCATGTCGGGCGCCAGCGCGACCGCGTCGGGCTTGTCGGCGATATCGACCGGCACATCGAGCACCTCGATGATGCGTTCGCCCGACGACATGGCGCGCTGCATCACCGAATACTGCATCGTCAGCGACCGGATCGGGTCGAAGAAGCGCTGGATGTAGAACAGGAACGCCACCATCACGCCGATGCCCAGCTGGTGGCTCAGCACCATCTGGCCGCCGAC
Source organism: Pseudomonadota bacterium (assembly GCA_048498015.1). Lineage (GTDB taxonomy): Bacteria > Pseudomonadota > Alphaproteobacteria > Rhizobiales > Devosiaceae > Devosia_A. The sequence goes on from JBEHYU010000071.1 coordinate 1,110, forward strand.
CACGATGACCGTCGCCATGGAGATACCCGTAAGCGTATCGACGATCGGGATCGTCACCTGCGCGAACTTGGCGGCTGTCAGGTGCGTCTTGAGGTTGACGAAGGCCTTCTCGTCATAGAGGTCGAAATTGACCCGCTGCCGGTTGAGGCTCTGCACCGTGCGTACGCCGTTGATCCCTTCGGCGAGCGCACCATTCGCCCGTGAATTGGTCTCGTGCGCCGCCCAGAAGCTCCGCTTCGCCGGCGCCAGCCAGAAGAAGCGGATCAGCAGCAGCGTCGGCATCGTGACCAGCGTCAGCAGGCCGAGCCGCACGTCGAGCGACACCAGCACCACCACGATGCCGAACAGCAGCACGATGTCGCCGACCGACATCACTGAAGTTTCAAGGAACTCCTGCATAGAGTTCACGTCGCCCTGCAGGCGCGACATCAGCCGGCCGACTTCCGTCTTGTCCATCCAGCCGAGCGAGACCCGCTGCAGATGGGCCATCATGGCGCGGCGCATGTCGAACAGCACGTGCTCGGCAAGTTTGCCGACCAGCGATTCCTGCGCATAGCTCGCGCCGTAATTGATCAGGATGACCACCGCGAAGGCGGCGACGCACCACAGCAGCACCTGCCCGTTGCCGCCTTTCTGCATGCCGTTGTCGATGGCGTAGCGGATGATCAGCGGGATTGCGAGGTTGGTCAGTGTGAAGGTCAGCACGGCGCCGACCGAGATCAGCAGGTCGCGGCGATACGGACGCACGAACGCCCAGATGCGACTCACGACGCGCGGATCATAGGCCTTGCCGAAGACCTCCTCTTCCTCGCGATGCGAGCCCACGACCGCCTTGGTCGGGCGGCGGGTGCGGTCTTCCTCTTCGAGATCGACGTGCTCGGCGGTGCTCATCTCATTCTCCCGCCATCAGGGGCATGTCGGTCTCGGGGCGTACCTGCAAGTCATACAGCGAGCGGTATTTGCCGCCGCGCGCCAGCAGTTCGAGATGGCTGCCACGCTCGACGATCTTGCCGTCCTCGATGAACAGGATGAGGTCGGCATGCATCAGCGAGCTCAACCGGTGCGCAATGATGATGGTGACGCGGTCGGCGGCGAATTTGCGCATAGCGAGCCGGATGCGCTGCTCGGTGCCGGCATCGATGGCGGCGGTCGAATCGTCGAACACCAGCACCGCCGGCTTCAGCACCAGGCTGCGCGCGATGGTGAGACGCTGGCGCTGGCCGCCCGACAGCGACACGCCGCGCTCGCCCACGATCGTGCCGTAGCCGGCCGGCAGGCCCGCCACATAATTGTGCAGTTGCGCGGTATCGGCCGCGCGCTCGATCCGCCGCTCCTTGGCCCACGGATTGCCGTAGGCGATGTTGTTCTCGATGTTGGTGGTGAACAGGAACGAGTCCTGCTGCACCACGGCGACGCTCTGGCGCAGCGAGTCCAGCGTCACCTCGGCGACGTTCTGCCCATCGATGGTGATCTTGCCGCTGCCCACGTCGTAATAGCGCGGGATCAGGTGCACGAGGCTCGACTTGCCGCTGCCCGGCGGCCCGACCAGCGCGATGGTCTGGCCGCGCTTGGCCTCGAAACTCACATCCTTGATCACGTCGCGCGTCGTGCCCGGATAGCGGAAGCTCACATGGTCGAACTTCAGCGTCCCCTCGGTAACCTTCAGCGCCGGCGCCGCCGGCTTGTCCTTCACCGCCAGCTCGAGGTCGAGCAGGTTGAACAGCCGGATGCCGCAGGTCGCCCCGCGCGCGATGGCGTTGACCAGCAATCCAAGCTGCCGCACCGGCATCTGCAGGATCGTCATGAAGGTCAGAAACTGCGTCAGCGTACCGATACTGATGTCGCCCGCGGCTACCTTGTAGCCGCCGACCCACAGCACCAGCCCCATGGCGAGGAAGAACGAGAAGTTCATCGCCGCGGTGCTCTTGACGCGGATATCGACGCGTTCATGCGCCAGCTCCAGCGCGTGCGACGAGGTGCGCTCGAACTTCGCCATCTCGTGGTCTTCGGCCGCAAAGGCGCGGACGACGCGGGTGCCGCCGAGATTTTCCTCCATCACGCGCGACATGATGGTCAGCCGGTCCTGCAGCTCGAGCCAGGTGGCGCGCAGCTTCAGATGCGCCCGCGACGAGCTCCACGCCACATACGGCACGAAACTCAGGCTCAGCAGGCCCAGGATCACATCGGTCGAGATCAGCAGGTATGCCCCCACGCCGATCAGCACCGCGAGCAGCACGAAGCGCACGGTGGCGGTGGCAAAGAACATCCGCACGCCGTCGATGTCGAGGATGCCCAGCGTGATCAGGTCGCCCGAATGCACCCGATCGTGGAAGGAGAAGCTCAACTGCTGCAGCTTCTCATAGGCTGCGAGCCGCAATTCGTAGGCAGCGTGGTGGCCGACACTCTCGGAGTAGTAGTTCTGCAGCAGCGTGAACACGCCGCGCCCGATCGAGATCAGCAGCAGCAACATCGCCGTCTGCCACAGCCCCTGCTCTGCCGCCTCTCCGGCGCTGCCGGCAATGCCCTGCGCCTGATCAACCGCGTGGCCGAGAAGCCGTGGGATCAGCAGCTGCAGCGTCGCCGCGACGAACGTAGCGATGATGCAGACGGTTACCTGCCAGGGGTGGCGCAGGTTGAGGCGCGTGATCCGCCACAGGGTCCCTACGCCTTTCCCCCAGCTCGCCTTGGCGACGTGAGAAAATGCGTTGGCGCGCCCTTTGGCGCTGGCCCGGTCCGTAACCACGGCAGAGATCCGAAATCTGAGATGCCTGCGACTGACAGGCAAAGGCGGGTGCCTCGCAGCACCCGAGTCGTAAATTGTTTAGGACAGCAGCTACGCGATTTCAACGCCGATTCTGGGGTTTAGCGCCCCTTCGGCGGCCTCAGAGCCAGCGTTCGGCTACGACTATGGTATCACCCGGCATGATCGGCGCATCGAGGCCGGTCGAGATCTTGGTCGTGGCATGCCCGACCTTGCGGTAGATCAGCACGTGGGTGCGATCGGCAAAATCGGCGAAACCTTCGGCCGTGGCGACCGCGGCGCGCGCCGTCATCCCCCACACATAGGGGTACTGCCCGCCCTTGGTCACGGCGCCATCGATGAAGAACGGCCGGTAGGTGGTGACCTCGACCGATACTTTCGGGCTGATCATGTAGCCATTGGCCAGCATTTCGGTAATCAGCCGCTCGGCGGTGACGATCGTCTGGCCGCGCACCAGCACCTGGCCGGCCAGCGGGAAGCTGATCGTGCCCTTGTCGGTGACGGTGTAGGTGTTGGTGAGCGTCGTGTCGCCATAGACCGTGACACGCACGATGTCGCCGGTGTCGAGCGTATATTCAGTGGGCGAAGTGACCGTGTAGGCCGCTTGCCGCGTCACCGCGCAGCCGGTGAGGAGCGGGAACAGCAAAGCGAGCACGAGCAGGGAAAAACGCATGACACACAACCACGCCGGCGACTAACGCAACTGGGCCGGAGTGTGCCGCGGCATGGTTAATATCCGCTAAAGCCAGGTGCGGCCTGCAAGGCGGCTTAACCGATTGCTTACCCTGCCATCGCGATAGTGCGGGCATGTCCTTCGGTTCCGTCCTGAGCGCTTCGGTGCGCACCCTGGTCCTCGCCGCCGCCACCGGCGCCGCCGCCCTGGGGTTGCTCGTGGTGTTCCATCCCTTTGCCGCGCCGGCCGCTCCGGGCACCGTGGTGATCGACACCTCCAATGCCGATGCGCTCAAGCAGCAGATCGAAGCCGCACGCAACGCGCTCGCCCGCACCGAAGCCGCTCTCGACAATGTGAACAGCCAGTCGACGACCACCGGGACGCCCGTCGCCGACGAGACGCGAGCCCAATATGAGGCGCAGATCGCCGCGGCCACCGAGCGCCGCGACCTCGCCATCCGCCACGCCGCCGCCATTCGTGACAGCCTCAAGGCGGGTGGCGCCGTCGCCTCGCTCGCCGAAATCCGCGACAGCGTCGTGATCGGCCAGTTGCTGAGCCAGCAGGCGGCGCTCGACGCGATGATCGCCGAAAAAGGCGCGCAGCTGAAAGCCAATCACCCAACCATGCGGGCCCTGCTGGCGCAGAAGAACGCCCTCATCACGCAGATCAACGCTGAAGCCGCGAGCATTGCCGCCGCCCTCGAAGCCGAGGCCAAGCTCGACGACGCACAGATCAAGCTGCTGCAGGACCAGCTCGGCACCCCGCCGCTGAACCCGCCCGCCCCCGGCACGCCGGACGCGGCGACATTGCAGTTGCAGGCCGCCGCGGAGCGGGCGCAGCTCGACGCGCTGGTCGATGCCTATTTCAACCTCAAGCCGGCGGTGACGAGTTCGACGCCTTCTGCCCCCGCCGCCAGCCTGCTGAGCCCGCTCAACCTGCTGGTCATCGGCGTCGCGTTCCTCGCGGCCGTGGTGTTCCAGATTGCCCTCGCGGCCCGGCGGGCGCGCGCTCGCCGCGAAGCCCTCGACATGGCGCTGTGGGAAGAAGACCACGACCCCGAATTCGTCGTCGATCCCGCGGTACCGGTGACGGAAGAAGACCCCGGCCTCCGCCGCGCCTCGTGAGCACTGCCCTCAAGATCGTCGCCTGGCTACTGCTGCTGGCCCTCGCTTTCGTCACGGTGGCGCCTATCCAGTTCCGGCCGATCACACCGCTGCCGGTGCAGATCGAGCGCGCCGGCGCATTGGCGCTGGTGGGCTTCGTCTTCGCCCTCGCCTACCCCAAACGCATCGGGCTCGTCGCCGCTTTGCTGCTGTGCGCAACCGCGCTGCTCGAGGCCGCGCAGGTGCTCGAGCCCTCGCGCCACGGCCGCGTCATCGATTTGCTGGTGAAGCTGGCCGGCGGCGGCTTCGGGCTGCTCGCCGGCCATGTTGTCAACAGGCTCCGCTACCGCAATTAAGCATTTTCGCGGATAGGCCGCCTTGTGTCGGTGCACCCCGTTAAGATTGACGGTGAACCATCCCGCTGAGCCCAGGCGCGATCCTTGTCTATCGACCTATCCGACGCTCCGGCGCCTCCGGCCTCCTCCGCCGGCAGCGCCAGCACCATTCGCCCTTATGCCGCCGCCGACTCCGTCGCCGTCGCCGGCCTGCTCGTGCGCGCCTTCGCGGGCAACGACGGACCGGCGCCCGCCGGCATGGCGCCCTACCTCAAGGAAGTCTATCTCGACGCGCCCTGGGTCGATCCGGCCCTCTCGCCGCGCGTGATGGTCGCCGGCGGCAGCATTGTCGGCTTCCTCGGCGTCTCGGCCCTGCCGATGATCGCGGGACCGCGCCGCATCCGCGCCGCCATCATCTCCTCGCTCGCCGTCGATCCGCGCGCTGGCGACCCGACGATCGGACCGCGCCTCCTGCGCGACCTGCGCAATGCGCCGCAGGACGCCGTGCTGGCCGACCGCTCCAACGCCGTCGCGACCACCCTGCTCCGCTCGCTCGGCGCCGAGGTGATGCGCGCCTACAGCTTCGACTGGATCCGCACGCTGCGGCCGGCCGGGCTGGCGCTCGAAACGCTGGCGAGCCGCTTCGCGCCGGCCCGCCTGCTGAAGCCGCTGACCGCCCCGCTCGACGCCGTCGCGCTGAAGAAAGGGCTGAGCTCGGAAGACCCGCGCTGGTCCGCCCCCTCGCGCTCGCGCGCCGCCGAGTCTTTCGCCGACCACGATGCGGCTCCCGGCGAGATCGATGCCCTGTTCAAGCGGCTGCTGTCGGGCGTCACCCTGCGCCCGGACTGGTCGGACGCCGACATCGCCACCATCCTCGCTCACGCCGCCCGCAAGGCCGACCTCGGCGCCTACACCGCCCGCGTAGTCACCGCACCGAATGGCACCGCGGTGGGCTTCTTCCTCTATCATCTGAAGCCGGGGCGGATCGCCCACGTGCTGCAGATCATGGCGGTTCGCGGCCGCGAAGGCGTCGTGGTCGACCGGGCCATCGCGCATGCCACCGCTGCCGGCGCCGTCGCCATCCGCGGCCGCTCGACCCCGGTGCTGCTCGATGCGCTGATGTCGCGCCGTGCCATCTTCGTGCCCGAACTGGCGACTGTCGTCTGGTCGCGCGACCAGGAGGTGCTGCAGCACTTCCGCGAGGGCAACGCATTCTTCACCGGCCTCGCCGGCGAGAACTGGATGCGCCTCAACGGCGACGGCTTTTAGGCCCCGCACAGCGTCATTCCCGCGAAGGCGGGAATCCAAACGGAGTTCACGGACGTCCGAGGATGCGGTCTGGATACCCGCCTTCGCGGGAATGACGTCGTGGGTGGGGCGGCATCAAATCACCGACAATTAGAATTGCATTTTATGCGTGTCGTCGCGACCTGCTACCGTTAACCATCCTTCTTATAGTTAACACCCGAACTCCCTGCCTTTGCAGGGGTTTTCACGTGTGCAGCCGGATCGATCGGGGTAGAAAACGTTAAGTTTTCCGACCGGTTGGACGGACAGAATATGTGCGGCGTAGTTGGCTATTTCGGGTCTCAGATGGCCCCATCCGAAGCGGAGCCTTTGCTCCGCCGGATGGCCGACGCGGTTGCGCATCGCGGCCCCGACGAAATGGGCCTCTACGCGGACGGCGAGATCGGTCTCGGCCATCGCCGACTGTCGATCGTCGGCCTCGGCGACGGCCAGCAGCCGATGTTCTCGGCCGACGGCAACTTTGTCATCAGCTTCAACGGCGAGATCTTCAACTATGTCGAGCTGCGCGCCGAACTGATCGCGCGCGGCGAGCGCTTCCGCACCGGCTCGGATACCGAGGTGCTGTTGCGCCTGTTCGAGCTCGAAGGTGAAGCCGCTCTCGACAAGCTCAACGGCGATTTCGCCTTCGCCCTCTACGACAAGCGCAACCGCCGGCTCACCCTCGCGCGCGACCGCATGGGCGTCCGCCCGCTGCACTACACCTGGCGCAACGGCACCATCGTCTTTGCCTCCGAGGTCAAGTCGCTGCTCGCCTTCCCGGGCGTCAGCGCCGAGATGGATCCGCTGGCGCTGGACCAGATCTTCACGCTCTGGGCGCCCATCGCGCCGCGCACCGCTTTCCGCGATGTGTTCGAGCTGCCCCCCGGCCACCTGATGGTGGTCGAGAACGGCCACGTCACCACTCGCGCCTGGTGGACCCTCGACTTCCCCGATGCCGGCGAGACCGACGCCCGCAGCGAAGACGACATCGCCGCCGAACTGCTGGCCTTGCTCGACGACGCCACCCGCATCCGCCTGCGCGCCGACGTGCCGGTCGGCGCTTACCTCTCGGGCGGCCTCGATTCCTCGCTGGTGAGCGCCCTCGCGGCGCGCCACGCGGGCAACCGCCTGCGCACCTTCTCGGTGACCTTCGACAGCGCCGAACACGACGAGAGCCCGTACCAGGCGCAGATGGTCGCCGCGCTGGGCACCGAGCACACCTCGATCGCCACCTCCGGCGCCGACATCGCGCGCACCTTCCCCCCGCTGATCCGCGCCACCGAACGCCCGATCCTCCGCACCGCTCCCGCCCCGCTGCAGCGGCTGAGCTTGCACGTCCGCAATGCCGGCTACAAGGTCGTGCTGACCGGCGAGGGCGCCGACGAAATTTTCGCCGGCTACGACATCTTCCGCGAGGCCCGCGTCCGCCGCTTCGTCGCGCGCAACCCGCTGTCGCGCTTCCGCCCGCACCTCTTCCGCCGGCTCTACCACTATCTGCCCGGCATCCAGTCGCAGTCAGCCGAATACCTCGCCGCCTTCTTCGGCGCCGGCGCCGATCGCCTCGACGATCCGCTGTTCTCGCACCGCCCGCGCTTCCGCGCCACGGCGCAGGCCAAGCTGTTCTACTCGCCGGAACTGAAGGCCCGGCTCGGCGACTACGACGCCACCGCCGAGCTCGCCGCCTCCCTGCCCGCACGTTTCGCCGAATGGCATCCGCTGCATCAGGCGCAATATCTCGAAACCAGCCTGCTGCTGCCCGGCTACATCCTGTCCAGCCAGGGCGACCGCGTCTCGATGGCCAATGCCGTCGAGGGCCGCTTCCCCTTCCTCGATCACCGCCTGGTCGAGTTCGCCGCCCGCATCCCGGCGAGCGTGAAGCTGCGCGGCCTCGACGAAAAGCACATCCTCAAGCGCGCCGCCCGCGGCTACGTGCCCGAGACCATCACCGGCCGCGCCAAGCAGCCCTATCGCGCCCCCGACAGCGAGAGCTTCCGTGGAGCCGACTGGGTCGGCGACGCCCTCGCCACGCCCACCGGCCTGTTCAACCCGGCGGCTGTCGCCAAGCTCGCGCAAAAGGCACGCGCCGGCGGCATGGCCGGCTACCGCGACAACGCGGCCTTCATCGGCGTCCTCTCCACCCAGCTCTGGCACCAGCACTTCGCGGCGGCCGCCCCCAGCGTCAACGAACACGCGGCCTGAAAGGACTATCCATGACCATCCAGAACGACATCCGCACCTTCATCATCGAGAACTTCCTGTTCGGCGACACCAGCCAGGATCTCGGCGACGATGTCTCGCTGATCGAAGCCGACATCGTCGACTCGACCGGTATCCTCGAACTCGTCGGCTTCGTCGAAAAGACCTACGCCGTGGCGGTCGCCGATGCCGACATCGTGCCCGCCAACTTCGACTCCATCGGCCGCATCGCCGCCTACATCGCGGCGCGCAACGGCGTCTCGCAGGCGGCCTGAACCATGCGCGTCGAACGCTTCCTTTCGCAGAGCGCCGCCCGCTTCCCGGACAAGACCGCTTTGGTCGCCGGCGAGACGCGGCTGAGCTATGCCCAGTTCGACGCGACGACCACCCGCCTCGCCGCGCATCTGCAGCGGCTGGGCGTCAAGCGCAACGATCGCGTGCTGGTGTTCATGGACAACGCGGCCGAGACCGCGCTCGCCATCTTTGCCGTGCTCAGGGCCGGCGCCACCTTCTCGCCGATCAACGCCTCCACCAAGGCCGACAAACTCGCGTTCATCATCGGCAATTGCCGTCCGACGGCGATCCTGACGCAGGCCAGGCTCGCGCCGATCGCCCGCGAAGGGATCGCCGATCGTGACGTCACCTTGCTCGCCGCCGGCACCCCGTTCTGGGACGCGGCGCTGGCGGAAACTGCACCGCTCGTCCCGCATGGCGGCATCGACGTCGACCTCGCAATGCTCGTCTACACTTCGGGCAGCACCGGCCGCCCCAAGGGCGTGATGATGACGCACCGCAATATCGACGCGGCCTCGGACTCGATCACCACCTACCTCGAAAACACCAGCGACGACGTGATCCTGAACGTCGCCCCGCTCGCCTTCGATTACGGCCTCTACCAGCTGCTGATGAGCGTCCGCCTGGGCGCGACGCTGGTGCTCGAAAAGAGCTTCGCCTTCCCGGCCGCGATCTTTGAAACGATGCGGCGCGAAAAGGTCACCGGCTTCCCGCTGGTGCCGACGATGGCGGCGATGATCCTCCAGATGCGCGACGCCTCGACGCTGCTGGTGCCAAGCCTGCGCTACATCACCAACACCGCGGCCGCCCTACCGGTCGAGCACATCCACCAGCTCCGCTCGCTGTTCCCGGGTGCGACGCTCTATTCGATGTACGGCCTCACCGAGTGCAAGCGCTGCACTTACCTGCCGCCGGCGCAACTCGACACGCGCACCGGCTCGGTCGGCATCGCCATCCCCAACACCGAAGCCTGGGTCGCCAACGATGCCGGCGAGCCCGTAGCCAACGGCGTCATCGGTGAGCTGGTGATCCGCGGCCCGCACGTCATGCAGGGCTATTGGGAGAACGAGGCCGCCACCGCCGAGCGCCTCCGCCCCGGCCGCAATTCATGGGAGAAAGTCCTCTTCACCGGCGACCTGTTCTACGCCGACGCCGAAGGCTTCCTCTATTTCGTCGGCCGCAAAGACGACATCATCAAGACCCGCGGCGAGAAGGTTGCTCCCAAGGAAGTTGAAACGGTACTCTACGCCATCCCGGGCATCGCCGAGGCGGTGGTGGTGGGCGTGCCCGATGCCGTGCTCGGCCAGGCCGTGAAAGCCATTGTCGTGCGCTCGGACGAGGCGCTCACCGAAGCGCAGATCATCCGCGCCGCCGCGAAAAACCTCGAAGACTTCATGGTGCCGAAGTCCATCGAATTCCGCACCGAACTGCCCAAGACCGACACCGGCAAAGTCAGCCGCCGCCTCGCCGCGGCATCGCTGGAGCTCATTTGATGCTGCACGTCCTGCCCGCTTTCTCCGCCGACAACCTCGCGATCGACGCCGCGACCGAGACGACAAAGATCGTCGCAGCGCTGCGCGGCCAGCTTCGCGCCCAGCGCAAGCGCGGCCTCGTCCTTGGCCTGTCGGGCGGCATCGATTCCTCGGTCTCGGTGGCCCTCGCGGTTCGCGCCGTCGGCGCGCAGAACGTGCAGGCGCTCTACATGCCTGAACGCGACTCCGATCCCGAGAGCCTGCGCCTCGGCCGCCTCGTCGCCGGCACTTTCGGCCTCGAGGGCATCGTCGAAGATATCGGCCCGATGCTCGATGCGCTCGGCTGCTACAGCCGCCGCGACGACGCCATCCGCGCCCTCGTGCCGGAATACGCCGAGGGCTGGGCCTGCAAGGTCGTGATCGGCCTCAGCGCCGGCGACGGCTACAACATCTCCTCGCTGGTCGTGCAATCGCCCGAGGGCGTGCAGTCGACGCACCGCATGCCGCTCGAAACCTATCTCGGCGTCGTCGCTGCCACCAATATGAAGCAGCGCACCCGCAAGCAGCTGGAATATTACCACGCCGACCGGCTGAACTTCGCCGTACTCGGCACGCCAAACCGGCTCGAGTACGACCAGGGCTTCTTCGTCAAGAATGGCGACGGCGCTGCCGACGTCAAGCCGATCGCGCATCTCTACAAGACCCAGGTCTATGCGCTGGCCGAATATCTGGGCGTGCCCGAAGAGATCCGCCACCGGCCGCCGACCACCGACACCTATTCGCTGCCGCAGAGCCAGGAGGAGTTTTACTTCGCTTTGCCCTACGACCGCATGGACCTCTGCCTCTACGGCCTCAACAACGGCGTTCCAGCCGATGCCGTGGCGAAGGCCGCCGGCCTCACCGAGGCGCAGCTGCAGCATGTCTGGCGCGACATCGCGAGCAAACGCAAGGCCACGAAATACCTGCACACCGGCCCGCTCCTCGTCGAGCCCGTCGCCGAAATCGGAGCCTGATCTATGGCCACCGCCGATACCGAATACAAGGCCAGCGACTTCACCGGCGCCCGGCTCGATACACCGATCATCGGCCGCACGCCGCTGAGCCTGATGATCGCTTCGGTCGAAGGCACGATGGCGGCCGCAGTCGTGCTCGGCAGCGCCTTCGCCTACCACATGCTGGTCCTCCACATCCCGCTCGACGGCTTCGAGTGGCCGCTCTACGCGCTGTTTGCTGCCCTTGGCGGCCTGCTCTACGGCGCCTTCTCCACTGTTGCCACCGGCCGCTTCCTCGATGGCGCGGAGCGCTCGCAGAAGACCACGATCCCCGATGCCTTCTATGGTTGGACCGCCGCGCTGGCGCTGACGCTGCTCACCGCCTTCCTTCTCGGCTCGATCGGCGACCTGTCGCGCGTCTCCCTGACCACCGCCTACATCGCCGGCGTGCCGCTGGTGCTGGCGCTGCGCAGCTACGGTCAGGGCCTGCTCGCCGAGCGTATCGCCAAGGGCGAGCTGCACTATCAGCGCGTCGCCGTGATCGGCAGCCGCCGGGACGTCGTCAACTTCCTGCTCAATGGGGACCTCTGGCGACAGGGCCATCACGTCACCGACACGCTCTACCTCGAGGACGTCACGGTGAACGGCAAGCTCGACCTGAGCGCCATCGCCGACTTCGCCCGCGAGAGCGTCAAGCAGCAGGCCGACTCGATGGTGATCGTCGCCGCATTGCACGATCTCGACGCGATGGAGCACCTCGTCACCGAGATGAAGCGCTTCGCTCTCAACATCGTCTACGCGCCCGCCACCACCAACCGCACGCTCAAATTCCTCGACGTCGTGCCGATCGGCGCCAACAACGCGCTGCGCTTCATCCGCAAGCCGCTGAGCGATTTCTCGGTGTTTGCCAAGCGGGCGATGGACGTCGCCATTGCGGTCGTCGCGCTCTGCCTGCTGTCGCCACTGCTCGCCATCGTGGCGCTGGCCATCAAGCTCGACAGCGCCGGCCCCGTGATCTACCGCCAGGCGCGCCGCGGCTTCAACGGCGAGAGCTTCATGATCTGGAAGTTCCGCTCGATGAGCGTGATGGAATCCGGCCACGCCATGAAGCAGGCGCAGAAGGGCGACGCCCGCATCACCCGCATCGGCCGCTTCATCCGCGCCACCTCCATCGACGAGCTGCCGCAGCTGGTCAACGTGCTCACCGGCCACATGTCGATCGTGGGGCCGCGCCCGCACGCCCTCGTCCACGACGATGAGCTTGGCGCGGTGCTCGCCACCTACGCCCACCGCCAGCGCATCAAGCCGGGCATCACCGGCTGGGCCCAGGTCAACGGCTTCCGCGGCGAGACCAGCACCTTCGAGGCCGTCGAGGGCCGCACCCTGCACGACCTCCATTACATCGACAACTGGTCGATCTTCCTCGACGTCTGGATCCTCGTTCTGACGGTCTTCTCCGTCCGCACCCACAGGAACGTTCACTGATGCTGCCCACCGTCACCATCGGCGGCCTGCCGATTACCGTCATGGGCCGCAACGGCATCGCGGCCTGGATGCTGCACCAGGCGACGATCCGGCCGCGCGGCCATCGCCCGCTCTATCTGACCTCGGCCAATGGCGAGGTCATCGCGCGCACCCGCAAGGACGCGAGACTCAAGTCGCTGTTCCTGAGTGCCGACCAGATCCTCGCCGACGGCCAGCCCATGGTGTGGGCCAGCCGCATCCGCTGCAAGACCCCGCTCCCCGAGCGCGTCGCGACCACCGACCTCTTCCACGATGTAGCGAAGCTTGCCCAGCGCAGCGGCCACAGTTTCTATCTATTCGGTGCGACGCCCGAGGAGAACGCCCGCGCCGTCGCCAACGCCCGCAAGATGTACCCGCGCCTCAATATCGTGGGCGCCGCCCATGGCTACCTCACGGGCGTCGACCTGATGGCCAAGCTCGCCGAGATCGACGCGCTGGCGCCCGACATCCTCTGGCTGGCGATGGGCGTGCCGCACGAGCAGAACTTCGTCGCCGCCCATGCGCATGAACTGACCCATGTGGGCATGATCAAGACCTCCGGCGGCCTGTTTAACTTCCTGTCCGGCAAGAACTCGCGCGCCCCCGGCTGGATGCAGGACGCCGGCCTCGAATGGCTCTACCGCACCGTGCTCGAGCCCCGCCGCCTGTTCTGGCGCTACTTCGTGACCAACCCGGTCGCCATCTGGCAGATGCTCAGATATTCGGAGTAAACTCGGTCACCTGAGGGTGCACCGATGGCGTCGCTTCCTAACGCAGACAAGGCCTTCATCAGCCGCGAGAAGATCGAGAACTATCTACTGAGCATCGACCATCCGGAAGGTCGAGGCAAGGCGCTGTTGTTCGCGAGGTTTGGCTTTGCCCGGAGCCGATGGATGGAGCTGCGAAATGCTCTGCTGGAGCACGCACGGAAATGCGACGCGGAAGAGCTTGGGCCGAATGCGTTCGGAACCAAATTCCTGGTCAGCGGCCCACTGTGGACACCCCGACGGACGAACGCTGATGATACGAGCCGTCTGGTTCGTTGCGAACGGCACCGATAATCCGCTATTTGTCACCGCATATCCGGAGAGGTAATGTCCCTCATGATCTCGGAACTGGACATCGTCGTTCTTCGTAAGGATCTACCGGATGCAGGCCTGCAGGCCGGCGATGTCGGCACGGTCGTTATGTCGTACGACGACGGCAAGGCATTTGAAGTGGAGTTCGCCACGCTGACCGGCCGGACCATTTCGGTGTTGACGCTTGAGGCCGGTGCTGTTCGTTCAGTCGAGCCTACCGACGTCAGTCACGTTCGCGCTACGGCACCTTAGCCCCGACGCAGCGCCCGCTTCACGATCCACTTGTACGGCCGCAGCTGCTCGTAGAGCCTCGTGGCCTTCATGCGGGCCACCAGCGACGCCAGCGTCATGGCGCGGCGGCCCTTGCCGGTGCGGGCCGCATGCAACCGGCCGAGCCGCACATGCGTGTCGCAGTTTTCGATCTTCCAGTCTTCGTCGCCGATGCCGTGGTCGAGATAGGCGAAACCCTGGGCCTTGGCCCATTCGAGGAAGCGGAGATTGAGCACGCGGCCGGGCGAGTGCTTGGCCCACTCGCCGGACTCGAAGCCGATCATCAGCTCGTAGACACGGCTGCCGAGCGACACCGTCCAGCTCGTGGCGACGATATCGCCGCCGACCTCGAGCGCCGCGAGGTGCAGGTCGCCGCTCGTCGCGAAGCGCTCGGTGGCGTGCTCAAAGAAATGCTTCGGCGTCGGGTTCTCGGCAAATCCGGGAACCCGCGTATCCTCGAAGCGGCGCTGCTTCTGTTCGAACAGTCTGGCGAGGATACGGTCGCGCTCGGTCTTGTCGGTGGCGACGATGAACTTCACCTCGCCCAGCTTCTCGAGGCCGCGCGCCTTGCGCTTGAGCGTCTTGAGCTGCGCCTGCGTCGCTTCGATCGCCGCCCAGTCGAGTAGTAGATTGGAGCCGTGCGAGGATTCGGGGTTGGCGTCGCTGGTCAGCAAAGCCAGCGGATTGATGAGATCACCGACGCTCGCCGGCATCTTCTCGAGCAGCACCTGGTCGATCCGCGGCAGCGCCGTCTCGATCGCCGACCACAGCGCGGCCGCGCTGTCGGCCGTCCACGCGATGGCGGTCGGATAGAGGATCGGCGCGTTGAGATCGGCGCAGCTCTGATCGGCGAACGACAGCACTTTCACGCCGCGCCGCGTCTCGATCGCCAGCGGCACGCGCAGCACCAGATTGCCCGCATTATCGCGCACCTCGACATAGCGGGCATCGAGCCCGAAATCGGTCGCGAAGGTATCGGCCCACACCCCGAGGAACTCGCGCGTCTGGAAAATATGCGCCCTGCCCTCGCCCAGATCGTGTGCGCCCGGCCAGTCGGCAGGCAGCGTGCGATGGACGGTGACGGCGAAGGTCAAATCGGTCTGTGTGGCGCGGTCGAGCATGGGGTCACACTAGCCGATCGGGGTGCCATGCCTCAGCGCAAAGACGCCGATTGGTTAAGCCGCGAGCGCGGCTGCGACGCTCTGCCAGACCGCATCGATCTCGCGCGACGCCGCAAGCGCGCGCACCGGTGTCGCGCTCGCCTCAGAACCTCC
>JBEHYU010000072.1:0-15562 GCA_048498015.1 Pseudomonadota bacterium
GGCAGGGAGCAGGGTGAACCTGCCGCGACCCGAAGGCTGGACCTGGAGCAGCACGACTGCCACTCCCCCACCGCGTCCGCCGGTGCTTCGTCGGCACCCCGCGGTAGTTGGCGGACGCGGGGGGAAATTATCATAGGTGGGAGGGGCGGCAGTTCGAGGGTCTATCGAGGGGCGCCGCGGAACCGGAACTGCATTGTCGCGCAATGGGGTGAAAGCCGTTGTTGCGAGGCAACTCGACGGCGGTTCGGGGCACGACACCCCGCTCCACCCACCGGCCGTCACCCCGGCGAACGCCGGGGGCCATTGCTCGGTGCGTTGCTGAGCTGGATATCCCGGGTCCCTCGCACCGGTGATGGACGGGCGCCTGCAGTGCTCTTGGTGGGCATTGAGCCGTGGGTCCCGGCTTTCGCCGGGATGACGGCCGGTGGGTGGGGGTGGATTGTGATGACTGCGAGGGGTGCCGACTGAGGGCAAACACCCCCTCACCAAGCTGCGCTACGGCTTCGCCTAGCGCCGCTATCCTCCCCCACCAGGGGGAGGATGACGGTGCTGACTGAGAGGATAGGAGGGCGGGCCTCCCCATTCATCCAGTTTCGGGCGGGGCGTTCGCGTGGCAGGGTGTGTTGCCGATCTAACGGAGTGTGCAAATGACTATCGTCGCGCTGGCGGGTGCTACTGGCCGCCTGGGGCATCTGATTGCCAAGGCTCTGATCGAGCGGGGGGCCGAGGTGCGGGCGCTGGTCCGGCCGGGCACCAGTCCCGACAAGCTCGCGAGCCTTGCGCCGGCGCGGATCGTCGAGGTGGATTTTGCCGATGCGGCGGCGCTGCGCGATGCGGTGGCTGGCGCCGATATCGTGATCTCGGCGCTCAACGGGTTGCGCGACGTCATCGTGGACAGGCAGACCGATCTGCTGAACGCTGCCGTTGCGGCCGGGGTGCCGCGCTTTATTCCGTCCGATTATGCGGCCGACATCACCAGGCTGGCGCCGGGCGAGAATCGCAATTTCGACCTGCGGCGGGAATTTCGCGCGCGGCTGCTCGAGGCACCGATCCGGGCGACGTCGGTGCTCAATGGCGGCTTCATGGAATTGCTGGTCTGGGGCCGGGCGCTCGATGTGAAGGGGCACGCGGTCACGTATTTCGGCAGCCCCGACCAGCAGCTCGATTATACCACCACTCCCGACGTGGCGGCGTTCACGGCGGCTGCGGCGCTGGACGCCGAGGCGCCGGAGATCCTGCGGGTGGCCGGCGACGTCGTCAGTGCCCGGGATATCGCCGCCATTGCGTCCGATATCTGGGGCACGCCGTTCGAGCTCAAGCGGCTCGGCTCGATCGACGACCTCGCGCAGATGATCGCGGCGGAGCGCGCGGCGCATCCGGAGGCCGAGCACGAAATTTTTCCGCGCTTCCAGCAGCTGCAATACACGCACAACATGCAATCGGGCCGCGGCAAGCTTACGCCGCTCGACAATGGGCGCTACGATGTGACGACCACCACGGTCCGCGAGCTGCTCGCGGCCAACAAGCAGAAGCTCGGCTAGGAGAGAGACATGTCACGGATTGTCGTCGTCGGCGCCAGCGGTCGCACGGGCGGGCTGATCGTCAGGCAGCTGGTCGCCAAGGGGCATGAGGTGGTGGGCACCATCCGCAATCCCAAGCACATGGCGGCGCTGGTCAAGGCCGGCGCCAATGCGATGCTGGTCGATCTCGACAAGTCCGGTTTCGACGAGATCGTATTTGCGCTGAAGGGCGCCGATGCGGTGATCTTTGCGGCCGGCTCGAGCACGGGCGAGAGCAGCGCGCTCGACCGCAAGGGCGTGCTGCGGACGCTCAGGGCAGCCGAGAAGGCCGGTGTGCCGCGCTATCTGGCGATTTCCTCGATCGGGGCGTCGACGGGCATGAAGCTTGCCGGTGCGTGGGCGACCGACGAGATGCGCGACTACTACAAGCAGAAGCGCGCGGCCAATAGGCTGATCCGCGAGAGCGCGCTCAACTGGACCATCGTCGAGCCGGGCGAGCTGACCGAGGGCAAGGGCACCGGCAAGGTGACGCTGTCGACCGAGGCGATCAAGGAAGCGAAGGTGTCGCGCGCCGACGTGGCGGCGGTGCTGGTGGCGGCGCTCGATTTGCCGGCGACGATTGGAAAGACGTTCCAGCTGGTCAGCGGCACGGCGCCGATCGAGACGGCGCTGCAGGCAGCGGCCGGCGCGCCGGCCGCTGCGGCAAAACCGGCGGCCGCGAAGGCACCGGCCAGGAAGGCGGCAGCGAAAGCGCCCGCCGAGAAGGCTGCGGCGAAAACGCCGGCGAAGAAGGCGACCGCCGCCAAGGCTCCGGCCAAGAAGGCTCCGGCCAAGAAGGCCGCGGCGAAGCGTTAGGCCGCAACGGTCTCGCGGACCAGCGGATAGTCGGCGGCGTCATAGAGCGCGCGGATCGAGTTGCCCTCGATGCGCACATTGCCGATCTGCAGCATGGTGCCGTTGAGCCACTGCGCCGGCATCTCTTCGATGACGTAGCGGATGGCCTCGGCGGCGCTGTCGAAGCGGCGGTAGCGGGCGAGCGATTTGGCATAGCGGCGGCTCGGGAAGAGCTCGGCCGAGTGGCGATAGTCGATGCTGGGCATGGCGATCCTCAATGAGATGGGTTTGGCGATCGGCTTGCCGATCGGGCTGAAACACTGTTCTGCCGCTTGCGCGGCAACGGATAGTCGGCGCTGCGATAGAGCGCGAGCAGGGCGTCGCCGGTAAAGCTGTGCGGGCCGATCTCGAGCTTGGCGCCACGCAGGCTGACCGGCGCGGCATGTTCGAGGGCGAAGCGCAGCGCGCCGGCGGCGGTGCGGAAATGGCGCGGGCCCTGCGCCGCAGCGCTGGCCCAGTCGCGGCCGAGATAGAGCTCGGCCTGCGCCAGATAGTCGGTATGTGTCATTTGATTGCTGGAACCCTGGCGGCGCTAGGCAGGCCGGGTCCTCTTTCCTTGGTCGTCGCGCGGGCGGCGGGCGCATGCCTCGGCCGGGGCGCGGAACCGGACGCGCCCGAAGGCACGCCCGGATGATTGAAATCAGGCCTGGCGCAGATTGGTCGCCGAGACCTTGCCGTCGCGGCCGGTCTCGAGGTCGTAGCTGACCTTCTGGCCCTCGTTGAGGGTGCTCATGCCCGACCGCTCGACGGCCGAGATGTGAACGAAGGCGTCCTTGTCGCCGGTATCCGGCTGGATGAAGCCGAAGCCCTTGGTGGTGTTGAAGAATTTGACGGTGCCGGTGATGGCCATGGTGGATCCTTGTGTATCGCCCGGATATCGATCCGAAAGCGCGTTCCGCCGGGGCAACATGCACAGGCGGGGTAGAACGTTTTCGAAATCAGGGGGAAGCCAAGCGACCGGCGCACCGGCAGATCAGAAGCCATGACGGCTGAAACGTAACCGTCACATAGGCGCTATCGTCCCGACATGCAAGGCACAGCGATGTGCTTGCCCCGAATCAGGGGCTGCGCTCTGCTCGCCTGATGAACGATGAGCACCAGCATCCGCACGATTGGAAGCATTCCGGCGTGCGCGTCATCAAGGGCGACCAGCTCGATCCCAATATGGCGCAGACGCCCGGCATGTTCCGCCAGGCGGCGGTGAACGCGGCGCGGGTCGGGGCGCAGAAAATCTGGGCCGGCACCGTCGCCATCGCGCCCAATGCCAAGACCGGCGTGCACCATCATGGCGAGCTCGAGAGCGTCATCTATGTGGTGTCGGGCCATGCCCGCATGCGCTGGGGCGACCGGCTCGAATATGTGGCCGAGGCCTATGCGGGCGATTTCATCTATGTGCCGCCCTTCGTGCCGCACCAGGAGATCAACGCCGATCCGGGGCAGCCGCTGCAATGCGTGCTGGTGCGCTCGGACAATGAGGCAGTGGTGGTGAACCTCGGCGACATCGAGCCGGTGGAGAAGCCGGAGGAAGTGTATTGGGTGGATGCGATACATAAGGCGCCGTAGGGACATCAGAGCGTGCGGCTCCCCCTTCTCCGATCAACCCGTGCGCGAATTGCGCTGAGTGTCGATTGAGAGCAAGAACCCCCTCACTTGCTCGCCTAGGGGTTTGGCGAAGTGCCAAACCCAAGGCTCACTTTCTCCCCCACAAGGGGGGAGAATGACACCGCGCAAGCGGCACGGGCTATGGATTACGCTCGCATTTTATCCCGCAGCGCCCGCATCCCCACTGTCTCGATGCCGAGTTCGTCGAGCAAATGGCGGATGGTGCCGTTGCGGAAGAGGTCGAGTTCGGTGGTGCGCAGGCGGATGTCGGGGGAGAACAGTTCCATGTCGCCGGGCGTGGTGCAGTGCCAGGCGCCCCAGCTGAGGCCGTCGGGCAGGGCGGAGAACATGCGGCGATAGTCTTCGGCGAGGGCTTCGGGCTTGCCGAATTTGGTGGTGGCATAGACCTCGAAGATCGGCGCGCCGGCCTTCCGGAGACGGGCGAGGGCGGCATCGAGTTGCGCCTGGTCGGCGCCGAGGCGTGCGAGGTCGCGGGTGATGGCGATGGGGAGGCGGTAATCCTCGCCGAGCCGGACGAAGAGCTCGAGCAGTTCGGGCTGCCAGACCGTGCCCATGTGCGAATCGAGGTGGGTGACATCGATGCCGGCGCGCAGCGCGGTATCGATCTGGGCGCGCAGTTCGGCTTCCACCGCGGCCAGGTCGGCGCGGCGGGCGTCTTTCACCGTGCGCCAGAAATAGCCGTCGGCATCGGTGAGGCCGTTGGCCGAGACGCCGGTCAGCGGACGCCAGCGGAATTTCTTCCACTCGGCGGTCAGCGTCAGGTGGACGCCCAGATCGAGCTCCGGCCGCTGCCGGGCGATGGCGGCGATCTCGGGGAACCAGGGGCAGGGCACCATCACGGCGCCGGAGGTCAGCACGCCCTCGTCCCACAGCTCGGTGAAGGCCGTGTTGGCGCCGTGGCTGCCGCCGACGTCGTCGAGATGCATCACAAGCTGTCTGGTCATGGGGCTTCCGTAGAACGATGGTTCAGCTGCCGAGCCGGCGCAGGAGGGCTTCGGCATCGGCGGCGATTTTGCGGGTCAGCTCCGCCGCGCCGATGGGCGTGCGGAGGGCGACGGCCTGGCCGGCGTTGAACAGCGAGAAGTCCCAGCTGCCCTTGGCTTCGGCGGTGGCGCGGAGCGGCGCGAGGATCGGCGTGCCGGTCGGGAAGACCGGGGCGTCGGGGCTCATCGGGCCCAGCTCGCGCTGCAGCCGGTTGACCAGGCCGCGCGCCGGCCGGCCGGTGAAGAGATTGCTGGGCGCGGTGGTGAGCTCGGCGGCGCCGGCCAGCGTGCTGCGGTAGAGCTCGCCGATCATCGCCTCGGGCGTGTGGAGATAGGCGGTGCCGATCTGCGCCGCACTGGCGCCGAGGGCCAGCACGGCGGCCAGCCCGCGGCCATCGGCGATGCCGCCGGCGGCGATCACCGGCACGGAGACCGCGTCGACGATCTGCGGCACCAGCGCCAGCGTACCGACCTGGGTGGTCATGTCGGCGCTGAGGAACATGCCGCGATGGCCACCGGCCTCGAAACCCTGCGCGATGATCGCATCGGCGCCGCGCTCGGCCAGCCAGCGGGCCTCGGCGACGGTGGTGGCCGAACTCAGGACGAAGCAGCCGGCGGTCTTGATGCGCAGCAGCAGGGATGCCTCGGGCAGGCCGAAATGGAAGCTCACCGCTTCTGGTCGCAGCGCTTCGATCACGGCGCAACGGGCCTCGTCGAGCGGCTGGGCGCCGCCGGGCGCCACGGGTGCTTCGGGATCGAGGCCGTATTCGGCGAAATAGGCGCCGAGGCGGCGTCTCCAGCGCATGTCGCGGGCCGGATCGGGCGGTGGCGGGGTGTGGACGAAAGAAATTGACGTTGAGCGTGCCGTTCGTCCGCTGTCGCACCGCGCCGATCTGCGCCCCCAGCGTTTCCGCCGAAATCGCCGCGGCCGGCAGGGCGCCGAGCCCGCCGGCCGTGCTGACGGCGACGGCCAGCTCGACGCCGCTGGCGCCCGCCATGGGGGCTTGCAGGAGGGGTAGCGACAGGCCGAGACGGTCGAGCAAAGTGCGGTCCATGCGCCCACTCTGTGGCAGCCATGCATCAGTGGTCAATTGTGCGTGTCGATTCCGGCTGGTCTCGTTCGTCATGGAGGTGAACGGGGTGGCAATCCAGCCTGCTGACACCATCTGTCAGCACGGTCCGGCAAGCTGCCCTCATCGACGAACGGGAGACTCAACGATGATGGCCCTGCCAGGTCCACACCGCACAAATCCGCCCCCGGGCGCATTTGCGACGACATTTTCACTGTCCTGCCACGCCGTTTCTGCTATGGCGTGCGCCCTCACAACTCGCCCCCTGGTTTTCGCCGCCCAACGGCAGGAGTGTCGCTATGACCACTGAGACCATTACCCCGGACGCCCCGATGGCGGTTCCGGCTACCGATCCGTCGCATGCGGCGCGCAACGGCCTCGTCATCAACCTGCTGCTGGTGTCGGCCTTCGTGCTGATGCTCAACGAGACGATGATGAATGTCGCCATCCCGACCATCAAGGATGCGCTGCATGTCACGCCGTCCGATGCGCAGTGGCTGACCACGGCATTCCTGCTGACCATGGCGGTGGTGATTCCGGTCACCGGCTTCCTGCTGCAGCGGCTCAATACGCGGCCGGTGTTCGTGCTGGCGCTCTCGCTGTTCTCGGCCGGTACGGCGCTGGCGATCGTGTCGCAGAGCCTGCCGCTGCTGATCGTGGCGCGCGTCGTGCAGGCGTCGGGCACGGCGGTGATGATGCCGCTGCTGATGACCACGGTGATGACGCTGGTGCCGCCGGAGAATCGCGGCAAGATGATGGGCAACATCTCCATCGTCATGTCGCTCGCGCCGGCCATCGGCCCGGTGATCGGCGGCACGATCATCAACTTCTTCCCCTGGCAGTTCCTGTTCATCCTGGTGCTGCCGATCGCGCTGATCTCGCTCGGGCTCGGCCTGCGCCTGATGGTCAATGTCGGCACGCCGCGCTACGCCCCGCTCGATGTGTTCTCGGTGATCGTGTCGGCGTTCGCCTTTGGCGGGCTGGTCTATGGGCTGTCGGCGTTCGGCACGCCCGGCGGCTACGATCCGCTGATGGCCTGGGGACCGCTGATCGTGGGCATCGTCGCCATGGTGATCTTCGTCACCCGGCAGCTCAGCCTGCAGAAGAAGGATGCGGCGCTGCTCGACCTGCGCACGTTCAAATCCTACAATTTCACCGTGGCCAACATCCTGTTCGTGATCGTCGCGGCCTCGATGTTCGGCAGCATCGGCCTGCTGCCCTACTACCTGCAGGACGTGCTGCATCTCGACGTCATCTATATCGGCGGCATCCTGCTGCCGGGCGGGCTGCTGATGGGCCTGCTGGGCCCGTTCGTCGGCCGGCTCTACGACAAGGTCGGCCCCAAGCCGCTGCTGGTGCCGGGTATCATCCTGGTGTCGGCGGTGCTGTGGCTGGGCACGCTGCTGGCCCCGGATACCCCGTGGCAGGCGGTGCTGGTGGTCTATACGGTGATGTGCGTCGGCTTCGCGCTGCTGTTCGGGCCGCTGTTCACGCTGAGCCTCGGCTCGATCCAGCCGCAATACTACTCGCACGGCTCGGCCATCCTGGGCTCGATCCAGCAGGTGGCGGGCGCGGCGGGCGTGGCGCTGCTGATCGCGGTGATGTCGGCGACGCAGTCGGCGCATCTGGCAGCCGGTTCGGTGCCGGAGGAGGCGCTCTCGGCGGGCATCCGGATGTCGTTCCTGATCGGCGCCATCGTCTCGCTCCTGGCGGTGGTGACGGTGTTCTTCTTCCGCAAGCCCGATCCGCAGCCGCAAGGCGGCTGGGGCGGCGGGCACTAAGGGCGGTTGGCCGGGCGAGCCGATTTCGGATCGCCCGGTTAGGGCGGATATAAGGGAGCAAGTCGAGGATGGCCGTGACGTCGTTGCAGGCCATCCTCGCGGCCGAAACCCTCAAGGACTGCATCGCCGCCTTCCGGGCGGCGTTGCTGCCTTACGGCATCGACACCTTCTCGGCCGGCGAGATCGATACCGCCCGGCGCAACCGGGCAGTGTTCGCCGGCATGCACTGGCCGGAGGAGTGGCGGCGCTTCTACTTTGCCTCGGGACTGCTGGAACGCGATCCGCTGGTCGAAAATCTCGGCCGCTATGGCGGCCCGTTCACCTGGGCCGAGCTGCGTGCCGACCGGCGGCTCGCCATCGTGGGCACCGAGGCGCTCGACCGTATCGCCGAAGCCGGCTGGCGGGACGGGCTCGTGGTGCCGCTCATCCGCACCGAGACGCATTTCGGCATCGTCTCGATCGTGGCGCGCGAGCCGATCGCGCCCGAGCAGAAGCTCGAGCTGGTGCCGCTCTGCCTCGCCTTCCATGCGGCCGTGCTGCCGCTGGCGCGCCGCGACGGCTTCGACGTACCGCCCGCCGGGCTGACACCGCGCGAGATCGAATGCATCGCGCTGGTGGCGCGGGGCAAGGCCGATCCGCAGATCGCCGAGACGCTGGGGATCTCCGCCGCCACGGCGCATGAGCATGTCGAGCGCGCCAAGCGCCGGCTGGAGACGCATACGCGCGCCGAGCTCGCGGCCGCGGCGATCGCGCTGGGCATCATCGCGGTGTGACGCGGCCAATGTGATCGAGGCTCCCTCCGATCGGAGGGATGCATTCAGGCCATCCCGTGGAATGTTTTGCCCAGCCGAGCCGTCGAGCGGGGGGACCCATGGCCATCATCGTCGTCGATACCAATGCCGATACCGTCGCCGATGACGGCAAGACCAGCCTGCGCGAAGCCCTGGCGGTCGCGGCGACGGCGGTGGGCCACACCGACATCGTGTTTTCGGACGCGATCTATCTGGGCTCGAACGACCCCAACCGCGCCAACATCGCGCTGAGCAGCCGGCTCGAGATTTCGGGCGACGTCAGCATCGACGGCTCGCTCTATAACAATGCTGTCATCTCGCTGGCTGGCGGCAGCCTCAGCACCAACATGGTGACGATCAGCGCCGGGGCACGGGTTACGCTGCGCGACCTCGACATCAAGGGCGTCGTCAACGGCTCCAACATCATCGTGGGCGGTACCGGCGGCGTGGGTGCGGACGGCGCCAACGGCACGCCGGGAACCGGCTATGTCCACCCCAATTACATCGATCGCGAGGACGGCTCGAACGGCACCGACGGCACCGACGCGACCTCGGGCGGTCCGGGCGGCGAGGGCGGCATGGCCGTCGCCGGCATCATCAACAATGGCAGCCTCGTGCTGGAGCGCGTCGGCTTCTCGGGGCTGGCGGCGGTAGGCGGTGAAGGGGGGCTCGGCGGCAGCGGCGGGCACGGCGGCACGGGCGGTGGCGGCGCCAATGCGGGCGGCGTTGGTATGACGGGCCTTGCCGGCTCGGGCGGCGATGGCGGCAATGGCGGCGGCGGGGGCAATGGCGGCAATGGCGGCGGCGCCGCAGCCGGCATCTACAATACCGGCAGTCTCATCATCCGGGATGTCACCTTCGAGGGCGTCGACGCAACCGGCGGCAATGGCGGCAATGCCGGCTACGGGGATAGCGGCGGTGGCGGTGGCAGCTACGGCCATTCGGACGATGTAATCGGCGCCACCGGCGGCGACGGCGGGGATGGCGGCAATGGCGGCAACGGGGGCAATGGCGGCGTTGCCGCCGGCGCCATCTGGAATATCGGTACGGTCAAGTTCGACAGCGTGCAGTCGGCGGTCTTCGGCTCGTTCACCGCCGGGCGCGGCGGCGCCTATGGCTTTCGCGGCGAGGACGGGCCGGGCGGCGGCATGTGGGCGCATGTGGTCGACGAGCCGGAGGACGGCAAGGATGGATTGTCCGGCAAGGATGGCAAAACCGGCGGCCTGGGCGAAGCCAAAGCCTTCGTGGGGACCTCGGCGAGCCTGGGCACCACCTTCACCATCGATACGGCGCACCAGATCTATTCGGACAGCGGCGACCAGCAGCATCGCTGGGTGCTGATCAATGTCGGGCGGCTGGGTGCGGCGGCGTCCGGCGCCACATCGGTCAAATGGACGTTCAAGGCGGGCGCCGGCATCAGCGCCGCCGATTTCAAATCGGGGCATCTGCCGACCAGCGGCACGGCCGATCTCAAGAACACCAACAACGTGCTGCTGCCCTACGACAAGTTCGAACTGAGCGACGACGGCAAGGCAGAGGGCATCGAGAGCTTCACGGTGACGCTCAGCGACCCCAAGGGCGGCGTGCTGGGCTGGAGCAGATCGGTCACCGTCTACGTCACCGACGAAGCGCCGGACGCCAACGGCTTCGTGCATGGCGACGCCCCGACGGGGCTGAAGCTGTCGGCGTCATCGATCAGCGAGGGCTCGGTGTCGACCGGCAAGACCATCGGCAAGCTGTCGACCATCGACGCCGACAAGGGCGACCATTTCACCTATTCGCTGGTCGATGATGCCAACGGAGCGTTCGCGATCTCGGGCAGTTCGCTGAAAGTCGCCAATGGGGTGAAGCTCGATTACGAGCAGGCGCACAGCCAAACGGTCGTGGTGCGTTCGACCGATGTGTTCGGCAACAGTTTCGACAAGACGATCAGCGTTGCCATCAAGAACGTCAGCAAGGAGAATGTCACCGGCACCAGCGGGGCGGACTCGATCAGAGGCGGCTCGAGCGTCGACAAGTTCGACGGCAAGGGCGGCAGCGATACGCTCAAGGGCGGCGGCGGCAATGACTGGTTCAGCTTCACCAGCAAGCCATCGGCAAGCAATATCGACCATATCGCCGACTTCTCGCATGGCCATGACAGGCTGAGGCTCGACGATGCGGTGTTCAAGCATATGAGCAAGGGCACGCTCGCCAGCAAATATTTCTACGCGCACGCCACGGCACACGACAAAGACGATCACGTGCTCTACGACAAAGCGAGTGGAACGCTGTATTACGACAGCGACGGCAAGGGCGGCACGGCGGCGGTGGCGTTCGCGGTGCTGGACAATCACGCGAGCCTGAGCGCGGGCGATATTTCGATCGTGTGAGGGCGGCCGGGTTGTGCCCGGCCGCCCGCGTGGGCGAGGTCAGAGGCGGCCGTAGGTCGAGACGACATTGCCTTTGCTGGTGCGCAGCGTGTCCTGCAGCACGAGACGGGTGGTCGGATCGCCGGGCTCGAACAGGTGGCGGCCGGCGCCGGCGACCACCGGATGGGTGATCAGGGTCAGCGAATCCATCAGGCCGGCGAAGAGCAGCTGGCGGACCAGCGAGATCGAGCTCATCACCGCGATATCCTTGCCGGGCTGCGCCTTGAGGCTGCGCACGAAGGCTTCGAGGTCGCCCTCGATGAGGGTGGAGTTGGACCAGCTCAGCCTGCCCTTGAGGGTGCGCGAGGCGACGTGCTTGGGCACGGCGTTGATGAAGCTCGCAAAGCCCTCGTCCTGCTGGGCGGTCGGCCAATAGCCGGCCCAGTCCTCATAGCCGACGCGGCCGAGGATCACGGTGTCGGTCGACCCCATGACCTTGCCGAGCTCGGCGCCCAGCTCGTCATCGAACGAGTCGAACTCGAAATTGTACGGCGCCTCCACGACGCCATCGATGGAGTGAAACAGACCTGCAGTGAGCTTGCGCATGATGTCCTCGTACTGTGCCGCGGGATGCGGGGGATATCAGCACGACGAGCGGGGTGGGAGGGAATCGACAGGGGAAGTCAATTCTCGCCTCCTTGCGAACTGGCTTTGTTCGAATACGAGGCCAAATTGGTTCGCATCTCTTCCAGATCGCCGTTGGAGAATTCAAACGGGACCCGCCAGCACTGCCCCTTCACGGAGCGCGCAAGGGTCGCTTCAATCTGGGGCCACCACCAAATGATGAGTGCCGCCTGGACATGACGGCGAGCTTGCGCCCATTTCGGGGACAATACGATGCAGACAAGTCCGCTTTCAGCTAGTGCTAGCTGCTGATGTGGGCGAGCGAGCAGATGTCGGTCAGCGGAGAGTATGGCCGTTCCACCTTCGGCCGCAAACCTTGGTATCCACGTCTCATCGGCTGTTCGAGCGCTGTGAAAATTCCGAACATGGGTGAGGTCGTAACCGGGAGACAGGACAATCTCGCGAACCGCTCGCAATATTCTGGGCGAAACGTGCTCGTCCGCCCTTATCTTCAATTCGGGAGCGCCAGCTCGAATTCAACGGCCTCACGCGCAAGGCTTTCATCTATCTCAAACCATTCCGCGACCGCTGCGTAGTTGCCATCTTCGGCCTTCCAGCTGTCGAAGACTGCGGCGGTCGGTAGGCGCGGAGCCTCAAGGGCCGGCTGGCCGTACGCCACCGTTGGGTCGATCACAACCCTTGGAAATTCCTTTTCCCGCGGCCGCCATCTGGTCACGAGGCCTGAGGTTGGGTCGAAGTTAAGCCCCTTTTCCAAGACCTCTTCGAGCACTCCGTACATCGCGTACTGACGAGTTACGAGGTTGAGCAGCTTTGTATCGCCGATATCTTGAGCGACCTTGAGGAACACGTTCTTTCGTTCAGCGACAAACCTGACACCGTAGAGGGCGAACGGATGTTGAGCGTTAAGCTCCTCCCGCGCGACATCGGCTGCTTTGCGCAAGCTCTGCAAGCTGTAGCCTTGCCTTCTGAAATGATCGATGAACCTGACCTCGATCAAATCGAGAAAACCGAGTTCCTGAACACGACTGATCGGTTCGTACTGGCGCTGTAGCACGGGACCACGTCCCGATCTGCCATTCAGCCAGTCCGCTATCACTCTTGAGTTATTGACCCCAAGCAGACGTGCAGCCTCGCTGACGGTATAAAAACCGCCAGCAACTGGGTCGTTGATCTCCCTTGGTAAGGTCGCGAGGCTCATGTCGTCTCTCGGTGGTGCCGTGATGCAGGAAATCACGCCAAACTAAATATATGCCAAGGCCATCCGAAAGAAAGCCCGAGGGCCGGGGGCGCAAATCTTACCCCTTCACCACCTTCAGCCCCAGTTCCTCCAGCCGCTTGGCCATATGTGCGGCGTACCATTCGGGCCAGTGCTGGTCGTAGACGCCGCCGAGGTCGTTCTTTTCGTGAATGCCGTGGGCGGCGGCGGCCTGCTTCAGCAGATCGACGAGGAGGGCTTCGGTGTCGATGGGCTTTGGCGCGTCGCTCATCGGCCGGGGAGCCTCTGGGTGATTTCCTGGAGGACCCAGCCATTGCCGTCGGGGTCGCTGAAGGAGGCGAAGGAGCCGTAGCTCTGGTGGCCAGGCGCCGGGCCGGCGACGCGGTCGCGGGTGCCGGCGTGGTGGAAGACGCCGCCGGCATCGTGGAAGATCTCGCTGACCTCCGCGCCGCGGGCGATGAGCTCGGCGCGCGCCGCCGCGATGTCGGAGACGACCAGATGCAGCCCCTGCACCGAGCCGGGCACCGCATCGGTGAGGCCGACGCCGAAGATGATCGAGCAGGGCGAGCCCGGCGGGGTCATCTGGATGACGCGGAGCGAGGCGTCCTTGCTGAAATCGGCATCGAGGCGGAACTGCAGCTTCTGGTAGAAGGCCTTGGCCCGATCGGTATCGGCGACGGGCAGGACGAGAACTTCGAGCCTGAAATCCATGGTGGGTACTCCCGTGAGTATGCGGGGAGTATCGCGCCGCGGAGTGTCATCCGCCAGAGGGAGCCGCCCCGGGCGCAAGACTGGCCCCTCACCCGGCCGCTTCGCGGCCACCCTCTCCCCAAAGGGGCGAGGGGACGAATGAGCCGAGGCATCAGTCGGCGCCCTTCTCCCGCTTGCGGGGGAAGGTGGATCGGCCGCAGGCCGAGACGGAAGGGGGGAGCACCTTGCACGATCTGAGTGCGGGGCACCCCCCTCCACCAGCCTGCGGCTGGTCCCCCTCCCCCGCAGGCGGGAGAGGTGTCCTGACTGAAAGCACGAGGCCCGGGATCGCTCCCGGGCCTCGCTTAGTGCATTTCTGGAACGACGGTTTAGACCACGCCGCTCATGTGGGCCAGCACCGCGAGCAGCAACAGCGCGACGATGTTGGTGATCTTGATCATGGGGTTCACGGCGGGGCCCGCCGTGTCCTTGTAGGGGTCGCCGACGGTGTCGCCGGTGACGGAGGCCTTGTGGGCGTCAGAACCCTTGAAGTGCTTGACGCCATGGCTGTCGGTGAAGCCGTCCTCGAAGGACTTCTTGGCATTGTCCCAGGCGCCGCCGCCGGCCGTCATCGAGATGGCGACGAACAGGCCTGTGACGATCACGCCCATCAGCATCGCGCCGAGGGCGGAGAAGGCCGAGGCCTGGCCGGCGATCCACAGGATAACGACGTAGACGACGATCGGCGAGAGCACCGGCAGCAGCGAGGGGACGATCATCTCGCGGATGGCGGCGCGGGTCAGCATGTCCACCGCCTTGCCGTAATCGGGCTTGTCGGTGCCGGCCATGATGCCGGGCTTCTCCTTGAACTGGCGGCGGACTTCGACCACCACCGACTGCGCGGCGCGGCCCACGGCGGTCATCGCCATGCCGCCGAACAGGAAGGGCAGCAGGCCGCCGAACAGCAGGCCGACCACGACGTAGGGGTTCGACAGGTCGAACGTCACGTGCAGGTCGCCGAAGAAGTGGTTGAGGTCCTGCGTGTAAGCGGCGAACAGCACCAAGGCGCCGAGGCCGGCCGAGCCGATCGCGTAGCCCTTGGTGATGGCCTTGGTGGTGTTGCCCACGGCATCGAGCGCGTCGGTGTTGTGACGCACCGACTTGTCGAGGCCGGCCATTTCGGCAATGCCGCCGGCATTGTCGGTGACCGGGCCGAAGGCGTCGAGGGCGACCACGATACCGGCAAGGGCCAGCATGGTGGCGACCGCGAAGGCGATGCCGAACAGGCCCGCCAGGTTGTAGGTGACGATGATGCCGGCGACGATCACCAGCGCCGGCAGGGCGGTCGATTCCAGCGAGACCGCGAGGCCCTGGATGACGTTGGTGCCGTGGCCGGTCACTGAGGCTTCGGCGATCGAGTTGACCGGGCGCTTGCCCGTGCCGGTGTAGTATTCGGTGATGACGATGATGAGCGCGGTGATCACGAGGCCGGTGACGCCGCACCAGAACAGGCTCCACGGCGTGAAGGCCTTGCTGGCATCGCCGAGCGCGGCGTTGAGATCGCCGAACACCCAGTAGAGCACCGGCAGCAGCACGATCAGCGAGAGGATGCCCGTCGCGATGATGCCCTTGTAGAGGGCGCCCATGATGTTGTTGGAGGCGCCGAGGCGGACGAAGTAGGTACCGATGATCGAGGTGATCACGCAGGCGCCGCCGATGGCCAGCGGCAGGATCATGCCGGCGAGCTTGAAGGCGTCGGGCAGCACGATGGAAGCGAGCACCATGGTGGCGACGATGGTCACCACATAGGTCTCGAACAGATCGGCGGCCATGCCGGCGCAATCGCCGACATTGTCGCCGACATTGTCGGCGATGGTGGCCGGGTTGCGCGGATCATCCTCCGGAATGCCGGCTTCGACCTTGCCCACCATGTCGCCGCCGACGTCGGCGCCCTTGGTGAAGATGCCGCCGCCCAGACGGGCGAAGATCGAGATCAGC
>JBEHYU010000073.1:0-11716 GCA_048498015.1 Pseudomonadota bacterium
CTTGGGGCCAACCGACCGGGCCCGGCCTGTCGCCTGGGGAAGGCTTGCCCCTTCCCCGAACGCTGTCGTCCGCGGCAAGACGCGGCCGGCGCGGGGGACGGGTGCTCATGCGGCTGAAGAGCCGGCGGGTGCGTGCGACCGAAAATCCCGGAATAGCGTGGCGGGACGAAAAGTCCCACAAACGCCGACTACCGGCTCGGACCGATCGTCCCGCCGCGCTCGCGTCTCACCAAAACCGGGTCACCGGAGGCTTTCGCTCGCCTGCAATTCGGCGGTTGGCCGATCGAGCCGTCTTCGGATCGATTGGACAGAGCGCAACCGAGGCAAGGGGAGGGTTCTTTGACATCAGGAGCAAGCAGGAGAGGGACCTGACTTAGAGCGAACACCCCCTCACCAAGCTCCGCTAAGGCTTCGCCTAAGCTCCGCTATCCTCCCCCACCGAGGGGGAGGATGTCAGTGCCGACTTCGAAGTCTGCAACAGAGGCACCGCTTGCGCGATGTCATCCTCCCCCCTGGTGGGGGAGGATAGCGTAGCTAGTCGCATCGCGACGTAGCGGAGCTTGGTGAGGGGGTGTTTGCCCTCAGTCGGCACTCGCCCCCAAAGCCTCAAAAAGAGCAGAGCCTCACTGAGATCCAAACAAAAGGGCGGCCCCTTCGGACCGCCCTCGTCTCGATACTCCGCGACCTTACTGGTTCGCCGCTTCGTAGCTCACCAGCGGGGTGATGCGCTTGATGGTGACGCGGCGGTTGAGGGCTTCGGGGCCGTCGGTCTTCACCTTGAGATAGCGCTCGCCATAGCCCTGGGTGACCAGGTTCTCGGCGGGGATCTCGTAGAAGTCGGTGAGGATGCGGGCGACGGTGGCGGCGCGTTCGTCCGAGAGCACGAGGTTGCTCACGTCCGAGCCGACGGCGTCGGTGTGGCCTTCGATCAGGAAGACTTCGCCCGGGTTCTTGTCGAGCGCGGCCTGCATGGCCTTGGCCACCTTGCTGAGCGTGCCGACCTGGTCGCGCGAGATCGTCGCCTTGCCCGTATCGAAGGTCAGGCCGCCCACTTCGAGCCGGCGCACGCTGTCGCGCAGGCGGGCCGAGCGCTTGACCTCGTCGATCGAGTAGATGCGGCGCACCTGCTCCACCGGCGGCTGGTCGAGGAACGTCTCCACCTGGTCCTCATCGGCCGTATCGGCGTCGAGGATGTACTGGCTGGCGGGGATGTTGAGCACCAGCGGCGGCAGCTCGTCGCCCGGGTCGCGCCACTGGCCGAGGTCCTGGTCGTCGCGCGGATCGTAGGAGGCGAGATAGATCTCGCGGCCGTCGCGCAGAATCTTCGAGCGCTGCAGCACGTCGCCATAGCGGTCGTAGATGGTCACGACCTTGGTGCCGTCCTTGCGCTCGACGACTTCGCGCGTCCGCCCACGGCTCAGGTCCTCGTAGTAGACCGTGTCGCCGCGGTTGCGATCGAAATAGCGGTCGCGCTCCTGCTGCGGGTTGTTGATGTAGATGTTGACGCCGATCTGGAAGACGAGGCCGCCTTTGTCGGCCTTGGGCTTCTGGACGACCTTGACGTCCTTGGGCGGGGCCGCGTCGACGAGGGAGAAGTCACCCTGCTTCTTGGTGCCCTTTTCGGCGACGGTGGACTGGTCTTCCTTCGGCGGCGGCTGGATGTCCTGCTGGGCGGCCTTGTCGTCGGCCGGCGGCGGGCCAGCCGGGGGCTGCTCGGCAGGAGGCTGCTCGGACGACGCGGACGACTGGTCGGCCGGCTGCTCGGAGGAGGGCTGGCCGGAGGCGTTCTGCTGGTCCTTGGCGCTGTCGAGCACCGGGGCCGCTTCCTCGCTCGAGACGTCAGCGGGCAACGGCTCGACCGCTGTGGGATCGACCGCTTCGCTGGCGTTGGGCAATTCGCTGATCGGCGGGACGGACGACGCCTGCTCCTCGCTGGGGGCGGCGGGCTCCTCCGATGTCGTGGCCGGCTGTTCAGCCGATGGCGCCGGCTGCTCGGCGGACGAGGCCGCCGGCTGCTGCGGCAGCGGCTGCAACTCGAGGCCGAACTGCGCGAGGCAGGCGGTGGTGTCGGTCATGCCGGCCGCGGTGCAGATCGCGTCGATCTGGCCCTTGGCCTGGTCGACCTTGGCCTGGCCGCTGGCGTCGCCGGCATCGAGCTGGGCGACGCCCTGGTTGTAGAGATCGACCGCGGCGGTGAGCTGCGCGAGCACGTCGGCGCCCTGATCGGCAGATGGGGCCGGAGCGGCTTCCTCAGATGAGGGCGCGGGGGCCGGAGCGGCTTCTTCGGACGAAGGCGCCGGAGCGGGCGCTGCCTCTTCAGACGAGGGGGCAGGGGCCGCTTCCTCGGAAGACGGGGCCGGAGCGGCCTCCTCTTGGGCAGGGGCAGCCTCTTCCGAAGACGCCTTGGCGGCCTTCTTCTTCTTTTTCACCGGCTGTTCCGATGACGGGGCCGGCGCGGGCGCGGCTTCCTCGGATGAGGGCGCCTCGGCGGCCGGCTGCTGGTCGGCGGGCGGCGCGGCCTCTTCGCTCGCGGCCGGCTGGTCGGCCGGCGGGGGCGCAGCTTCGCTCGCAGGAGCCTTCTTCGCCTTCTTGGGCTTTTCGGCCTTGGAGGGCTGGTCGATCGGCTGGGCGCCGCTGATGGCCGCGACGCAATCCTCGAAGCTGGCGAAGCCGGCGGCGATGCAGGCCTCGTTCAGCTTCTGCTTGTTATCGTCGGACTGGTCGGCGGCATAGGCCGCGAAGGCGTCCTTGAGCGCGGGATCGGAGGCATCCTGAGCGTAGACCGGGCTCAGCGGCGCAAGCGCCATGAGGGTCAGGCTGGTGCCGGTGAGGAGCCAGTTGCGGATTCGCATGGTGGGGTCCTTTGTGTGGGGTCGAAAGGGTGAGGAAGTGACGCTGCGCTGCTGAACCGAATCTGAACGACCCGGCGCCTTTCTCAGACGGACAGTCCCCGCTCGTACAACCCAACGTCACGTCTGAGTGATCGGTTCCATCGCGGCGCCAGTGGTGAGCGACCGGATTGCCGGCGCTTGGCCTCGGCTATGTGAACCTCACCGCCTTCCCGAGGGCATCAATCAAAAGCCGCGCGGCAGGATTGTGATGCCGCGCGGCCGGAATTGTGGCGGAAGTGGAATGGGGTTCCGCTGTGGCGGGAAAGCCGCAACCGCTATTCGAGGTCCCAGTTGACGTTGACGTCGATGGTGAAGGTGAGCTGGCCGGCTTCGATCGGCACAGGGGCGGAGCGGTCGGCGGTCGCGGCCACTGCCTTGAACATGTAGGGCTGCGGCGGCTGGTTGTAGCCCTGCTGCTCATTGATGATGGCGATGGCGCCAAGCTTCACGTCGGCAGCCTCTGCGTAGAGATCGGCCTTCTGCTTGGCGTCGGCGAAGGCGTCCTTGCGGGCCTCGGCGTAGAGCGCGGACGGGTCCTCGACGGCGAAGTTGATGCCGTTGATGGTGTTGGCGCCGACCTGCACCGACTGGTCGAGCACCGTGCCCAGGATCGCGAGATCGCGCACATGCACCGTCACCTGGTTGGTCACCGTGTAGCCGGTGATTTTCGGCGGCAGCTGGTAGCCATTGGCGTCGCGGGCGTCGGAATAGACGTAGTTCGGATTGACCGAGAAACCGGACGTCTGGATGTCGGCACTGTCGATGCCGGCCGCCTTCAGCGTGGCGATCAGCTGCGACATGTCTGATGTGTTGGCGTCGAGCGCATCCTTGGCGGTGGTGCCCTGCGAGGTCACGCCGGAGGTCACGTAGGCCGTGTCGGGCGCCGCCATGACCTCGCCATGGCCGGTCAACTGCATCTGGCCGGCGGCGAAGGCCGGCGAGGCGAGGGCGGTAGCGAGCATCAGGGGAGCGAGGGCGGTGAACAGGCGCATTGGGGTCTCCTTGGTCGGCCCGGCGAGCATGCCGGGGAATGCGGTTACGATTATGACGGCGCCGGGGAAAGAGTCCTTGGGGATGGGTCATCGAAAATTTGAGATAGACCAAGGTCTGAGGCACGTGCCTTCGGCCATGCTGGACAGTGTCGGGAGCGGCGGGTTAGGTAGCGGCGCAAGAAGGAACTGACATGTCAGCTATGTTGCTGCCAACCGACGGGGTCCTGCTGGGCCGCGCCCGCGTGCCCGGATTTGCTCATCCGCGCGTCGTGACGGTGCGCGCTGGGCGCGTGGTGGACATCACAGCAGCCGGCGCCGCGATGGTGCGCGATATCTGCGAGCGGGCCGATGCCGCGGCCTACGTCGCGAGCACGACGGGGACCGATATCGGCGCGGTCGATGCGCTGCTTGCCAATAGCTGGGGCGACCATATCGCGGCTGCGGCGCCATCGCTGCTCTCGCCCATCGATCTGCAGGCGGTGAAGGCAGCGGGGGTCACCTTTGTGGTGTCCCTGCTCGAGCGCGTGATCGAGGAACAGGCGCGGGGCGACAAGGCGCGGGCGGAAGCGTTGCGCGGCGAGATCACCGGGCTGATCGGCACCGATCTCAGCAAGCTGGTGCCGGGCTCGGATGCGGCGATGAAGGTCAAGGCGGCGCTGATCGCCAAGGGCGTGTGGAGCCAGTATCTCGAAGTGGGCATCGGCCCCGACGCCGAGATTTTCACCAAGAGCCAGCCGATGTCGACGGTCGGCTTCGGCGCCGATGTGGGCGTCCTGCCCATCAGCGAGTGGAACAATCCCGAGCCGGAAGTGGCGCTGGTGGTGGCGAGCGATGGCCGCATCGTCGGCGCGACCCTGGGTAATGACGTGAACCTTCGCGATGTCGAGGGGCGCTCGGCGCTGCTGCTGGGCAAGGCCAAGGACAACAACGCGTCGGCGTCGCTCGGCCCGTTCATCCGGCTGTTCGATGCGCGCTTTACGCTGGCCGATATTAGCAAGGCCGAGATCGGCCTTAAGGTGACGGGCGAGGACGGCTTCGTGCTCGAGGGGCATTCCTCGATGAGCCAGATCTCGCGCTCGCCGGAATCGCTGGTGCAGGCGGCCATCGGCCGGCATCACCAATATCCCGACGGCTTCGTGATCTACCTCGGCACGATGTTCGCGCCGGTGAAGGATCGCGGCGGCGCCGGCAAGGGCTTCACCCACAAGCCCAACGACATCGTCACCATCTCGACGCCGCTGCTGGGCGCGCTTTCCAATCGCGTCCGCATGGCCACCGAATGCCCGCCTTGGACTTATGGCGCGAGCCACCTCCTGCGCGACCTGGCGAAGGCCGGGCTGCTCTAACAAGGACAATTGCTATGGACGATTTGCACAAGAACCTGATCGACGGCGAATGGGTCGGCGGCGACAGCGTGCCCAATATCAACCCGTCGAACACCGACGAGGTCGTGGGCCTCTATGCCCGCGCCACGCTGGCCGACACGCAGCGCGCCATCGCGGCGGCGAAAGCGGCGGCGCCGGCCTGGTCGCGCTCGGGCATTACGGAACGCCATTCCATCCTGACCAAGGCTTCGCAGGAAATCCTGGCGCGCAAGGATGAACTCGGGGCGCTGCTGAGTCGCGAAGAGGGCAAGACGCTGCCCGAAGGCATCGGCGAAGTGGTCCGCGCCGCGGCGATCTTCGATTTCTTCGCGGGCGAGGCGCTGCGGCTGATCGGCGAGACCGTGCCGTCGGTGCGCCCGGGCGTCGGCGTCGAGATCACGCGCGAGGCGGTGGGCGTCGTCGGCATCATCACCCCGTGGAATTTCCCGATCGCCATCCCGACCTGGAAGATCGCGCCGGCGCTGGTCTTCGGCAACACCATCGTGTTCAAGCCGGCCGAGCTCGTGCCCGGCTCGTCCTGGGCGATCGTCGATATCCTCCATCGGGCTGGCCTGCCCAAGGGCGTGCTCAATCTGGTGATGGGCAAGGGCTCGGTGGTGGGGCAGGCGATGCTCGACTCGCCGGACATCGACGCTTTCACCTTCACGGGTTCGGCGCCCACCGGCCGCAAGGTGGCCGATGCGTCGGTCAAGGTGATGCGGAAATTCCAGCTCGAGATGGGCGGCAAGAACCCGACCATCGTACTGGACGACGCTGACCTCAAGGTCGCGGTCGAGACGGTCGCCAACTCGGCCTTCTTCTCTACGGGGCAGCGGTGCACCGCGGCGTCGCGCATCATCGTCACCGAGGGCATTCATGACAAGTTCGTCGCCGCGCTCGCCGAGCGGGCGCGCAACCTCAGGGTCGGCGACGCGCTGGAGAAGGGGGTGGAGATCGGGCCGGTGGTCGATCCGGGCCAGCTCAAGCAGGACACGGACTACATCGAGATCGGCAAGAAGGAAGGCGCCAAGCTGGAAGTCGGCGGCGAGCTGCTGAAGCTCAAGACGCCCGGCTATTACCTGCAGCCGACGCTGTTCACCGAAGCCACCAACCAGATGCGCATCAGCCGCGAAGAGATATTCGGGCCGGTGGCGTCGGTGATCCGCGTGAAGGATTACGAGGAGGCGCTGGCGACGTCCAACGACACCGAGTTCGGCCTAAGCGCCGGCATCGTCACCACGTCCCTGAAGTACGCGACGCACTTCAAGCGCAACGCCGAGGCCGGCATGGTGATGGTCAACGTCCCCACCGCCGGCGTCGACCCGCACGTGCCGTTCGGCGGCCGCAAGGGCTCGAGCTACGGCCCGAAAGAGCAGGGGCGTCACGCGCAGGAGTTCTTCACGCAGGCCAAGATCGCGTACACCGCCGCGGGCTGATCCGAGCGTCAGACGAAATAAGGGCCGCCGGCGCAAAACCGTCGGCCCGTTTGTTTAGCCGTTCCGGTGCCGCGATACAGAGAGGTCGCGCTCGCCTGGTACTAGCCGTGCCACCGAATTGCGCAGGATCAGCTCCGAGCGCAGCAGCGTCTCGTTCGGCTCGACGTCGCGACCTTCGAGGACGGCGAGCAGCAGGTTCATGGCGGACTCGCCGATCTTCCCGCGCGGCTGTTTCATCGTGGTGAGCGAGGGGGTGACGAAGCTCGCAAACGAGATGTCGTCAAAACCCATGACGGAAAACTGGCGGGGCAGGTCGTAGCCGCGGGCGGTGAGGGCGATGATCACGCCAAGCGCGGTGGCGTCGTTGACGCAGAGGAACGCCGAGGGCAGCACGTCGCGGACGAACATGTGTTCGGCGGCTTGGCGGCCGCTTTCGGTGGTGCCGTCGCCGTCGAGGACGAGCAGCGGGTCGGGGGCGATGCCGGCGTCGCTGAGTGCCGCCCGGTAGCCGCGCTCGCGCAATTCGTGGACGACGCGGCTCGAGCGGCCGACGAAAGCGATGCGGCGGTGGCCCTGCGAGATCAGATGCTCGGCGGCGACGCGGGCGCCCTCGAAATTGTCGACCCCGACGAAGGGCACTTCGCCGCCAGGTACCGGCTCGCTCACGGCGACCATCGGGGGCAGGCGGGCCTGCGGGTTGTCGGCGCCGAAGCCGTAGGGGAGGTGGCCGGTGAGCAGGATGACGCCATCGGCCTGGTTGGCGCTGATGAAGCGGAGGTAGTCGACCTCGCGCGTCGGGTCGTTCTGCGTGTTGCCGATCAGGATGCCGTAGCCGCGCTTGCTGGCTTCGGTCTCGAGCCCGACGAGGATGTTGGAGAAGTTCGGATCGCCGACGTCGGGGGCGAGGATCAGGATCATCTGGCTGCGACGCATGCGCAGCGAGCGGGCCATGGCGTTGGTGGTGTAACCGGTGCGGGCGACGGCTTCGTTGACGCGGCGGCGGGTGGCCTCGGCGACCTTGGCGGGCTCGTTGATAGCCCGGCTGACGGTGGCGATTGAGACACCCGCCATGGCGGCGACGTCTTCGATCGTGGACAGCTTCTGTTGCAGCACGTGGCGCTCCGCCCAGCCGCGATCCGGCCCGGCGCCTCCTCCAGGCGCAATCGCAGGATATACCGTTCTGGCGTTGTGTAAACCTTTACACCCCGCATGAAAACCTTTACATCACCCCTCAGGGCGAAGAATGCGGGAACAGCATCGCGTCCGACGGGGAGGCTCAAAGCCATAATGACGACCGCCGAAGGCAGTGCTGTGCCGATCCTGTCGGCGAACCGAATCTCGAAATCTTTCGGTGAGATTCCGGTGCTTTTCAGCGTCGATTTCGACGTGCTGCCGGGCGAGGTGCACGCCATCATCGGGGAGAACGGCGCGGGCAAATCCACGCTGATCAAGATTCTCTCCGGCTTCGAGCAGCCCACCACTGGTTCCATCATTTATGACGGCAAGCAGGTGACGCTGCCGCCAAACGGCGAGGCTGAGTCCCTGGGGATCGTCCTCATCCACCAGGAATTCAACCTCGCCGATCATTTGACCGTGGTGCAGTCGATCTTCCTTGGCCGCGAATTGCGGCGCTTCGGCTTTCTCGACGTCCGCGCGATGCGGGAGAAGGCGCAGGCGCTGCTCGACCAGCTGCACGTCAATGTCGATGTGAACGCGCGGATCGATACGCTGTCGGTGGCCGATAAGCAGATGGTCGAGATCGCCAAGGCGATCAGCCGCGATGCGCGCGTGCTGATCATGGACGAGCCGACGGCCGTGCTGTCGGTGGGCGAGGCGCAGACGCTGTTCGAGCAGATCAAGCGGCTGACCGATCGGGGCGTTGCCATCATCTTTATTTCGCACAAACTCGATGAAGTCATGGCCTTGGCGAACCGGGTCACGGTGCTTCGCGACGGCCAGCTGATCGCCACGGTCGGCACCAAGGCGCTGACGCCGGATTCGGCGGCGCAGATGATGGTTGGGCGCGAGCTGTCCAACCTCTATCCGCCCAAGCACGAGCCCGACGTCGATGCCGAGCGCGTGCTGGTGGTCAGGCACCTCGAGGCACGTGGGTTGCACGACATCAATTTCGAACTCCGGCGCGGCGAGATCCTCGGCTTTGCCGGGCTGATCGGCTCGGGCCGCACGGCGGTGGCCGAGACGGTGGTCGGGCTGATGCACCGCACCGGCGGCGAGGTGGAGCTCAACGGCAAGCCGGTGAACTTCACCAGCGTGGCGCAATCGGTGGCGGCGGGCATCGCCTACATGACCAAGGACCGCAAGGGCCGGGGCCTGCTGATCAATATGGGGCTCAGGCCCAACCTCACGCTGCTCACGCTGAGCAAGCATTTGCGCGGTGTGTTCCTCGATACGGCCAGCGAGAGCCGGGCGCTGGAGCGGGCGACGCGGCGCTTCGACATCAGGGCGCGCGATGCCTCGGTGCGCGTGGGGCAACTGTCGGGCGGCAACCAGCAGAAGCTGATGCTGGGCAAGACGATGGAGAGCGAGCCGGCGATCGTCATCATGGACGAGCCGACGCGCGGCATCGACGTGGGCACCAAGCAGCAGATCTATCACATCATCGCGGCGCTGGCGGCCGAGGGCAAATCGATCATCCTCGTGTCGTCGGAACTGCAGGAAGTGATCGGGCTCAGCCACCGCGTGATGGTGATGCGCGGCGGGCGGATCGTGGGTGAGCTCGAGGGCGACCAGATCACCGAAGAGCAAATCGTCCGGCATCAAATGGGAATCGTGGGGAAGGCCGCAGCATGACGACGACCACTGGCGAAACAACGCCGCGCCCGCGTCCGCGCCTCAGGCTGGGCGCGCTCGGGCCTCTCCTGGCGCTGTTGCTGCTGATGATCCTGGGCGCCTCGCTCAACGGCAATTTCCTGACGCTGGGCAACATGGCCAACATCGTGGCCCGCGCCTCGTTCATCGGCATCATCGCCATCGGCGCGACGTTCGTGATCACCTCGGGCGGCATCGACCTGTCGGTGGGCTCGCTGTCGGCGTTCACCGCGGGCATGATCATCATCATCATCAACGCGCTGGTGCCCTCGCTCGGGCCGGGCTGGGCCTCGGTGGGCATCGGCATTCTGGCGGGGCTCGCCATCGGGCTGGCCGGCGGCGCGGCCAATGGGGCGCTGGTGACGATCGGGCGAATAGAGCCGTTCATCGTGACGCTGGGCTCGCTCGGCATCTTCCGGGCACTCATCACCTTCCTCGCCAATGGCGGCACGCTCAACCTCAACTTCCAGGCATCCGACACTTACTCGCCGCTCTATTCGGGCAACGTGCTGGGCATCCCGGTGCCGATTATCATCTTTGCGGTGGTGGCGATCGTCGCCGAAGTGGCGATGCGGCGCACGACGTTCGGCCGGCACATCGCGGCTATCGGTTCCAACGAGCAGGTGGCGCGCTATTCGGCCATCAAGGTCGACTGGGTGCGGCTGATGACCTACGCGCTGCAGGGCATGCTGGTGGGGCTCGCGGCGGTGCTCTACGTGCCCAAATTCGGCTCGGCCAACAGCGCCACGGCGGTGCTGTGGGAATTGCAGGCGATCGCCGCGGTGATCATCGGCGGCACCACGCTCAGCGGCGGCTTCGGACGCATCTGGGGCACGGTGGTAGGGGTGATCATCCTCGAGCTGATCGGCAACATCCTCAACCTGCAGAGCCTGATCAGCCCGTATCTCAACCAGGCGTTCCAGGGCGCCATCATCATCATTGCGGTGCTGCTGCAGCGCTCCCGCAAGACCAGCTAAAACGACGTTTCATGCAACGCTCCGATGTACGGAGCATTTTGGGAGGAGACTAAGCCTATGAACTTCCTCAAGACCACGGCACTCACGGCGGTCGTCGCCGGCAGCGTGTTCCTGGCCGGGGCGGCATTCGCCCAGGACAAGACCTTCACGATCGGCGTCTCGGTGCCGACGGCCGACCACGGCTGGACCGGCGGCGTCGACTTCTTCGCGCAGCAGGCGGTCGATCGTCTGTCCAAGGCGTACCCGAACCTCAAGTTCGTGCTCGCCACCGCGCCGGATTCGACCAAGCAGGCCGCCGACCTCGAAGACATGGTCACGACCCGCAACATCGACGGCCTCGTCATCCTGCCGGGTGATCCGGACGCGATGACCGCCTCGATCAAGAAGGTCAAGGACGCCGGCAAGTGGGTGACGGTCGTCGACCGCGCGCTCAGCCAGCCGGGCATCCAGGACCTCTACGTGGCCGGCGACAATCCGGGCCTGGGCGCCACCACGGCGGCCTACTTCAAGCAGGCGCTGCCCAACGGCGGCAACATCGTCGTGCTGCGCGGCGCGCCGATCCCGATCGACAAGCAGCGCGTCGATGCGTTCATGGCCGGCATCGACGGCACCAACATCAAGGTGCTCGACAGCCAGTTCGCCAACTGGAACCGCGACGACGGCTACAAGATCATGCAGGACTTCCTGACCAAGTATCCCAAGATCGACGCGGTCTGGGCGCAGGACGACGACACGCTGGTCGGCGTGCTGAAGGCGCTGAAGGAAGCCGGCCGCGACAAGGAAATGTGGGCCGTCGGCGGCGCCGGCATGAACCAGATCATCAAGATGGTGGCTGCCGGCGACGCGCAGGTGCCGGTGGACGTCAGCTACAACCCGAACATGGTGGCGACCGCCATCGACCTGACCGCGCTGCACTTCGTGGCCGGCTCGCAGGTCGACGGCAACTTCATCATCAACTCGACGCTGATCACCAAGGACAACGCGGCGCAGTTCGACTACGCTAATACGCCGTTCTGATCTGAGCCATCGATGTGAATGTGGGCCGTCCGGGGTGACCCGGGCGGCTTTTTGTTTTGGGGTCGAGGGGAGTGGTGTTGACTGAGGGCAAACACCCCCTCACCAAGCTCCGCTACGTCGCGATGCGACTAGCTGCGCTATCCTCCCCCACCAGGGGGGAGGATGACGACTGCGAGTCCGGCGGCGAAGTCGGCACGGACATCCTCCCCC
>JBEHYU010000074.1:0-11080 GCA_048498015.1 Pseudomonadota bacterium
GACGCCGCCCACGGCCGAGACGATCGCCAGCGGCGCCGTCGCCGGATCGATCCAGACGCGCTTGTCGGCGGCGCCGAGCTTGCGCAGCTCGGCCATCAGAGTCGTCACGTCGGCCACCTTGGCGATGCCCTCGAGGCCCTTCTTGAGCTCGGCGCTGATCTTGCCCTTGTGGAAGAACAACGTCGGCTTGCCGGTGCGCGGCACCAGCGCGAAACCCTGGATCACCGGCACGTTGGGCACGTCGCGGCCGCGCATGTTGAAGAGCCAGTTGATCGATTCGGGCAGCGTCAGCACCACCACGTCGGCATTCTCGCTGGCGAGCGTCTTGCGCAGTTCGCCGAGCTTGTC
Organism: Pseudomonadota bacterium; assembly: GCA_048498015.1. Classification (GTDB taxonomy): domain Bacteria; phylum Pseudomonadota; class Alphaproteobacteria; order Rhizobiales; family Devosiaceae; genus Devosia_A. Next base: position 349 of record JBEHYU010000074.1, read on the forward strand.
CTCGGCGGTGCGGCCGGCGCGATTGTGCCCGAGGAACTCCACCGGGCTGACCGGGGGGGCCGGGCGGTCGGTCCAGATCTGGTCGACGAGATTGCGCGAGGGCACGAGCGTCGCCTTGCCGGCGAGTTTTTCGCCCAGCGACTTGATCTCGCCCGGCGTATGCAGCCAGGGGTCGAAGCCGATCTTGCCGCCCGCCGGCACGAAATCGCCGATGCGGGCGTCGGTGTCGCCCTGCGCCGTCTCGACCACCGTCACCAGCTTGGTGTCGGTCTCGATCGGCGCCTGCAGCGTGTATCGCGAATCGATGAACAGGCCGGCCTTCTTGAGGCCCACCACGGCGAATCCCGCCGAGCCGGTGAAGCTCGTGACATAGGCCAGCCGCGCTTCGCTGGGCGGCACCGACTCGCCGCGATGCGCGTCGGCGCGGGGCACGAGGAAACCGTCGAGTCCCGCTTCGGCGAGGGCGGCGCGCAGCGCCTTCAGGCGGCCGGCCACGGTCGAAGGTGACGTTTTTGTGTCGAAGCTTTGGTAGCGGGCAGGGGCGAAGTCATTGTTCGGCATGATTCATTTCTTCTTAAGCCGGGTTGCGGACAGGGCATGGCTGGTTTGCCTGCGGCCGCCTTCCCCGAAGGACGCGACGCGCCTATTTAGCCGTTGGACGCAGAAGCGGCCAGCGTCAGGACTACAGACTAAGGTGAACACCATGAACATGAGCAAGCCCGATTACAGCCGAGCCATCGATGGCATCGTCGGCGCCCGCACCCGCGAGGCGACGCGCCAGGTTTTGCGCCGCAACGAGTTCCAGCTCATCGGGGCCATCACCAAGCGCCCGAACTGATTTCCAAAGCGCCCCATGCAGGCGTCGCACCAAATCCCCGGATGACCTCCGGGGATTTTGTTTTTCGGGGGCAGTGATAGCCTCTGCGGCGTAGAACAGAGGGGGACACCATGCCGATGTATGCCGTCGTCAATCACCTGCCGTTCAAGCCCGATGCCGACTGGGCCGATATTGCCGGCAAGTTCGATGCGTTCCAGCGCGACGTGCGCGCCCGCTTCCCGGCCATGAACACGGCCGTGCTGACCAAGGTGAGCGATACGGAAGGCATCTTCGTGGGCATCTACGACGACGCCGACACCATGCAGCACGTCTCGTCGCAGGTCGCGGCGCCGTGGTTCGCCGAGAATATCCGGTCCTATCTCAGCGGCCAGGTGAACCGCTCGGCCGGCGTGGTGGTAGCGGGCTCGGTCTAGGGCCGGCCGACGCCGTGGGCGAGCACGCGCTCGGTACCGGGCGCGTATTTGTGGGACAGCGCCGCGGCGCAGGCCTCGCGCAGCTCGGCCGGCGCATCGAGCCGTTCGACCAGCTGGATGACCTGGCTCTCGAGCCCCGTACTGGCGACGGCGGCTTCGACGAAGCGGGTGAGTTCCGCCGCGCGCTGTGGCGCGGCCAGCCGCAAATTGCGGGCGCCGCCCTTAGGCAGCACCGGCGGCTCGCCGCCCGCGAGGCGCGCATAAAGCCGGTGCATCGGAAAGGGCAGAGCGTCGCGGAAGTCGTGCAGCACCACCTGGCCGCCGATCCCCGTGGCGAAGGCCGGCAGGAACGTGCCGGCGTCGAAGCAGAACTCCCAGGCTTCGGGCAGGCGCCTCGTTTCGCGCGCGACCCGGTAGCGGCCATCGCGCAACGCCCCCATCGCCAGCGCCGTGAAGTCGATGATGCCGTGCTTGGTGAGCTCGGACGACAGGCTGAGCAGGTATTCGCCCGGATCGCGCAGGCAGAAATGCCACTCGATTTCCGTCGCGCCGGCTTCCCTCGCCGCCGCTTCGAGCGCCGCCGCCTGCGCCGGCGCGAAGATCAGGCCCTCGAAATCTTCCGACGAGAGCAGCACGGTCTTGAGCCCGAGCCGCCGGGCCTGCGTGATGTGCGCCTGCACGTGGCGGTAATTGCCGCGCAGCGCCATCCAGGCGCTGCCATGATGCGCCAGCAGCTGGGTGTCGGGGTAGGCGTAGACGCCGTGCCGCTTGAGCGTATCGAGATTGAGCAGGAGCAGATGCTGGAAATGGGTCGAGGCCGTCTTGTGGAGGCCAGCGTGGACAATCAGAAGCATGCCGGGGAATTTACGAAGCCCGGCCCGGCGCGTCCCCTCAAAGCTGCGTGAGGCGGCGGGCTACGGCTGCCGGGATGCGTACGGCCCTTCGGCCAGCAGCCGAACCATGCCGGGGGCGTATTTGCGCGAGAGCGCGGTCGCGCAGGCCTCGCGCGTTGCTGCGGGAACGAAGAGCGAGCGGGCCAGCAGCTTGACCTCATCGTCCTTGAGGCCGGACCCGGCGACAATCTGCCTGACCCGGCGCCCGAGCCTGCCCCTGATCTCGAGATTGGTCAGGCGGCTGTTGCGGCTCGACTCGCCGGGCATGATCGCCTCGGCAATGCGCATCAGGCGCTCCAGCAGACCATGCCCGGGGAAGGGCGTTTGGTCCCGGAAGTCATGTAGCGCGACGCGGCCGCTTATCCCGGCAGCGAAGATGGGCACGAACGTGCCGGGGTCGAAGCAGAACTCCCAGACGCGCGGCTGCTTGTCGGGCCCGCGGGCCATGCGGTAGCGCCCGTCGCGCAATGCGCTGAGGAACATCGAGGAGAAATTGACGGGCTCCATTCCGGCCAGCTGGGCATACATGCTCAGCAGATACTCGCCGGGATCGCGCAGGCAGAAATGCCACTCCACCTCGGTGACCCCGGCGTTGCGTGCCGCCGTTTCCAGCGCGGCCGCCCGCGCCGGGTAGAAGACCAGCGCCTCGAAATCCTCCGACGACAGCAGGACCGTTCCCAGCCCCCGCTGCCGTGCCGCTTCGATGTGCGCCACCACGTCAGCGAACTCGCCGGTGAGCGCCGTCCAGGCGCTGCTGTGATAGTCAGGCACCGAGCTCGTCGACAGCGTGTAGACGCCGTTGTGGGCGAGCGTCTCGTGGTTGAGCCGCAGGATGTCCTGGAAATAGGTCGACGCGGTCTTGTGCAGGCCGGCGTGGACGATCAGCCGCAAGGGCTAGCCTCGCTCGAGGATCAGCGTGGCCCACTCGCCACGGGCGATCCGCTGCCTCAGCACCATGCCCTGCTGGCGGTAGGCGGCGATTACCCTGTTGCCCTGCGTGACGAGCAGGCCGGAGAGGATGATGGCGGCGCCGCGCCCGGCCGCCGCACCGATGGCCGGGGCGATCTGCATCAGCGGGGCGGCAAGGATATTGGCGACGATCAGGTCGTAGGGCGCATCCTGCCAGATGCGCTGGTGGCCGAGTCCGGCGGCCGTGACGGCGACGATCTGGTGGCCGACGCCATTGTCACGGGCGTTCTGGATCGTCGTTTCGGTAGCGATCGGGTCGATGTCGCTGGCGATCACCTTGAGATGCGTGCGCTTGGCCAGCGCGATGGCCAGCACGCCCGTGCCGGTGCCGACGTCGAGCATGCGCGCGGGCCGGCCGCGCTTGAGCACCCGCGAGATGGCCTCGAGGCAACCGGTGGTGGTCTCGTGATGGCCCGTGCCAAAAGCCTGCGCCGCATCGATGCGGATGGGGATCACCCCGCCGGGCGGCGGCGCGGTCTCGTGGCTGCCATACACATAAAAGCCGCCGGCGGTCACGGGCTGCAGCCCTTCAAGCGACTTGGCGACCCAGTTCATCTCGGCGTCGATAGGGTTGATCGAAAAGTCCACCTCGCCGCCCAGCGTCGCGCGCGCCAGCTCCTCGAAGGCGAGAAGGTCGGGCAGCATTTCGGTGGTCGCCTCGAACACCCATTCGCCCGTGCCGGTATCTTCGTGCGCCGAGGCGGTGAGCGCCAGGTCGTCGCGCTCCATCACGGCATCCACCAGGGCATAGGCCTGGTCACGGGTCAGCGGGGCGGAAATCTGGCTCAAGGGCATGGCGCCTTGTGACTGGTGCGGCGCGCGCATGTCAACCGCGCACCGTGACAGCGGCGCGACAAGCCGCTAAGCCGGGGCATGTCCGCCTCCCCCTACGTCGCCCCGGCCGGCCGCGGCCCGCTTACCGGTATCGCCTACAAGGTGGCTTCGGTGCTGGTGTTCCTGGTGATGTCGAGCCTGCTGAAGGCGTCGACGGGCGTGCCGGCGGGGGAACTGGTGTTTTTCCGCTCGTTTTTCGGCATCCTGCCGGTGGTGATCTTCCTCACCGCGACCGGCCAGCTGCGCGACGGCCTCAGGACGCGTTCGGTGGTCAACCAGATCTGGCGCGGGCTGGTGGGCACCGCCTCGATGGGGCTGGGCTTCTTCGCGCTGACCAAGCTGCCGCTGCCCGAATCCGTGACCCTCAACTACGCCACGCCGCTGATCATCGTGATTTTCTCGGCGCTGTTCATGGGCGAGCAGGTGCGGCTCTATCGCTGGAGCGCGGTGATCGTCGGGCTGGCCGGCGTGGTGATCATCGCCTGGCCGCGCCTGACGCTGTTCTCGACGGGCCTGGGCGGCGAGCAGGCCGTCGGTGTCATCGCCGCGATCGGCAGTTGCTGCTGCGGGGCGGTGGCGCAGTTGCTGGTCCGCACGCTGGTCAAGACCGAGCGGTCGGCGACGGTCGTGCTCTATTTCCTCGTCTCGTCGAGCCTGATCTCGCTGGTGACCATCCCCTTCGGCTGGGTGATGCCAGGCGGGGTGACCATCGCCTACCTGGTGGGCGCGGGCATCTGCGGCGGCATCGCGCAGATCCTGCTGACCGAGAGCTACCGCCACGCCGACATGAGCGTGGTCGCGCCGTTCGAGTATTCGTCGCTGATCTTTTCGGTCGCCATCGGCTACGCGTTCTTCGGTGACGTGCCGACCTGGTTCATGCTGATCGGCGGCGTGATCGTGGTCGGCTCGGGCATCTTCATCATCTACCGCGAGCACCAGCTGGGCCGTGACAATGCCAGGGCCCGTGAGGTGACCACGCCGCAGGGCTAGCGGAGCTCTTCCGGCCGCAGCGGATGGCGGACTTCGTCGAGCGGCTCGAGCGCTCCCAGTACCAGTTCGCGCATCCAGCGCTGCTCCGCGGAGGCATTGTTGCGGCGGTGCCAGTAGAGGAACTGGCGCGCCAACGGCAGCTCGTGCGGCACCCGATAGCAGGCAATGCCCAGCCGATCCGCCAGCGCCGTCACAAAGCGCGCCGGCAGCACGCCGATCAGTTCGCTCTGGGCGATGGCGCGGGCGACGCCGTAGAAGGTCGGCACGCTCAGCGCCACGCGGCGGGTGCGGCCGAGTTTTGCCAGCGCCAAATCCTCCATGCCGTGCAGATTGCCCTGCGGAGAGAACAGCGCGTGCGGGATGTCGCACAGCAGGTCGAGCGGGAACACGTCGCCCGGCTTCACGCCGGCGCGCCTGAGGCGCGGATGGCTGCGTGCCGCCACGGCGAGAAACGACGAGTGCACGGCGGTTACCTGCATGGCCCAGTCGGGGCCGGTGAGGGCAGGGTAGAGCGCCATGTCGACGACGCCATCGCCGATCGCGGGGAAGATGTCCTCTTCACGGCCATAGACCATCTGCAACTGCACCTGCGGTGCAACGCCGGCGAGGCTATCGACCAGCCGGGGGACCAGCAGCTCCGAGTAATAGTCGGTGGCGTAGAGCTTGAAGGCCCGGCTGCATCGGGCCGGGTCGAACTCATCGGGCCCGCGCAGCGTCGCCTCGAGGTCGTCGAGCAGTTTGCGCAGTGGTTCGCTCAGGCTCTCCGCATAGGCGGTGGGCACCATCGAATTGCCCTGGCGCACGAACAGCGGATCGCCCAGCGCCCGGCGCAGCCGGCCGAGCCCGGCGCTCACCGCCGGCTGGCTCAGCTTGAGCTTCTGGCTGACGCGCGTGGTGTTGCGCTCGCGCAGCATGGCGTCGAGTACGCGCAGCAGGTTGAGATCGAGGTTCTGGAAATTCATCGGACGAATAGCCGCTATACTACCAAACGATTTCCGCTCCCGCCACGGCGGTGGCATTGCTCCGCCCACGCCACCGGCCGGCGGCCCATCCGAAGCCGATCCATCGATCGGCCCAATCATGGGACAGACCACATGAACATGCATATGAACGTTACGCCCGGCACCACGGTGACCTGGCAGGGCACGAGCTACAAGATCCTGCTGACCGCCGCCATGACCGGCGGCACGATGGGGATGTTCGAGGCCGTAGCGGCACCCGACCAGGGGCCGCCGCGCCACGTCCACCACCACGAGGACGAGATTTTCTATATCCTGTCGGGCGAAGTGATCTTCTGGCTCGACGGCGAGACCGTCACCAAGGGGCCGGGCGACGTGGTCTTCGCGCCCAAGGGCAAGCCGCACACCTTCCACGTGATCGGCCCCAACCCCGGGCGCTGGATCACCATTCTGACGCCGGGCGGCGGCGAGAAGTTCTTCCTCGACATGGCCGCCGGCAACTACCAGTTGCCCAAGCAGATCGCCGAAGCCGCCCAGATCGCCGCCACCTACCAGATGGAATTCACCGGCCCGCCGCTCAATCCGTGACGGCGCAGGCGCGGGCCCCGCGAGAAATCTTGCGGGGCCCGTCGAAATCGGCAAGGTCTTGGCGACATAGGGTCGATCGACCCGCAGAGGACCGCGCATGCTTGCCCGCACCAGCTACCCCGTCGCCTATATCGCCGCCGTGCAGTCCCGCGTCGAACACGTGCTGAAGGCCTACGACAAGGCCAGGCCCGCCGAACCCTTTGCCGCCGAAGCGCTGCTCGACATCATCCTCGGCCTCGAAATGGCCTTCGTCCACCGCGCGCGCATGAACGAAGGCAAGGACGGCAACCCCCTCAACGAAGTCCGCCTGATCGCCGCCTCCGTACTGGAGTTCGGCGGCGTGCTGACGGCCGACAAGACCATCAAGTGGAAGCCGGAGGCGTCGGTGACGGGGCTCAAGATGGGCGACAAGATCGCGCTGTCGCGGCAGCAGGTCGGCGCACTGGTGGACGCGTTCTTCGCCGATCTGGCGGGGAAGTATGCGGGGTAAGCTGTCCAAGGGGAGACGAAATCGCGAGCTTGCTCGGCAAAAATCGCTGCGAGTTCCGATGGGGCGCGGAAGGGTGCGCCGGTGCAACTAGTCGTTGGACTTCGCCACTTGCTCGTGCACAATTTGGTCGAATGCTAGCAGCTCGCTAGACTTTATTGCGTAGCCGAGATGCATCATGGAGGCGACGGAAAATGAGGCCGTTCGACCGAGAGTTATCGTGCCGTCGTTCTGGATCAGCGGTCCTGCGAAGAGAACACCGACCAGAAAAAACCGATTGGCTCCCATCACGAAAGCATTGGTTTTCGAGTTGTGGTAGCCAAACTCGTCTTGCAAAAATATCGGGGAGCCCGACGATCCCGGAAAACACGCCATGTCCACTACAAACTCGGGTCTCCCTTGGAAGTCGACACTGAGTTGTGAGGCTGTGATCCCTTGGCGGATCAGGGGAAGAGCGTGTGCCTCGTCGAACAGACCCCGAGGGCAACCCACCATCTTCACTGTCTCAAGTGCGCCAAAATCATTCCATGCATCCGCGCCTGGAATATTCTCTTTCGACATCGTCAGGATAAAGGGCCGCCTACCTGAGTTTGTGAGCGCATCTCCAAGTGGGACGATGGAAATGGCAACTAGGTCGACCGAAGGTGTAGGGTGCGGCAATACCCCTCCGTCGAAAGTCACCTGGCACATTTCAAATTTGCTGCTAGGCTTTGCGGCGTTCGACGCATCTGCCAGGTGCACCGCAAATACGACACTGTCGGCACCTTCCAGGACGTGTTTGTTGGTAACTACGAAAACGGCAACCCTGTCCGCGTTGATGTCCACCCTGTAGTAAAATCCAGTTCCGGTCCCAATCTGGGTGGTGCCTTTGAACGCCACTACCCGGACTGTCGAGTAGATCATATTCTCTACCGCAGTTACCGCTGCTGCCTGCAAAGCTACGCCCCCTTGCTCACAAAACTATCCAGCACCTTCTTCTTGCCCGCCTTCTCGAAATCGATGCTGAGCTTGTTCCCCTCGATCGACTCGATCCGCCCATAGCCGAACTTCAGGTGGAACACCCTTTCACCGACCGCGTACTTCGACCCACGCCCGTCATCGGTTGACCGCGCTACCAAGTCGCCGTCGATGGTCAGCGGGCCGCCGCCGCGGCGGTCCTTGGCCCGGGCGCGGGCGCGTTGCCAGCCGGGGGTTTCGTAGACGCTGTCGAACGGGTCGGCCATCGAGAAGCGGCCGCTGCTGCGGGTGCCGCCATAGCCGTAGCCGCCATAGCCGCTGCCGGTGTCCTTGACCTCCACCGCCTCGGGCGGCAGTTCGTCGAGGAAGCGCGAGGGGATGGCCGATTGCCAGAGGCCGCGCAGCCGCCGGTTCTGCGCGAGGCTGATGCGGGCGCGCTTGCGGGCGCGCGTAATGCCGACATAGGCGAGCCGGCGCTCCTCCTCGAGCCCGGCGCGGCCGCCTTCGTCCATGGTGCGCTGGCTGGGGAACAGGCCTTCCTCCCAGCCGGGCAGGAACACCGTTTCATATTCGAGGCCTTTTGCGCCATGCAGTGTCATGATCGAGACGGCGTCCTCGGCCTCGCCGGTGTCGCGCTCCATCACGAGGCTGATATGTTCGAGGAAGCCGCCCAGTGTCTCGAACTCCTCCATCGAGCGCACCAGTTCCTTGAGGTTTTCGAGCCGGCCCGGCGCGTCCGCCGATTTGTCGGCCTGCCACATCGCGGTGTAGCCGCTCTCGTCGAGGATCTGCTCGGCCAGCTCGTAATGCGGGATGGTGCGCGAGCGTTCGGACCAATTGTCGAACTGCGCGATGAGGTCGCGCAGCACGGTGCGCTGCTTGGGCTTGAGCTCCTCGGTTTCGAGCAGCAGGCGCGTCGCGCTCATCAGCGAGCGTTCGGTGGCGCGCGCCGTCTCGTAGAGCTGGCGCACGGTGCTGTCGCCGATGCCGCGTTTGGGCGTGTTGATGATGCGCTCGAAAGCGAGGTCGTCGGTCTGGTTGGAGACCAGCCGTAGATAGGCCAGCGCATCGCGGATTTCGAGCCGCTCGTAAAAGCGCGGGCCGCCGATGACGCGGTAATTGAGCCCCAGCGTGATGAAGCGCTCTTCGAATTCGCGCATCTGGTAGGAGGCGCGCACCAAAATCGCGATGTCGTTGAGGTTGGAGCCGTGCCGGTGCAGCTGCTCGATCTCCTCGCCGATCATGCGGGCTTCTTCCTCGCTGTCCCACACCGAGGTGACGCCGACCGGATCGCCGGTCTCGCCCACATCGGTCTGCAGCGTCTTGCCCAGCCGGCTTTCATTGTGCGCGATGAGATGCGAGGCAGCGCGCAGAATATTGCTGGTCGACCTGTAATTGCGTTCCAGCCGAATGACTTTCGCGCCCGGAAAATCCTTCTCGAAGCGCAGGATGTTGTCCACCTCGGCGCCACGCCAGCCATAGATCGACTGGTCGTCGTCGCCCACCACGCAGACATTGGCCTCGCTCGCCGGGCGGCCCTGCGCGAGGAGGCGCAGCCAGAGGTACTGCGCGACGTTGGAGTCCTGGTACTCGTCCACCAGCAGATAGCGGAAGCGGCGGTGATAGTCGGCGAGCACGTCGGGCTGCTCGCGGAACAGCCGGATGTTTTCGAGCAGCAGATCGCCGAAATCGACGGCGTTCAGCGTCTTCAACCGGTTCTGATAGTCGGCGTAGAGTTTTGCGCCACGGCCATTGGCATACACTCCGGACTCGCCCGGCGTGATGTCCTTGGGCAGCAGCCCGCGGTTCTTCCAGTTGTCGAGCATGCCGGCGAACTGGCGGGCCGGCCAGCGCTTCTCGTCGATGTTCTCGGCCTCGAGGATCTGCTTGATCAGCCGGACCTGATCGTCGGTGTCGAGGATGGTGAAGTCCGAGCGCAGCCCCACCAGCTCGGCATGGTGGCGCAGGATGCGGGCGCCGATCGAGTGGAAAGTGCCGAGCCATGGCATGCCCTCGACCGTCGCGCCGACCAGCTTGCCGATTCGGTCGCGCATCTCGCGGGCGGCCTTGTTGGTGAAGGTCACGGCGAGGATTTCGGCGCCGCGGGCGCGGTTGGTCGCGAGAATGTGGGCGATGCGGGTCGTCAGCACGCGCGTCTTGCCGGTGCCGGCGCCGGCGAGCACCAGCAGCGGCCCGTCCGTGGTCAGCACGGCGTCGCGCTGTTCCTCGTTGAGGCCCTTGAGGTAGTCGGGATTGTTCCGGCCGAACTGGCCGGTGATGGCCCCCGAACGGGGCGCTTCGGGGACTTCCTGTCTGGGGGTCTGGCGAGCGGGCGTGGCAGCCATGCGGCTTGACGAATCTCTTTTTGTTCTGGTCCGCCCTATATAGGCGCTCGGGCGGCCAAGCGCCATGCGCACGAGCCGCAAAAGGCCTGCCCAAGGCCCAAATTCTGCCGTGGAGGCAAGCCATTGCGGGCGTGACGCAGGGGTGGCGCTTGCCTACACTCAGCCCCTGTTCTCGGGGGAGATCGCGGGCCTTTGCTCAACCGCCTGTTCGTGCTCATCGGCGTATTGGTGATCCTCGCCATCGGCGCGGCCTTCATCGTGCCGCGCTTCATCCAGTGGGGCGATTATCGCGAGCGCCTGCAGACCATGGCGAGTTCCGCCTTTGGCGCGGAGGTGGCGATCGAGGGCGACATCCACCTGACGCTGCTGCCGCAGCCGCAACTAGTGTTCACCAAAGTCCGGGTGGGCCCCGGGGGGGGGGGGGGGGGGGGGGGTGGGGAGGGGAGGGAAGAGGGGGCG
>JBEHYU010000075.1:0-10911 GCA_048498015.1 Pseudomonadota bacterium
GATTCCATCGTCCCCTCGCCCCTCTGGGGAGAGGGTGGCCGCGTAGCGGCCGGGTGAGGGGCCGTCAGACCACCGCATGTACAAACAAAAACGCCGGCCCAGTGGACCGGCGTTCCAGTATCCTGCCTTCCGGCGATCTTACTCGAGGGTGAGATCGGTCCAGGTGAGGGAGTAGTTGAGGCCGACCTGGCCCTGGATCGACCAAGGCTGCAGGGCGATCGACTTGTTGGAGCCGCCGATCAGCCAGTTGCCGCCGAGGCCGAGGCCCAGCGTGGCTTCCGACGAGGCGCCCACATAGGTGCCGGCGAGGGCGTGGTGGCCGGCCGAGTCCTTGGTCGCGGCGAAGACGAGCCAGGCGATCTTGGTCTTGGCGGTGTAGCCGACGTCGATGCCGAGCTTCTTGATCGAGCCGGTGTAGGCTTCGGTCTTCTGGCCCTTGGCGGTGAACCAGCAATCCAGATCCTTGGCGGAGCCGAACACGAGGCCGAAGCCCGGCTGGACTTCGCAGGTGAGCACGCCAACCTGGACGCGGCTATCGGCCTGGGCAGCCCCGGCGAAACCGGCAAGGCCCATCGCGGCGACGGCAGCGGCGGCGAAAAGTTTGTTCATGTCTATTCCCTCGACGTTGGTTGATTGACGCTCCCCACGCGGGGAGAGGGTAGTGGAAACGCAAAACGCCGCCCCAGGGGACGGCGTTGCACTGACTTACGACCGCTCGGGGCGAGCCGGCCGGGCCGCCGCGTTGGCGGCCGGAGCGGCGGGCAGGCCGCCTTCGCGCTGGGCGCGCTTGCGGGCCAGCTTGCGGGCGCGGCGCACGGCCTCGGCCTTCTGACGCGCCTTCTTCTCGGAGGGCTTCTCGTAGTAGTTCCGCAGCTTCATCTCGCGGAACACGCCTTCGCGCTGCAGCTTCTTTTTCAGCGCGCGCAGCGCCTGGTCGACATTGTTATCGCGAACAACTACTTGCAAGCGGCTTCGCCCTTCGTAAATCGTCATCAGTGGTTGATTGAGCGCGTTCGCCAAAGGCTGTCGCGCCGACCGACAGAGCCGGTCACCGTGGTGGGCGTATATAGTTGAAGCTTTGGGCCTTGTCCACGGGCTTGGACGCGAAAAAGTGCCCTATTTCTCGCGGTTTTGTACGAAAACGCGGTTGAGGTGCCCCATCTTGCGGCCCGGCTTCGACTCGGCCTTGCCGTAGGCGTGCGGGCGGATGCCCGGGCCGAGGCGACCAGGGATGGCGCCGATCGCGTCGCCGACGAGGTTTTCCATCACCACATCGGCCAGCCGCGTGGGGTCGCCCAGCGGCCAGCCGGCAATGGCGTGGATATGCTGCTCGAACTGGTCGGTGACGCAGACGGCTTCGGTCCAGTGCCCGGAATTGTGCACGCGCGGCGCGATCTCGTTGACGATCAGCGAGCCATCCGCGAGCACGAAGAACTCGACGCCGAGCACGCCCACATAGCCCAGCGCTTCGGCGATCCCGGCGGCGAAGGCCCGCGCCATTTCGGCCGTTGCCGGCGCGATATTGGCCGGTAGCGTGGAGGTCGCGAGGATACCGTCGCGATGGACGTTCTCGGCCGGATCGAACGCCGCGGTCGTCCCGTCGAGGCCGCGGGCGATGACGACCGAGATTTCGCGCACAAAGGGCACGAAGGCCTCCAGCACCAGCGGGTGCGGGGCGAGATCGGCGAAGCCAGCCATCGCCTCGGCCAGCGTCTCGACCTTGCGTTGACCTTTGCCGTCATAGCCAAGGCGGGTGGTCTTGAGGATCGCCGGAGCGCCCAGGTCGCCGAGCGCCGCTGCCAGCTCGCGGGTATCGCGGATCGGCCGGTGCGGCGCGACCGGAATGCCGAGCTCGGCGATGAAGCGTTTCTCCTCGAGCCGGTCCTGCGAGATGGCGAGCGCATTGGCGCCGGGCCGCAGCGGCTTCAGGGACGCGAGATATTCCGCCGTGCCCGCCGGCACGTTCTCGAACTCGTAGGTCACGACGTCGACCAGCGACGCAAATGCCGCCAGCGCGGCGTGATCATCATAGGCCGCCACTGTCTTGTGCGGCGTCACGTCGAAGGCCGGCGAGGCCTTGTCGGGGCAATAGATGTGCGTGCGGAACCCCAGCCGCGACGCCGCCAGCGACAGCATGCGGCCGAGCTGGCCGCCGCCGAGGATGCCGATGGTCGCGCCGAGCGGGAGGGCGTCAGCCATCTTTGCGCGGGAATGGGGCGACCTGGCCGGTCTGTTCGAGGCGGAACACGTCGAGGCGCTGGCTGAGCTTCGCATCGCTGAGCGCCAGCACCGCGGCGGCGAGCAGCCCCGCATTTGTCGCGCCCGCTTCGCCGATGGCGAGCGTGCCGACCGGAATGCCGGCGGGCATCTGGACGATCGAGAGCAGGCTGTCCTGCCCGCCGAGCGCCTTGGTCTGCACCGGCACGCCGAACACCGGCAGGGTGGTCATCGACGCGATCATGCCCGGCAGATGCGCCGCGCCACCGGCCCCCGCGATGATCACCTTGAAGCCCTCGGCCCTGGCGCCCTTGGCGAATTCGACGAGGCGGTCGGGCGTGCGGTGGGCTGAGACGATGCGGTCGTCATGCGGAATTTTCAGCGCATCGAGGGTGTCGGCGGCGTGCTTCATGGTCGCCCAGTCCGACTGGCTGCCCATGACGATCGCGACAAGCGGCTTAGCCATCGATGGCCCCCGGGAAAGCGCGGCGTGTAGCGGAAATGTGATCGGCCCTCAAGCGATGATGTCGGGCAGCAGCAGGTTCTCGAGCTGCACGATCCGGTCCTTGAGGCCGAGTTTGCGCTTCTTCATGCGCTGGAGCAGCATCTGGTCGGCGAATCCGGTCGAGCTCAGCGTGTGAATCGCGGCGTCCAGATCGGCATGTTCCTGCCGTTTTGCGGCAAGTTCCAGCCCCAGCGCGGCTTCCTGTTCTTTGGTCAGCGGCAGCATCCGCCTGGCCCCGTGAAGCCCTGATTCCGGGCAGTTTGTGACAGATCGTTAACGCATCGGCAGCCAGATTTACACCAGCTTTTCCACGGTTCGCCGGGAAGGTCGACAAGGGGTATGTCTTTTCTTAAGCTTTACCCGTTCCGAAACCTTGCAAGGAGTTGTCATGACGACTGAAGGCCACATCGCCGCTCTCGAGCGGCGGCACAAGGAACTGGATCGTCAGATCGAGGACGAGATGGGTCATCTCAGCCACGACGACCTGATGATTGCGGCACTCAAGCGCAGGAAACTGGAAATCAAGGACGAGCTGCAGAAGCTTCACGGCCAGGCAGCCTGACGGCGTCATACAGCGTGAGAATCAGGCCCGGGCTCCTCCCCGGGCCTTTTTCTTTGGTGGCTCTTTTGTTGCTCTGTCCAAGCGATCCCGAGAGGGCTCGCTCGGCCAACCGCGATGCCGGACCTCAGGCGGCAGCCTGCGCCGGCTGCGGCTGGCGGATGGTCGCGAGCGCGCCGGCCCATTTGTGCAGCTCGCCCAGCATCGTCCTGGCGCCATCGACGGCGATGTCAGCCGGACGGAAGGCGCCGTCTTCGCCGACATACTGCCGGAAGAACGGCACCGGCACGCTCTGGTTGATCGCCATCACGTTCAGATTGCCCAGCAGCTGGCGCAGCGTCTGGGTGGACCGCAGCCCGCCCGACACGCCGCCATAGCTGACGATGCCGGCGGGCTTGTAGGCCCATTCCTTGAAGACGTACTGGATGGCGTTCACCAGGCTCGCCGGGGCGAAATAATCGTATTCGGGCGTCACGAACACGAAGGCGTCGGCGCCTGCCACGCTCTCGGACCAGCGCTTGGTGTGGGCGTGCTGATATTGCTGCAGCGAGGGATGGATCGGCTCGTCGAGCAGGGGCAGCTTGAATTCGGCCAGGTCGACCAGCTCGACGTCGAACTTGCCCGCCTCGACGGCCAGGTCGGTGAACCATCGGGCGATGGCGGGGCCCGAGCGGCCCGGGCGGGTGCTGCCGATAACGACGTTCAGCTTCAGAGACATGCAGAGGGGTTCCTGTGGGGGGAGGGCGTCATCGCCGGACTTGTGATAAGCATTGGCGCGGTATAAAAAGAATACCTGAGATATATTAGTTCCCCCTATGACGGCCGCAAGGACGCACAAATCGGGACCCACGTACAATGAATGATACCACCCATGCCGAGATCTTCGGCGGCGGTAACTGCACCGGCATCAGCAAGACGCTCTCGCTGGTCGGCGACAAGTGGTCGGTGCTGACCATCATGCTGCTGTCCGTCCGCCCGCGGCGGTTCAACGACATCAAGCGCACCATCGGCAACATCACGCAGCGCATGCTGACGCTGACCCTGCGCGGGCTCGAGCGCGAGGGCCTGGTGAAGCGCACGGTCTATCCGACGACGCCGCCGGCGGTGGAATACGAGCTGACCGAGCTCGGCCGCTCCCTGCAGGAGCCGATCAAGGCGCTCGGCCGCTGGACGTGGATGAATCAGGAGCAGCTCGAGAAAAACCGGGCGAGCTACGACGAGAAGCTCGCCGGCACGTAGGCGGCCCTGCCGGTCGATGCGGCCGGCCGCTCCCGAGCCATACCGGTAACGCTGTCATCCCCGGCCCGCTTGGGCACAATGCGCATTGGCGGCTTAACCATGTGAAGGGATTTGCCCGGTACTCTGACGGCCTGACGAAGTTTCCGCCCCGGTGCCCATGGCCGATCACTGGCAAGCGCTGATCGCCGACGTCGCTGTCGTCTCGCTGTTCATCTCGGCGTGGATGCACGGCCATTTCCTGTTCGGCTCGGCCAAAGGCGTTTGGCGCCATGCCGCGTTCGGCGCCACGATGGGCGTCGGCGCGGTCGCCTCGATGCTGCTCGCCATCCAGATCGATGGGGCGCTGTTCGACCTGCGCTCGTCGCTGATCGCCATGGCGGCCTTCTTCGGCGGCCCGGTCGCGGCGCTGATCGCGACGGGCATCGCCGTGATCTACCGGGCTTTCGTGGTGGGCGGGCCGGTGACCAGCAGCGCCGTGCTGTCGATGGCGGTCACCGCCCTGATCGGATTGGTTGTGTCGCGCGTGGCGCGGGGCCGCATACCGGCGGTGATCACGATCGGGGTGCTGTCGGTGTCGGTGGCGTTTGCCAGCCTTGCCACGGCCTGGCTTTTCATCCTGCTGGCCGGCGGCTACTTCAATCCGCTGTCGCTGCCGGTCGCGCTGATGAACGCGGCGGCAACAGCGCTCTCCACCTTCTTTCTGATGCGCAACCGGGTCACCGAGCGCGAGGGCGACCTGCTGCGCCAGGCCTTCCTAAATTCGCCCGACTACCAGTACGTCAAGGATGCCGACAGCCGGTTCGTTGCCGCTAACCTTGCCGTCGCCCGGCTCAACGGCTTCCTGTCGCCCGCCGGCATGGCCGGCAAGACCGATGCCGATATCGCGCCGTCGGAGCGGGCGGCAGTGCTGATGGCCGACGAGCGCCGGCTGCTGCAGACCGGCGAGCCGATCATCGACCTTGAGGAAATGATCCCGGACGCGTTCGGCGAAAAGATCTGGTACCTGACCTCGAAGGTGGCGCTGCGCGACGAGAACGACAGGATCGTCGGCCTTGCGGGCGTCACCCGCGACGTCACCGTGCGGCGGCGCCTGCGCGACGAGGCGGAGGCCGCCAAGAACGAGCTCGACTCCGTGCTGGCCGGGGTGTCCGACGGCATCGCGATGTTCAATCGCTATGGCGTGCTGGTCTACAGCAATGAGCAATATTGTTCGATGTTTCCCCTGACCCGGCATCTGCGCCGGCGCGGCATGCACATCAACGACATCCTCAACGGCGTTGCCGAGACGGGTGAGCAGAAGGGGATTCCAGCCGGCACGGAAAAGGAGTGGGTGGAGCAGGTCGCCGCGACGCTCGATGCGGTGGGCGACCAGCAGATCGAGCTGTTCGACGGGCGCTGGCTGCAGGTCAAGACGCGTCCGACGCCCGATGGCTCGGCACTGGTCGTGACCTCGGACGTGACCAAGCTCAAGGAGACCGAAACCCAGCTGCGCGCCACGACCGAGCAGTTGCGGCTCCTCGCCACGACCGATGGGCTCACCGGCCTCACCAATCGCCGCGCCTTCGACCAGGCACTCGATGCCGAGCTGTCGCGGGCCCGCCGGTCGGGCAACCCACTCAGCCTGCTGCTGATCGATGTCGATCGTTTCAAGCGCTACAACGACATCTACGGCCACCAGGCCGGCGACGAGGTGCTCAAGACCGTGGCGGTCTGCCTCAGGTCGGCGCTGCGACGGCCGGGCGATACGGCGGCGCGCTATGGCGGCGAAGAGTTCGTGGCGATCCTGCCCAACACCGACGAGGATGGGGCGTTTTTCCTCGGCGACGAATTCCGCGAGGCGTTGCGGGCCCTGCGTGTGCCGCACCAGGGGAGCGAGCAGGGCGAGCTGACGGCGAGCGTCGGGCTGGCCACTCTCGATGCCGAAGAGGCCAGGACCGTCGATGCGGCGGAATTCGTCCGGCGCGCCGACGAGGCGCTCTACAACGCCAAGGAGGCCGGCCGCGACCGGGTGATGGGCTGGCGCGCCGCCCACGCAGCGCGCCTTGCCGGTTGAAGCCTCTGGAACGCCGCTTTAGTCGCGGTCGTCGGCGTTGTTGCCCTTGAGCGATTTGAGCTTGGAGAACACCGAGTCCGCGTCGATGTCTTCGTCGCGCTCGGGGCGATGCGTGTCGCCGTCGGCGGGCTGCAGGTCGGTGGTGCCGGTACGGCCGCCGGCGGTGGCCAGCGCTTCCTCGGCGGTCAGCAGCATGGTGCCCTGATCGGCCTCGTCCGGCTGGGCGGTGCCCTTGGCGGCGCGCTTGACCTCGAGGTCGAGGTCGATCTGGCTGCAGAGGCCGAGCGTCACCGGGTCCATCGGCTGGATGTTGGCCGAGTTCCAGTGGGTGTTCTCGCGCACCGAATCGATGGTCGATTTGGTGGTGCCCACGAGGCGCATGATCTGCGCGTCCTTGAGCTCGGGGTGGTTGCGCAGCAGCCAGCGGATGGCGTTGGGGCGTTCGTTGCGCCGCGAGATCGGGGTATAGCGCGGGCCCTTGCGCTTGGCTGCCGCGACGCGGACCTTGGGGTCGCTGACCTTCATGCGGTATTCGGGATCGGCCTCGGCCTTCTCGATCTCCTCGCGGCTCAACTGGCCGTTCTGGATGGGGTTCACCCCCATGATGCCGCCGGCAACGTCGCCATCGGCGACACCCTGCACTTCGAGCGGGTGGAGCCCGCAGAAAGCAGCGATCTGCTCGAAGCTGAGCGAAGTATTGTCGACCAGCCAGACGGCGGTGGCCTTGGGCATCAACAGGGTCGTGGCCATGGGTAAATCTCTCTTTCCGGTGCGACCGGGTTTCCGCCGGCCGCTCCGCCTCGAACACAATGCTGAGGGGAACTGGCGGCTATATACGCGCCGAAAGCTGAAAATTCAACTTTTTGTAGATTTAGCCCGTGACCAGCACGATTTTCCCATAGTGACCGGGCTCTTCCATCGCCCGATGGGCGGCCGCCGCCTCGGCCAGCGGGAATTGGCGGATCCGCGGATGGACGATCCCCGGCAGGCCCGGCCAGAGCCGCTCCCGCATCGTCCGCGCGATGGCGGCCTTGGTCGCCGGCGTCTGCGGACGCAGCGTCGATCCCGACAGGGTCAGCCAGTTGCCGACGAATTTGTTCAGCGGCAGATCGGCGTTGCGATCGGCGAGGGTCGAAATCAGCACCAGGTGACCGCCGCGCGCGAGCGTATCGACCAGCTGCCGGGTCATCGGCCCGCCGGTCATGTCCACCACACGGTCCACACCACGTCGTGACGTAAGTTCATGGACGCGCGCCACGACATCTTCCCGGTCGCGGCGGATCACAGCGCTGGCGCCGAGCCCCAGCGCATAGTCCGCCTTGTCCGCCGAGGAGACGATCGCGATCGGTTCGGCCCCGAGGATCCGGGAGATCTGGATCGCCGCCCCGCCAATGCCGCCCGCCGCGCCGGTAATCAGCACCGACATGCCGGCCTCGAGCCCGGCCCGCATCACCAGCGTCTGCGCGATGGTGAACCACGTCTCGGGCAAGGCCGCGGCGTCGGCAAGTGCCCAGCCCGCAGGCGCCGGCAGGACCTGCCCGGCGGGCACCGCGACATACTCGGCGTAACCACCGCCATTGCAGAGCGCGACGACCTTGTCGCCGACGGCCCATTCGCCGGCCGCGGTGACGATCTCACCCGAGACCTCGAGCCCGAGCAGCGGCGAGGCCCCGGGCGGGGGCGGATAGTCGCCGCGCCGCTGCGCCAGATCGGGTGCGTTGATGCCAGCGGCGGCGACGCGGATCAGCACCTCGCTGTCGCGCGGGACCGGCACGGGCAGACGAGCCGGCGTCAGCACATCGGGCGCTCCCGGTGCTGTGACGGTGATGGCGAGCATGTCGGCTGGGAGAGTCACGGGGTTGTCTCGTGTGGCGTTCGGGCTAGAGTTGATAGTCCTAACAAGAGGAGCCCACCATGTTCGATGACGACGAGGTGAAAAAGCCCAAGGGACACGAAGTCGGCATGGTGCTCGATGCGATGTCGGTGGAGGAACTGACGGATCGCATCGGCCTGCTCGAAGCCGAGATTGTCCGCTTGCGGTCCGCCATCGAGCTCAAGCAGAAAAGCAAATCCGCCGCCGACGCCTTCTTCAAGATTTGAGCGGGCGCTTCCCGGTCTTGCGCCGTGGCGGCGTGGGTTGCAGCTCGCGCGGGAGATAGAGTTCGCCGAACCCCGTCTCCGCCGCCAGCGATACGCAGAACTGCTGCGCTTGTGGCCTCAGGTCCGGGCGGCCGCTCAGCCAACTCCAGAACATCAGGGCCCATTGCGGTATGCCGATGAGTTCATCGGCAAGGATGCCGAGATATTCGGGCATTTCCGGCCTCCAGCTCTGCGTCTGCCGATCCCACGGGGTCGGGGAGGTTTCGCAGATCGGGACGAGGCCGGTATGGGCATCGGTGGTGAACACGAGCATGTCGAACGCTTCGTCGCCGAATGGCCGACGCAGCGCTGGATCGAGGGCGATGATCCACAGCAGCGTGTGAAGCGGCATGAAGTCGCCGGCCGGGGTTTCTCGCACCAGCCCCGCAAGATGGCGCAGGCGGACCAGGTCATCCGCCGGCACGCTGCTGGCGTCGAGCGCAGCCTCAAAAAGCTTGGTGGTTCGCGCGCGGCGGTCGGGGGCGAACGAGACATCGTAATATTCGGCAGCGTCGCCGATGAGGTCAAGGCAGACGCCACGCATCGCCTTTTGCAGCTGCGGGTTGGGCAGGACGTCGATGTGGTTCCAATAGGGCAGAAACCAGTCGGTACTGAGAAGTTGCGCCAGCCGGTCGGCGTCGGTGCCCATAGCGACCTCTCAAGCGAAGGGCAGGGCCTGGCTTAGACTGCCGCCGATCCGGACCGGGCTGACCTTGGTCGCGAGGCCCGTCTTTGCGTCGGTCTCGATGGCGACGCCGCAGAGGGTCGCTTCGCCTTCGGCCGGCGTGAAGCGGCCGGAGGAAATGCCGGTGAGGAAGCGGTTGAGCGGCTCCTCGTAATCGACGCCGATCACTGAGTTGTAGTCGCCGCACATGCCGGCATCGGCCATCAGCGCGGTGCCGGATTTGAGGATGCGCGCGTCGGCGGTCGGGATGTGCGTGTGCGTCCCCACCACAAGGCTGGCCCGGCCATCGAGGAAGAAGCCCATCGCCTGGATTTCCGATGTGGCCTCGGTATGGAAATCGACGATGACGGCATCGGCCTGCTCGCCGAGCGGGCAGGCGGCGATGGCGGCTTCGACGGGGCGGAACGGATCGTCCACCGGGTCCATGAAGACGCGGCCCTGCGCATTGATCACCAGCACGCGCTGGCCGTTGCGGCCCTCGATGAGATTGGCGCCACGGCCCGGGGTGCCGGGCGCGTAATTGATCGGCCGGATCAGCGTGGGCTCGCGCGCGATGTAGCTCAGCGTATCGCGCTGGTCCCACGAGTGATCGCCGAGGGTGACGGCATCGGCGCCGGCGGCGCGCAGTTCGGCGTAGTGGCCCTCGGTCAGGCCGCGGCCATGGCTGGCGTTTTCGCCGTTGATGACGACGAAATCGAAGCCGTAGTCGGCGATGATGCGGGGCAGGCGGTCGGTGATGGCGTCGCGGCCGGCGCGGCCGACCACGTCGCCCAGGAACAACAGTCTCATGCGGGGGCGGTCTCGAAGGAACGGGCGCCCTGCTCGGTGACGATCATGTCGAGCGGCACGTCGTGGGCTTCGCGCGGAATCTCGTCGAGCTCCTGCGCCGCGAAGGCAATGCCGACGAGGCGGGGCTTCCTGCTGAGCCGGACCAGCGTGCGGTCGTAATAGCCGCCGCCATAGCCGAGCCGCGTGCCGCGCTTGTCGAAGCCGAGCAGCGGCATGATGATGACGTCGGGCTCGACCTGCGGGGCGAGTTCGGAGGGCGCGAGGGTGCCGAAGCCGGCCTCGTAGAGCGGCGTGCCCTGCTCCCAGAGCCTGAGTTCGAGCGGTTGCTCGTCGCCCAGCACTACCGGCAGGCAGACCGGTTGGAAGGAATCCATCAGGCCGATCAGGATAGGCTGGCAGTCCATCTCATCCTTGATCCGCCAATAGCCGGCGACGATGTCGGCGGGCTTGAGCGGCACGGATCTGAAGAAATGCGCCGAGACGGCTTTTGCGGCGTCGGCGCGGGCGGAGTTGAGGATGGCGGCGCGGGTGACGTGAGCCTTGACCCTGAGCGCGGCCTTCGCTTCTTCGATCCGCTGATCCGCCAAGTCCTTCTCCGAATTCAGGTGCCGCCCTGGCCGTGGGACATTCGATCCCGGGAACCTACTGACGTAGGTGGGCGCCGTGTGTCCGAACCCACGGGTCCGGTCAGGGACAGCTCCCTTAAGGATCGATAAGGCCCCGGG
>JBEHYU010000076.1:0-10684 GCA_048498015.1 Pseudomonadota bacterium
CAAGCTCCGCTACGTCGCTTCGCTCCTAGCTGCGCTATCCTCCCCCACCAGGGGGGAGGATGACATCGCGCAAGCGGTGCCAGTCGTGAGAGCGAGCGGGCTAGGCACTGACATCCTCCCCCCTGGTGGGGGAGGATAGCGTAGGTTGGCCGAAGGCCTACCGGAGCTTGGTGAGGGGGTTCTTGCCCTCGGTCAGGTACTCTTATTCGTTACACCCGCTTGCCCTTCGGGCTGAGGCTCCACGCCACGAACAGCGTCGCAACTGCCAGCACACCCGGCAGCAGCGCGATCAGGTACTGGTCGCCCGCGACGAGCACGGCGGTGCCGGCCCAGAAGATCGAGCTCAGCGCTTCCGAGATGGTCGAGACGCGCGAGGCGACCTGGCGGCGGCGGAACATGGCGCGGCGCATCGGGACCCGGAACCAGAGCTGGATGGCGGTGGCGGAGCCCGACGAGATGGCGGCGAACACGGCGGTCGTCGCGGCGAGCTCGTAGCTCGCGAACAGCATCAGCAGGATGATCGGGGCGAGCACGACGCCGATGACGGTGCACACCGCTTCGATCTTGGCCTGCAGCACGGCGCTGGCCGAGACCGGCGCGGTCACCACGAGATCGTGGGCGTCCTCGCCCGAGATCGCGAGCCATGAGAGACCGCCCGAGAGCTGGCCGGTGGCCATCACCAGCACGGGGATCACCACCACATAGGTGCCAGCCGACTGGCCGTAGCTGATCCACAGATAAAGCGCCGGCGGCACGAGGTAGAACACCTGCATCAGCGTCTGGCTCAGCAGCCACGGGTCGCGGGCGAGGAGCTTCCATTCTTTCACGCGCAGCTGCTGCTTCTGGCTGCGCGGGCGGAAATTGACTTCGCCGTGCCGCTGCGCCGTGCGGGTATGCGAGACACCGGCCGCGGCGATGGCGGTCTGGCCGAAGCCGGAGGAGGCGAAGGCGATGGTGCCGACGAGCGCCACTGCGCCCAATACGGCGAGGCCGAGCAGGGCCGGCCAGTCGCCGAGCGCCGCCTTGGCGGGCAGCCAGATGATGTTGCCGATATCGGGCATGGCGGCGACGAATTGCGGATCGCTGAACAGCGCGAAGCGCGACGACATGTTGCCGAAATGCAGGATCGCGACCGCCTGGATGCCGATGACGAAACCGGCGCCGATGATGGCGGCGATGATCTGGGCGATGAGCCGCGTGCGCTTGGGTCCGGCGATGTGGAACAGCGCCACGGTGATGAGCACGGCGATGGCGGTCGAGAGCGCCGAGAGGGCCGCCAGCGCCAGATAGGCCATCAGCCATTGCGGGCCGCTATGGATGATCAGCACATCGACGATGGGGCTCGCGAGCAGCACGGCGAGCAGCAGCGTCGTGAGCGCGGTGATGCCGGTGCGGGTGGCGAACAGCTTCCGCGACGAGGCCGGGGACGACAGGATCAGGTCGAGATCGGAGCGCGAGTAGTAGGCCCGGGTGACCGATTCCAGCGCCTGGCTCAGCATCACCGTCCAGAACAGGAAGCCCGAGCCGGTGATCAGCACCAGCGTGGTCTTGTCGGGCGCGATACCGGCTTCCGCCCACGGTCCCACGATGGCGTTGGCGAGCAGATGCAGCACGACCGCGACGACCACGAGTACGATGACCAGTGCGACGCGGCGGGCTGGATAGCCGCCGGTCATCATCTGGACGCCGTCGCGCCACATCAGCCGCGCTTCGTGCGCGGCGAACCAGGGCATGGTGGCGGGGGCGAAGCTCATGCGACGGCCTGCACGGCGGGATCGGTGTCCATTTCCTTCTGCGCCACCAGATCGAGGAAGATCTCCTCGAGCGTGGTCTCGCGGCCGACGCGGGCGCGCAGCTCGGCCAGCGTGCCTTCGGCGACCAGCCGGCCGTGATTGATGACGCCGATGCGCTCGGCCATGCGTTCGGCCACTTCGAGGATGTGGGTGGTCATGATGACCGTCACGCCCTCGCGCACCTTGTTGAGCAGCACCTGCTTGACCTGCCGGGCGGAGCCCGCGTCGAGGCCGGTCAGCGGCTCGTCGAGGATGATGAGTTTGGGGTCGTGCACCAGCGCGCCGGCCAGCGCGACCTTCTGCAGCATGCCCTTGGAGAAGCCCTGGCAGCGTTCATGCGCATGCGGGGCGAGGCCGAGCCATTCGATCAGCTCGGTCGAGCGCTTTTGCGCCTGTTTTGCATCGACGTTCCACAGGCCAGCGACGAATTCGAGATATTCGTAGGGGGTGAGCCGGTCGTAGACCATCGGCTCGTCGGAGACCCAGGCGATGATCTGCTTGGCGGCCAGCGGGTCCTTGCGGGTATCGATACCGAACACCGAGACCGAGCCGGCCTCGGGCTACAACAGCCCTGCCACCATGCGCAGGATCGTGGTCTTGCCTGCGCCGTTGGGGCCCAGCAGGGCGTAGAACTCCCCGCCTTTCACGCGCAAGTGAAGGTCCTTCACCACCGGGCGGTCGAAACTCTTGTTGAGCCCTTCAATATCGAGAGCGAGGACGGAATCGGACATTGCGTGCTCCGGCAACCAGTTAGCCGCAGCCTAGAAGGCACCGGTTTCCGCCCAATGAAGCGTTTGGGTTAAGATTTCACCGACGGGAACTTCACGGCGGGCGGCACGGTTAGGCTCCGGTGAAAGGACAGAAGAAGACGGAGCAGAACGATGCTTGACCGCGAGACAATTCCCGAAGGCGGCGATGGCGGCGCGGCCGCTATTGTCGCAGGCCTGCTGGTTGTTGCGTTTATCGTCATCGCCGCCTTCTATTTCTTCGGCATGACTCACTCGGGCGGCACGACCATCTACGTCGCGGCACCGACCGCCGCGCTCGCCGCGCCAGTACAGGACGGACAATAGGTCTAGTCGGCCACCACGCCGCCGTCACAGCCGCCGGTGCGCGGGTGAGCGGTACCAATCAGCGTGGGCAAAGACGTGCCGGCGAACGGATCGCCATAGAGCGCGATGGTCAACTCATCGATGATGCTGGCCTGCGAAGTATCCTCGCAGGAGAGACGGACGCGCTGCGCGGCGCCGTTGCCGAAAGCCTGCTCGAAGGCCGCGGCGATCTTGGCGCGGGTCAGCTTGCGGCCGCTATTGGCGGCGAACAGGTCGCGGACAGGCGAGTTGTTGATCGCGGCCACGAAGGCGGCAGCGTGGGCGAAATAGACCTCCTGCGAGGTGCCGGAACAGCTGCCGTGCTCGACCCATTCGTGCCGCTCGAGGTGTGAGCGGGTGCCGGGCATCGCATCGCGCAGGGCCGCCCAGGTCGCATCGCTGAGGCTGACGGCTGGAAGGTCGTTCCAGTGGCTGGCCTCGTCGGTCGCTACGACGTCGGCGGGAATGTCGCAGTAGTCGTCGCTGGGCCACAGGCCATGCAGGGCGAAGCGCGGCATCACGCCGGTGCGGCATTCGGGAACGCCGGGCTTGATCTCGCAGAAGGCGGGATACCAGGTGACCGCCAGCACGTAGAGGGCCGGGTGCGTGCGGTCCGTCGGCAGGGACGGCGAGGGAAGCGCAGGCTCACTCGATGCTTCAGGCGCCGCCGACACGGTGATCGGCGTCACCGGCGCGGCGGTCTGCGGTGGCTGCGGCTCGAGCCAGAGATAGATCGCGCCGGCGCACAGCAGGAGCAGTACGCCGGCGAGGCTGAGGCGCCGATCCACTAGCGGGCGAACTTGTAGCCTTCGGGCACGCCCGTGGGAGACAGCACGAACTGCCAGACCTGCAGCACGCGGGCGCGGAAGCCGCCGGCACAGCAGAGCAGGTAGTACTTCCACAGCCGGTAGAACTTCTCCTCGTCCGGCGTGCGGTCCTTCTTCCACTTTCGGTCGAAGTTTTCGTACCAGGCGCACAGCGTCTTGTCGTAGTGCGGGCCGATATTGTGGACGTCCACGACGCTCCACAGTCCGTCGATGGCCTTGCCGATCTGCGCCATCGAGGGGATGACGCCGCCGGGGAAGATGTATTTCTCGAGCCAGGGCTCGATGGTGTCGGTCGAGATCTGGCTGCCGACGGTGTGCATCATGAACAGGCCGTCCGGCTTGATCACCTCGCGGGCCTTCTCGAAATAGGTCCGGTAGTTCTTGTGGCCGACATGCTCGAACATGCCCATCGAGACGACGTGGTCGGTCTTGCCGCGGAACTCGCGGTAGTCCTGCACGCGGAATTCGATCGGCAGGTCCTTGTAGCGCTCGCGGCCATAGGCGGCCTGGTCGGGCGAGACGGTGACGCCGACGCATTTGGCGCCGTATTTTTCCGCCGCAAAGCCCATGAAGGCGCCCCAGCCGCAGCCGATGTCCCAGACGAGCTGGCCGGGCTTCAGGCCGATCTTGCGGCAGACGAGGTCGAGCTTGGCTTCCTGCGCCTGGTTGACGTTGGTCACGCCCTCCGGCCAGTAGCCGCACGAGCCGGTCATGCGGTCGTCGAGCGAGGCCTTGTAGGCATCGGTCTCGTTGTAGTGCATGGCGGCGACCCGGCGGGAGCGCTCGATGCTCTGCATGTTGAACAGCTTGGCCTGGACGATCTGCCAGATCAGGTTGGGGGTGACGCGAATCTTGTCCGCCACGCCGCCGACGAGCACCTTGTTGAAGAATTCGGCCATGTCGCCGACGTCCCACAGGCCGTCCATATAGGCTTCGCCCAGCCCGAGCGAGCCCTGCGCGAACACGCGGTCCCACAGTTTCGGGCTATGGATCTGGATATCCCATGGATTGGGCCCGTCGACGGTGATGCCCGCTTCCTTGAGCAAGCCCACGATCCGGTCTTTTTCAGTCACGACTCTCGCGCCCCCGCGCATTCATAAATTGTGGCGGGAAGCAAAACGCTCAGGGCCGACAAGTCAATAGGCATATCCGGCGGGGATGGCCCGGCTCGCCCGGAGGCGAGCCGGAAACCCCCGGATCAGAGGGTGATGCGGTAATTGCCAAAGCCGTTATCGGCTTCGCCAATATATTCGATCTTGACGCCCGGGACCTCGGCGACGTGGTCCTTGGCCCGCGGGCCGGACTGGAAGAGCACCGTCGTGCCGGGCAGCGGGGCCAGCGACCAGTTGCCGTCGGCGGCCGGGTTGATGGTGCCCGTATCGTGGATGTAGCGCACGATGATGTCGCGGTTGGTGTCGGGACCGGTGAAGATGATGGTCTTGCCGTCGGCGCCCGGGAAGAAGCCGCCGCCGCCGGCGCGGTAGTTGTTGGTGGCGACGACGAACTTGCCGGCGTCGTCGATCGGCTTGCCGTCATACATCAGGTCGACGATGCGGTGGGCGTCGGGGGCCACGACCTGGCCCTTCTGGTCGTAGCGCGAGGGCTGGCTGATATCGATCTTGTAGGTCACGCCGTCGATGACGTCGAAATTGTAGGACGGGAAGGTGAGATCGATCAGGTCGGCATCCTTTGAGCCGGCCGCGACCTGGTTGAAGATGCCCGCCGACCGCTCCAGCCACTCGCGCACCTGTGCGCCGGTGACTTCCACGGCGCGGATGGTGTTGGGGTAGAGGTAGAGATCGGCGACGTTCTTGATCGCGACCGGTCCGACCGGCACGTCGGTGTAGTAGTCGGGGCCGGGCTTGCCGCCGGCCTTGAAGGGCGCCGCGGCGGAGAGCAGCGGCAGGCCTTCCCACTGGCTGCCCTTGAGGTTTTCCTTGATGTAGGCGGTCTGGGCGATCGAGACGATCTGCACCGACGGATCGTCGGCGACGAGCGAGAAGTAGGAGTAGAGCGGGGCGGCCGTCTGGCCGACCGGGCGGCGGACATATTCGAGCGTCGCCTTGTGGTCGGCCTGGACCGGGGCTTCGACCGCCGCGACGTCCTCGACGGTCGGCACGACCTTCTTGGTGGTGTCGTCGCGCTTCCAGATCGGGCGGGCCTCGGAGGTGTGCGAGACGATCTTCCAGCCGTCAGCGCCCTTTTCGAGCAGCAGGTCGATCAGGCCCATATGCGAGCCCCAGAAGCCGGCCATCACGGCGGGCTTGCCCATCAGCGTGCCCTTGTCGAGGTCGGCGCCTTCGATGCCCTTGAAGTCGGGGGCATTGGGGAACACCAGATGCTGGTGGCCGGTGAAGACCACGTCGATGCCCGGCACGCCGGCGAGGAACAGCGCGGCGTTCTCCATCATGTCGCCCTGCTGGCCGTCGATGCCGGTATGGGCGAGGGCGACGATCAGGTCGGCGCCCTGTTCCTTCATCACCGGCACGTAGGCGGTGGCGGTCTTGACGATGTCGCGGACGGCGACCTTGCCCTCGAGATTGGCCGAGTCCCAGATCATGATCTGCGGCGGCACGAAACCGATGAAGCCCAGCTTGATGGTCTGCGGCTTGCCGTCGCCGTCGGTGATGGTCTTTTCGACGATCTTGAAGGGCGGCAGGTAGGTCTTGTCCTTGAGCGGATCGTCGCCGGTGATCGACGCCGCGTTGACGAGGTTGGCGCACACGAACGGGAAATTGGCGCCGGCCAGCGACTTGCCGAGGAAGTCGAGGCCGTAGTTGAACTCGTGGTTGCCCAGCGTCGACATCTCGTAGCCGAGCGTGTTCATCGCCGCGATGGTGGGGTGCAGGTCGCCGTCCTTGAAGCCGCGCTCATAGGCGACGTAATCGCCCATCGGGTTGCCCTGGATGAGGTCGCCATTGTCGATGAGGATCGAATTGGTCGCTTCGGCGCGAATCGCATTGATCAGCGCGGCGGTGCGCCCCAGGCCCATCGTGTCGTTGGGAGCGTCGGCGTAGTAATCGTACGGGAAGATCGCGACATGGATGTCGGTGGTCTCCATCAGCCTGAGGTGCGCCTGGTTGGTGGCGGCCTGGGCTGCGAAGGGATGCATGACGATCAGCGCGCCGGCGCTGGCGGAGCCGGCAAGGAATGCACGGCGGGAAATGTTGAAATTCATGGCGTTCTCCCTGGGGACGGATGGCGCGCGGGATGGAACGGAAAGGGGATGTCGCTCATTTGCCGCACGCGTGTTTGCTGTGCCGGGGCAAGGTGACGCTGCGATGACTGCGGCACCGGCAGCCGATCACAAGCCGGCCGGATCGTCAAAGATGGATTTGCCGGGGCGCTGGGGCTAGACTCGCCCAAAGGCTGGCGGAGAACAGACTATGGTGAAGTGGCAGGGTCGCGAGGAAAGCTCGAACATCGAGGATCGGCGCGGCCAGGGCGGCGGCGGTCTCGGTGGCGGCGGGCTGGGGGGCGGCTTCGGGCAGGGCTCCAATCCATTCGGCAATGGCGGCATGCGCATCCCGATCGGCGGGCGCAGCGGCGGCCTCGGCTCGATCGCGATCGTCGTGGTGTTCATCATCATCGCGATGGCGTTCGGCATCAATCCGCTCGACATCCTGAACGGGACGACGAGCACGACGTCATCGACCGGCGTGACGCAGAACCTGCCGTCGCAGAACGCGGACGAGACCGAGCTCAGGCACTTCGTCGGCGTGATCGTGAAAGACACCGAGGATTACTGGACCGATTACTTCGCCAAGCAGGGCGAAAGCTACACGCCTCCCAAGGTGGTGCTCTATTCGGGGCAGACCGATTCCGGGTGCGGTACGGCGGATGCCTCGAGCGGGCCGTTCTATTGCCCGGACGACCAGAAGGTCTATCTCGACATGGCGTTCTACAACCAGCTGCGCGACCAGTTCCACGCGGCGGGCGATTTCGCGCAGGCCTATGTGATCGCGCACGAGGTGGGCCACCACGTGCAGGACCTGCTGGGCATCCTGCCCAAGTTCAACCAGCGCCGGCAGTCGATGTCGCAGGACCAGGCCAATGCCTATTCGGTGAAGGTGGAGCTGCAGGCCGACTGCTTCGCCGGCATGTGGGGCAAGGGCGAGCTCGACAAGGGCTATCTCGACGACGGCGACACGCAGGAGGCGATCACTGCCGCCAATGCGATCGGCGACGACACGCTGACGCACGGCCAGATTTCGTCGCGCCAGTATACGCACGGCACCTCGGCGCAGCGCATGCAGTGGCTCAAGACCGGCCTGCAGGCGACCGATGTGAGCCAGTGCGACACCGGCATCCCGCGCTGACGATCACAAGATCGTCAGCATCCTTACCGCTGCAATACCGGCAAAGCCCCGATAATCGGGGCTTTGCGCCGTCTGCTCCCTTTCCGCCGCATTAACTCGCGCCGCGAGCTTGCCTTCCGGCGCAGCGAGGGCAGGCCTACATCGAGGCCACGCGGGCGCGACGCTAGCGTGGCGTCGGGCGCTTGAGCGCCTTTCCCACTCCCGCGACACAGGATTTGAAGATGAGCAAGCTGGTCTATGTTCTCGCCGCCAGTGCCGCCGCGCTGAGCCTTGGCACCGTGCAGGCGATGGCCGTCGACGTGCCGTTCCGGACGGCGGACGCCAATGCCGACGGTTACGTGTCGTTTGCCGAAGCCTTCGGCATCTATCCGACACTGCCGAAGTTCCTGTTCGAGCGCGTCGACGAGAACAAGGATGGACGGCTGGACGAGAGCGAATACACCGAACTTGAGGGCCTGTCGGCAATCCTGACGACGAATTACGAGCCCAGCTGAGGGTTTCAGTTTTCACGAATATGTCAGTCGGGACGCCGGATTAGACCTGCGTTCCAGCAGAACCCCAAGTGCTCCGCGGGTTTCCGGCCATGGAACCCCCGGAGCACTTTTTTGTCTCGAATTTGCCGCGATCAGGCCACGCAGCTTTCCGCAACCAATCCCCATCGCGATGGTTGGGCAGACGACGCCGAGGCGCGTCAGGCGCTCAAGCGTCTCCCTAGAACCTCAAAGAAGGGAAATCTCAAAATGAAGATTCTTGCTCTTGCGGCGGCCGCCGGCATCGTGCTCAGCGGCTTTGCCACCGCGGTGCTCGCCGAGGACGGCGACTCCAAGTTCCTCAACGCCGACGGCAACAAGGACAACATGGTGTCCATGGCCGAAGCCCAGGGCACTTTCCCGACCCTGACGCAGACGCTGTTCGACCAGGCCGACGCCAACCACGACGGCAATCTCGATGCGGCTGAATTCACCTCGCTCGAAGGTCTGACCGCCGGCGTGGACTCGAATGGCGGCGGCTCGTCCGCTGCGTCCTCGTCTTCGTCGCAGTAACCCGCGACGACGCCAACAAAAAGGCCGCCCTTCGGGGCGGCCTTTTGCTTATGGGCTGTCCGTTGCCTGTTCGGCATTCGGCACGACGCGCTCCGGCAGGGGAGCGACACCCTTCTGTGCCCGCACCTGGTTCAGGAAGCGGGTGAACAGGTAGTGGCTGTCGTGCGGGCCGGGCGACGCCTCGGGATGGTACTGCACCGAAAAGATCGGTTTGCCATCGACGCTGAGGCCGGCATTGGAGCCGTCGAACAGCGAGACATGCGTCTGCGTTACGCCTGCGGGCAGGCTGGCGGTATCGACCGCGAAGCCGTGGTTCATCGAGGTGATCTCGACCTTGCCGGTGGTCAGGTCCTTCACCGGATGATTGGCGCCGTGATGGCCCTGATGCATCTTGCTGGTCGTGCCGCCCAGCGCGAGGCCGAGCAGTTGATGGCCGAGGCAGATGCCGAAGATCGGCTTGCCGGTTTCCATCAGCGTCTTGATCGTCGGCACGGCATATTTGCCGGTCGCCGCCGGATCGCCCGGACCGTTGCTGAGGAAGATGCCGTCGGGCTGGTGCGCGAGAATATCGCTGGCGGTCGCCGTCGCCGGCACCACCGTCACCCGCGCGCCCTGCTCGGCGAGCTGGCGCAGGATGTTGCGCTTGGCGCCGTAATCGACGGCGACGATGTGGAACTGCGGGTTCGCCAGTGTGCCGTAGCCCTCGTTCCACACCCAGGGGGTCTGGTCCCATTTGTAGGTCTGGGCGGTGGTCACTTCCTTGGCCAGGTCGAGACCCTCGAGGCCGGGGAACGCCTTGAGCTCGGCGGCGATCGCGGCTTCGTCGAACTGACCGTCGGGCGCGTGCGCGACGACGCCGTTGGGCATGCCCGATTCGCGGATGCGAGCGGTCAGCGCCCGTGTGTCGATGCCGGTGATACCCACGATGTTGCGCTTCTTGAGCCAGGCGTCGAGGCGCTCGGCGGCGCGGTAATTGGCCGGGTTGGTGATGTCGGCCTTGAGCACGACGCCGCGGACGCCCGAGAGCGCGGCCATGTTGACCGTCTCGATGTCCTCGTCATTGGTGCCGACATTGCCGATATGCGGGAAGGTGAAGGTGACGATCTGGCCGGCATAGGAGGGGTCCGTGAGGATTTCCTGGTAGCCGGTCATGGCGGTGTTGAAGCACACTTCGCCCGCCGCCTGGCCCACGGCGCCGATGCCGCGGCCTTCGAGTCGCGTCCCGTCCGAGAGGATCAGGAGGGCGGTCGCAGGCGCTTGCTGCCAGCCGGACATGGCGGGTCTCCAAAGAGTTCGCGGTTGAGATTGAGGGCTTCCCATAGAAGCCCGGCCGCTGCGGCGCAAGTGGCGGGCGTCGCGGTTGTGTCGTATATGGGGCCAAATCACTGGATTTGAAGGGATAGCGGCCATGCGCGAGGCGATCAGCGAGGGCTACAAGACGGCGATGAAGGCCCGCGATGCGCGGCGCACGGGCACGCTGAGGGCCATCAACGCTGCCATCAAGGACAAGGACATCGCCAATCGCGGCGAAGGCAAGCCGCCGCTCACCGACGCGGAGGTGCTGGCGCTGCTGCAGAAGATGGTCAAGCAGCGCGAGGAGAGCTTTGCGAT
>JBEHYU010000077.1:0-10310 GCA_048498015.1 Pseudomonadota bacterium
CCTGCTGCTGCTGGAGCAGCGGGGGCTGCAGGCTGGCGGCGAAGGCCGGCCCGTCGGCATCGATGTCGTAGATGACGATTTCGGCCCGCCGCCCCGCCAGCAGCCCCCGCTGCTCCAGCAGCAGCAGGGCGTTCAGCGCGTCTGCCGACGGTCCGCCGGCGATCTCGAGGAGGACCAGCGGCCGGCTGTTACTCCGCAACTCGGGCTCGAGCGCCTCCGCCAGCAGCCGCGCCATCTGGTGCAGCCGCACCCGCATCGCCGTCACGATCGGCGTTTCGAGCACCCGCCGGTCGATTCGGGTGTCGTAAGGCGGCACCAGATTGTCCGGGCCGAGCTTCATCACATAGGTCGCGATGCCGGTGAGGTACCCCTTGTCGGCCTCCTGGAGCGCCGCAAGGATGCGCGAGGTCCGCGCCAGCCGCTTGACGAAAAACCGCATCAGGAAGCGCTGCACCGGCCCGCGGCTGCGCTCCTGCTGCACCGCCGCGACGCCCAGCGCCGCGATCTCGGCGTCGGTCTCGGGCGCGGCGAAGGCCGGGTTGGTGATGTCGATCACCGGCAGGCGCGTGCCGTCGGGCGCGGTCGCGTACAGTTTGTCGGGCATTTGGGGAGCTCCAGCAACGAGGGTCACTGGTGTCTTAGAATACCACGAAACGGCCCCGCCGCGCCAACCCCCTTGGTGAGCGTTGCGTCAGCGCAACTGACGCAATTTGAATTAACTACGATTCGCCCCGGCAAGGCGCCGCTCAGCATGCCCAACGCCCAGAGATTTCAGGGGTTTCCCGTAGTCCGGCGGGCCGTTAACCTCACTTTAGGAACCTAACCGCTATGGTTAAAAGGCGGTAAATTCCGGTTTGCACGGGCGGAAAGCTCGTCTAGGGTGACCGCGGGTAAACGGCCAAAGCTGGTGGCGCCAAGGGGGCGATACCGGGGGAAGGACGGGGGATTGAGGGCTAACGCGCTACCTCGCGCGCTGCTGAACGTGATGGCCTTGGGCGCAGCCGCGCTCATGGGCATTTTCGTTTCTGCTCCCTCATTCGCCGGCGACGTCGATGTCGCCTATGTCGAGCCGGCCCAGATCACCCCGTCGCTCGAAGCCGAACGCATGTCCCCCGTGGGTGGCCTCCGGCCGAGCTATTCGGCGCAGCCGGCGCTGACCAACGATCTCCTCGCAGCCTATGTGGCGCGCCAGCAGCAGCTCAAGAGCTTCGACGTCACCACCGACCAGCCGGCCGGCGAGCTGACCCAGCAGGTGCTGCTGGGCTATATCGACCGCACCCGCGGCACCGACAATATGGCGCTCGACGCCATCGACTCGATCGCCGACAAGCCGGCGCTCAACAGCGACATGCTCGAGACCTACGCCGCCAAGAAGTTCGTGCCGACGGTGCGCAAGGTGCAGCTCTCCAAGAGCGAGCAGCTCTGCCTGACGCAGGCGATCTACCACGAGGCGCGCGGCGAATCCGAGCAGGGCCAGTGGGCGGTGGCCAACGTCATCATCAACCGCGCCATGTCGCACAAATTCCCGGCCTCGCTGTGCGGCGTGGTGTTCCAGAACGCGGACCAGGGCCTCTACCACTGCCAGTTCACCTTCGCGTGCGACGGCAAGTCCGACTACGGCACCGAGACCGGCGCCTGGAACCGCGCCACCAAGATGGCCGCGGCAGCCTACGCCGAATACCAGCAGGGCGACCGCCCCGGCGTGATCCCGAACTCGGCGCTCTACTACCACACCGTCTCGGTAAACCCCGGCTGGTCCGACAAGTTCAAACGCGTCGCGACGATCGGGGCGCACGAGTTCTACGCCGCCAACTGAGCGTGATGGCAAAGACGAGATGAGGGACCCGCGGAAGCGGGTTTTTTGTTGGCTGTCGAGATGGTGTGGTCGCTGAAGTCGGTATTGCCCGCGGCTCATCAGTGACGCGGCTTCCTCATGAGGATCGCGGCTTTCCAACTGAAGCCAAACACCCCCTCACCAAGTTCCGCTAGGCCTTCGGCCAAGCTCCACTATCCTCCCCCACCAGGGGGGAGGATGGCATCGCGCCAGCGGCAGGTCTGTTCGCAGATGGTGAAGTCAGCACGGGCATCCTCCCCCCAGGTGGGGGAGGATAGCGAAGCTAGGAGCGTAGCGACGTAGCGGAGCTTGGTGAGGGGGTGTTTGCCCTCAGTCAGTCCACTCCACCGCCACCACCAGCGTCGCGCTTTTTGTCTGTCAGGTGCCGCGCGCTCCCTCCCCGCGAGGGGGAGGGAGACAGCCCCTCGGAGTCTCTACGCCGCCACCCGCTCCAGCTTCCTCGCGGCCTCCTCGAACATCTCCGCCAGCCGCGCCGCCGCCGCGTCATACGCTTCGGCATCGGCCCAGTTGGCGCGCGGATCGAGCAGGCGCTTGGGCAGGCCCTCCACTGCCAGCGGCACCTCGAAGCCGAAATTGGGGTCCTTCCGCATCGGCCCGGTCAACTCGCCCGACAGCGCCGCTGTCACGAGCCGGCGGGTCGCCGCGATGTCGATGCGCTTGCCCACCCCATAGGCGCCGCCGATCCAGCCGGTATTGATCAGCCACACGCTGGCGCCGGACTCTGCCAGCCGGGCGCGGAGCAGTTCGCCATAGACGGCCGGATGGTGCGACATGAAGGGGGCGCCGAAGCAGGCCGAGAAGGTCGCGACCGGTTCGGTGACGCCGCGCTCGGTGCCGGCGATCTTGGCGGTGTAGCCGAGCAGGAACAGCCGCTCCGCCTCCTCGAGCGTGAGCTTCGCAATGGGCGGCAGCACGCCGAAGGCGTCGGCGGTGAGGAACACCACCGTGTCGGGCGTCGCGCCCGTGCTGCCTTCGGCCACCGATTGCAGCGTCGCGAGCGGATAGGCGGCGCGCGTGTTCTCGGTCAGGCTCAGGTCGTCGAATTGCGGCGCGCCATCGTCCAGAACGACGTTCTCGAGCACGGTGCCGAAACTCTGCGCCGCCGCGTAGATCTCGGGCTCGGCCCTGGCGCTCAGATGCGCGGTCTTGGCGTAGCAGCCGCCTTCGATATTGGCGATGCCGCCGTCGCTCCACAGATGCTCGTCGTCGCCGATCAGCGGCCGGGCCGGATCGGAGCTCAGCGTCGTCTTGCCGGTGCCGCTGAGCCCGAAGAACAATGCCGTCCGCGCGCCGACATTGGCCGAGCAATGCATCGGCAGGATGCCGCGCAGCGGCGCGTGGAAGTTGAGCAGCGAGAACACCGCCTTCTTGATCTCGCCCGCATAGGCGCTGCCGGCGATCAGAACGATGTTCCGGCTCATGTCGAGGGCGATCACCGTGCCGGTGCGCGTACCATGCCGGGCCGGATCGGCAACGAAGCCGGGCAATTGCAGGATCGTGGCGGTCATCGCGGCGCCCGCCTCGCGGGCGCGTAGCAGGTTGCGGATGAACAGCGCATGCCAGGCCGTCTCGGTCACCACATCGACCGCGATGCGGAAGCTCGGATCGGCGCCGGCGCCCAGCGCCTCGTGCCAGAGCTGGCGCTCGGCCGTGTACGCCACCATGTCGTCGAGCAACAGGTCGAAATGCTCCCGCTCCATCGCGCCGCAATTGTCCCACCAGACATGCGGCGCGGTCAGCGCGTCGCGCACGATGAACTTGTCGCGAGGCGAGCGGCCGGTGTGCGAACCGGTGGTTACGGCGAGCGCCCCCGCATTGGTCAGCTGCCCTTCACCCGCCATAAGTGCGGCAGTCACCAGTTGCGCCCGATTGCCGCCCCGCCGGATCGCCGCAATGCCTTCGAGGCGGCGCAGAAGGTCCGCAGTTTGAGCCATTTCGTCCCCTAGTCTTGAAGCCGTGGATGTCGCGCAACACCTAGGGTGAACGCGGCCCCGGGGGACAGCGGGCAATCGGTCGTAGAACGGAAGTCGATAGAAAAACGGCGGGGCGGCCCAAGGAATGGCGGCTCAGGGCCGTCTAGTGTATAGCGGTTGGGCGCCTTACTTTATGCGCAATTGTGGCAATTCCGTTTTGCCACATTTGGCATGCCCCGCCGAGCTGCCAACTTGCCCATAGAAAGGGACATGGATGCCTAAGATCGCCCTGGTGGACGATGACCGCAATATCCTCACATCCGTCTCGCTGACGCTCGAGGCCGAGGGTTACAACGTCTCCACCTATACCGACGGCGCCTCCGGCCTCGAAGGCCTTACCTCCGATCGGCCGGACCTCGCCATTCTCGACATCAAGATGCCGCGCATGGACGGCATGGAGCTGCTGCGCCGCCTGCGCCAGAAATCCGACTTGCCGGTGATCTTCCTGACGTCGAAAGACGAGGAGATCGACGAGCTGTTCGGCCTCAAGATGGGCGCCGACGATTTCATCAAGAAGCCGTTCAGCCAGCGCCTGCTGGTCGAGCGCGTGAAGTCGATCCTGCGCCGTTCCGCCCCGCGCGACGGCACCGGCGCCGCGACCGCCGAGCCGGTGCCCGGCAAGGCCCTGATCGAGCGCGGCAACCTGGTGATGGACGAAGAGCGCCATACCTGTACCTGGAAGGGCCAGCGCGTGACGCTCACCGTCACCGAGTTCCTGATCCTGCAGGCGCTCGCGCTGCGCCCCGGCGTGGTCAAGTCGCGCAACGCCCTGATGGACGCCGCCTATGACGACCAGGTCTATGTGGACGACCGCACCATCGACAGCCACATCAAGCGGCTGCGCAAGAAGTTCAAGGCGACCGACGACGATTTCGAGATGATCGAAACGCTCTACGGCGTCGGCTACCGCTTCAAGGAGCAATAAGCCGGCGATGGCTGTCACCGGACAGGACCTGCCGGGCCTGAGGAAACCCGACGCGCGCCGCAGCACGGCGCCGTCGCGGCTCTGGGTCGGCTTCACGCATGAAGCCCGCCGCGGCATTGCGGGCGTGTCGCGGCTGCTGGGCTCGACCGTGTTCGGCAGCCTGACGCGGCGCATCGTGGTGCTCAACCTCGTGGCGCTGACGGTGCTGGTGACCGGCATCCTCTATCTCAACCAGTGGCGCGCCGGCCTGATCGACGCGCGCATCCAGTCGCTGCGCGTACAGGGCGAGATCATCGCCGCGGCGGTCGCCGCCTCGGCCACCGTCGACAGCGACGTGATCCAGGTCAATCCGGACCGGCTGCTGCAATCGGGCTCGGCCGCCTCGTCGCTCTCCTATTACGATCCCAGCCTCGAATTCCCGATCAGTCCCGAGCGCGTCGCGCCGCTGCTCCGGAATCTCGTTACACCCACCCGGACGCGCGCCCGCATCTACGACCAGTCGGGCTTCATGATCCTCGACTCGTCGTCGATCTATTCGCGCGGCGAAGTGATCCGCACCGGCAAGGCCGCGCCGCCCGCCAATGACTGGTGGACCACGGTGATGTCGTGGGTGCCGGGCGACGACTTCCCGCCCTACCAGGAGTTCGGCGCCGACGAGGGCACCAAATACCCCGAAGTCGCGGCGGCGCTGAACGGCGCCCCCGCCGACATCGTGCGCGTCGATGCCGACCACCAGCTGGTGATCTCGGTCGCCGTGCCGGTGCAGCGCGTGCGCGCCACGGTGGGCGTGCTGCTGCTGTCGACCGCGCCGGGCGAGATCGATTCCATCGTCGCGCAGGAGCGCTGGGGCGTGCTGCGCATCGCGCTCGTCGCCGCCGCGGTGACCATCATCCTGTCGCTGCTGCTCGCCTCGACCATCGCGGGACCGCTGCGCCGGCTGTCGGAAGCGGCCGAGAAGGTGCAGACCTCGCCGCAGAGCCGCGAGGAGATTCCGGACTTCACCTACCGCACCGACGAGGTGGGCCATCTGAGCCGCGCGCTGCGCTCGATGACGTCGTCGCTCTACAACCGCATCGAGGCGATCGAGCGCTTCGCCGCCGACGTGGCGCATGAGCTCAAGAACCCGCTGACCTCGCTGCGCTCGGCGGTGGAGACCCTGCCGCGCGCCAAGCGGCCCGAGGACGTCGAGCGCCTCAACGCCATCATCCAGCACGATGTGCGCCGCCTCGACCGGCTGATCTCGGACATCTCCAACGCCAGCCGCCTCGACGCCGAGCTGGCGCGCGAGAGCTCGCAGCAGGTCGACATCGAAAAGCTCGCCGAGGCGATGGTATCGATCCAGCACGATCTCGCCGCGCAGCACGAGGTGAACGTCGTTCTGGACAAGCGCCAGGGCAAGTTCCCCGCCACCGCGCTCGGCCATGACAGCCGGCTCGCGCAGGTGTTCAACAACCTGATCGACAATGCCGTGTCGTTCTCGCCCAAGGGCGGCACCGTCACGGTCGGCCTCACCACCAGCGACGACCGGATCGTCGCTACAGTGAAGGACGAGGGCCCGGGCATCCGCGGCGACATCAGCCGCATCTTCCAGCGCTTCTATACCGACCGGCCGGACGGCGAGCATTTCGGCGACCATTCCGGCCTCGGCCTCGCGATCAGCAAGCAGATCATCGATGCGCATCGCGGCACCATCAGCGCCGCCAATCGCGACGACCGCTCCGGCGCCCTGTTCACCGTGACGCTGCCGCGCGCCGCCCTCGAGCGGACAGCCAAGCCGCGAAAATGAGCACCGAGAACATCCACGCGACAGGGTTGGTGCTCGGCAAGACCGGCCTCATTCTGCGTGGACCGCCGGGCGCCGGCAAATCGCTGCTGGCGCTCGAGCTGCTCGACCAGTGGGAAAACCGGGGCCTGCCGGCCAAGCTGGTTTCCGACGACCGCATCGACATCGAAGCGACGGCGCGCGGCCTCGCAATGCGCGCGCCCAGGGCCATTGCGGGCCTGGCCGAGCTGCGCGGCCGCGGCATCGTCAGCCGCCCCTTCGTTGCCCGGGCGCCGCTGCATCTGGTGGTCGACCTGGTCGATACGCTCGAGCGCATGGTCGAGGAGGATGCGCTCGTTGCCACGCTGCTCGGCGTGAGCGTCGCCCGCGCCCCTGTGCCGCGGGCCGGGATCGTCGACAGCCGCCATCAGCTGCTGCTGATTCGTGAGGCCTTGCGGGCACTTAGCCCGCCAGCCGCCGCCCGCAAAAAAACCGCTTGAATCGCCGGAGTCACGGGGCAAAACTCCGGCCTCGTTGCTCGGGGGCGGGCCCGTCAGAAGGATAGTTCATGATCGGTCTGGTTCTGGTGACGCACGGGGCGCTCGCCGTCGAATTCAAGTCCGCGCTCGAGCACGTGGTGGGCCCGCAGGAGCAGATCGAGACCATCTGCATCGGTCCCGACGACGACATGGAAGCCCGCCGCGAGGACATCATCGCGGCCGTCGGCAAGGCCAATAGCGGCGACGGCGTCGTCATCCTCACCGACATGTTCGGCGGCACGCCCTCCAATCTCGCCATCTCGGTGATGAAGAATGCGGGCGCCGAGGTGATCGCCGGGGTCAACTTGCCGATGCTGGTGAAGCTGGCGCGCGTGCGCGGCGACCTCGAAATCAAGGCGGCGGTGTCGATGGCGGCCGAAGCCGGGCGCAAATACATCAATGTCGCCAGCGAGTCGCTTGGCGGTTAACCAATCGCGCCCTAGATTATGGCCATGGATGCAGCGGCGAATGCCGGCCGGGCGCTGGCGCAGCAACTCACGATCGTCAACCGCAAGGGCCTGCACGCCCGCGCTTCGGCGCGCTTCGTGCGCACGGCCGAATGCTTCGACGCCGAGGTCAAGGTGACCCGCGACGGCACCACCGTATCGGGCGGCTCGATCATGGGCCTGATGATGCTGGGCGCCGGCCCCGGCTCCACCATCCTCGTGCAGGCCAGCGGCAAACAAGCCCGCGAAGCCCTCGACGCCATCACTACGCTGGTCGAGAACGGTTTTGACGAGGACAGCCTCGGGGCCGAGTAATCTTCCACTGCGTCATTCCCGCGAAGGCGGGAATGACGTTGTCAGAATTTGCGACGCTGGGAACAGCGGCGCGGCGGCGGCCGTTGCTGCTCGTAACCCGGAGGCTCGGATGCGGCGAACCCTCTCAGTCATAGGCGGCCTCGGGCTTGCGGTTCTCACCTCGCAATTCCCCGAATACGCGCAGCAATATGAGCAGCGGCTCGGCGGCGCGGTGAACGAGTTGCGGATCATCGTCGCCGACTTCGACACCGATGCGCAGAAGTTCGGGCTGAGCCGAGAACAGGCCCTGGCGCATTACGCGGCCTCGCCCGACGGTTTCCTCGTGGCGCGCGGCGCGAGCATGAGCCGCACGCTGGCGCGGTACCAGAAGCTGGGCGCAGATCTCGCCGACCTGCAGGGCGCCAGTCCGTTCCAGCGGCTGCTGCATCTCAACGACTATCTCGACAGCGAAATCGGTTCGCAGGCGCTCGCGGTGTACGAGCCGGCCATGCCGGTGACACCGGAAGGCTTCGGCTGGGCCGCCGCCGGCTTCGCCCTGGGCTACCTCATCGTCGCGGCAATCCTCAGCGCGCTGACCCTGCCCTTGCGCTGGCGGCGCGGGCGACAGCCGCATCGCAAGGTGCCGCGCTGGGGCCAGCCGCGCGAAATCGTGGTCGAGACGGTGACGCTGAGCGAGGTGCAGCAGGCGCGCCAGCAGAGCCAGCGCCAGGTCGAGCCGGATCGCGTCGCAGAGATATAAAGACTTCTTTATATCCCCATTGCCCGGGCGCCGCTCCGCCTCTATAAGGCGGCAAACCTGATCCCGGAGACATTCATGGCCGACTATTCCGTCAAAGACATTTCGCTCGCCGATTACGGCCGCAAGGAAATCGGCATGGCCGAGATCGAGATGCCCGGCCTGATGGCGATCCGCGAGGAATATGCCGCCGCCCAGCCGCTCAAGGGCGCGCGCATCGCCGGCTCGCTGCACATGACCATCCAGACCGCCGTGCTGATCGAGACGCTGGTGGCGCTCGGCGCCGAAGTGCGCTGGGTCAGCTGCAACATCTTTTCGACGCAGGACCATGCGGCCGCGGCCATCGCGGCGGCCGGCGTCTCGGTGTTCGCCCACAAGGGTGAGACGCTCGAGGAATACTGGGATTTCACCGACCGCATGATGGACTGGCCGGGCGGCCAGACGCCCAACATGATCCTCGACGATGGCGGCGACGCCACCATGCTGGTACTGACCGGCGCCAAGGCCGAGAAGGACCCCTCGATCCTGAGCAAGCCGGGCAATGAGGAAGAGGAAATCTTCTTTGCCACCATCAAGAAGCGCCTCGCCAAGGACCCGAATTTCTTCTCGAAGATCCGCGCCGCCATCCGCGGCGTCAGCGAGGAAACCACCACCGGCGTGATGCGGCTCTATCAGCTGCAGGAAAAGGGCGAGCTGCCCTTCCCGGCGATCAACGTCAACGACAGCGTCACCAAGTCGAAGTTCGACAACAAATACGGCACGCGCGAATCGCTGGTCGATGCGATCCGCCGCGGCACCGACGTGATGATGGCCGGCAAGGTCGCGATCGTCTGCGGCTATGGCGATGTGGGCAAGGGCTCGGCCGCCTCGCTCAAGGGCTCGGGCGCCCGCGTGCTGGTGACGGAGGTCGATCCGATCTGTGCGCTGCAGGCGGCGATGGACGGCTTCGAGGTCGTGACCCTCGAGGACGCGGCGCACCGCGCCGACATCGTCGTCTCGGCGACCGGCAACAAGGACATCATCACCATCGATGCCATGCGGCAGATGAAGGACATGGCCATCGTCTGCAATATCGGCCACTTCGACAACGAGATCGACGTCGCGGGCCTGCGCAACTTCAAGTGGACCAACGTCAAGCCGCAGGTCGACCTGGTCGAGCTCGCCTCGGGCAAGCGCATTGTGCTGCTTTCCGAAGGCCGCCTCGTCAACCTCGGCAACGCCACCGGCCATCCGAGCTTCGTGATGAGCGCGTCGTTCTCCAACCAGACGCTGGCGCAGATCGAGCTCTTCACCAACGGCAAGACCCTCGACAAGAAGGTCCACGTGCTGCCCAAGCGCCTCGACGAGAAGGTGGCGCAGCTGCATCTGGCCAAGCTCGGCGCCAAGCTCACCGAACTCACCAAGCCGCAGGCCGACTATATCGGCGTTCCGGTACACGGCCCGTTCAAGTCCGACCAGTACCGGTATTGATCAGTCGCTATTCCAGACGACAAAAGCCCCGCGCGAGCGGGGCTTTTTTGTTTGTCCCGACTGAGGGCAAGAACCCCCTCACCAAGTTCCGCTACGGGCTATCGCCCTAGCTCCACTATCCTCCCCCACCAAAGGGGAGGATGACGACTGCGAATCCTGTGCCAACAGTCACCACGGACATCCTCCCCACTGGTGGGGGAGGATAGCGAAGCTAGGCGGAGCCGTAGCGCAGCTTGGTGAGGTGGTTCTTGCTCTCAGTCGGCACCCTGGAGCGGAAGCCTCAGTCGGT
>JBEHYU010000078.1:0-9911 GCA_048498015.1 Pseudomonadota bacterium
CTGCGCGCGCAGCGGACGGGATAATTCAGTCGGTTATCCCTCCCCCTTGCGGGGAGGGGGGACCATGCGAAGCATGGTGGGTGGGGGGAGGCCGCAAACTCGATGTTGAGATGGCCCATCGTCACCCTCACACGAAATAGGCGTCGGCGATGAGGCCGGCGAGGCGGCCGATTTCGGCGCCCAGTTCGGCGAGGCGGTCGGTGGTCATGTCGTCGGGCTCGGCGACGCGCAGGCGGGTGTGGAGTTCCAGCACCGCCTTGGCGGCGAAGGAGAGCTGGCCGTCCTCGACGCCGCCGGGGAGCTTTTCGATCTGCTCGCGCAATTCGGCGACCTGGAACAGCACCGAGCGCGGGTTGAGCGCGTCGAGGACCAGCAAATCGAGATAGGAGTTCGACCCGGCCGCGACGTTGTAGCGGCGGCGATGGGTCATCACCGAGTCGCCGATCTCCAGCAGCATGTCGAGCGCACCCTCGGGGGCATCCTTGCGGGTCAGCCAGCGGGTGATGCCGGCGATCTGGATGCCGCGTTCGAGCCGGCGGCCGATCTCGAGGAAGCGCCAGCCGGCGAAGCGGTACATGTTCTCGTGCACGAGGCCGGAGAAGCCGGCGAGCTTGCGCAGCAGCACGGTCATGGCGCGTGTCGCGTCGTCGCCGGCCTGTACGCGGGCGGCGAAACTGCGCGAGGTCTTGCGCAGATCGGCGAGCGCCAGCCAGCCATCGGGCGAGAAGCGGTCGCGGATCTGGCTGGCCGAATGCACGGCGCTGTCGATGGCGCTGAGCAGGCCGCGGGGCAGCGGCTCGGCGGCATCGACGTCGATGGTCTCGAGGTAAATGCGGGTGTCGGCGAGCAGCGGGATATCGGGGTTCGACATCTCGGCGAGGCGGGCGTTGTAGGCGCGCAGGATGCGCACCGTCGCCTCGCAGCGCTCGGCGTAGCGGCCCAGCCAGATGAGGTTGTCGGCGGCGCGGCTGGGGAGTGAGCCGGCCGAATTGCGGATGAGCTTCTCGCCATCCTGCGGCAGGAGCGTGATGCGCTCGACGGGCTTTGACGAGACGACCCAGACGTCGGCCGCCTGGCCGCCGCGCTGCATGGCGATGGCGGTGGTATCGAGCGTCGAGCCGACGCGGGCGAAGCCGCCAGGCATGATGGTCCAGCCCCTGGCGGTGCGCGCCGCATAGACGCGCAGCGAAATAGGACGCGGTTCCAGCCGGCCATCGACATAGAACGGGGCGGTCGAGAGCGTCACCGGTTCCTGACCGACGAAGTGGCCGCCTTCTTCGACGAGCCGCTTGCGCAAGGCTTCGCGCGGCGCGGCGTCGAGGGCGGCGCCGAGCATGGTGGAGGAATGATCGTCGATGGGCAGCGTGGTCGAGAAGGCCGGGCCGATCATCATGCGATCGAAATG
Source organism: Pseudomonadota bacterium (assembly GCA_048498015.1). GTDB lineage: Bacteria > Pseudomonadota > Alphaproteobacteria > Rhizobiales > Devosiaceae > Devosia_A. The sequence goes on from JBEHYU010000078.1 coordinate 1,406, forward strand.
TTCGAGCACGTGTTCCCGCTCGGCCTCCTGGCCGCACCACCAGGTGGCGATGGTGGGCAGTTCCAGCGCCGAGCCGAGCAGGGCCTGGCTCAGGCGTGGCATGAAGGCCGCGAGGGCGCGGGTTTCGAGGATGCCCGAGCCGATGGCGTTGACCATCGAGATGGAACCCTGGCGCAGCGCCTCGGTCATGCCCGGCGTGCCGATGCGGCTGTCGTAGCGCAGCTCCAGCGGATCGGTGAAGCTCGCATCCATGCGGCGCCAGAGCACCGCAACGGGCTTGAGGCCGGCGACGGTGCGCACCATCACCTCGCCATCCTCGACCACGAGGTCTTCGCCCTCGAGCAGCATGAAGCCGAGATAGCGCGCGATATAGGCGTGCTCGAAATAGGTCTCGTTGAGCTGGCCGGGCGTCAGTATGCCGACGCGGCCTTCGTTGCGGCGGGCTTCGCCGTTGAGCGCGTCGCGGAAATCGCGGAAGAAGCCGGCGAGGCGATGCACATGCATCTTGCCGTAGATGTCGGAAAGGGCGCGCGTGGTGGCGACGCGGTTCTCCAGCGCGAAACCGGCGCCGGAAGGGGCCTGGGTGCGATCGCCCAGCACCCACCAGCCGCCATCGGGACCACGCCCGAGCTCAAAGGCGCAGAAATGGAGGTAATGCCCGCTGGAGGGCTTGATGCCGACCACGGGGCGCAGGAACTCCGGGCTGCGGGCGATCAGCTCGGGCGGCAGGACGCCGCGGGCGACGAGGTGGTTGTCGCCATAGATGTCGGCGACGACGCGCTCCAGCAGCTCGGCGCGCTGGATCAGACCGTGGCTGATGGCGGCCCAGTCGGCCTCGTCGATGATCAGCGGTACGGGGGCGAGCGGCCAGGCCCGCTCCTTGCCGGCGGCGCCGTCATATTTGCGGTAGAAGACGCCGGCATCGCGCAGATACTGGTCGGCGCGCTCGAAGCGGGCGGCCATGCCCTCAGGGCCGAGCTCTTCGAAGCCGGCCAGCAAATCCTTCCAGCCCGGCCGGATCTGGCCGTCGGCGTCGATCATTTCGTCGGGAATGCCGGGGCGCGGCCGATAGTCGGCGATCAGCCCGGCCGTGCCGGGCCGCCTGGGCGTCTGACGCTGCGGTTTCCTGTCCATCGAGAAACAAGCGCTACCGCAAAGCCGCGGAATCGCAAGGGGATTTTCGACCGGATGGTCAAAAGAGGTTAGCGGTTGCGGGGCGCTACACGCCCATCCAGCGGCGCAGATCCAGGGTCAACGGGAATTCGCCGGGGATTTCTTCGGGGGCCGGGGTGAAGGGGCCGGGGGTGTGGCCGTCGGCGACGAAGCGGGCGAGGCGGCGGGCTTCGGCTTCGTTGCCGTTGACCGGGAAGGTCTCGTAGTTGCGGCCGCCGGGATGGGCGGTGTGGTAGACGCAGCCGCCGATCGCGCGGCGGGTCCAGGTGTCGTAGAGGTCGAAGGTCAGCGGTGCGTTGACCGGCAGGACCGGGTGCATGCCGCTGGCCGGCTGCCAGGCCTTGAAGCGGACGCCGGCGACCGACGTGCCGGCGATGCCGGTGGGCGCCAGCGGGACGCGGCGCCGGTTGCAGGTGACGATATAGCGCTCGGGATCGGGACCTTCGAGCTTGACCTGCAGGCGCTCGACGGACGAGTCGACGAAGCGCACGGTGCCGCCGATGGCGCCCTGTTCGCCCATTACGTGCCAGGGCTCGAGCGCCTGGTTGAGGGTGAGCTTCATGCCCTCGTATTCGACCTCGCCGCAGAATGGGAAGCGGAATTCGAGCTGGGCGGCGAACCATTCGGGGTCGAGGTCGAAGCCGTGGCGGTGGAGATCGGCGAGCACGTCGCGGAAGTCTTCCCAGACGAAATGCGGTAGCATGAAGCGGTCGTGCAGCGTCGTGCCCCAGCGGATGAACTTTCCGTCGAGCGGGCTGGTCCAGAAGCAGGCGATGAGGGCGCGGACCAGCAGCTGTTGGGCGAGGTTCATGCGCGCATTGGGTGGCATCTCGAAGCCGCGGAATTCGACGAGGCCGAGCCGGCCGGTGGGGCCGTCGGGCGAATAGAGCTTGTCGATGCAGATTTCGCTGCGGTGGGTGTTGCCGGTGACGTCGGTCAGCAGATTGCGGAAGAGGCGGTCGGTCAGCCAGGGCAAAGGCGGGGTGCCGTAGCCGGGGGCCGGAACCTGCGCGATCGCCATCTCGAGCTCGTAGAGGGCGTCGTGGCGGGCCTCGTCGATGCGCGGCGCCTGCGAGGTGGGGCCGATGAACAGGCCCGAGAACAAATAGCTCAGCGCGGGGTGATGCTGCCAGTGCAGCACGAGGCTCTTGAGCAGATCGGGGCGGCGGAGGAAGGGCGAGTCCGCGGGCGTCGCGCCGCCGACCACGACATGGTTGCCGCCGCCGGTGCCGACATGCTTGCCGTCGATCATGAACTTGTCGGCGCCGAGGCGGGACTGGCGGGCTTCCTCGTAGACGATGTTGGTCGTCGCGACCGCATCGTCCCAGCTGGACGCCGGGTGGATGTTGACCTCGATGACGCCGGGATCGGGCGCGACGCGGATGACGTTGAGGCGCGGATCGAAGGGCGGCGGATAGCCTTCGATCTGGACGGGCAGGCCGAGCGATCTTGCTGACGCTTCGGCGGCCGCGACGAGCTCCAGATAGTCCTCCAGCGCCTCGACCGGCGGCAGGAACACGCAGAGGTGGCCGTCGCGGACCTCCGCGGCGACGGCGGTGCGCACGCTGCCTTCGATCTCGGAGATCACCTGCTCGGTGCGGTCCTGCTGGTTGCCGGCATCGGCGGTGAAGGATTTCGTCGGCTGCTCGCGGGAGCGCAGCATTTCGGCGGCGGCGGGCAGATCGCCCACCGGCTGCAGGGGATCGCGCGGCAGCACGTGCGGATAGCTGGTCGGGCTCAGATATTTGAGCGAACTCAGCGGCAGGCGGTAGCCGACGGGCGAATCGCCGGGGGTGAGGAAGAGCTTGCCGCGCCGCGTCTTCCATTTCTCGCTGACCCAGCGCGATTTGGCTGCGATGGCGTTCCAGCGCTGCACCGGCAGCACGTAGCCGGTCGGCCGTGTCAGCCCGTGCTCGAAGACTTTCGCCATGCGCGAGCGGGCCTCGGCGTCGGCCAGCTCGGAGTTGGACGGATCGACATTGGCAGGGAGCTTTGCTTCCTTCAACAGCCACTCGCCGGGATCTTCGTACGCGGCGTCGACGGTGTCGCCCGAGAGGCCGAGATTTTCGGCGAAGGTGGCGAGGAATTTGCCGGCGTCAGCGTCGGTGGCGGCGGTCTTCTCGGCTTCCTTCGCCACCAGCTGTTCGTCGCGCCAGACGGGTTCGCCGTCGCGGCGCCAGTAGAGTGAGAAGGTCCAGCGGGGCAGGGTCTCGCCTGGATACCATTTGCCCTGACCGTAATACAGGAAGCCGCCGGGCGCGATCTTTTCGCGCAGGCGGCGGATCAGCGCATCGGCCTTGCCGCGCTTGGTGGGACCGACCGCATCGGTGTTCCACTCGCCGCTCTCGAAATCGTCGATGGAGACGAAAGTCGGCTCGCCACCCATGGTGAGGCGAACGTCGTTCTGCTGCAGCACGCTGTCGACGTGATGACCCAGATTGTTAAGCCGGGCCCAGCTCTCGTCCGAGAAGGGTTTGCTGATGCGCGGGTGCTCGGCGACGCGCGTCACCTGCATGTCGAAGGCGAAATCGGTATGGACCGGACCGGTGGCCGAAAAGGCGCCCGAGATCGGCGCGGCGTTGCGGTAGTGCGGGGTAGCGGCGAGCGGGATGTGGCTCTCGCCGGTCAACAGGCCCGAGGTCGGGTCGAGGCCGATCCAGCCGGCGCCGGGGAGGTAGACCTCGCACCAGGCGTGCAGGTCGGTGAAATCGTGGTCGGTGCCGGCCGGGCCGTCGAGCGAGACCAGGTCGGGCTTGAGCTGGATCAGGTAGCCCGACACGAACCGCGCGGCGAAGCCGAAATGGCGGAGCGCCTGGACCAGCAGCCAAGCCGAATCGCGGCAGGAGCCCTGCGCCTTGGCCAATGTCTCCTCGGGCTCGTAGACGCCGGTTTCGAGCCGCACGATGTAGCCGATGCGGCTCTGCACGAGGCTGTTGAGCTCGGTGACGAAGTTGACGGTGTTGCGCGGCGTGCGGTCGACCGAGTTGAGGAAATCGGCGAGGCGCGGGCCGGCCGGCTGTGGCTTCATGTAGATCGACAGGTCGTCGCGCAGCGTTTCGGGATAGTCGAACGGCCAGGTCTCGGCTTCCTCTTCGACGAAGAAGTCGAAGGGGTTGTAGACCGTCATGTCGGCGACGAGATCGACCTCGATCCTGAGTTCGGTCACCGGCTCGGGGAAGACATGCCGGCTCAGCCAGTTGCCGTAGGGGTCCTGCTGCAGATTGACGAAGTGCTTTTCGGGAAAGACCTTGAGCGAATGGCTCAGCACCCTGGTCTTGCTGTGGGGAGCCGGCTTCAGCCGGATGATCTGCGGTTGCAGAATGACCGGGCGGTCATATGTGTAATGCGTGAGATGGTAGATCGCGGCTTTGATCGACAAAGTCGTCGGTATCCTGAATGCGCCAGCAGCTTCCCGGAGCAACCTTAGCATGCCTGAGCCGGACGACCAGTCTCCTGAGCGAAACCCTGCGTCGCGAGCGTTCGCCGGGGCGGCATGGGCGTTCGCCGCGGTGGCGTCGGCGCTCGCCGCAGTGGTGGTGATCGCCTGGGCGGTGCTGGACGAAGTGCTGTTTCCGCTGCTGCGGCCGCTGGTGGCGTGGCTGTCGGGCCGGCGGCTGTTCGAGGCGATCGGCAGGCTGATCGGGCGGCTGCCGCCCTATGTGGTGCTGATCCTGCTGGCGGTGCCGTTCGTGCTGATCGAGCCGCTCAAGGTGGTGGCGCTCTACTGGATGGCCACGGGGATGTTCGTCCCCGGCGTGCTGCTGCTGATCGGTTCTTACGTCCTCAGCATCCTGACGCTCGACCGGCTCTACCACACCGGCAAGGGCCAACTGCTGCAGATCGGCTGGTTCGCAAAACTGATGGGCTGGATCGCCGGGTTGCGCGACTGGGCCTTCGGCTGGGTGAAGGCGACGGCGGCATGGAAATGGGCGGCGCGCATGGCCCGCGGCGCGCGCGAGCGGCTCAGAAGCCTCGCCCGTTCGGCCTGACCGGCGTTCCAACCCACCTTGGCGGCGGAAAATCGCCGGGCTAGGCTCACCCCTTCGGGACCGCTCCAGGCGGTCAGGGCAGGGGAGAATGCCAATGAAAACAATCCTGAAGAGTGGCGTGGCGCTTACCGCGATGCTGGCGATGAACGCCGCCGCGCTGGCGCAGGAGCTGCCGACGGCCGTGGGGCCGGGCGAGGGCGCGGTGAACATCGTGGCCTGGGTGGGCTATATCGAACGCGGCGATACCGAGGGCATCGACTGGGTCACGGACTTCGAGAAGGCCACCGGCTGCAAGGTCGCGGTCAAGACCGCCGCCACCTCCGACGAGATGGTGACGCTGATGAATACCGGCGGCTTCGACCTGGTGACGGCCTCGGGCGATGCCTCGCTGCGCCTGATCGCGGGCAAGAAGGTGGTGCCGGTCAACACCGACCTGATCCCGAGCTTCAAGACGGTGGACGAGCGGCTCAAGGACGGCCGCTGGTTCACGGTCGACGGCAAGCATTATGGCGTGCCCTACCAGTGGGGCCCGAACGTGCTGATGTACAACACCAAGGTATTCCCGACGCCGCCCGACAGCTGGAGCGTGGTGTTCGAGGAGCAGAACCTGCCCGACGGCAAGACCAATGCGGGCCGGGTGCAGGCCTATGACGGCGCCATCTATATCGCCGACGCCGCGAACTATCTGATGAGCAAGGACCCCTCGCTGGGCATCAAGGACCCGTACGAGCTCAACGAGACGCAGTATGCCGCCGCGATCGAGCTGCTGAAGGGCCAGCGCAAGCTGGTCGGCCGCTACTGGCACGATGCGGCGGTGCAGATCGACGACTTCAACACCGAGGGCGTGGTGGCTTCGGGCTCGTGGCCGTACCAGGTGGGGGCGCTGCTGTTCCAGACGCCGCCGGCTCCGGTCGGCTCGACCATCCCGAAGGAAGGCGCGACGGGCTGGGCGGACACGACGATGCTTGCGGCCGACGCGCCGCATCCCAACTGCGCCTATATGTGGATGGAGCATTCGCTGCAGCCCAAGGTGCAGGGCGACGTCGCCTACTGGTTCGGCTCGGTGCCGGTGGTGCCGGCCGCCTGCAAGGGCAATGAGCTGCTGACCGATAGCGGCTGCGCCGCCAACGGCTTCGACAATTTCGACAAGATCAAGTTCTGGAAGACGCCGACCACCCAGTGCGCCACGCAGAACGACCAGTGCGTGCCGTATTCGCGCTGGGTGTCGGATTATGTCGGCGTGATGGGGGGATGATCGGGCGGGCCGGTCGAGCTTGCGCTCGACCGGCCGTCTATCGGGGGTTCAGAGATGATCTCGGCAGTTCACCTCGCGAAGGTGTCGCGCCATTTTGGCAGCGTGCGCGCCATGGACGAGGTGGACCTCGAGGTGGCGGCGGGCGAGTTTTTTGCAATGCTCGGGCCGTCGGGGTCGGGCAAGACGACGTGCCTCAGGCTGATCGCCGGGTTCGAGCAGCCGAGCGCCGGGCAGATCGCGATTTTCGGCGAGCGGGTCGAGGGCGTGCCGCCTTATCGGCGCAACGTCAATACGGTGTTCCAGGACTATGCGCTGTTCCCGCATCTCAATGTGCGGGACAATGTTGCCTTCTCGCTGATGCTGAAGAAAGTGCCGAAGGCCGAGCGCCGGAAGCAGGCGGACGCGGCGCTCGAGATGGTGCGGCTGGGCGGTTACGGCGAGCGCAAGCCGGGGCAGCTTTCGGGCGGGCAGCGGCAGCGCGTGGCGCTGGCGCGGGCCATCGTTAACCAGCCCAAGGTGCTGCTGCTCGATGAGCCGCTGGGGGCGCTCGACCTGAAACTGCGCGAGTCGATGCAGGAAGAGCTCAAGGCGCTGCAGAAGACGCTGGGCATCACCTTCATCTTCGTGACGCACGACCAGGGTGAGGCACTGTCGATGGCCGACCGCGTGGCGGTGTTCAACGAGGGCAAGGTGCAGCAGATCGGCACGCCCGAGGAAATCTACAAGCGGCCGCAATCGCGCTTCGTCGCCGATTTCGTCGGCTCGTCCAACGTGCTGTCGCCGGATTTCGTCTACTGGATCGTCGGCGAGAAGCGCTGGGCCTCGCTGCGGCCCGAGGCGATCCATGTGATGGCGGCGGGGACCAGCGCCTCGCGCATGACCGGCACGATCGTGTCGCGGTCTTATCTGGGGCCGGTGATCCGGCTGCTGATCGATCTCAATGGAACGCGGCTCCATGCCGCGGTGCCCTCGTCCGAAGCCGTGCCGGCCGAAGGTCAGCGCGTCACGCTCGGGTTCGCCAAGGACGCCATCCACCTGATGGAGCCGGCATGAGTGCCGACAGCGCCGCGATCCTGCCGAACCGGCGCGGCATGCTGGGCAGCCTCAGCGATGTGTTCTGGCGCCGGCCGCGGCTGCTGATCCTGATCCTGCTGCTGCCGGCGGCGCTGTGGCTCGGCATCGTCTATCTGGGTTCGCTGTTCGCGCTGCTGCTGCAGAGTTTTTTCCACATCGACGATTTCTCGGGGCTGGTGGTCGAGCAGTTCACGCTGCAGACCTATGCGGAGCTGTTCAAGCCGCAGAATGCCGATGTGATCGTGCGCACGGTGGTGATGGCGGCGGTGGTGACGCTGGCCTCGGCGCTGGTGGCATTCCCCATCGCCTATGTGGCGGCGCGCTATGTGAAGGGGCGCTGGAAAGCGCTGTTCTACCTGGCGGTGATGCTGCCGCTGTGGTCGAGCTACCTGGTCAAGGTCTATGCGTGGAAGCTGATCCTCGCCAAGGAGGGGATCGTCACCTGGGTGTTCGACGTGCTGCACATCACGCCGGTGCTCGACGCGATCCTGAGCATCCCGGTGATCGGCGGCAATTCGCTGAGCTTTTCCTTCATCGGCTCGTTCCTCGTCTTTCTCTACATCTGGCTGCCCTACATGATCCTGCCGATCCAGGCGTCGGTTGAGCGCGTGCCGCCCAACCTCATCGATGCGGCATCGGATCTGGGCGCGCATCCGCTGGCGACGTTCCGGCACGTGATCTTTCCCCTGGCGCTGCCGGGGATCGTCGCCGGCTCGATCTTCACCTTCTCGCTGACCTTGGGCGACTACATCATCCCGCAGATCGTCGGGAACGGGCGGCTGTTCATCGGGCAGGTCGTCTATACGCAGCAGGGCACGGCCGGGAACATTCCGCTGGCGGCGGCCTTCACGGTCGTGCCGATCGTCATCATGGGGATTTATCTGTGGGGCGCGCGGCGGCTGGGGGCGTTCGATGCGCTCTAGGTTCGGTGCATGGGCCAAGGCCCCCTCATCCGCCCGTTGGGCACCTTCTCCCCCGCGGGGAGAAGGCCGACACACAACGATCGCGACTCTTT
>JBEHYU010000079.1:0-9415 GCA_048498015.1 Pseudomonadota bacterium
CTGGTCGGGCTCAGCGCCGGCACCGCGGTCGGCGTCGAGGGCGTCGCGGTCTACATGGCCATCTACATCGCCATGACGATCTGCATGTTCGCCGCGCTGCTGTCGTTGCGGACCGCCGACGGCTATGTCGAGACCATTCCGCAAATGGCGGGGCTGGCGCAGAAGCGGCCGTTCGTGGCCGCCATCGTGGCCATCGTCATGTTCTCGTTCATCGGCCTGCCGCCGCTCGCCGGGTTCTTTGCCAAATGGCAGGTGTTCCTGGCGGCGATCGACGCCCACCTCTTCGCCCTCGCCATCATCGGCGTGCTGGCGAGCGCGGTGAGCGCCTTCTACTACCTGCGCATCGTCAAGGTGATGTATTTCGACGAGCCGACCACCGAGTTCGTGGCGGTGCCGCTGGAGCTGACCGCGGTCATGGCGGTCTCGGGGTTCCTGATCGTCACCTATTTCGTCACCGTCGGCGGGCCGCTCTACGGTGCTGCGCACGCCGCAGCGGGAAGCCTGTTCTAATTGGCCAGCTTCGCGCTCGGTCCGGGTGCGATCAGCCGCGGCTACCGGGTCTTGTCGTATGACGAGATCGGCTCGACCAGCACCGAGGCGGTGCGGGCAGCAGAATCCGGCGATGTCGGCGACGTCTGGTTCGCGAGCCTGCGGCAGACCGCGGGCAGGGGCCGACGGGGTCGCGTCTGGGAGACGCCCTCGGGCAATCTCGCCGCCAGCCTGATGATCATGCCGGACTGCGATCCGTCGATCGCCGCAACACTCGGCTTTGTGGCGGGCGTGGCGCTCAACCGGGCGCTCGGCGCAGTACTGCCGGCGGGCCTTGTGAAAACCGGCATCGACGGCGCGGACGGGCAGGGCGCCCGCATCGCGCTCAAATGGCCGAACGATTTGCTGGCCGACGGCGCCAAGCTCGCCGGCATGCTGCTCGAATCGGCAAAGCGGCCGGATGGCCGTGCTGCGGTCGTCATCGGCATTGGCGTCAACATCGTATCGGCACCCTCAGGGTTGCCTTATCCAGCGACGTCGCTCCGTGATCTCGGCGTCGAGGTCTCGGCCGAGACCATCTTTTCCGCACTCAGCGACGAGTGGATCGCCGCCTACGAGCTGTGGGCCAATGGCCGTAACGTGCCGGCGATCCTGGGCCTGTGGCGCGGCGCCGCCGCGGGGATCGGCGCCGAGGTGGCGGTCAGCCGCGACGGTGGGGTGGTTCGCGGCATCTTCGAGAGCATCGACGACACCGGCCGGCTGATCGTCCGGGCCAACGACAATTCGCGCATCGCTATTTCCGCCGGCGACGTGCACTTTGGCGTCACCGCCAGCGTGAGGGCCTGATGCCTGTACCTTTTCCCGATGAACTCGTCTTCGTGCCGCTCGGCGGCGTCGGGGAGATCGGCATGAACATGGCCGCCTATGGCTACGGTTCGCGCGATCAACGCAAATGGATCGTGGTCGATTGCGGGGTCACCTTCGCCGGTCCGTCGCAGCCGGGCATCGAGCTCATCATGGCCGACCCGAGCTTTCTCGAGGACAATGCCGAGGACGTGCTGGCGTTGATCCTGACGCACAGCCACGAAGACCATTACGGCGCGGTGCTCGATTTGTGGCCGGCTTTCGACCGGCCCGTCTACGCCACCGCCTTCACCGCCGCGATGCTGAGCGCCAAGCGTGCCGCCGACAACATCGTCGACGACGTGCCTGTGCGGCGGATGGAAACCGGCAAACCGTTCACGCTCGGCCCCTTCACCGTCGAGGCGATCAACGTCGCGCACTCGATCCCCGAGAGCTGTGCGCTCGCCATCACCACGCCGATCGGACGCGTGATCCACACTGGCGACTGGAAGCTCGATCCACGTCCGATCGCCGCGCCGCCCACCGATGAAGCACGCTTCCGCGCGCTGGGCGCCGAAGGCATCCCGATCGCCCTGATCTGCGACAGCACCAATGCGCTCAAGGACGGCGAGAGCCCCAGCGAGGACGAGGTGGCGGCAACACTCGCCGCGCTCATCGCCGAGGCGCCCTACCGTGTAGCGCTGACCACCTTCGCCTCTAACGTCGGCCGCGTCATCTCCATCGCGCGGGCAGCCCAGAAAGCGGGACGGCAGGTGGTGATGTCGGGCCGGGCCCTGCACCGCATTACCGGCATCGCCCGCGAGCTCGGCATGATGGAGGGCCTGCCGCCCTTCCTCGACCAGGACGCGTTCAAGACGCTGCCGCGCGACAAGATCGTTGTTCTGTGCACGGGCAGCCAGGGCGAGCCGCGTGCCGCCATCGCCCGCATTGCAAGGGGCGAGCACCCGGCGATCGACCTCAACGCCGGTGACCGGGTGATCTTTTCCTCCTGGGCCATCCCGGGCAATGAGCGAGAAGTCATCGACATCCAGAACATGCTCATTGATCGCGGTATCGAGGTGGTCACGCAGCGCGACGGGCTGGTGCACACCACAGGACACCCGCGCCGCGAGGAGCTGAAGCGGCTCTACGATTGGGTGCGTCCCGAGATCCTCGTGCCGGTGCATGGCGAGGCAGCGCACCTCGAGGCGCATGCCGCACTGGGCCGCCAGCATGGCATTCGCAACGTCCTGCATGCCCGCAACGGCGACATGATCCGACTGTTCCCCGATCCGTTGCTGTTTCCCGGCGAGGTGCGCACCGGCGAGCTCTATCTCGACGGCAACATCCTCTGCACGCCGGAAGAGTCCGGCGTGAAGGATCGCCGCCGGCTGAGCTTCGGCGGCCATATCGTGGTGAGCCTGGTGGTCGATGCTCGCGGGGGCCTGGTGTCGGGTCCCGACTTCTCGATCGAGGGCTTGCCCGATGTGGAGGACGACGAGGAGTCGGTCAGCCAGATCGTCCGCAGCGCCGTGAACGGCACGCTCAAATCGATCCCGCCAAAGCGCCGCGCCGACCCCGAGCTTGTCGACACCGCGCTGCAGCGCGCCATCCGCGGCGAGGTCAACGCGTGGTGGGGCAAAAAGCCCAATGTCACGGTGTTCGTGCACCGCGTATAGCGACGCCCGACAACTGGGTCACAGGAGCGCGAAGCCCTCGTCTCCGCTGGCCGCCCATGCGATGCTGACCCGATGATTTCGCCCGCCACTTTTTTTGCCATCTACTTCGTCGTCTGGTGGATCTGCCTGTTCGTGGTGCTGCCGTTCGGGGTCAAGAACCAGATCGATACCGGCAGCTATGTGCAGGGTACCGAACGCGGCGCGCCGGTCGCGCCGATGTGGTGGCGGCGGGTGCTCTGGACGACGCTGCTGTCGATCCCTGTGACGGCGCTGCTGCTCTGGGCGGTGAGCAATCCAACGCTCCAGGAATACTGGAGCTGAGGCGACCTAAGTCCCTGTTTTCAAAAGAAAAGCAGGGCACAAGGCCCTGCTGCGAATAGTTTGACGACAATACGCTGGTCTTAGGCACGCGATGAAGCGGCGGCCAGCGCTCCTCCCTTGACGTTGTCGACGTCCGGCAGCTTTGGTGCCGCCTGTAATTTATTGCGCCGGACCGTAACAATTCGCGTCCGGGCTGTCACCTAGTTTCTGCGACAATTTTGCGACTGGCGCGCTGCTGGACAGCGCTTGACCGATAAGCTTTCAGTGGGGCACCCAAGGCCGCCGATTCGGCCGATTTTTGCTCGGGTTCCCAAGGGGTTTTCATGCGTCTCAGCCGCTACTTCCTGCCGACTCTGAAGGAGTCTCCCAAGGAAGCCGAGATCGTCTCGCACAAGCTGATGCTGCGCGCCGGAATGATCAAGCAGCAGGCGGCCGGATCGTACTCCTGGCTGCCGCTAGGGTTCCGCGTGCTGCAGAAGGTGATCCGCATCATCGAGGAGGAGCAGAACCGCTCCGGCGCCATCGAGTTGCTCATGCCGACAGTGCAATCGGCCGATTTGTGGCGCGAGTCCGGGCGATATGACGCCTATGGCGAGGAGATGCTGCGCCTCAAGGACCGGCACAAGCGCGACATGCTCTACGGTCCGACCAACGAGGAGATGATCACCGACATCTTCCGGACCTATGTGAAGTCCTACAAGGACCTGCCGCTCAATCTCTACCACATTCAGTGGAAGTTCCGGGACGAGGTGCGTCCGCGCTTCGGTACCATGCGCAGTCGCGAATTCCTGATGAAGGATGCCTACTCGTTCGACCTCGACCTGGCCGGGGCGACGCAGGCGTTCTACCGCATGTTCGTCGCCTATCTGCGCACGTTCCACCGCATGGGGCTGGTGGGCGTGCCGATGCGCGCCGACAGCGGTCCGATCGGCGGCGACATGAGCTACGAATTCCACGTCCTGGCCGAGACCGGCGAGAGCGCCGTGTTCCTGCACGCCGACCTGGTCAACAAGCCGATCCCGCCCATCGACATCGACTTCCGCCAGGATCTGACGCCGATCTTCAAGGACTGGACGTCGCTCTATGCGGCGACCGACGAGATGCTCGACGAGGCCAAGTTCAAAGCCGAGGTGCCCGCCGACAAGCAGCTCAGTGCGCGCGGCATCGAGGTCGGCCACATTTTCTACTTCGGCACCAAGTACTCCGATCCTATGAAGGCGAGCGTCACCGGGCCCGACGGCAACCAGATCACCATACATGGCGGCAGCTACGGCATCGGCCCGACGCGTCTGGTGCCCGCCATCATCGAGGCGAGCCACGACGACAGCGGCATCATCTGGCCGGTGAGCGTGGCGCCGTTCGAGGCCGAGCTGATCAATCTCAAGGTCGGCGACAAGGATACCGACGCAGCCTGCGAGACGCTTTACGCCGAGCTGCAGGCGGCCGGTCTCGATGTCCTCTACGACGACCGCGACCAGCCGGCCGGCGCCAAGTTCGCGACCGCCGACCTGATCGGCATTCCCTACCAGATCATCCTCGGGCCGCGCGGGCTCAAGGAGGGGCAGGCCGAGATCAAGCACCGCAAATCCGGCGAGCGCGAGAGCCTGCCGATCGGCAGCGCCGTCGCGCGGCTCAAATCGCTGATCGAGCCCGAAAGGCGGAACACGGTTTGACCGGCAGCACGGCCGCATCCCAGCAGACGGCCGGTCCGTTCTCGCGCTTCGAATGGGTGCTCGCGGCGCGCTATCTGCGGTCGCGCCGGCGCGACACTTTCATTTCGGTGATCTCAGCGCTGACGCTGATCGGCGTGGCGCTGGGCGTCGCCACGCTGATCGTCGTGATGTCGGTGATGAACGGTTTTCGCGACGAACTTCTGACCAAGATCCTCGGTCTCAACGGGCATTTCACCGCCTATCCGATCGATGCAAAATTCACCGACTACGACCAGACGGCGATGAAGCTCGAGAAGGTGAACGGCGTTCTGTTCGCCATTCCCTATGTCGAGGGGCAGGCGCTCGCCTCGGGCCAACAGGAGTCGACCGGCGTTTCAGTGCGAGGCATCTCGGCGGCCTCGATCGACAAGCTGAAACTGTTGAAGCAAGGCGCCGTGCTGGGCGGCTGGGACCAGTGGGACCAGAGCAAGGGCATCGCCATCGGCCAGCGCCTCGCCGAAAAGCTCGGGGTGACCATCGGCGACCCGGTGACCATCGTGAATCCGAACGGCGCCAATACGCCGTTCGGCAAGACGCCGCAGATCCGGTCCTACCCGGTCAACGTCATCTTCAACCTGGGCATGGTCGAGTTCGACAGCTTCTACATCTACATGCCGATGCAGCAGGCGCAGAGTTACTTCAAGCTGTACGAGGACGAGCTCAAACCAGGCGTCACGCCGCCCGGTCCGGATGCGACCGACGAGGAGATCAACGCGGCCTATCAGCGCCAGTACCAGGCGACGGCGGTCGAGATCTTCATCGACAATCCCGACAACGTGTCGGCAGTGCGCGACCGGATCCAGGCCGAGGTGGACCGGCCGCTGATCCTCTACGACTGGCAGCAGCGCAACGAGACCTTCTTTTCGGCGCTGCAGGTCGAGCGGGTGGTGATGTTCGTCATCCTGTCGATGATCATCCTGGTCGCGGCCTTCAACATCATCTCGTCACTGATCATGCTGGTGAAGGACAAGGGCAGCGACATCGCCATCCTCAGGACCATGGGCGCGACGCGCGGCTCGATCATGCGGGTGTTCTCGATGACCGGCACGGCGATCGGCGTCGGCGGCACGCTGCTCGGGCTGGGCCTGGGGCTGCTGGTCGCCTCGAACGCCGAGACGCTGCGCTCGTGGATTTCCAACCTCACCAATGTGCCGATCTTTCCGCCCGAAGTATTCTTCCTCTCCAGCCTGCCGTCCAAGATCGACGTGGGCGAGGTAACGGTGGTCGCGTGCCTCGCGCTCGGCCTCAGTTTCCTCGCCACGCTCTATCCCGCCTGGCGGGCCGCGCAATACGACCCGGTCGAGGCGCTGCGCTATGAGTGAACCACATCTGCGGCTCACCAAGGTCCACCGTCACTACGGCAAGGACGAGACCTTCGTGCGCGTTCTGGAGGCGGCGGATCTCAGCGTCAACGGCGGCGAGCTCGTCGCCATCGTCGCGCCGTCCGGCGCCGGCAAGTCGACGCTGCTGCATCTGAGCGGGCTGCTGGAGAAGCCGCAAGCCGGTGAGATCGAGATCACCGGTACGCCAACCTCACGTCTCAACGAGCGCGGTAGAACGCTGCTCCGGCGCACCACGATCGGCTACGTCTACCAGTTCCACCATCTGCTGCCTGAGTTCACCGCGCTCGAGAACGTCTCGATGCCGCAGCTGATCGCCGGCAAGTCGCAGGCGGCAGCCGACAGGCGCAGCCGCGAGCTGCTCGATTTGCTGCAGGTCGGGGCACGGGCGGCGCACCGGCCGGCTGAGCTCTCCGGCGGCGAGCAGCAGCGCGTCGCCATCGCCCGCGCGGCGGCTAACCATCCGCAGGTGATCCTCGCCGACGAGCCGACCGGCAACCTCGATCCGGCCACGTCCGAGCTGGTGTTCGCGGCTTTGCAGGACCTGATCCGCAACGAAGGCGCAGCCGGGCTCATTGCCACGCACAACCACGACCTCGCTCGCCGCGCCGATCGGATCGTGACGCTGCGCAACGGGCTGGTGGAGCCGCTCGAGCTTTAGCCGCTCATGAGTTTGTTGACTGCGGCGGTCGTCAGGATGTCGGCCCCGAAGCCGAAGGTACCGGGTCCCAGCAATTCCTCGCCGGCCTTCTTGAGCGCCGTGTAGGCAACGCGCGACAGCGAGCCGCCCAGACTGACGCGCCGTACGCCCGCAGCCTCGAGCTCGGCGATGCTCGGTCCCGGTCCGCCGCGCACCACGTTGACCGGCTTGCGCACCGACTGCACGACGGTACGGATCGCCGCGATGTCGGGCAGGCCAGGGGCGAAGAGCACGTCGGCGCCAGCCTTCTCGAAGGCCTGCAAGCGTTTGATGATCTCGTCGAGATCGGGCTGGCCCCACAGGAAGCCTTCGGCGCGGGCCACGAACATGAAGGGGAAGTCGAGCTTATGGGCGGCCTCGGCCGCCGCAGCGACGCGTTCGACTGCGTGCGTGAATTCATAGATCGGCCTGGACGGATCGCCCGTCGCATCCTCGATCGAGCCGCCGACGATGCCGACCGCGGCGGCCTGGCGGATGGTCTCGGCGGCGTCCTCCGGTCGATGCCCGAAGCCGTTCTCGAGGTCGGCTGCGACCGGGATGTCGACCGAATTCACGATCAGCTGGGCGTTCCACAGCGACTGCTCGCGCGTCACGCCGCCATCGGGCCTGCCGAGCACGAAAGCGAGGCCGGCGCTGGTCGTGGTCAGCGCGGCAAAGCCCTGCGAGGCGAGGATCTTGGCGCTCGCGCCATCCCAGGGGTTGGGGATGATGAAGAGCTTGTCCCGCTCGTGCAGCGCCTTGAATGCACGCGCCTTCTCTGCCTGGTTCACTTGCCCAGGCCCATGTCGAGGGCCTTGGCGGTCTCGGTCGCCTTCTTGCAGTAGTCGGCCGTCTGTTCCTTGGTCCAGGCCTTCTGCTGATCGTAGAGCTTGTGCGTCGCCTGGAACACGTCGACGTTGAACAGCTCGTCCCCGGCCGGCCGGTTGGCGTCGCGATAGGCGTCGACCTTGGCGCGGCTGATCGCGAGGTTGCATACGTCCGCCGAATTGTAGAGGCCGGCGAGGGTGGTGACCGCAGTTTCCCGGTCGACAGCGGCGAAAGCCGGCGTGACGAGGAGGGCGAGGGCGATGATGAGAGGTCTGAGCATCCTCAATTCATAGCACGGAGATTGTCAGGCGGAAGAGCCGAGCCGCCACAGCGAGACCACCTCTTTGGAGCGGGCGAAATACAGCGGATCGTCCTTGTCGCGCGCAGCCTTGGACGAGGGCGGCGCCTCCAGCCGGCCGAGGACCGTGAGACCTGCCGTAGCGAACTGCGCCAGCAAATCCTGGCGGGTCCGCAGGCCAAGATGCTCGGCCAGGTCTGACAGGATCAGCCAGCCTTCGCCGCCTGGCAGGAGATGGTCCCGCAGGCCGCCAATGTAGGCCCGCAGCATCGATCCGTCCGGGTCGTACACGGCCGATTCGAGCGAGGTCCCGGCCTTGGCCGGGAGCCACGGTGGGTTGCACGCCACCAGCGAAGCCTTGCCGTCCGGATAGAGGTCCCCCTCGACCAGCGTGACCCGGTCGCTGAGGCCCAGCCGGGCAAAATTGTCGGCGGCACAGGCGATGGCGCTGGGGGCGTTGTCGGTGGCCACCACCCGCTTCACGCCGCGTTGCAGCAGCACCGCCGCGAGGATGCCGCTGCCGGTACCGAGATCGAAGGCAATCTCACCGGGTGGCAGCGGCGCGGTCGCCACCAAGTCAATGTAGTCCTGCCGTGTCGGCGGAAAGACGCCGTAATGCGGGTGGATTTTCGCTCCGCCCAGCGCAGGGATCGTCACGCCGTTCTTGCGCCACTCATGCGCGCTGACGAAGGCCAGCACATCGCGAAGCGGCACGACGGAGTCGCCCTCCAGCCGGCCCACTGCTTCCTCGATCGCAATCCGTAAATCCGGCGCGCGCCGCAGCGGCACCGCGCCGTCGGTCACCGGCACCAGCAGCAGGCCCAGGATGCCGGCCCGCTGCGCCTGCGCCAGGCGGAAGGCGTTGAAGGCTGCCGCCGGGTTCGCCGCATCCGGAGCGGTCCGCCGCTTATCGATGCGCCGCCCCAGCGCCTGCAGCAGCTGGCGGGCGTTGTGGTAGTCGCCGGTCCAGACGATCGCGGTGCCCTGCGAAGCCAGCCGGAAGGCTGCATCGGCGCTGAGTTCGTCTCCGGCCGCGATCGCGCGCTTCGGCGGCGGCCCGCCACGGGCCGAGACGAACCGCGCCCGCCGCTTGGCACCGGCCTCGTCCCAGATCAGATCGTCCGCGGGAATCGGTGGCATTTACGATTGATTCACGGTTACAGCGATGTTGCTGGACGAGAACAAAAGCCGAACATATAAGCGTGTAGAGGTTGACGGCGAAGTTC
>JBEHYU010000080.1:0-8942 GCA_048498015.1 Pseudomonadota bacterium
ACGCCCGAGGAAATCGCATATACCGCCGGCGATCCGCCGGCGGCGTCGATCACCGCTGCCAGGTCTTCGACCTCCCGCTCGACCGCATAGGGTTTCGTGTCGCCGCTCTCGCCGCGGCCGCGCCGGTCGTAGGTGTAGACGGTGAAGCGGTCCTTGAGCTGTTCCGCCAGCGGGCCGGCCGGGCCGGAGGCGCGCCAGCACAGCGCGCCGTCGACGAGAACGATGGCCGGGCCGCTGCCGACAACGCTGTATCCGATGCGGGTGCCGTCTTTGGATGTCACGAAGGGCATGCTCATGCCTCCTGGTCGAGCATTTCGAGGTAATCGGCGAGCCGGTCGTGGCCGACCGACACCATGCCGGTAAAGCCGCGCTTTACCGCTTCGTCGCGCGCCGCCACGGTGACGGCATCGACATGCACCTGCACCTCGGTGCCACCATCAACCGTGTCGCTGAGCGCGATGGTCGAGAGCAGCATCACCGGCGGCAGGCCGTCGAGGCCGCCCGGCCAGTCCCACGGCGCATCGCGATAGTGGAGCGACGTTTCGGGGACGATATCGAGATAGACGCTCGCATAGCCCCAGCCATCGCCATTGCCGAAGCGCCAGCGCACCTTCCAGATGCCGCCGACCTTGAGGTCGATGCTGCAGATCTCGAGCGTCGAGTTCCGCGGTCCCCAGAAATGCGCCATGTGCTGCGGTTCGGTGTAGCATTTGTAGACCAGCCGCCGGGGAGCGTTGAAACGCCGGCTGATGGAGAACCAGTTCTCTCCCGGCGGCGCGATGACGATATTGTCGGACAAGGCGCTCTCCTCAGGCGTCGAGGAAGCCGGTCACGGTCGTCGCCGCCCGCGGATCCATGAAGATGTTGTAGTGCGTCGCGCCGTTGAGCACCGCGAGCCGGTTGGCGTTCATGCCCGAACCGTCCCAGTTGGCGTCCTGCTTGCCACCGCCCAACAGCTCGAAGAACGACGCGACATGCGACGTACGAACGGCGTCCCAGTCGCCAACCATCAGCATGGTCGGCATCGGCAGGCCGGGGATCGCGGCCGACCAATCATAGTCCTTGCCGACGAGGCCGGAGGTCTGCGCGATGGTCTTGGGCCAGTTCTTTTCAGCATCCGGCATCAGCGTGGCGTACATCTGGTACATCGGCGTCTGCTTCATGCCCTCGACCGCCGCGGCCGGATTGGCGGCCATGCCCTTCATCCCCTGCTGGTTGTAATCGTGCCAGCCGGCAAAGGCGTAGGGCACCGAGGTCAGCACCAGGCGGTTGACTACCTCCGGATGATCGATGGCGACGCGCAGTGCCGTGGCGCCGCCCAGCGAGTAGCCGACGACGTCGGCCTTGTCGTGCCCGAGCCATTTGATCAGCTCGGCAACGTCGGTCGCCATGTTCTCGAACGTCATCGGGCGGTCGAAGGGCAGCGTGCGGCCGTGCCCCTGGAGGTCGACGCCGATCACCTGGCGGGTCTTGGCGAGCTCGGCCAGCACCGGGCCGAACATCTCGATGGCGCCGAAGCCGCCATGCAGCAGCACCATCGGCTTACCGCTGCCATGCAGCTCATAGTAGATCTCGACGCCGTTGACGGGGGCGTAGCCGGAATTGGGGCGAGTGGTCATGGTGGTTCCTTCCTGAGCATTTGTCGCCGCATTGGCGAGTTGGGGCAATGCCGCTGTTGCGGCGCTGGCGATGGCGGTGGTCACGAATTGCCGTCTTTGCATGCGTGCCTCCTCGGGCATGGCTCCGCCGTGGCGCTTTCGCGCGAACGAAGCCGGGTGGATGGGAAAGGGCGGGGGGCCGCCCTAAGCCGTCGTGAGATGCACCTCGAGCTTGTCGAAGCTTTCGTTCGTGCCGGCGATGAAGCCACGGCGGATGACCGCTTCGCGATGCTCCATCGTGTCGAAGGTGCAGACCAGCGTCAGCTTCGTCCTGCCGCCGGCAACCTCCTCGAAGCTGAGCGCCTTGGTGAAGCCGGGCGGCGGGTTGCTGCCGAAGATTTTCGGGTCGGCCGGCGCGTTGCGATAGACGATGCGCTCCGGCTCGGTGACCTCGAGGATCACATTGTCGGTCGGATATTCCTTGCCGTCCGGACCGATCATCACGTGCAGCCAGCTGCCGCCGGTGCGGAAATCGAGCCGCTCGACGCGGTTGGTGAAGCCCTTGGGGCCCCACCATTGCGCCAGGTGATAGGGATCCGAGAACATCTTCCACACCAGCGGCCGGGGCGCGTTGAGCACGCGCTCGATCACCAGCGTCTTGTCGTCGGGAGAAAGCGAGGGCAGGCTCATTTGATCACCCGGTAGCGGATATGGGTAGCGAGCGGTCCGTCGGAGGCGGACAACTTGTCGAGCCGGATGCCGTCCGCGAGCTCGTCGAACAGCCGCACGCCGCCGCCCAGCAGGTAGGGCGCGACATGCACGATGATCTCGTCGCACAGCCCGGCGGCGAGCGCCTGCTTGCCCGGCGATGCGCCGCCCAGCTTGATGTCCTTGCCGCCGGCGACCGCACGCGCCTTGTCGATCGCGCTGCCGATGCCGTCGGTGACGAACGTCAGGTTC
Organism: Pseudomonadota bacterium; assembly: GCA_048498015.1. Lineage (GTDB taxonomy): Bacteria > Pseudomonadota > Alphaproteobacteria > Rhizobiales > Devosiaceae > Devosia_A. Next base: position 2,559 of record JBEHYU010000080.1, read on the forward strand.
GACGGCCCCTTCGGCACCGTTTCCGGCGCGGGCGGCGTGTGGGTGAGGATGAAGACCGGAACGCCGTTCAACGGGTGCCGGCCACCCCAGCCATTGGTGATGTCATAGGTCTTGCGGCCGAAGATGAAAGCCCCTGACTCCGCGAACATCCGGTCGACCTCGTCGCGGTTGGGCCCGTGCTCGGGGCTCATGATCCCGGGGATCATCACGTCGGGACCGCTGGTGTACCAGTCGAAGATGGCCATGCCGCCATGCTGGCCGAGCGGATATTGCTTGCCGTCATTGGGGCCGGCGACGAAGCCGTCGAGCGACATCGTCATATCGATCACGACCTTGGTCATTTCGCCTCTGCCTTCATCTCTTCGATCAGCGCGGCGAGCTGTTCCAGCGACTCGCGGCCGCCCTTTTCCATGCCGGTGGCGAGGACCTGGTCGCGCACTTCCATGCTGGGGAGCAGCGCGTAGGCGCGATAGTAAGTCTTGCCGTCACGCTCCTCGAAGGTGTGGGTCTCGGGGAAGGCCTCATCGCCCTCCCAACTGCCCTCGACGCCGAACGTGTTGACGACCTTTTCGGGCGCCACGACCTCGAGGTACTTGCCGGTGAACACGATGGTCTCGCTGCCGTCGGGCCGCTCGCAGATATAGCGCCAGGTTCCGCCGGCACGCAGCTCGAGCTTGTCGATGCGCTTGACCGGCGCGATCGAGCGCGGGCCCCACCACACGGCGACGTGCTCGGGCTGGGTGAAGACCCGCCACACCAGCTCGCGCGGCGCGTCGAAGGTCCGGGTAGTGATCATCGAGGGTTCGTCGGCGGGGTAGATGAATTTGAGGTCGGACATGCGGGTCTCCCTGTCTTGGGCGTTCATTTCCTGCGCGCTCAGTTGCGCGATGTAGTCGGTGAGGCGGTCCAGGCGCTCGGCCCAGTACCTGAGATAGGCCGCGATCCAGTTGGGATCGGGCGAATGGGGGGAACGGCGCAGCGGCCGGAACGGGATGACATTGTTGATCACCTCAGTTCTTCGATCCGGTCGGATCGCCCTTCTGGAGTTCGGCGAGATAGACCTCCAGCTGGTCGAGGCTCTCTTCCCAGAACTTGCGGTAGCTCTCGAGCCAGCCGGCGACGTCGCGCATCGGGCCGGCTTCGAGCCGGCACGGCCGGAACTGCGCGTCCTTGCCGCGGCTGATGAGCCCGGCGCCCTCCAGCACCTTGAGGTGCTTGGAGACGGCCGCAAGGCTCATGTCGTAGGGCTCGGCCAGTTGCTTGACCGTCGCCTCGCCCGTGGCGAGCCGGGCGAGGATGCCGCGCCGGGTCGGGTCCGCCAGGGCGGCGAGGGTGGTGCTGAGACGGTCGGTCATGGCGTGTTCAACCGGTTAGTTGATTAACTTGATGGTTGAATACGCGCGGTCGTCGGTGTTGTCAACCGGTTGGTTGAATAGAAATTTGAAAAATCTCATCCGGCGGTGTCGACTCCGCGTTCCGCCCTTCGTCGTGTCATCACAAGGCGAAACAAACGCCCGCCGGAAAAGGAGACTGAAATGCGCTTCATGATCATCGTCAAAGGGGACGGACCGTCGGAGAACCTGCCGCCACAGCCGGGCATGTTCGAGGCCATGAACAAGTACAATCAGGAGCTGCAGGACGCCGGTGTGCTGCTCGCGCTCGAGGGGCTGGCGCCGTCCAGGGATGGGGCGCGCGTCACCTATAGCGGCAACAAGACCACCGTCGTCGACGGGCCGTTCTCCGAGGCCAAGGAGCTGGTCGGTGGCTTCTGGATCATCCAGGTGCGCAACAAGGAAGAGGCGATCGAGTGGGCCAAGCGCATCCCGTTCATGCAGGGCGAGCGCGTCGAGATCCGCCGTCTCACCGAGCTCGCCGATTTCGAGGACGTGATGTCGCCCGAAGCCTTCGAGGCCGAGGCCGCCATGCGCGCCGCCCATCCCGGCAAGACCAACTGAGGAGCCATCATGCGCTATCTGCTCAACATCATTCTCGATCCGGCCTACGATGCCGGCAAGCCCGCCCCGCAATCGCTGATGGAAGCGATGGGCCCGTATGTCGAAAAGAACGTCAAATCCGGCCAGCTGATCTCCACCGGCGGTCTCAAGCGCACCACCAACGCGGCGCGGGTGAGCGGCCACTCCGGCCAGCTCGCGCTGACCGACGGCCCCTTCACCGAGGCCAAGGAGATCATCGGCGGCTATGCGGTCGTCGAGGTGCCCGATCGGGCGGCGGCGATTGCAGCGGCCAACGAGTTCGTCCAGCTTCACATCGATCACGGCATGCCCGACGTCACCGTGGAAGTCCGCGAGATCGACGGCGGCTACAACTACTAGGAGCGAGCGATGGAGTTCATGGTCATCCGCAAGGCGGACGCCGAGACGGAAGCTGGTGTGCAGCCAAGCAGCCAGCTCATCGACGACATGACGTCGTACAACGAAAAGCTGGTGGCGTCGGGCCGGATGAAGGCCGGGGCAGGGCTGCAGCCGTCGTCGCGCGGGGCACGCGTCTCGTTCGCCAACGGCAAGCCCAAAGTGATCGACGGGCCGTTCGCCGAGGCCAAGGAGCTGATCGCCGGCTACTCGATCATCGAGGCGAACTCGTTGCAGGAGGTGATCGAGCTGGTGAAGGACTGGCCGCAATCGGATGGTCACGGCAACGTCCAGATCGAGATCCGTCCGCTGTGGACCGCCGAGGGCCTTGGCTTCGATGAGGAGCAGCAGGCCCGCTACGACAAGATGGTCGCGCAGAACCAGCAGCAACAGTAGGGCTCGGCGGGACTTGCCCCGGCGGGGTGGATTTGATCCACTCCGCCGCCCATGGACCAGCCCAGCCCCAAACTCGCCACCGACCGCGCCATCGAAGCCGTCTGGCGTATCGAAGCCGCCAGGCTCATCGCGGGCCTGACCAAGATGACGCGCGACGTGGGCCAGGCGGAGGAGCTGGCGCAGGACGCCCTCGTTGCCGCGCTGCGCGACTGGCCCGAGAGCGGCGTGCCCAACAATCCCGGCGCCTGGCTGATGCAGACCGCCAAGCGCCGTTTCATCGACGAGTTCCGCCGCAAGCGCGTGCTCAACGACAAAGCGATGCCGGAGCTGACCTACGAGGCCGAGCTGAGAGAGCAGGAGGCCCCGGACTACGACGAGCGCCTCGACGACGATGTGAAGGACAATGTGCTGAGCCTCATCTTCACCGCCTGCCACCCGATCCTCAGCGCCGATGCCCGCGCGGCACTGACGCTGCGGCTGGTGGGCGGTCTCAGCACCGCGGAGATTGCACGGGCCTATCTCGTGCCCGAGCCGACCATCCAGCAGCGCATCGTGCGTGCCAAGAAGACGCTCGCGGACGCACATGTGCCCTTCGAGGTGCCGCGCGGCGCCGATCGGCAGGCGCGCCTCGGCTCGGTGCTGGAGGTGCTCTACCTCATCTTCAATGAAGGCTACTCGGCCACCGCCGGCGACGACTGGATGCGCACCGAGCTGATCGACGAAGCGCTGCGCGTCGGCCGCATCCTCGCCCGCCTCGCACCGGAAGAGTCCGAGGTGCACGGGCTGGTGGCGCTGATGGAGATCCAGGCCTCGCGTTCGGCCGCCCGCACCAAGCCGGACGGTACGCCGATCCTGCTGCTCGACCAGGATCGCAGCCGCTGGAACCACACTCTAATCAGCCGTGGCCTCGCAGCGCTGGCGCAGGCGGAACAACTGGGCGGCGGACTCGGGCCCTATGCGCTGCAGGCGGCGATCGCCGCTTGCCACGCCCGCGCGGCAAAAGCCGCCGATACCGATTGGTGGCAGATCGCGGCCCTCTACGACGATCTGGGCGAGACCATGCCCTCGCCCATCGTCGAGCTCAATCGCGCCGTCGCGCATGGTATGGCGTTCGGGCCGGAAGCGGGCCTCGCCATCGTCGAGCCGCTGACGCTCGTGCCGGCGCTCAGGAACTACCACCTGCTGCCGAGCATTCGGGGAGACTTCCTCCACAAGCTCGGGCGTCACGACGAGGCCCGGGCCGAGTTCCAGCGGGCCGCCGACATGACCGAGAACCAGCGCGAGAAGGAACTGCTGCAGCGCCGTGCGGCGGGGCAGGCATGAAGCTCGATATCCGCCTCGCCCATCCCGACGACCGGCTCAACCTGATCGAGGTGCAGCGCCGCGCCTCGCTCGCCAGCGAGACCGGCGATGTGCTGCAGCAATTGCTGGACGATCCCTCGATCATCGATCTCGACGAAGAGATGCTGGCCAACAACGAGGTGTTCGTGGCTGAGCACGATGGCCGCATCGTCGGCTTCGCCACGATCATCGCGCATGAGGGCAACGACGCCGAGCTCGAGGGCCTGTTCGTCGAGCCCGATCAATGGCGCAAGGGGATTGCGACGCAGCTGGTGCGCGCCATCCTGCGCGAGGCGGCGGCCTGGGGCGCGAGCCGCCTGCACGTGCTCGCCAACCCCAACGTCCTGGGCTTCTACGAGGCCAATGGCTTTAGCAAGGTCGGCGAGCAGAGGACGCAACTCGGCCCGATCGGCATTCTAATGGCGAGACCGGTTCACGCCTGAATTCCCCTGCGTCATCTCCTGCAATCACCCACAACGTCATTCCCGCGAAGGCGGGATTCCGGGCCGGACTATCGGACGTCCGCGTACACAGTCTGGATTTCCGCCTTCGCGGGAATGACGCGGTGGATTGGGGACCAGGCAGCAGTCGTTAGGCGGCAAAACTCGTCGTCAGCTGCACGGCGCGGCGCATCGAGGCCGGGCTCACGGTGCGGCAGAGCACGCGCGCAGCCGAGTCGCCGGCATTGCGGAACGCATAGACCGTGCCGGCCGGCACGCGTACGAAATCGCCCTCGAACACGATGCCGGCGGCGCCGCCGATCATGAACTCGACGGTCCCCTCATCGACGAGGAACTGCGTTTCGGCATTGGGGTTGGTGCGGGCCGGGGACTGGACGCCGACCGGCAGGCAGTGCGTCGCGGCGCGATAGCGGAAGTCGGTAACGTCGTTGGCGATCACCGCAGCGCGGTCGCCGGCGATCAGAAAAGCTCTCTTGCCCATTGTTGTGCTCCCGAAGGGTCACGCCCCGTCTGAGCGATCTAGGAGTCGCCGGCTGAACCTCAGTTGAACGGCTGCGAGAAGGCCACGCCCATTTCGCGCATGGCGCGCCAGGCGACGCGGCAATGCTGCACGCGGTGCCCCGGTACCATCAGGTCGAAGCTGGGCGGGATGCCCTTGACCGAGGGCACCTCGAGTTTGGCGCCGCTGTCGCTGAGGTTGCGGATGATGCAATCGATCGTCGTCCTGCCCGCATCGAAGACGATAGTTGCGACGATCATCGTGTTGCGGCGCGGTGCAAGCCGCTTTTCGAGCCGGATATCCAAGGCGAACCCCGAAACTTCTGTTCGTCCCCATCCTGCGCCAGGCCGCTTGAGAAGCCGCCAACTCATTCTGTGGGATTTTACGTATTCGGGTAGGGGTGGTTGACGCTATTTGAGGCCGGCCGCCTCGAGCCCGCCGACATAGCGATCGAGCAGCGCCGGCTCCATGAAGCGCAGCCCGTCCCGCAGTGTCGCGGCGGTCATCGCCGGCCGAAGGTAGATGAACTTCTCGAGCGCGTCGGCTGCCTGCTCGGGCTTGCCGGCGGCGGAATAATAGGTCGCGAGGTCGCGATACGGCCAGGTCAGCCCCGGCCGCTCGGCCAGCGCCTGCCGGGCGAACTCGATGCCCTTGTCCGGCCGGCCCGCCGCGAAATGCGCCAGCCCCATGCCGAGATGAACATTGAACGCGAACGGATCGAGCGGCGACAGCCGGGCCGAGTGCTCGAACGCCTCCAGCCCCTCATCCGGATGGCCCGTATAGACCAGCCCGTAGCCGCGCCGCATCCACGCCCAGGCATGGTTGGGGTCGAGCGCCAGGGCTTTCCCGGCAAGATTGGAAGCATGCTCCACATCGCCGCCCAGCAGCATGATCGACGAGGCCAGCGCCGTCAGCGCCGTCGGATCGTCGCCGACCGTCATCGTGGCGATCTCGATCAGCCGCTGGCCCTCGGCGCGCTCTGCCGGCACATCCGTCGCCCAGTTGTAGGCGACCTGCTGCCCATGCGCCCAGGCGGCCAGTGCCGCTGCGAGCCCGTAGGTCGGCTCCAGGGCGAGCGCCTTGGTCAGGTACGAAATCGCCTGCGGGTTCTCCGCCATGCGGTGGGCCCACAAATGCGGGAAGGCCCGCATCACGAGGTCATAAGCGGCCAGCGATTCCGGCCGCTTGGAGCGGGCCCGCTCGACTTCGGCACGGCGGATCGACGGATGCAGCGCGCTCGCCACCTCCGCCGCCATCCTGTCCTGCGGGTCGAACAGGTCCGACACCGCGCCGTCGACGCGCGTCGACCAGATGTGGC
>JBEHYU010000081.1:0-8579 GCA_048498015.1 Pseudomonadota bacterium
GAAGGCGGGAATCCAGACCGAGTTGTCGGCCTCCGCCGAGGCGGAGGGTTCGCACTGGATTCCCGCCTTCGCGGGAATGACGCAGTGGATGAGTGGAGGCCATCATGCCTCCACCGGTTTCTTCTTGGCCGCTGCCTTCTTGGCGGGAGCCTTTTTGGCAGCCGCCTTCTTGGCTGGGGCCCTGGCCGCGGCGGGTTTCTTTGCCGCCGCTTTCTTGGCCGGCGCCGATTTTGCGGGAGATTTGGCGGCGGCCTTGCGGGCGGGGCGTTTGGAGCTGGTCTTGCCGGCGCGTTCGGCGAGCAGTTCGAGCGCCTGCTCGAGTGTCACATCGGCTGGCGACGTCGTCTTGGGCAGCGTGGCGTTGACCTTGCCCTGGTTCACATAAGGACCATAGCGGCCGTCGCGAACCGAGATCACGCCATCGGCGTGTTCGAAGGTCTTGAGGGCGGCGATCGGCGCACGGTTGCCGAACCGGCCGCCGCCGGCTGCCTTCTGGGCGAGCAGGTCGACGGCCCGGTTGAGGCCGACGCTGAACACCTCTTCTACATCCGGGAGGTTCGCGTATTTGCCGTCATGCAGGATGAACGGCCCGTAGCGGCCAATTCCCGCGCTGATCGGCAGACCCGTTTCCGGGTGCAGGCCGACAGCGCGGGGTAGCGCCAGCAACTGCTGCGCTCGCTCTAGCGTCAGGGTGTCGGGAGACCATCCCCTCGGGAGGGAGGAACGCTTCGGCTCGTCGCCGTCGCCGAGTTGCACATATGGGCCGAAACGGCCGGACTTCAAGAGCACGTTGAGGCCGGTCTCTTCGTCCACGCCCAAGATGCCGTCGCCGGCCCCGGCGTTCTCGGCGCCGCCGGTCGCGGCATCCGAGAACTGCATGGTGTAGCGGCACTCGGGATAGTTCGAGCAGCCGATAAAGGCGCCGAACTTGCCCAACTTGAGGGACAGGTGGCCGGTGCCGCAATTGGGGCAGCGGCGCGGATCGGAGCCATCGGCCTTGGGCGGGAAGATGTGATCGGCCAGCGAGTCGTTGAGCGCGTCGAGCACCTCCGACACGCGGAGGTCCTTGATCTCGTCGGTCTGCTTGGTGAAATCGTCCCAGAAGTCGCGCAGCACGTCCTTCCAGGCGAGTTGGCCGGCCGAAATCTCGTCGAGCTTCTCCTCGAGCCCGGCGGTGAAGCCGTATTCGACCAGCTTCCTGAAGAAGTTTTCGAGGAAGGCCGTGACAATGCGGCCGCGATCCTCGGGGATCAGCGCGCGCTTTTCGAGCCGGACGTAGTTGCGGTCCTGCAGCACCGAGATCGTCGCGGCATAGGTCGACGGACGGCCGATGCCGAGCTCTTCCATCTTCTTGATCAGGCTCGCCTCGGTGTAGCGCGAGGGCGGCTGAGTGAAATGCTGTTCGATCAGCGCTTCGGTGAGCTTGGGCGTATCGCCGACGGCGAGCGGCGGCAGCTCGCGATCGTCGTCGTCCTGATCGTCGCTGTCGCGATCTTCCTTGGCGGCGACGCCATAGATGGCGAGGAAGCCCGGGAAGGTGACGACGGAGCCGACGGCGCGCAGCGTGACGTCACGGCCGGGGGCGTTCACCGCGATATCGGCGGTGGTGCGCTCGATCTCGGCCGGACGCATCTGCGAGGCGAGCGTGCGGCGCCAGATCAGGCCATAGAGCTTGCGCTGGTCGAGATCGCCAACCGTCTCGGGATGACGTGTCATGTCGGTGGGGCGGATCGCCTCGTGCGCTTCCTGCGCGTTCTTGGCCTTGTTGGTGTAGATGCGCGGCGTCGGTGGCAGATAGGCGGTGCCGAATTCCTTCTCGATAGCGCTGCGCGCCGCGGCGATGGCCTCGGGCGCCATGTCGATGCCGTCGGTTCGCATATAGGTGATGACGCCGTCCTCGTAGAGCCGCTGCGCCAGTTGCATGGTGCGGTTGGGCGAAAAGCCCAGCCGCGACGAGGCGTCCTGCTGCAGGCTCGAGGTGGTGAACGGCGCGTAGGGGTTCCGTTTGGTCGGCTTCTTGTCGACCGAGCGGACCTCGAAACGGCCAGCCTCGATCGCAGCTTTGAGGCTCTCAGCCTCGGCGCCCGTCTTGATGTCGAGCTTGTCGGTGACCTTGCCGTCAACGGAGTAGAGGCGGGCGTCGAAGGTCTTGCCCTTCTCGATCAGCTTGGCATCGACCGACCAGTATTCGACCGGCTTGAAGCGTTCGATCTCGTTCTCGCGGTCGCACACGATGCGCAGCGCCACCGACTGCACGCGGCCGGCCGAGCGCGAGCCCGGCAGCTTGCGCCAGAGGATCGGCGAGAGGGTGAAGCCGACGAGATAATCGAGGGCGCGGCGGGCGAGATAGGCATCGACCAGCGGTACGTCGATGTCGCGCGGATGCTTCATCGCCTCGGTGATGGCGTTCTTGGTGATGGCATTGAAGACGACGCGGCTGACCGGCTTGTCCTTGACCAGCTTCTTCTGCTTGAGCACGTCGAGCACATGCCAGGAGATAGCCTCACCCTCGCGATCGGGGTCGGTGGCGAGGATCAGTTCGTCCGCGTCGCGCAGCGCATTACCGATATCGCTGAGGCGCTTGCGTGAGGCGGTATCGACCTCCCACGACATGGAGAAATCGTCGTCGGGCAGCACCGAGCCGTCCTTGGCCGGCAGGTCGCGCACATGGCCATAGCTGGCGAGGACCTCGTAGTCCTTGCCCAGATACTTATTGATTGTCTTTGCCTTGGCCGGGCTTTCGACGACGACCAGTTTCATACGCAACGCTTTCGGGAGGGGTATCGCAACGCGGCGGAAAATGGGGAAACCGCCTGTCGCTGTCAACCTTCCGGAAAACCCGTGGCGGCTTTCCCCTTTAGGGGAAGAATTTTTGGCGGCTCAGCCCCTGAGCGCCACGAGCTGGCCGGACGCCCATTCGATGCGCCCCGCGAGATCGAGCTCGAGCAGCAGAGTCTGCATCACCGGTACGGTGAGGCCGGTGGTCGCAATCAGGGTATCGACCTGCACCGGCGTCGGGCTCAGCGCCTCGATCAGACGGGCGCGATCGGAGGTCGTGGGCTCGGTATCGACGAAATGCTCGCCCGGAGCCGGCTCCCAGTCGGGCTCCAGCAGTTTGCCACGCGCCGGATCGGCCTGGCCCAGGTTCTCGACGATATCGGCGGCCGAGGTCACGAGCCGCGCGCCTTGCTGGATCAGGTGATTGGCGCCCTCGGCGCGCTGGTCGAGCGGCGAGCCGGGGACGGCGAATACTTCGCGGTCCTGCTCCAACGCGAGACGCGCCGTGATCAGCGAGCCCGAGCGCTTGGCGGCCTCCACTACGACCACGCCGAGCGACAGGCCGGAGACGAGACGGTTGCGGCGGGGGAAGTCGCGGGCCCGCGGTTCCCAGCCCATCGGCATCTCGCTGAGCAGCATGCCGCCATTGTCGACGATGGCGCGGGCGAGGGGGATATTTTCGTCGGGATAGATATGATCCATGCCGCCGGCGAGCACCGCGACCGTGCCGGTCGCCAGCGACGCCTTGTGGGCAGCCGCGTCGATGCCGCGGGCGAGGCCGGAGACGACGACATAGCCACGTTCGCCGAGGTCGGCGGCTAGGATCTGCGTCATCCTCTGCCCGGCGGCGGACGCATTGCGGGCGCCGACGATGGCGACGGTCCGCAACAACTCGAGCCGCGCCCCGCCGATGATCGACAGCACGGGCGGTGCGCCCGAGATGTGGTGAAGCAGCAGTGGATAATCGGGGTCCTCGCTGGTGACGATACGCCCGCCCAGCTTCTGCAGGGCCGCGATCTCGTCCTCGGCAGCGGCGATGGAGGGTACCCTGGCACCCACGCCGACGCGGGAGGCAAGGCGCGGCAGTTCGGCGATCGCGGCCTCGGCAGAGCCGGTGCGACTGAGCAGCTGGCGGAAGGTGACGGGGCCGACGCCCTCGGTGCGGATCAGCCGCAGCCAGCTCAGCACCGTGGACGGCTTGACCGGGGTCGAAGCCGCCTTCGCCATCAGGCGGACTTCCCGCGCAGGTTGATCTTGGATTCGGTGCCGTTGAGCAGCCGGCCGATATTGGCGCGGTGGTTGTAGATCAGCAGCGCCGCCAGCAGCGCCGCGGTCGCCGCCAGCTTGGTGCCGTCAACGGCCCAGCCCATCAGGAAGGCGACGTAGGCAAAGATCGGCGACGTGGCGGCGGCAGTCAGCGCCGCCAGCGAGGAATAACGCTGCGCAAAGGCAATGATCAGCCAGACGACGAGGAAGGCTACGGCGACCGGCCAGGCGAGGCCAAACAACACGCCGATGAAGGTTGCGACGCCTTTGCCGCCCTTGAAACCGAGCCAGACCGGGAAGCAGTGGCCGAGGAACGCCGCGATGGCGGCGACATAGACTGCATCGCCGGGAAAGAGCCAGCGGGCCAGCAGTACGGCGGCGAAGCCCTTGAGGGCGTCGAGCAGCAGGGTGGCGGCGGCCAGTTCGCGCCGGCCGGTGCGAAGTACGTTCGTTGCCCCGATATTGCCCGAGCCGATCTTGCGGACGTCGCCCAGACCGGCGGCCTGCGTGATCAGCAGGCCGAACGGGATCGAGCCGATCAGATAGCCCACGACTGCCGAGATGATGATGCCGATCATGAACGCCCCTCCTGCCACTGAGCATGGCGGAAGACGGAGCGGCCCGCAACGAAGCTCTGCATCACGGCCCCCTGCAGCCGCGCGCCCTCGAAAGCGGTATTGCGCGAGCGCGAAACGATGTCCTTTTCCGCCACGACCCACGGGAAGTCGAGGTCGATAACGATGAAGTCCGCCGGTGCACCGACCGTGAGACGGCCCGAGGGCAGGCCGAGGATTTCGGCCGGCCGCTGGGTCAGGCTGCGCAGGACGGTCATCAGCTCGACATCGCCCGAATGCACGAGCCGCAACGCCGCCGCGAGCAGCGTCTCGAGGCCGATGGCGCCCTCGGAGGCTTCCGCAAAGGGCTGGCGCTTGACCTCGCTGTCCTGTGGATCGTGCGCGGAGTGGATGACGTCTATCGCGCCGGATTTGAGCCCCTCGATCATCGCCTGGCGATCGTCCTCGGACCGCAGCGGCGGGCTGAGCTTGAAGAAGGTCCGGTAGGGCGCGACGTCGTTCTCGTTGAGCGCGAGATTGTTGATCGAAACGCCACAGGAGACAGCCGAGCGGCGCTTGGCGGCAGTCATCAACTCAACCGAACCGGCGGTGGAGATCTGCGCTGCGTGGTAGCGGGCGCCCGTTAAGGCGGCCAGTTGAAGATCGCGGGCGAGGGGGATCGTCTCGGCCTCGAGCGGGATGCCCTTCAGGCCGGATATGCTGGCCAGCGTCCCCTCGTTCATCACGCCCTCGCCGGCGAGCGATGCGTCGGCAACGTGATGGACGAACGGCATGTCGAAATTGGCCGCGTAACTCATGGCGGCCCGCAGCAGCCCGGCGGACTGGATCGAGCGCCGGCCATCGGTGAGGCAGACGGCACCGGCCTCGCGCAACAGGCCAAACTCGGTGATCTCCTCGCCGCGCAATCCCCTGGTGATCGCGGCAGCCGGCAGGATGTTGACCTTGGCCGTGGCGGCCGCACGCCGAACGATGAAATCGACGATGGCGCCGTCATCGACCGCCGGGGTCGTGTCCGGCATCAGCACGAAGCTGGTGACGCCACCGGCGGCGGCAGCTTCGGCAGCGGTCGCCAGGGTTTCGCGGTATTCGTGGCCGGGCTCGCCGGTGAACACCCGCATGTCGATGAGACCAGGGGCGACGATCAGGCCCCTGGCATCGATCAGTTCGGCGCCATCGGGGACGCCCTGCGGCGCGCCCTCGGCCAGCCCCTCGATCCTGCCGTCGGCGATGAGCACCGCACCCTTGCGGTCGGTATTGGTGGCCGGATCGACGATCCGGGCGTTGGCTATGACGATCGGCGCGCTCATGCGGCCACCTGCGACGGATCGGCGAGCAGCGCATCGAGCACCGCCATGCGCACGGCGACACCCATCTCGACCTGCTCGGTGATCACCGAGCGCGGCCCGTCGGCAATGGCCGGGTCGATCTCGACGCCGCGGTTCATCGGACCCGGATGCATGACGATCGCGTCGGGCTTGGCAAGAGCCAGCTTCTCCGCCTCGAGGCCGTAGAAGCGGTAATACTCGCGCACCGAGGGGATCAGCCGGCCGGTGGCGCGCTCATGCTGCAGGCGCAGCATCATCACCACGTCGGCGCCCTTCAGACCCTCGCGCATGTCGGTGAACACTTCAGTCGCGAGCGCCTCTATGCCGCGTGGCAGCAGCGTACGTGGTGCGACCACGCGTGTCCGCACCTGCAGCGCACCGAGCAGCAGCAGATTGGAGCGGGCGACGCGGGAATTTGCGATGTCGCCACAGATCGCCACGGTCAGTCCGGCCAGCCGGCCTTTGTGCTGACGCATGGTCAGCGCATCAAGCAGCGCCTGCGTCGGATGCTCGTGTGCGCCGTCGCCGGCGTTGATGACCGAGCAGCCGACCTTCTGGCTCAGCAGTTCCACCGCACCGGAGGCCGGGTGGCGCACGATGATGACGTCAGGCTGCATGGCGTTGAGCGTCGCTGCGGTATCGATCAGCGTCTCGCCCTTGGTCACCGATGAGGTGCGCACCGACATGTTGGTGACCTGCGCGCCCAGCCGTTTGCCGGCGATCTCGAAGCTCGACTGGGTGCGGGTGGACGGCTCGAAAAACAGGTTGATCTGCGTCTTACCGCTCAGCGTCGGCAGCGATTTGCGCTGCTGCCGCGACACCGGGATCATCGCCTCGGCGCGGTCGAGCAGGTCGACGATCTCGTACTGATTCAAATGCGAAATACCGAGGAGATTGCGGTGGGGGAAAGGTCGCCTGCTGCTTTCCGCCGGACTGGTCATGCCGCTCCTCGTATCGCCGCGCGGGGTCTAGCCCGCATCCGCCGGCGGGGCAAGTCTGAGCCGATCGAGAAATCCCTGCAGGATGTAGGAGGCGGCCAGCTTGTCCACCACTTCTGCACGCTTGTCGCGGCGCGTGTCGGCTTCGATCAGCATGCGGGTGACCGCCGAGGTCGACAGCCTCTCGTCCCAGAACAGGATCGGCAGCGGCGTCTTCTGCTGCAGATTGCGCGCGAAGGCGCGAGTGGACTGGGCCCGGGGTCCCTCTGAGCCATCCATGTTGAGCGGCAGGCCGAGGACGAAGGCGACGGCGGTGTTCTCAGCAATCAGCTCGAGCAAGCGAGCGGCGTCGGCGGTGAATTTGGTGCGCGTGATGGTTTCAAGCGGCGTGGCAGTGAAGCGGAGGCCGTCCGAGACGGCGACACCGATGGTTTTCGCACCGAGGTCGAGGCCGAGGAGTTTGCCTGTGGGGGGGAGGGCGATGGCGTCATCCATCGGGTTTCGCTAGCTGTTGGCCGGCGCGGAGGCAAGGAATCGATGAAACTCACCTGGTTTGGCGGGACGACGCTGCGGGTTTATCTTGGCGGGCAGATCGTGGTGGTGGACGCTGACCGGGCGTCCGTGGGGGTGGACCGGGCTGAACTGACGGCGGGAGCGGATCGGGTGGTTTCGGTGGGCGATCGCTCTATTCCAGCCATCGATCCCGCGACCTGGCGGCCGCGCGCCATCAAGCCGATGGACGATGCCCCGCCGGCCGAAATCCTCGTCATCGGCCCAGCCTCACTGCTCATTTCCGTGCCTGGCGAGCCGCCGCTGGTGATCCTCGGGCCGGGTGAGCCGCCGCGCTATGGGCGGTGGGCGGACGGGGCAGTTGTTGTGCTGACGTCGGGTGCCGAGGCGGCGGTGGCGGAGGCGACGGTGCTACTGGACGTGGCGCGGCCGCGACTGATTGCTCTCGCGGTTGACGAGCAGGATCTCGACCTCGCCGTCGAGGAACTGGCGGAGCATCTCGACGGGGCAGGGCTGGTGTCGCTGGAGCCGGGACTTGCCCTCGAGGTCTGAGCGCGGCTAGAAGCCCGCTAACAGGAGCATTTCATGTCCGTCGACGCCGCCACCGTCAAACGCATCGGTCGCCTGGCCCGCATCCGGGTCGAGGAGAACGAGGTCGAGAAGTATCAGGGCGAGATCAACGCCATCCTCGGCTTCGTCGAGCAGTTGGGCGAGGTCGATGTGGCCGGCGTCGAGCCCATGACCTCGGTAACGCCGATGCAGTTGCGCCGGCGCGACGACGTCGTCTCCGATGGCGGCTATCCCGAGAAGGTGGTCGCCAACGCGCCGCTGACCGAGGACAATTTCTTCATGGTGCCGAAAGTCATCGAGTGATGGAGTTCCGCGTCGAGCAGGAAAGCCCGCTCAGACCGGAAGTCCAGCTGATGGTGGCGGAGCTGACGGCGTATCTCGATACGATCACGCCTCCCGACGTGAACTACCACATGAGCGCGGAGCAGTTGAACGATCCGGCGGTGACGGTGTTCGTGGCGCGCATGCTGGGTGGCAAAGCGATCGGCATGGGCGCGCTGCGGCACGAACCGGGTGGGATCGGCGAGATCAAACGGATGTACACGCGGCCTCAAGCGCGCGGCCAGCATGTGGGCAGCGCCATCCTGGACCACATCATCATGCTGGCCGAGCTGGAA
>JBEHYU010000082.1:0-8400 GCA_048498015.1 Pseudomonadota bacterium
TGGTGAGGGGGTGTTTGCCATCAGTAGGCACCCTCTCACCAAGCTTGCTACGGGCCTGAAGGCCCTAGCGCCGCTATCCTCCCCCACCAGGGGGGAGGATGTCAGTGCCGACTTGTACTTTCGGAGACGCCGCTGGCGCGATGTCATCCTCCCCCCTGGTGGGGGAGGATAGCGAAGGTTGGCCGCAGGCCTACCGAAGCTTGGTGAGGGGGTGTTTGCCCTCAGTCGTAACTTCCTACTTCACCTCAAACTCAGCCACCGCCTCGGTCGAATAGTGATCGTCGCGCATCAGGCGGACTTCATACTCGCCGGCCGGGAGCGGGTCGGTGAACAGGGTGCTGTCAATCGCGGTCGAGCCATCGACGTGGCCGCCCGTATAGGTGTAGCCCCAGTAATTGTAGACGTTCGGGTCGGCCTTGCTGTAGACGCCGAGCCATTCGAAGCGCTCACCGATGGCGGCAGTCCAGTTGGCGGTGACCGTCTCGCCGACCGCATAGGTGGCCTTGTCGAGCGTCAGCGCCGGGCGAGCGTCATCGGCCAGCACGTTGAAATGGTTGCGGGCCTGCTCGTTGCCGTCGGCATCCAGTAGAACGGCGTCGTAGGCGCCGGGCGCCAGCACCGAAGCGTTGAGCTTGATGGTCGGGCGATCGGTGAGCGACACATCGGCGATGCCGGTGAGCCCCTCAGTCTTGGGATCGCCACCGCGCTTGACCACCACGCCGGTCCAGTTGCCGAAGCCCGGCTCGAAGGCGCGGATCAGGAAATCCTGATGCTGGGTGACGCGGGCCGGCTCGACCGTGATCAGCGCCGGCGCATCGACGGGCGTGACGTCGAAGGTCGACACCACGCTGCGATGGTCGGACGGCCACGGCGACACGCCGATCTCGACATCGGGACCGCCCTCTTCGCCGATCACGGCGCTGGCGGTCGGCGTCGCATGCGCGAACAGCACCCAGTCGATGCGATCGAAGGTCTCGTTCGCATTGAGGTAGGGCGAGGGATAGCCGGCGGTCCAGGTCAGGCCGGGCTTGGCCACCGGGTCGGGGTAGACGGTGCGGTAGGAGTCCGACAGCCCGGCATCGTGCAACAGCTGCGACACCGGCCAGTCCACCGCATACTTCACCTGCGCCCGCGACTTGCTGACCGCCTCGGTCCAGTCGAGGAAGGACGGCGAATTGAAATCGCCCGTGAGGAAGGTCGGATAGCCCTTGTCGATTACCGGCTTCAGTCCGTTGGCGAGCAGCGTCGCCTCGGGCACGCGGGTGTCCTCCTCGAGCTTCAGCACATCGGCAACCGGTGAGCCGTCGCGCACCGCGTCCGGCCCGTAGGGGTCGCTGGTAAGATGCGTGTTGGCCATCGCGATGACCTTGCCGGGCGCGATCATGATGAAGGCGTGCACCGCATCCTCGTCGAGCGGCGGCATCGAATAGGGCCCGCTGCCCGGCGCCTCGCGCTCGCCCTGCGCCGGATCGAAGATCGGATAGCGCGACAGGATGTTGCGGCGGATGTCGTAATGGGTGAGCCCGGTCATCTCGCTGAGCTTTTCGAGATTGCCGTCGGTTTCCTGCACGCCCACGATATCGGCCTTGCTGGCCTTGATCGCTTCGGCGACCTGGCCAAGGCTCACCTGCTCGCCGCCATACCAGATGTTGAAGCTCTGGATGCGGATGGTTTCGGCGAGCACGGGGGTGCTGGCGCTCAGCAACAGCGCGACAGTCAGGATGCGGATCATGGGAGCCTCCAAATGAGGAGGCTGCACTAGCGCGCTGCGATGACGCTCACATGTCGCGGAATTTGAGGCTGTCGAGCGTCGTGCCAGTCGGCCGGTATTCGAGGCCGACCAGACCGGCGTAACCGTGCTCGGCCAGCCAGTCGAGCCGGCTGTGCCAGTCCATCATGCCGCTGCCCGGCTCGCCCCGGCCCTGCGTATCGGCCAGGTGTACGTGCACCACGCGGTCGAGGCGCCCCTCGAGCACGTCTTCGATATGCTCGCCCATCATCGCCGAGTGGTAGATGTCGTAGAGCAGCTTCACTTCCGGCCGGTCGACCTCGTCGACGATATCGAGGCCCTCGATGGTCGAGGTGAGATAATAGCCCGGATGATCGACCCGATCGTTGAGCGGCTCGAGCGCCAGGGTGACGCCGGAGCCCTTGAGGATGTCGGCGGCGTCCTTGAGCACCTTGACCAGCGCCGCATGCTGGGCCTGGCGCGGCAGGTCGTGCTGATCGTCGCCGGCCTGCGCGATCATCACCGGCGCACCCAGCTTCAGCGCTGCCGACAATGAGGCGCGCACGCCATCGAGGAACACCGCATGCGTCTGCGGATCGGTGATGTGGCTGATCGGCTCGCACAGGATGCCGGCGAGCGGCAGCCCGGTCTCGTCGAGTGCGGCCTTGACCGCATCGGCGTCCTTGTTGGACCAGTGCCAGAACTCGACCGCATCGAGCCCGGCGGCTTTGGCGGCACGGATACGATCGGGAAAGGACGGGGCTTCGGCGGCGAACAGCCACTCGATGCAGGCCGAATAGCGGGTCAAACCGTCACCTCGTGCGATACCCGGCCCTTGTCGCCGAAGATTTCGAGGTAGCGCGCGATCTCCTTCTCGTCGCCGGTCGCCTTCTCGGGATTGTCCGAGAGTTTTACCGCCGGATGGCCATTGGCCGAGGTGACCTTGACCACCAGCGAGACGGGATCGAGCCGGTGGTTCACGAAGGGCGAGCAATCGACGAAATCGTTGGTGAGGTTGGTGCCCCAGCCGAAGGCCATGCGCACCCGGCCCTGGAAGTGGTGATAAGCCTCCTCGATCATGTCGACGTCGAGCCCGTCGGAGAAGATCAGCAGCTTTTCGCGCGGATCGCGCCCGCGGCTCTTCCACCATTTGATGATGGTCTCGCCGCCGGCGATGGCGGGCGCGGAGTCGGGGCGGAAGCCGGTCCAGTCGGCGACCCAGTCGGGCGCGTCGCGCAGGAACGCCTCGGTGCCGAAGGCATCGGGCAGCACGATCAGCAGATTGCCGCCATAATAGCTCTTCCAGTCCTGCAGCACCTGGTAGGGCGCGGCCCGCAGCGCGGCTTCGCTGGGCGCGATGGCGGCCAGCACCATCGGCAGCTCGTGCGCATTGGTGCCGAGCGCCTCGAGATCGTTGTCCATGGCGAGCAGCACGTTGGAGGTGCCGTTGAAATTATCCCCCAACCCTTCCTTCAGCGCCTCCACGCACCAGCGTTGCCACAGGAAGGAATGCCGCCGCCGCGTGCCGAAATCCGAGATGCGCAGGTCGGACAGTTTCTTCAGCCGCTCGACCTTCTCCCACATCTTGGCCTTGGCGCGCGCATAGGTGACGTCGAGCGTGAACGGGCCGTAATTGCGCAGCGCCGCCCGCGAGCGGAGCTCGTTGATGATGGCGAGCGCCGGGATTTCCCACATGGTGGTCTCGACCCAGCGGCCGGGGAAATTGAGGATGAACTGGCCATCCCGCTTTTCGAGCTCGTATTCGGGCAGCGAGAAGTCTTCGAGCCAGCGCAGGAATTCGGGCGAAAATATCTGCTTGCTGCCATAGAAGCTGTTGCCGGCGAGCCAGATCATCTCCTTTTTGGAGAAGCGCAGCGAGCGCGCATGATCGAGCTGGGCGCGCAGTTCCTCGATGTCGATTTCTTCGCTGAGATGCACCGCATGCTTGCGGTTGATCAGCGAGAAGGTGGCGTTGACCTTGGGGTAGAGCCCCCAGATCATCTGCAGCATCAGGAGCTTGTAGAAATCCGTATCGAGCAGCGAGCGCACGATCGGGTCGAGCTTCCAGGTGTGATTGTAGACGCGCCGCGCAATGTCGGTCTTTGGCATTGTGGGTTACTCCGCTCGCGGCCCCTTCAATAAAGCATCACATATGGCTGTGGGAACCGGTTTTTCTCCGGCCCGCGGATCGCTAAGCTTCGGCGAAACAGGAGGGGCGATTGGCAGCACGCAGCATCCGTCGGAACACCGCATTCGGCCGCTTTCGGCCGCAGAAATCCAGCAAATGGGGGGCGGCGCGATGAACGCGTTCGACCTGACGGGGCGCACCGCGCTGGTGACGGGCGCCGCCCGCGGGCTCGGCCGGGCGATCGCGCTCGGGCTGGCCGACGCCGGCGCCGACGTGGCGCTGGGCCTGCGCGACAAAGCCGCCGATGCCGGACTGGTGGCCGCGATCGAGGCCAAGGGCCGGCGGGCGCTGCCGCTGCAACTGGATGTGCTGGACCTCAAGCAGGGCTATGCGGCGATCGATGCGGCAATCGCGGCGTTCGGGCACCTCGACATCCTCGTCAACAATGCCGGCGGCGGCGTAGAGGAGCGCCCGGTCGAGGCCTATGACGAAGCCGCCTTCGACTTCGTGCTCGACCTCAACGTGAAATCGACGTTCTTTCTGAGCCAGTACGCCGGCAAGCACATGCTGGCGCGCGGCAAAGGCAGCATCGTCAACATGGGCTCGCAGGCGGGTGCGGTGGCGCTGCCCGGCGAGGCGGTCTATTGCCTCGGCAAGGCCGCGGTATCGCACATGACCCGATGCTTTGCCGTCGAGTGGGGCAAGAACAACGTTCGAGTCAACTGCGTCGCGCCGACCTTCTTCGAGACCGACGGCACCGCCGACATGCTGTCCGATACGGCATTCAGGGCCGACGTGCTCGACCGCATCGCCGCCCTGCACCGCATCGGCCAGCCCCGCGAAGTCGCCGACGCCGTGGTCTTCCTCGCCTCTGACGCCGCCTCGATGATCACCGGCCACACGCTGATGATCGATGGCGGCTGGACGGCGAGGTAGGGCGTGCCGGCTTAAGCGAGGCGCGCCCCGTTGACCATCAGCCGGATCGAGTACAGCGAAGTCGTGCCGCAGATATAGAGGACGTTGCGCTTGAGCCCGCCCCAGGCGACGTTGGCCACCGTCTCGGGGACGCGGATGCGGCCGATCAGCGCGCCGTCGGGGGCATAGCACTCGACGCCCTCGCCGGCGCTGGTCCAGATGCGGCCTTCGGTGTCGAGGCGGAAGCCGTCGAACAGGCCCAGATCCGCCTCGGCGAACACCGCACCGCCCGACAGCCTGTCGCCATTGACGTCGAAGACGCGGATATGCGCCGGATTTTCCGGACCGTGCGTGCGGCCGGTATCGGCGACGTAGAGCTTGCTCTCGTCGACCGAGAAAGCGAGCCCGTTGGGCCGCACCATGTCGGTGACCACGGCGCTGACCGCGCCGGTCTGCGGATCGACGCGATAGACATAGCAGGCGCCGATCTCGCTCTCGGCCTTGTTGCCCTCATAGTCGGATTCGATGCCATAGGCCGGATCGGTGAACCAGATCGAGCCGTCGGACTTGACCACCACGTCGTTGGGCGAATTGAGCCGCTTGCCCTCGAAGCGGTCGGCGATGGTGATGACGGTGCCGTCATATTCGGTGCGGCTGACGCGGCGGGCGCCATGCTCGCAGCTGACGAGGCGGCCGCGCCGGTCGACGGTGTTGCCGTTGGAATTGTTCGCCGGCTGGCGGAACACCGAAACCGAGCCGTCGGTTTCGTCGTAGCGCATCATGCGGTTGTTGGGGATGTCCGACCAGACCAGATAGCGTCCGGCGCCGAACCAGGCCGGCCCCTCGGCCCACCGGCAGCCGCCATACAGGTGGTCCAGGCGCGCCGAGCCGTTGAACAGCATGGCGAAGCGCCTGTCGCGAACGTCGTAAATCCCCTCGGCCACCTGGTGCCTCCCGTTTGTGGTCTTGCAGTGCCGCGCGAAGTGGTATCGGCTGGCCGCCAAACCGGCAAGCCTCCGGCGCAACGATGATTGACGGCTGCCACGCGCCGCGCTCTACAGGGCCGCCCCGAGCCGGCCGGCTGGCGCGAACACCGCGGCCGGCCCGCGCCGGTCTCGCACTGGAACGGAATTACACCATGGCCCGCTTTCACCTGCTGACCCCCGATGCCCAATATGCCGATGGCGGCCTGATCGAGCGGCAGACCGCTGGGCCCGACGTCGACTGGGACATCTTCCGCGAGCGCGATCCGGCGAATATTCCGGCCGAAGCCCTCGCCGCCTGCGACGCCGTGGTGGTGTGGCACGAGATGCGGGTCGATGCCGCATTCCTCGACCGGCTGAGCCGCGCCCGCATCGTGGTGCGGGCCGGCGTCGGCTTCGACCACATCGACATCGAGGCGGCGGCCTCGCGCGGCATCCCGGTCGCCAACACGCCCGATTACGGCACCAGCGAAGTTGCCGACCACGCCATCGCCCTGATGCTGGCGCTGCGCCGCGGTATCGTGTCCTACCACCAGCATGTGCTGGCGAGCCCGCAGCGCGGCTTCGACTACACCCTCGCGCCGCTGGTGTCGCGCCTGCGCGGCCGCACCTTCGGCATCATCGGGCTGGGCCGTATCGGCATCGCCACCGCGTTGCGGGCCAAGGCCTTCGGCATGCGCGTCGTCGCCTACGATCCGCTGGTATCGCGCGGCACCGAAATTGCCGTCGGCGTCGAGCGCCGCGACACGCTGGCCGAACTGCTGGCGATGAGCGACGTCGTCTCCATCCACTGCCCGCTGACGCCCGACACGCGCAATATGATCAATGCGGAAACGCTCCGCCACATGCAGCCCAGCGCCATCCTCGTCAACACGGCCCGCGGCGCCATCGTCGATACCGACGCGGTGCTCGACGCGCTGCGTTCGGGTGCTCTCGCCGGCGCCGGGCTCGACGTGCTGCCGACCGAGCCGCCCTCGGCCGGCGACCGGCTCAGCCTTGCCTACGCGCAGCGGCTCGATGGCCTGAGCGGCGACCGCCTGATCCTCACCCCGCACGCGGCGTGGTCGAGCCCCGAAAGCGTCGCCGATGCGCGGCGGCTGGCAGTCGAGACAGCGATGCTCTATCTGCGCGACGGCACGCTGCGCAATCTCGTCAATCGTCCGTCGCCGGATGGACGGCTCAGCCGCCCTTGATCGCCGACCCGCCATAGCGGGCCATATGCTCGGGCTGGGTCGAGAAATAGCGCTGATAGAGGTTGAGCTCGCCCGCTCCCACCGCGCCGCCCGAGCGGCCCAGATGGCCGGCCTCGATGCGTGGCGGCTTGCGGCCCAGGCTCGGCAGCGTCGCCATGTGCTTGCCGCAGGCCGCCACGATCGTCTCGAGCACCGGACGAGGCAGCGCCGTATCGACGATCGCGACCTCGTATTCGAGCACCGTCGCGGTATTGAGAAAGGTCTGCGCCACGGCAAACGCCGTGTCCTCGATCCACTCGTTGAGCACCGCCGTCAATTGTGGCGTCGGATTCGGCGCGCTCACCGCCTCGATGCCGAGCCCGATGCCCTGCAGGCGGTTCGCCAGCCCGTAGAGCGAGGCGATCTCGTGCACGAAGCACGGCTTGCCCTGCCGGTCGGTGACGAGCATCGAGCCCAGATTGGCCGAGGCGCCCGACACGCCTTCCCACAGCCGGTTGTCGGTGAAGATGCCGGCGCCGACGAAATCGTCGAGCAGCAGGAAGGCGAAGCTGCGCGGCCGCGGTACCGGATGGGCGACGAGCTCGGCCCAACTGGCGGCATTGCCGTCATTGTACACGGCGGCATCGAGCTCGGTCATTTCGGCCAGGCGTTCCGCCGCATCGATCGTCGGCCACAGCCGGGCCTGCTCGGGCGGCGGGGCGATCAGCGGTGACCGCTCGCCGAGGCCGCCCGGCATGGCGATGCCGATGCCCTTGAGGCGCTGCCGCTGCGCCGCGGTCAGCAGCGCGCTGAATTCCTTCGCCTTGCCGGCGACGATGTCGAATACGCTCGACGCGTCGGGATAGTCATGGCTGGCATTGTAGCGGGCGATTTCGGCGCCCAGCATGTTGATCAGCACCACCTCGAGACGTTTCCAGCCGATCTCCGCCCCGATGACGAAAGCCCCCTCGGCATGCAGGTAGACCGGCGTTGCCGGCTGGCCGCGCTTGCCGCGGCGCACCTCGCCGCGAACGATCAGCCCGACGGCGTCGAGATCGTCCAGCACGGCCGACACGGTCTGCGGGGCAAGCCCGCTCCGCCGCGCCAGATCGGCGTTCGAGAGTCCCGGCTCGCGCGAGAGCATCGACAGGATGGTACGCTGGTTGGCTATGCGGACGGCTGTTGTTTTCATGCCCGGGGTCGGCGCAGCAGCCTGCGCCCTCGGGCTCCGGCTGGGGTTCACGTCGATTACTCCTTGAGGGACCGCGCCAGGTACCTGGCGAAATGCGTCCCCACGACGCCCGCCACGGCCGCGATCAAGTGCTTGAAAACCATACCTAACTGACGCCGCGTTCACCAGCCGAAACTGCTTAGGGCCTACGCAGATGTCCGCAATCGGGCCCAGCTTTCCACAAGCGGCTGACGCGGCGCGGGCACCATGACACGAAAGCGCTCACCCGATCGGATGAGCCC
>JBEHYU010000083.1:0-8135 GCA_048498015.1 Pseudomonadota bacterium
CCAGCCCTGGAACGGCGATTTGGGCCGGGGCGTGACGCGCACCATGTCGGGCGCCATGATGATGTCGCAGCAATTCAGGCCTTGCTCGTCCACCGCCTCGGCGAGGCGCAGGATCGGCTGGCGGCACCGCACCACTCCCGAGATCACCCAGTAGATCGAGCCCTGCCCTTCCATCTCCGCCTTGCGCTTGGGCATGGTGCGGGTGCGATGGACGTGCACGTCCTCGCCATAGTCGGCGCCCCACCAGTGGGCGCGCTCATTACGATAGGATTCGAGCTCCTCGAGCGTTGCCACGCCGACGCAGAGCTTGATCATGTGCATCACTTGGCGGCGGCCTTGGCACGCATCGTGTCGATCTCGCTGCGCTCGACCACCCACGGTTCCTTGAGTGCTTCGGCCAGCCACTCCTGGAAGGCAGGCAGCGCGTAGATCGCCTCGACATATTCCATCGCCGCGTCCGAGACCGGCAACTCGTAGGTGCGGATGCGCGTCGCGACCGGCGCGAACATCGCGTCGGCGGCGCTGAACTTGCCGAACAGATAGGGCCCGCCCGAATCCGAGGTGAGGTCGCCCCAGATCTGCTCGATGCGGCGCAGGTCCGCCGCGACGGTGTCGAAATCCACCTTGCCCGGATGCGTGCCGCGCAAATTCATCGGCGCGGCGTTGCGCAGCGCCGAAAAGCCGGCATGCATCTCCGCCGCAACCGAGCGCGCCAGCGCCCGCTCCAGCCGCTGCGACGGCCAGATGCCCTTGGCGGGAAACTTGTCGTGCAGATATTCGATGATGGCGATGGTCTCGGGCACCGTGGCTTCGCCGTCGATCAGCACCGGCACCTTGCCGCTCGGCGATTTCTTGCGGATCTTCTCCTGCCAGCCCTCGCCGTCGAGCATCACCAGCTCCTCGTCGAACGGGATTCCAAAATGCTTGAGCACCAGCCATGGGCGCATCGACCAGCTGGAATAGTTGCGGTTGGCGATAATCAGTTTCATGGGCGTCTCAGAACAAATGGAACCACAGGCCTGCGAACAGCAGGAAGGAGTAGAAGCCGCACACATCGGTGACGGTCGTGACGAACGCCGACGAGGCGATGGCCGGGTCGACCTTCAGCCGGTTGAGGCCGAGCGGGATCAGCACGCCGCCGAGCGCCGCCGCGATGAGGTTGACCACCAGCGCCATGCCCATCACAAGGCCCAGCCCCCAGTTCTGGAACCACAGCGCCGCCAGCGCCCCCATGATGATCGCGAACACCCAGCCATTGGCGATACCCACGAGGATCTCGCGCAGCACCAGGCGACCGAGCTTGTAACGGTCGAGTTCCTGGGTCGCGAGCGCCCGCACCGTCACGGTCATGGTCTGCGTGCCGGCATTGCCGCCCATCGAGGCGACGATCGGCATCAGCACGGCCAGCGCCACCATCTTGCTGATCGTCACGTCGAACAGCCCGATCACCGAAGAGGCCAGAATGGCCGTGACGAGATTGACGAACAGCCAGGTGAGGCGGCTGCGCAGCGTCGTCCACACATTGTCGGAAATGTCTTCGTCGCCGACACCGGCGAGGCGCTGGATATCTTCCGTCGCCTCCTCATGGATGACGTCGACGATGTCGTCGATGGTGAGCACGCCGACCAGCCGCTTGCTCTCGTCGACCACCGCCACTTCGACGAGGTCGTAGCGCTCGAAGGAGCGCGCAGCGCGCTCCTGGTCCTCGGTCGCCTCGATCTCGATGATGTTGGTCTGCATCATGTCGCCGATGCGCACGTCGCGCTTGGCGCGCAGGAACTTGTCGAGCGCGACGATGCCCTGCAGGTTGTAGCCCGGATCGACGACGTAGATCTGGTAGAAGTCGTCCGGCAGGTCCTTTTCCGAGCGCATGTAGTCGATCGTCTGTCCCACGGTCCAGAAGGGCGGGATGGCGATGAAATCGGTCTGCATCAGGCGGCCGGCCGACTCCTCGGGGAAGTCGAGCGAGCGCCTGAGGTTCAGCCGCTCGAAGGCCGGCATCTGCGCGAGGATGTTCTCGCGCTCGGGGACGTCGATGTCCTCGAGGATGTAGACGGCGTCGTCATTGTCGAGCTCGGCGACGCCGCGCGCCACATCGGCCGATGGCAGCTCTTCGAGCAGGTCGGAGCGGACGGAATCGTCGACTTCGGTCAGCGCCGAGAAGTCGAATTTCTCGCCCAGCAGTTGGACGAGTTCGACGCGCTCCTCGGCTCCCAGCGCCTCGAGCAGGTCGCCCATATCCGACGCGTGCAGGGGCGCCACCAGATCGGCGAGCTCGACCGTATCGCCGTCGTGCAGGTGCTGGCGCAGCCGCTCGACCCAGACCGGGTTGAGATGCTCGTCCGGCCCGCGCAGAGCGTCCGGATCGGCCCGCGGCGGCTCCAGTTCGGCGATGTCGGGATTTTCCGTCATCCTCGCGGTGTAGCCAATCGTTCCCGGATGCGCCAGACTTGGCCGGCAACTGGCGGAGGCGGCGATGATCACGCTTGACGGCAAGGTGCAGGCGACACGGCGGATCGAGAAACTGATCCGCAAGCTGAAGCTGGCGGAAGTCGAGCTCTCCACCAGCTATCGCGACCCCTCGTTCAAGGTCGGCAAGAATGTCATCGTCACCATCAAGGAGGCGGGCATCCTGTATTTGCCCTGCCCGCTCGAAATGAAGGAAATCCTGCTCGAGATGGCGCCCGGCATTTACTACCAGACCGACCATTACAAGGGCTGGCCGGGCCTGCTGGTGCGGCTCGACGTAATCGAGGATGAGGAACTATGCCTCCGCCTCGAAGATTCCTGGCGCCGCGCTGCCCCCAAGGCGCTGGCTGCCAAGCGCCCGACGAAAGGCGACGGCTAGAGGCTTGCCGCGATGTGGTCGCCGGCCCTGAGCCCCAGCGCCATGATCGTCAGCACCGGGTTGTAGCCGCCATTGGTGACGTGCAGCGAGCCGTCCGCCACGAACAGATTGTCGTGCCCCCAGACACGGCCCCATTTGTCGGTGACGCCAGTCTCGGCAGTGGCGCTCATGCGCGCGGTGCCCGCCTGGTGCTGGTGGGCCGACAGGTTGAGCACCGGCTCCCGGCTCCAGACCTGCCGCGCGCCCGAGGCCCAGAGCCACTCCTCGGCCTTCCGCTTCATGTAGCGCGCGGTGCGGACCGTCTCGATATGCGTCGTCCCCGACATGCGCACGACCGGCCGACCACGGCTGTCGCGCACATAGCGGTCGAGTTCGACACGGGCGTGGGCCGTCGGGATCTCCTGCACCGGCCCGCGGGCCTGAGTGACGTGGTGGAAATTGCGCCGCATCCAGTCCTTGGCGCCCTGCCCCCAGCGCGGCACGCCATCGGGCCATTGCGCCTGCCAGAACATCATCGGGGTGAAGACGAAATCGTCGGCCAGCATGGCGCCGCCGATGATGCCGGGATTGCCGTGATTGTAGTCGGTGGTGGCAATGGTGACGCCCGGACCACGCGAGGTGCCGACTTCTTCGTCGAACAGCCCGAAGGCGCCGGGGTAGTAGTGCCCCTGCATGTGTCGGCCGACATGATCGGAATTGTTGCCGAGCCCGTTGGGCTCGCGCGCCGTGGCCGAAAGCAGCAGCAGCCGGGCCGTCTCCACCGCCGCCGCCGCCACGATCACCGCCTTGCCGCGCACCGTCTCTCGCCGGCCGTCATCGTGCAGCAGGTCGGCGCCGATGACCTTGCCCGCATCGTCCGTTGCGATGCGCTGGGCGATGGCGCCCGTGATCACCGTCAGGTTGCCGGTCGCCAGCGCGTGCCGAAGTTTCGTGTTCTGCGTGCCGTTCTTGGCGTCCACCGGGCAGGGAAAGCCGATGCAGGTGGCGCATTGGATGCACGCCGCGCGGCCGTCGCGCGGCTGGCTGTTGAGCAGCAGCGGCGGCGCAAAGGTCTTGATACCGAGCTTGTCTGCGCCGCGCTGCAGTACATCGCGCGAACCGTAGCCCTGCAGCTGCGGCATCGGCATGCCGCGCGTCCGGGGACCGCTATTGGGGTCGGGCGTTCCGGAAACGCCGATCTCCCATTCGGCCCGATCGTACCAGGGCGCCAGCTCGTCGTAGTCGATCGGCCAGTCGGCCAGCGACGACCCCTCCGGCACGCCATAGGTCGAGGCCATGCGGAAATCGAGCGGATGGAAGCGCCAGGCCTGCATGCCGTAGACCAGCGTGCCGCCGCCCACCGCCGAGGCCAGCGGCTGGTAGGTGTGGCTGTGCGGCTCGACGATATGCTCGAGCCCGGCCTGATCGACCCAAACACGAGGATTTCCATCGATCTCCGGCCCGGTGTTGTGACCGTACTGGAACAGCCGGTGGTTGCGCAGATGGTCACGATGGCCGGAATTCTCATAGTTCCACCAGCGCCCGCGTTCGACCACCAGCACCTTTTTGCCCGCTTCGGCGAGGACGCTCGCAGCACTGCCGCCACCGGCGCCGCCGCCGATCACGATGACATCCCAATCGGTGACGTCCGAGGGGCCGTAGACTGCCGCCGGCGGAACGGGCTGCCGGGGCGGCCCGTCCGGGCCATCGGGCAGCCGCGGCTCGTAGCCGAGCATCCGCCACGCCGCTGTTCCGCTGTTTCCGCCATTGCCCGGGTCGGCATACGTGCCCTCGGCGGTCAGCTCGATGAGGCGCAGGAACCACGCCTCGGCCGCGACCGCTTCGAGCGCCGCATCCTGCCCGGCGGCATCGCGATCGAGAAAGCCCGCGCGGTCGAGCTCCATCAGCCCGTAGCGGATCGGCTCGCGCGAGGCGGCGGCATCGGTCTCCAGCAGCGGCAGGATGAAGCCTTCGGCGCCGAAGCCGCTGGCGGAGGGGAACGCGTCGGCCGGCAGGATGCGATCGATCACCGCGCGCAGCAGCGCCTGTTCACGTTTGGACAGCACCGAGCGTCCGTTCATGTCACGCTGACGGCCGGAAAGCCCCGGAATGCGTCGAAAAAAGTCATCCGGCAGCGTCCGTTACCAATCGTTAGCCATGCCAAAGCCCGCGCCGCATCCATGACCCAGTCAGCCCCGTTGGAGTGGCGGCGGCAGTAGGATTGACCCATGGCGGCCTATACTCAAAGTGATTTCCGGCCTCAGGTAACAGCTTCCCCGCAGCGCGACGTCGTCATCGTCGACGACGAGGCGGTGCTGCGCCAGGGCCTGGCGGTGACCATCGAGCAGCTCGGCTACACCACCGCCGATTTCGGCGATGAAGCCGACATTGCCGATGCCATCGTGGCGGCGCGGCCGCGGCTGGTCTTCCTCGACCTCTCGCTCGGCCGCAGCGACGGCATCGCCGTCATGCGCGGCCTCAGGCAACGCGGCTTCGACGGCGTCGTCCAGCTGATGAGCGGCTGGGACGAGCGGACCATCGAGGAAGCCCACGCCATCGGGCTGCGCCTGGGCCTGCACATGATGCGGCCGCTGGCCAAGCCGATCCCCGAGGAAGCGGTCAAGGGCGTCATCGAAGCCATCTTGCCGCCTGCCGCCGTCGATCCCTCGCTGGTCTTCGACATCGACGAGGCGCTGCGCAAACACTGGCTCGAAATCTGGTACCAGCCCAAGATCAACCTCAAGAAGCGGGTGCTATGCGGCGCCGAGGCGCTGCTGCGACTCCGGCATCCGACTGCCGGCATCCTGCCACCGTCGCGCTTCATCCCGGCGACCGGGACTGCCTCGTACGACGCCATGACGGCCTTCGTGTTCGAGCGCGTGGCGCGCGACTGGCGCATGCTGGGCAAGTTCGGCGCCCGCCTGCCGGTCGCCATCAACGCCTCCATCGCGCTGATCGAACGGCCGGCCTTCCTCGATATGCTGACGTCCGCCTGGCCGACCATGGGCGAGCGGCCGCAGCTGATGATCGAGATCACCGAGGACGAGGCGATTTCCGACATGCAGGCGGCCCGCGACGCAGCGGTACAATTGCGGCTGCACGGCGCGCAGCTGTCCATCGACGATTTCGGCACCGGCTATTCGACCTTCACCCGCCTGCGCGACCTGCCCTTTTCCGAGATCAAGCTCGACCGCAGCTTCGTGCTGGGCTGCTCGAGCGACGACAAGCAGCGAGCGTTGTGCGAGGCGGCGGTACGGCTCGGCCGGCAGTTCGGCATCACGGTGGTCGCCGAGGGCGTCGAGAACAAAGAAGACTGCGCGACCGTCGAGGCGCTGGGGTTCGACGCGGCCCAGGGCTTCTACTTCTCGCGCCCGGTCGCCTTTGCGGCCTTCCGGCAATTGCTGCTGGCCAAGACCCGCGCCCGGCCGCCGCGCGCCGTCACGACAGGTGAACTGGCTGCCAGCCCGTAGACCGAATTGTCCGGGAGTATGGTGCGGTCGAGAAGACTCGAACTTCCACGCCTTGCGGCACAGCGACCTCAACGCTGCGCGTCTACCAATTCCGCCACGACCGCACGCCATGGTAGGGCCTGCCGAAGCGGCGGGCTGGCAGCGTGTAGCAAACGATTCCGGCCGCTACAAGCGATTAAAATCGGCGCCGCCGATGTCCGCCGATCAGCCGATTTTGAAGACTTTTTCGGTCACTTCGACGCTCAGATGGCCATCTTCGACCTTCACTTCGCCATGTGCGACAAGGGTGTTGTTGGCGTAGATCTTGAGCGGTTCGTTCTCGGTCGCGTCGAGCTCGATGATGGCGCCGCGGCCCATGCGCAGCAGATGGTGGATGGGCATGATCGCCGCGCCCAGTTCCACCGTGATATCGACTTCAATCTGATCGAGAGTGTTCATATATAGTCCCAACGCCCCGGCTGAATCAGTCCGGGGGCCCCGCTTAACCATCGGCTCACGATGCTTACCGAATTGTTAACGCAAACGTGTGTCGGCCCCGCCAAGCTCCGGCGCGAGGACGGCGTGCCGGTCGAATGGATCGCCGCGGATGGCCTGACCGACTACCGCTTCGCGCTCGAGGCGATGAAGACCCGGGCGGCGGCGATTGCGCGGGGCGAGGCGGCGGAAGCGGTGTGGCTGGTCGAGCATCCGCCGCTCTACACCGCCGGCACCTCGGCGGATCGCCACGACCTGCTGCAGCCCGACCGCTTCCCGGTCTACGAAGCGGGGCGCGGCGGCGAATACACCTATCACGGCCCCGGTCAGCGCGTGGCCTATCTGATGCTCGACCTCAAGGCGCGCGGGCGCGACGTGCGCTGCCTGGTGCAGGGGCTCGAAGGCTGGATCATCGACACGCTGCAAAGCTTCAACGTCACCGGCGAGATCCGCGACGGGCGGATCGGCGTCTGGGTCAAACAGCCGGGCCGGCTGGGCGGCGAGAGCAAGATCGCCGCCATCGGCGTGCGGGTCAGCAAATGGGTGACCACCCACGGAATCGCGCTCAACGTGTCGCCCGATCTCGGCCATTTCAGCGGCATCGTGCCGTGCGGCATCGCCGACCGCGGCGTCACCAGCCTCGAGGACCTCGGCCAGATCGTTTCGATGCCCGAGGCCGACCTGGCGCTGCGGCAGGCGTTCGAACGCCGTTTCGGCCCGACGGTCCTGCCGGCCGCCGAAGGCCTTGTCAGCGCGGCCTGACGCCCTCATCTTAGAGCCGAATCTCGTTCCGGGAGAGCCGCCGATGACCTCCGACGACCTCAAGCGCATCTTCATGGGGCCGACGCTGTTCCGGCTCGACACGATATTGTCGCCGCGGCTGGTGCCGGTGCTCTACGTGACGGGGCTCGCGACGCTGCTGCTCTGGGCCGTCACCCACCTGTTCGACACGTTCGGCCGCAATTTCGGCGACGGGCTCTGGGGCCTGCTCGAAATCGTCGTGTTCGGCAGCTTTGGGCTCGTGGTGCTGCGCGTCGTCTGCGAGGCGCTGCTGGTCTGGTTCAAGCTCAACGAGGACGCGACCGACTCCGTCAGCCGCACCCGCATCTCCTCGAGCCTGCTCGACGAAGTGCGCGACGCCATTCACGACATCGCCGACGAGGACGAAGACATCGAGGTCGAGGACATGATCTCGCCCGCGACCGTGCCCGCCCCCGACGTCGAGATCACCCCGCCGCGCGGCCCGCGCCGCACGGCAAGGCGCACGCCGCGGCTCTAGGCGGTCTTGCGCCGGAACAGGCCGTCGACCGCGAAGGCGCCCGGCCCGGCGTTGAGCCCCGCCCAGAGCACGCGCGCGCGGCCGG
>JBEHYU010000084.1:0-7397 GCA_048498015.1 Pseudomonadota bacterium
CGGCATAGCGTGGCGGGACGAAAAGTCCCACAAACGCCGACTACCGGCTCGGACCGATCGTCCCGCCGCGCTCGCGTCTCACCAAAACCGGGTCACCGGCGGCTTTCGCTCGCCCGAACTTTGGGGGAGGGTTCTTTGACATCAGGGCAAGTGCGAGAAGGACCCGACTGAGGGCAAGTACCCCCTCACCAAGCTCCGCTAAGGCTTCGCCTAAGCTTCGCTATCCTCCCCCACCAGGGGGAGGATGTCCGTGCCGACTTCGCCGCCGGACTCGCAGTCGTCATCCCCCCCTGGTGGGGGAGGATAGCGGCGCTAGGGGCGCAGCCCCGTAGCAAGCTTGGTGAGGGGTGTTTGCTCTCAGTCGGCGCTATTGCGGCGTGAACCGGAAATTGCGGATGACGATGTCCACCGGCTTGCCATCCATCGGGGCGTCGCCGTTGAGCAGCCAGAGGTTGAGATGCAGCGGGACGGGCGCCTGCGGGATGCGCGTCAGTGGGTTGGCAGGGGCGTCGTTCCATTTGGCGAGCAGCTTTGGCTGAGCATCGCTGTACCCTGCATAGGCTGCGAACGCGATTGCCTCCGAACTCCACACAAATGAATGGGTGCTGGCGTCGCCCCTGAGCTTCAGCGGGAAGTGGTTGTCGGTAACTTTCGGGCCCGGGGCGGGCGGGTAGACCGTCCAGTTGATGACGTTGGGGTTGGACTTGCTGCCCCAGCGGGTGAGCTCGATGTCGATCTCGTTGGTGCCACCCGGTCCGACATCGTCATTGGGGTAGGTGAAGAGGCCGAGCACGACGTTTGGGTCGAGCTTGTCGGGGCGGCCGGTGACGTCGAACGTATAGGTGCCAAAACCCAGCGGCTGGTTGAGCACCACTTCGGCGCAGGTCCAGGCGCCGCCGACTTTGGTGATGCGCAGATGCAGCCCGGCATCGTCGACGAAGACGTTGCCCGGATCCCAGCCATTGGGGCCGGGGCCGCCCGGATAGTCGCGCACGCTCCACTGGTACCCGGCGAAACTGATGGTTTCGGCGTGCGCGGCGGAGGCAAGGAAAGCGAGCGCGGCGGCGAGAGCGAGGGTGCGAAACATGCCGCACCCTAATCCGGCTCACTCGGGCCGCGGCGTCTCGCTTGTGCTTTCGGTTAATCTGGGGCCCTTGAGCGTCATCGGCAGGCCGGCGACGACGAAGTGCACCTCGGTGCAGATTTCGGCCAGCCGCTGGTGCGCCGCGCCCGCCAGGTCGCGGAACATGCGGGCGAGCGCATTGTCCGGCACGATGCCGAGCCCGACCTCGTTGGAGACGAGGATCACCCGGGCGTCCTCGATCGCCGGCAGGGTGGCGACCAGCTCGTCCACCGCCTGCGCGACGTCGTGGTTGGCCCCAAGCAGGTTGGTGATCCACAGCGTCAGGCAATCCACCAGGATGACGTCGTGCTCCCTGGCGCCGGCGCGGAGCGCTTTCGCGAGCGCCAGCGGCTCCTCCAGCGTGGCGAAGCGCTTGTGGCGCTGCTGCTGGTGCATCCTCACCCGCTCCAGCATTTCGGGGTCGAGCGCCTGCGCGGTAGCGAGGTAAAGCGGCTTTTCGCCGGCCCGCATGGCGAGGCGCTCGGCAAAGCTGGTCTTGCCCGAGCGGGCGCCGCCCAAGATCAGCACGTGTGAAGCCATCGATACCTCCCGGCCATTCATATTCTCACAATGACGTCGTGGTTGGTGCGCATCAGCGGTCAAACGCCGGGCGGCGAGAATGGTCGCTGCCGTCTTTTGCGGCAAGCCGGGCCGGACTGCTGAAATCGATTGCACATTCCACTTTCGTCCAGAAGGCAATCCCTTTATGGTCCGCGCGCGCCCGAGGGCGCTTCGCAGCAATCCGGGGCCCAAATTGACCAGATATTACCTTGGCGTAGACGGGGGAGGCACCAATTGCCGCATCCGGCTCGCCAACGAGGACCTCGTGACCCTCGCCGAGGCCCGGGGCGGCCGCTCGAACCTGCAGATCGACAATGGCGAGCCGGCGTATCGCTCCATTTCCGAGGGAACGCGCGAGGTTTTTGCTGCCGCGGGCATCGATTTCGCCGAAACCGCCAACACCTATGCCTGCTACGGCATGGCGGGCGGCCGGCTCGAATCGGCACGCGAAGAGTTCGCCGCCCGGCCCTGGCCGTTCGCCGGCGTGCGCGTCTATGACGACATCGACATCGCCCGGGCCGGCGCGCATGGCGGCGAAGATGGCGGTGTGCTGATCATCGGTACCGGTTCGGCTTGCCTCGCGGTCGAAAAGGGCCAGCGCTACCAGTGCGGCGGCTGGGGCTTCCATATCGGCGACCAGATGTCGGGCGCGATCCTCGGCCGCGAACTGGTGCGCCGCACCGTCGAGGCGACCGATGGGCTGGTTTCCGGCTCGCCGCTGACCGCGGCGGTGCTGGAGAAATTCGGCGGCCGCATCGACGACATCATGGACTGGTCGTTCCCCAAGCTTGCCGTCGATCCCGCCGCTCTGGCCGCCGCCGGGGCGCCCGCGACGCTCTTGGGCCGGGCGCCGGCCGAATTCGGCGCGCTGGTGCCGCTGTTCTTCGATTATTTCGACAAGGGCGACCCGGTCGCCAAGGAACTGATGGAGCTCGAACTGAGCTACATCGACAATTACGTGCGCTGGTTCAAAGCTCGCGGCGTCGGCCGGTTTGCCACCGTCGGCGGCTTCGGCACGCGTCTCTATCCGCTGATGAGCGCCCGCTACGGCGACTACATCGTTACGCCCAAGCACGAGCCGCTTCACGGCGCCGTCATTCTAGCCAAGCAGAACTTTGCCGCATGAACTACATCGAACGGAGATCCACGAGCGTGTCCAGCCGCATCATTCCCGTCCAGCCCTTCGACTACGTGGTCTTCGGCGCGACCGGCGATCTGACCAAGCGCAAGCTCATCCCGGCGCTGTACCACCGCTTCTATGACGGCCAGTTCGACGAGCAGAGCCGCATCATCGGCGTGTCCCGCTCGAAGCTCTCCGACGCCGACTTCCAGAAGGCGGTGCGCGATTCGATCGGCCAGTTCGTCGAGAAGGACTACCAGGACCCCGCGATCATCGACCGCTTCGTTTCGGTCTGCTCCTACGTCGCCAACGACGTGTCGGACACCGCGCACTGGGCCGACCTGTCGAGCAAGCTGCGCGACGACCCCAAGATCGTCCGCGCCTTCTACCTCGCCATCGCGCCGGACCTGTTCGGGCCGACCTGCGAGTACATCTCCAAGCAGGGCTATTACCGCCGCGACGCCCGCGTGGTGATCGAGAAGCCGCTCGGTCATGACCTGAAGTCGTCGATCGAGATCAACGACGAGGTTTCCCGCATCTTCAGGGAAGATCAGGTCTACCGCATCGACCACTATCTGGGCAAAGAGACGGTGCAGAACCTGCTGGCGCTGCGCTTTGCCAACGTGCTGTTCGAGCCGATCTGGAATTCGGCGCACATCGACCACGTGCAGATCACCGTAGCCGAGAGCGTCGGCGCCGGTACGCGCGGCTATTACGACGAGAGCGGCGCGCTGCGCGACATGGTGCAGAACCACATGGCGCAGCTGCTCTGCCTCGTCGCCATGGAGCCGCCGGCCTCCGACGACGCCAATGCGCTGCGCGACGAAAAGCTGAAAGTGCTGCGCTCGCTGAAGCCGATCGCCGGCCCGGATGTCGCCAAGGTGACGGTGCGTGGTCAGTACCGCAATGGCTCGATCGATGGCGCCGTCGTGCCGTCCTACCAGGACGAGCTGCCGCCCGAGCGCAAGGGCTCGCGTATGGAGACCTTCGTCGCGCTCAAGGCCGAGATCGAGAACTGGCGTTGGGCCGGCGTGCCATTCTACTTCCGCACCGGCAAGCGCCTCGCCTCGCGTGCCTCCGAGATCGTCATCCAGTTCCGTGCCATTCCGCATTCGATCTTCGATCATGCCGAGGGTGCGCCCAAGCCGAACCGGCTGATCATCCGCATCCAGCCCGACGAGGGCGTCAAACTGTTCCTGATGATCAAGGACCCCGGTCCGGGCGGCATGCGCCTGCGCGAGGTGCCGCTCAATCTGAGCTTTGCGGCGACCTTCCACGAGCGCACGCCGGAGGCTTATGAGCGCCTGCTGCTCGACGTGATCCGCGGCAGCCAGACGCTGTTCATGCGCCGCGACGAGCTCGAGGCGGCCTGGACGTGGATCGACCCGATCCGCAATGCCTGGGACGCCGCGACCGACCAGCCGCATCTCTACCATGCCGGCACCTGGGGCCCGTCGGCCGCCGTGGCGCTGATCGAGCGCGATGGCCGCACCTGGCACGAGGACGACAATTGACGGCAACGCGCCGCGATTTTGCCGACAAGCAGCAACTGGCCGCGGCGCTGAGCGACGCGGTCGCCGAAAATCTCAAGGCAGCGGTCGCGGCGCGGGGCAGGGCCTCGATCGCCGTTTCGGGCGGCACGACGCCGGCGAAATTCTTCGCGGCGTTGTCGGCCCGCGCCGATGTGCCGTGGGCCAATGTCGTCGTGACGCTGGTCGACGAGCGCTGGGTCGATGAGAATTCCGACCGCTCCAATGCCCGGCTGGTGAAGCAGAACCTGCTGCAGGGGCCGGCGGCGGCGGCGCGCTTCGTGCCGCTCTACCAGGGCGGCGACACGCCCGATACCGCCGCTACGGCGAAAGCCCTCGAGGCCGTGCCGACCCCGCTCGACGTGGTGCATCTGGGCATGGGCAATGATGGCCACACCGCCTCGTTCTTTCCGGGCGGCGACAATCTCGCGCAAGCGCTGGCGACAGAGGACCCGGTGGTGTCGATGACCGCACCGGGGGCCGGCGAGCCGCGGGTGACCCTGACGCTCGGCCGGCTGCTGTCGGCGCGCGCACTCTATTTGCAGATCGAAGGGGAGGGGAAGGTCGAGACGCTACGCCAGGCTGAGACACAAGGTCCGATAGAGGCCATGCCGGTGCGTGCTATCCTGCGTCAGACCCAAACGCCGATCACCATTTTCTGGTGTCCCTAAACCGGAGCAAAGATGTCTGTCCTCAAGGCTGTCCAGGACGTGACCGACAGGATTGCGGCACGCAGCGCCGACACGCGCCGCGACTATCTCCGCCGCATCGATAGCGCCCGCGAAGCCGGCGTCTACCGCGCCGCGCTGAGCTGCGGCAACCTCGCGCACGGTTTCGCCGCCTGCTCGCCCGCCGACAAGGCCAAGCTCGCCGGCAACAAGGCGCTCAACCTCGGCATCGTGACGTCGTACAACGACATGCTGAGCGCGCATCAGCCCTACCAGTTCTATCCCGACATCATCAAAGACGCGGCGAACTCGATCGGCGCCACGGCGCAGGTGGCGGGCGGCGTGCCGGCCATGTGCGACGGCGTCACCCAGGGCCAGCCGGGCATGGACCTGTCGCTGTTCAGCCGCGACGTCATCGCCATGGCGACGGCGATCGCGCTCAGCCACAACATGTTCGACGCCGCGCTGTTCCTGGGCATCTGCGACAAGATCGTGCCGGGCCTGCTGATCGGGGCGCTGACCTTCGGGCACCTGCCGGCGGTGTTCGTGCCGGCCGGGCCGATGCCCTCGGGCATTCCCAACGACGAGAAGGCGCGCGTCCGCCAGCTCTACTCCGAAGGCAAGGTCGGCCGCGCCGAACTGCTCGAGTCGGAGGCGAAGTCGTACCACTCGCCGGGCACCTGTACCTTCTACGGCACGGCCAACTCCAACCAGATGCTGATGGAGATCATGGGCCTGCATCTGCCGGGCGCCAGCTTCGTCAATCCGGGCACGCCGCTGCGCGACGCGCTGACCCGCGAGGCGGCGAAGCGGGCGCTGTCGCTGACCTCCGAGGGCAATGACTACACGCCGGTCGGGCACGTGATCAGCGAGAAGGCCATCGTCAATGGGCTGGTGGGCCTGCACGCCACGGGCGGCTCGACCAACCACACGCTGCATCTGATCGCGATCGCGGCCGCTGCGGGCCTGCAGGTAACCTGGCAGGACATGGCCGACCTCAGCGAGGTCGTGCCGCTGCTGGCGCGCGTCTATCCCAACGGCGTCGCCGACGTGAACCACTTCCATTCGGCGGGTGGAATGGGATTCCTGATCCGCGAGCTGCTCGAGAGCGGCCATCTGCACGAGGACGTCAAGACCGTGTTCGGCGGCGGCCTGTCGGGCTATGCGGCGGAGGCAAAGCTCATCGACGACAAGCTGAGCTTCGAGCCGGCCCCGGCACTATCGGGCAACGACAAAATCCTGACGTCGGCCAAAACGCCGTTCTCGGCGAGCGGCGGGCTGAAGCTGCTGAAGGGCAACCTCGGCAAGTCGGTGATCAAGGTGTCGGCGGTGAAGCCGGAGCATCGGATCATCGAGGCGCCGGCGCGGGTGTTCCACAGCCAGCAGGGTCTGCAGGCGGCGTTCAAGGCGGGCGAGCTCAACCACGATTTCATCGCGGTGGTGCGGTTCGCCGGGCCGAAGGCCGTCGGCATGCCGGAGCTGCACAATCTGACCCCGGCGCTCGGCGTGCTGCAGGGCCGCGGCTTCAAGGTAGCGCTGGTCACCGATGGCCGCATGTCGGGCGCCTCGGGCAAGGTGCCGGCCGCGATCCACGTGACGCCGGAGGCCGTCGATGGCGGCCCGATCGCCAAACTGCGCGATGGCGACATGCTGCGGTTGGACGCGGAAGCCGGGACGCTGACGTTCCTCGGGGATGAGCGCGAGCTGCTGTCGCGGACGCCGGCGACGGAGGATCTGCGGCCCGAGCATTATGGCATGGGGCGGGAGTTGTTCGCGGGGTTCCGGTCGCTCGTGGGGGCGGCGGACCGTGGGGCGAGTGTGTTTGGGTAAGGGTGCCGACTGAGGGCAAGAACCCCCCCTCACCAAGCTGTGCTACGTCGCTTAGGGGGCCGATTGAGAGTCTTGCACTTCGGTGCTGACTGAAGCCAAACACCCCCTCACCAAGCTCCGCTACGTCGCGACGCGACTAGCTGCGCTATCCTCCCCCACCAGGGGGGAGGATGACATCGCGCAAGCGGCGCCTCTTGATGACGGTGAAGTCGGCACTGGCATCCTTCCCCCTGGTGGGAGAGGATAGCGGAGCTTAGGCGAAGCCTTAGCGCAGCTTGGTGAGGGGGTGTTTGCTCTAAGTCAGGTCCCTCTCCTGCTTGCCCCTGATGTCAAAGAACCCTCCCCCGAAAGTTCGGGCGAGCGAAAACCTCCGGTGTCCCGGTTTTGCTGCAGAGCGAGCGCGGCGGGACGATCGGTCCGAGCCGGTAGTCGGCGTTTATGGGACTTTCACGTCCCGCCACGCTATTCCGGGATTTTCGGTCGCACGCACCCGCCGGCTCTTCAGCCGCATGAGCACCTGTCCCCCGCGCCGGCCGCGTCTTGCCGCGGACGACAGCGTTCGGGGA
>JBEHYU010000085.1:0-6920 GCA_048498015.1 Pseudomonadota bacterium
CCCACTTCTTGCCGAGCGACGGACGTGTATGCTCTCCGACATGCAGAAGGCTTTGCAACGTCCTTCTCCCCCGAGGGGAGAAGGCCGACACACAACGATCGCGACTCTTTCCCTTCTCCCCACGGGGGAGAAGGTGGCCGAAGGCCGGATGAGGGGGCCTTCCTTGCGCGCGCGTGGAGTCGAGCATGGCTGACGCCGGTGCGCCTCGCGCTTCCTGGGGGCTGAAGCTCGCGGCGGGCTTCGGACTGGCGTTCCTGCTCGTGCCGCTGCTGATCATCTTCGTCTACGCGTTCACGACGGAAGAGAAGTCGTTCCAGTGGCCGCCGCCGGGGCTGACGCTCAAATGGTTCGGCGTGGCCGCCGGCCGGCCCGACATCTGGGCAGCGCTGATGCTGTCGGTGCAGGTGGCGGCGATCTCGACGCTGATCGCGCTGATCCTCGGCACCCTCTGCGCTGCGGCGGTGTCGGGCGCGCGCTTCTTCGGGCGCGAGGTGATCACGCTGCTGGTCATCCTGCCCATCGCGCTGCCGGGGATCATCACCGGCATTGCGCTGCGCTCGGCGTTCAGCCTGCTCGATATTCCGTTCAGCTTCTGGACCATCGTTCTGGGGCACGCGACGTTCTGCATCGTCGTCGTCTACAACAATGCGGTGGCGCGCTTCCGCCGCACCTCGGGCTCCCTGATCGAGGCCTCGATGGACCTCGGCGCCGACAAGTTCCAGACCTTCCGCCACGTGATCCTGCCCAATATCGGCACGGCGCTGCTGGCGGGCGGCATGCTGGCCTTTGCGCTCAGCTTCGACGAGGTGATCGTCACGACGTTCACCGCCGGGCAGCAGCAGACGCTGCCGCTGTGGATGCTGGAGGAACTGATCCGGCCGCGCCAGCGCCCGGTGACCAATGTAGTGGCGATGATCGTGGTGCTGGTGACGTTCCTGCCGATCCTCGCGGCGTATTATCTCACGCGGGACGGCGACAATGTTTCGGGGATGGGGAAGTGATCCTCACCCACAACGTCATTCCCGCGAAGGCGGGAATCCAAGCGATGCTTCGGACGTCCGAAAGCCTGGTCTGGATTCCCGCCTTCGCGGGAATGACGCAGTGTAAGATTGAAGACTGAGTGGGAGACGGCCATGGACACTGAACTGCTGATCGGCGGGAAATTCGAACGCGGGCAGGGCGACGCCGAGCAGGTGCTCAATCCGCGTAGGGGCGCGCTGATCGAGGCGATACCCGAGGCGTCGGCGGCGCAGGTGGATGCGGCGGTGGCGGCGGCGGAGACGGCATTCAAGAGCTGGTCGCGCACGACGCCGGCGCAGCGCTCCAATTATCTGCTGAAGATCGCGGCGGCGATCGAAGCGGACGGGGCTGGCTTCGCGGCGCTCGAGGCATTGAACTGCGGCAAGCCGATCAATGCGGTGATCAATGACGAGATCCCCGGCATCGTCGATTGCTGGCGGTTCTTTGCGGGCGCGGTACGCAACATGCATGGCGCGGTGGCGGGCGAATACCTGCCGGGCCATACCTCGATGATCCGGCGCGATCCCATCGGCGTCGTCGGCTCGATCGCGCCGTGGAACTATCCGCTGATGATGATGGCGTGGAAGCTGGCGCCGGCCATCGCGGCGGGCAATTGCGTGGTGTTCAAACCATCGGAGCAGACGCCGCTGACGGCGCTGAAGCTGGGCAAGGTGCTGGCCGACATTTTGCCTGAGGGCGTGGTCAACATCGTGCTGGGGCGCGGCGCGACCACGGGTAATGCGCTGATCAATCATCCCAAGGTCAGCATGCTGTCGCTGACCGGCGATGTGGGCACGGGCAAGAAGGTGCTCGAGGCCGCGTCGCGATCGCTGAAGCGCACGCATCTCGAACTGGGCGGCAAGGCGCCGGTGATCGTCTATGACGATGCCGATCTCGAGGCGGTGGTGGGCGGGCTGCGGGCGTTCGGCTACTACAATGCCGGGCAGGACTGCACGGCGGCGTGCCGCATCTATGCGGGACCGAAGATCTACGACAACCTCGTGGCGGATCTGACCTCGGCGGCTGCGTCGATCCGCTTCAACCAGCAGGACGATGCGCAGAACGAAATCGGCCCGCTGATCTCGGCGCGGCAGCGCGACCGGGTGGCGAAGTTCGTCGATGCGGCGGCGACGCTGCCGCATATCAAGATCACGACGGGCGGGCATACGTCTGGCGCGAATGGATTCTACTATGAGCCGACGGTGGTGGCGGGGGCGCTGCAGGACGACGAGATCGTGCGCAAGGAAGTGTTCGGGCCGGTGGTGTCGGTGACGCGCTTCAGCGAGCCGGAGGATGCGATCGCCTGGGCCAATGATTCCGACTACGGGCTGTCGTCCTCGGTGTGGACGCGCGACATCAACAAGGCGATGCAGACGGCGGCCCGGCTGCAATATGGCGCGACGTGGATCAACACGCATTTCATGCTGGTGAGCGAGATGCCGCATGGCGGGCTGAAGCAGTCCGGCTACGGCAAGGATCTGTCGGCGTACGCGCTGGAGGACTATACCGCCGTGCGGCATGTGATGATCAATCACGGGTAGTCGTCCTGACTGAGGCCAAGAACCCCCTCACCAAGCTGCGCTAAGCCTTCGGCTAGCTACGCTATCCTCCCCCACCAGGGGGGAGGATGACATCGTCCAAGGGGCGAAATCGGTGAAGTCAGCACGGACATCCTCCCCCTTGGTGGGGGAGGATAGCGAAGGTTGGCCGAAGGCCTACCGGAGCTTGGTGAGGGGGTGTTTGCCCTCAGTCGTCTCTTCCATCGCTTCCATCGCCTCGCGCTGCTGCAGCATTGTCAGGAACACCCGATAGTCGCGGTCGTATTGCGCACGTCGTGATGGATTGGGGCGGCGGGTGGTGTTGGGTTGCTGCATGGCCATGGCGGCGGCGGTGAGCGAGCCGTAGAGGCCGGCGGCGGTGGCGGCCACCATGGCGGTGCCGAGCAGGGTTGCGTCTTCGCTCCGCGGCTCGATCACCGTGACGCCGACGGCGTCGGCGTAGAGCTCCATCAGCAGCGGGCTGTGGGTGTGGCCGCCGGTGACGTGCAGCGCAGCGGTGGCGTAACCATGCGCGCCGAGCGTTTCGAGGATGTGCCGGACGCCTAGTGCGATCGCGACGGCGGCGCGCCAGTAGAGCCGGCAGAGGCTGTCGAAATCGCTGTCGAGGGTGAGGCCGGCGATGGTGCCGAGGGCGCCTGGATCGGCCTCGGGCGAGCGGTTGCCGTGGAAATCGGGCAGCACGTGGAGGCGCGGCGCGAGGTCGGGCTCGGCGGCGCGCAGTTCACCGATGCGGGCCACGATGCGGCGGTGGATCGCGGGCGTGGGCGCGCCGCCGGCGCCGTGCCAGCGGATCAAATGATCGAGCAGCGCGCCGGTCGCCGACTGGCCGGCCTCGTTGAGCCAGGCATCGGGCAGGACGGCCGCGTGGTAGGGACCCCAGACGCCGTGGATGGGCCGCGGGTCGGCCGAGAGCGCCATGACGCAGCTCGAGGTGCCGGCGACCAGCACGAGATGGCGGTCCAGCGACTGCGGGTCGCCCGCATAGGCGCCGAGCGTGCCCAGCGCGCCGGCATGTGCGTCGATCAGGCCGACGCCGACGCGGCAGCCGGTGGTGAGGCCGAGCGCTGCAGCGGCCTCGGCGGTGAGCGGGCCGAGGTCGCTGCCGATCGGGCTCGCCGCATCGGGCAGGGCGCCGCGTTCGAGCATGTCGCCGATGCCCATCTGCATGAGGAAGTCGCGGTGCCATTGGCCGGTCCACGTCCACTTGCAGGTCAGCGTGCAGTGCGAGCGGGCGGCCGAGCCCGACGCTTTCCAGGTGAGGAAATCGGCGAGATCGAAGAAATGGCCCGCGCTGGCCCAGGTGGCGGGCAGATGCCGCTTCAGCCACATCAGCTTGGGCACTTCCATTT
This sequence comes from Pseudomonadota bacterium, assembly GCA_048498015.1. Classification (GTDB taxonomy): domain Bacteria; phylum Pseudomonadota; class Alphaproteobacteria; order Rhizobiales; family Devosiaceae; genus Devosia_A. The sequence goes on from JBEHYU010000085.1 coordinate 3,929, forward strand.
CGGGCGACATGACGCCGCCGAGCGAGGCGAGCACCGGATGGCCGCTGGCGGTGCATTCGGCGGCCTCGGCCAGCGAGCGGTGGTCGAGCCAGACCAGCGTGTCCCAGCCTGCGCCGCCATCGCCCACCGGCAGTGGAGCGCCGTTCCGGTCGCGCACGACGAGCGAGCAGGTGGCATCGAAGCTGATGCCGGCAATGTCGGCGGGCGCGGCGCCGGCATTGGCCATGGCGGCACGTACGGCAATACCGACGGCCGACCAGATCTGCTCGCTGTTGTGCTCGGCGTGGGCGGCGTCCGGACGGCGCATGTCGATGGGATGCTCGGCGCGGCCGAGCAGGGTGCCGGTGGCGGTGAGCACCCCAGCGCGGGCACTACCGGTGCCGACGTCGACGGCGACGAGCAGGTCTGGGGATTTGTCGGTGGCATGGCCGAGCTGAGCCACTTGGGCCGGCAGGTCGCGCATGTCGGCGAGGGTGGCATCGGGATTGAGGGCGGCGATGAGCTCGCCGAGGCCGGAGGGCGCGATGTGGCCGCCGCCGGTGAAGGCGATCACCCGCATGCCGGCCTTCTTGGCCGCGATGATGCCGGCGGGGCTGTCCTCGACGACGAGGCATTCGGCGGGAGATACGCCCATCTGCCGCGCGGCGTGGAGGAACAGATCGGGCGCCGGCTTGCCCGCTTCGACCATCGTCGCCGAGAAGATCGCGGGGTGGAATTTCTCCGTCAGGCCGGTGATCTCGAGGCTGGTGTTGATGCGCTCCATCTGGCTCGAGGAAGCGACGCAGAACGGGATTCCGATCTCGGGCAATACGTCGAGCAGGCCGGCCATCGGCTTCAGCTCGCGGCGATAGGTCTCGTAGAGGTCGAGCCGCATCGCCTCGACGGCGGCATCGTCGAGCTGCAGGCCGTGCAGCTCATCGAGGCTGTCGGCGATGGAGGCGAAGCTGCGGCCGAGATAGTTGCGGAAGCCATAGTCGGGCGGGATGGTGACGCCCGCATGCTCGATGGTGCGCAGCAGGACCCGCATGGCCAGCGGCTCGCTGTCGATGAGGACGCCGTCGCAATCGAAGATGATGAGGCGGATAAGCGAGGTCATGCGGCGGAGGGTAGCATCTGGGTGGGGGGCGTCTAGTTGCCGACTGATGGCAAACACCCCCTCACCAAGCTGCGCCAAGCCTTCGGCTAAGCTTCGCTATCCTCCCCCACCAGGGGGAGGATGACATCGCGCAAGCGGCGAAGTCGGCACTGATATCCTCTCCCCTGGTGGAAGAGGATAGCGAGGCTAGCGCGTCAGCGCGTAGCGAAGCTTGGTGAGGGGGTTCTTGGCTTCAGTCGGGACAGCTACAGCCGCCCGGCGAGATAAGCCTCGAGCGTCGCCTTCGTGCCGTTGGCCCACAGCGCGTTCAGCGCGTGCGAGAAGGCAGCGACGTAGCGCTGGTCTTCGGCCAGGGCGCCGAAGATGTCGGTCATTTCGAGCCAGGCTTTCGGGTCGGCTTTGGCGCGTTTGGCCTGGGTGGTGAGGCGGTCCCAGCTGGGATCGTTGGGGGGGATGGGTTTGCCGCTGTCGGTTTCGCCGAAGCAGTAGCGGCACCATAGGGCCGAGGCCAAAGCGAGGCCGGTGACCGACTGGTTGGCTTTGAGGCGGTCGGCGGCGGAGGGCAGGATGAATTTGGGCTGGCGGTTGGAGCCGTCGAGGCAGAGCCGCGTGATGGTGTCGCCGATCTTGGGGTTGGAGAAGCGGCGGTCGATGAGGCTGTAGTAGTCCTGCAGATTGGTGGCGGGCACCGGCGGGACGATGGGGATGATCTCGTCGCGCTCGACCTTTTCGAGGAAGCCGCGGACGAGCGGACTCTCCATCGCCTCGTGGACGAAGTGGATGTCCATGAGCGCCGCCGGATAGGCGATAGTGGCGTGACCGCCATTGAGGATGCGGATCTTCATGTGCTCGAAGGGCGCGACGTCGGCGACGAACTGCACGCCGACCTGTTCGAGCGCCGGGCGGCCGGCGGGGAAATGATCCTCCAGCACCCATTGCCTGAAGCTTTCGCAGAACACCGGCCAGTTGTCGGCGATGCCGAAATTCTCGCTGAGCAGATTGCGCTCGCGGTCGCCGGTGGCCGGGGTGATGCGGTCGACCATACCGTTGGGGAAGGCGACGTTGGCCTTGACCCATTGGGCCAACCCGCCATCGAACAGCGATGCGAGGCCGACGACGGCATTCTGCGTGACGTGGCCATTGCCGGGGATGTTGTCGCAGCTCATTACGGTGAAGGGGATCGTGCCGGTTTTGCGGCGCGCCGCGAGGCCGGCGAGGACGAGGCCGAAAACGGTTTTGGGCGCGGCGGGATTTCTCGCGTCGGCGACGATGTCGGGGTGGGCGGGGTCGAAGCGCTGCGTCGCCGGATCGATGTAGTAGCCGCCTTCGGTGATGGTCAGCGAGACGATGCGGATGGCGGGGTCGGCGAGGCGGGCGATAATGGCGGCGCTGTCGCCGACCTCGAGATAGTCGATCATGGCGGCGGTGACGCGGGCCGTGGAAAGGTCGGCTTCCTGTTCGACCACGGTGGTGAGCCAGTCCTGGCTCATCAGTTTCTGCCGCATCGCCTCGTCGGCGGGGCGGACACCGGCGCCGATCAGGGCCCAGTCATGGTCCCGGCCGAGGCCGAACAGGTCGTCGAGATAGACCGCCTGGTGCGCGCGATGGAAATTGCCGACGCCGAAGTGGAAGATGCCGGCCTTGAGCGAAGCCGGATCGTAGGCAGGCACGGCGGCCGTTTCCGACAGTTCCTTGAAGGCAGCGCGCGACAGTTCGATAGGCATAGTCCAAAACTCCTAGGCGGCCTTGAGCGACCGGCCGTCCTTGTCGAAGCGGTAGATGCGGGACGGGTCGGGCGTCAGCCACACGGTGTCGCCGTGGTTGAGCATCTGCTCGCCCTCGGCGCGCACTGTCATCTGGCCGATACCATCGACGTTGACGTAGAGGAAGGTGTCG
>JBEHYU010000086.1:0-6790 GCA_048498015.1 Pseudomonadota bacterium
CGGCAGGCCGGCGCGCGCCACCATGCCGTTGCCGTCGCCGGTGCAGGTGTGCGCCGAGGTCGCCGAGAAATAGGCGCGGCCATAGCCGCCCGTCGCCAGCACCGTGAGCTTGGCGCGGAAGCGATGCAGCGTACCGTCGTCGAGCTTCCAGGCGATGATGCCCTGCACCGAGCCATCTTCGCCCAGCAGCAGGTCGAGCGCGAAATACTCGACGAAGAACTGCGCATTGTGGCGCAGCGACTGGCCGTAGAGCGTGTGGAGGATGGCGTGGCCGGTGCGGTCCGCCGCCGCGCAGGTGCGCTGCACCGGCGGGCCGTCGCCGAACTCGGTCATGTGACCGCCGAACGGCCGCTGGTAGATCTTGCCTTCGTCGGTGCGCGAGAACGGCACGCCGTAATGCTCGAGCTCGTACACGGCCGCCGGCGCGTTGCGCGCGAGGTACTCCATCGCGTCATTGTCGCCCAGCCAGTCCGACCCCTTGACGGTGTCGTACATATGCCACTGCCAGGAGTCCGGACCCATATTCTTGAGCGAGGCCGCGATACCACCCTGCGCCGCCACGGTATGCGAGCGCGTCGGGAAAACCTTGGTCACGCAGGCGGTGTTGAAGCCTTGCTCGGCCATGCCCAGCGTGGCGCGCAGGCCGGCGCCGCCGGCCCCCACGACCACCACGTCGAATTCGTGGTCGATGATGTCGTAGGCGGCCATACGCTAACCCCAGAATGCTATTTTAGCCACGGCGAGCACCGTCGCCACCGCCACCGCGATCGCAAAGATCGCGTTCAGCGTGGTGAGCAGCCGATGCTGGCCCGGCTCGTAGATGTAGTCCTCGATCACCTCGTTCATGCCGATGCGCATGTGGATGCATACATTGACGATGAGCAGGCAAAGGACGATGGCGACGAACGGGTTGCGCACCACGTCCACCATGTCGGCCCGGTCGGCCCCGGCGAGCCGCACCACGAACCAGACGAAGAAGATCGTGAAGGCGACGTTGAGCAGCCCGGTGATGCGCTGCGTCATGAAATGCCGCGTCGCCTCGTGCGCCGAGCCGTAATGCGTCTTCGGATTTGAAATCGCGCCCTTGTCGGTCATCGGAACCACACGAACAGCGCCCAGGCGCCAAGGGTGAGCACGATCGACAGCACAAACTGGATGCGGGTGATCCATTGCCGGCCGGCCGGATCGAGCAGGTTGCCCGAATCCCAGATGAAATGCCGGACGCCGCCCAGCATGTGGTGGAACAACGCCCAGGTGGCGAGGAACAGGATCACCTGCACCAGCCAGAAGGCCAGCACCGCATCGACGAAGCCGAGCGGCCCCTCGCCCAGCGCCGCCGCGCCCAGCCACAGCACGATCAGGATGGTGCCGAAATACATCGCCATGCCGGTGCCGCGCTGGATGATGGAATTGGCCATCGTCAGCGTGAATTTGTAGACCTGCAGATGGGGCGAAAGGGGCCGGGAGCGGGCTGCCATGGGCGTCTCGACGGCACGCCGGCACGAGGCCGGGCGCCAACAGATTGGAATGGTTCGAGACTTCTACCCGCCACCCATGACAAGGTCAAAGCGGAATGACGCGGGGCAGGTCAGCCTTTCGGCTGTTCCAGCGACACCGGATTTTGCCGCAGCGCTTCGAGAACCAGCAGCAAACTCAAGACCTTGGCGCTCTTGAACTGGATCGGCTGTACCACCCCTAGCGGTGGCACCCCGAGGCGCCCGGCCGGTTGCTCGGCAAACGCCTCGCGCAGCATGCCGCCATTGAGGGCGAGCACGGCGGCGGTGATGACGAAGGCAGCGGCGATTCGGTGCATGGGCCAGTCTCCGTTCTGGAGGATCGCCGCTTTTATGGTGAACCGGATGTAACCGTGCTGAAGCCGCCATTCAGATTGGGTTCAGCTTCGGAATCGTGCGACAAGCCGGTCCCTGCCCTGGAACCTGATCGTGGCCGACTTCCTCAAGCCGCTTGCCGATACGACCTTGTCGGATTTCTTCGGCCTCGTGCAGAAGCACGAATTCGAGCTCCGGCGCCGCGATGGCCGCTGGCAGCGCCAGACGCGCGAGACCTATGACCGCGGCGACGGCGCCGCCGTGCTGCTCTGCGACACCGCCGACGGCACGGTCGTGCTCATCCGCCAGTTCCGCTATCCGGCCTTCTATCGCGGCGAAAACCCCTATCTCATCGAAGTCTGCGCCGGAAAGCTCGATGGCGACGATCCCGAAACCTGCGTCCGCAAGGAAGCGGTGGAGGAGACCGGCTACAGCGTCGGCAAGCTGGTCAAGGCCTTCGACTGCTTCATGAGCCCCGGTTCGGTGACCGAGCGGGTGACGATGTACCTCGGGCTGGTCAATGGCCGGCCGGCCGGAACCGGCGGCGGCCTCGAGGGCGAAGGGGAGGACATCGAAGTCATTAAACTCCCCTTCGCCGAGGCACTCACGCTGGTCGAGAGCGGCGAAATCGCCGACGCCAAAACCATCATGCTGCTGCAATACGCCCGGATTTCGGGCGTTTTCGCCTAGGCGGCCGCCTCGGTATCGAGGAACGAGGCGGGCCGGCTGTAGCTCAGGCTGTCGATCAGGAAGGGGTCCTGCAGCAGCAGGCCGAGGCTCTCATGGCCCCTGGCTGCTGCAACAGATGGGGGAGTGGATGGCGCAGACGTCCCAAGGAGGAACTGGCTCGCGGGAACCGGCAAGGCGATGATCGCGGCCACCAGGGCAAGGATCAGGACTTTGACGCGCATCTGCATGTACTCCACTCGGTGCGGCTTCATCTCGCCGCGTTCTTGAGGGGAGGTTTAGGCATCGCCGCCGGAACCGGGCGTGAAGTGCCCGTTCAGGTGGCGTTTAGGCGCAAAATTCCGTCAAAGGCCGCGCCATCAGCGGTAATCGACCAGTTTCTTGTCCGGATCGTAAGGCTGGTCGGCCACCGTCTTGGTCACCGCCTGCCCGCATTTCATCTTCTTGGCCACCGCGTCATAGGCGTAGGCCGGCGAGCCATGCAGCACCCAGCCTTCGCTCAGCGCCTTGGTGACCTTGTGGCAGAAGCTCGAATCGTCCTCGCCGCTCAGGAATCGGTATATCTGCATCGCTGCCCTGTGGACCGTCGGTGTTGAACAGCGCGCTACTTACCGGTAATCCGGGGTCATGCACAGCTTTCCGCAGCACCTGATCGACGGCTATGCCGCCTTCATCCACGGCCCCTACGCGGAGGCCGAGGGCAAGTACAAGAAGCTGGCGCGCGAAGGCCAGGCTCCCACCACCATGGTGATCGCCTGCTGCGATAGCCGCGCCGCTCCCGAGACCATCTTCGATGCCGGCCCGGGCGAACTGTTCGTGCTGCGCAACATCGCCAATCTGGTGCCGACCTTCCAGCCCGATGCCGGCCAGCACGGCACCTCGGCGGGCATCGAATATGCCGTCAACGCGCTCAGCATCACCGACCTGGTGGTGCTCGGCCATGGCCGCTGCGGCGGCATCCGCTGGGCCCTCAACCCAGGCAACCCGCTGGCCCAGGGCGATTTCATCGGCAAGTGGATGCACATGCTGGCGCCGGTCAGCGCCGAAGTCGGCAAATACAGCTTCCTCACTCCCACCGAGCGCGAAACCGTGCTGGAGCGGCTCAGCGTGCGCAACTCGATCAACAATTTGCGCACCTTCCCCTATGTGAAGGAGCGCGAGGCCGATGGCCGGCTCACCGTGCACGGCGCCTGGTTCGACATCTCGACCGGCGAGCTCTGGGTGATGGACAACGAAACCGGCGACTTCGTGCGGCCGGATCTGCCCGCGGCCACCGAGACCGTAGACGGCTAGAGCTCCACGTCCGCGTAGCAGGGTGCGAAGCCCCAGGCCTTGAGCACATAGCTCTGGCGCAGCCCGGCCACGAAGAACGGGTCCTTTTCGCACAGCTGCACCGCATGGGCGCGGTCGCGGATATTGTCCATGATCCACAGCCCGCCATCGGGCGGCCCGCCAGGCTCGTCGCGCACGCCGCCGGCCAGCCGGATCTGCTCGCGGTGCTGTTCGAGATAATCGAAATGCGCCGCCGACTGGGCCTCGCGAATGGCGAGCGCGCCGGGCTTGTCGGTGAAGATCGCGATCCAGCGCATCACGCCACCGCCTGCCGGCGCGTCAGCCGCGGCCCGAACACGTTGAGCAGCAGCCCGGCGAATACCAGCGCGCTCCCCAGCCATTCGAGCCCGCTGATCCTCTCGCCCAGGATCAGCGCGCTCGAGCCGATGCCGACGATCGGCACCAGCAGGGCGAACGGCACCACCGACGACGCGGGATAGCGGCTGAAGAGGAAGCTCCAGGCGCCATAGCCGAAGATCGTCGAAATCCAGCCGGTGAACAGCAGCGAGCCGCCGCCCAGCCAGGTGATGTGGCTCAGCGCATCGGACCAGGCGCCCGGACCTTCGATGAAATAGGACAAGAGGAACAGCGGGATCGGCGGCACCAGCGCCGACCACACCACGAAGCCGAGCGCATCCACCTTGCCGGCCTTCTTGTTGACGAGGTTGGCGACGCTCCACGAGGCGGCGGCCGCCAGCGTCATCAGCAGCGGCACCAGCACCGCGCCCTCCAGCCGCTCGATGGCGATCGCCCCGATGCCGAGGAACGCGATCAGCGCCCCGACCAGCGACGCCCAGCTCGGCCGCTCGCCGAGAAACAGCACCGCGAGCCCGATCGAGAAGAATACCTGGATCTGCAGCACGAGCGAACTGAGCCCCGCCGGCATGCCCATCTTCACCGCCGAGAACAGGAAGCCGAACTGCCCGACGCCGACCGTCAGCCCATAGGCGATGATCAGCCAGACCGAAACCTGCGGGCGCTTGATGAAGAAGATCGCCGGCGTCAGCGCCACCACATAGCGCAGCCCGCTCAGCAGCAGCGGCGGGATTTCCGCCACGCCCCATTTCACCGCGACGAAATTGACACCCCACACAACGACGACGGCAAGGGCGAGGAAAATATCGCGGGGAGTCATGGGATCACTTGGGCAGGAGGGGAGAGGACATCAGGACCACTAGTCCCGCCCAAGTGCAAACAAGTCCTGGTGATGGGGCCCATCACCAGTCGCGATCAAGCCGCTTTGCGCTCGACGAGGTTGCGCTCGATCAGCGTCTCGAGGATCTGCACCGTGTTGAGCGCGGCGCCCTTGAGCAGATTGTCCGACACCACCCAGAGGCTCAGCCCGTTCTCGACCGTCGCGTCCTCGCGGATACGGCTCACATACGTATCGTACTCGCCCGCCGCTTCCACCGGCGTCGCGTAGCCGCCGGCCTCGCGCTTGTCGATCACGCTGACGCCCGGCGCCTCGCGGAGGATGTCGCGCGCCTCGTCGGCGGTGATCGGCTTTTCGAACTCGACGTTCACCGCTTCCGAGTGGCCAACGAACACCGGCACGCGGGCGCAGGTGGCGCTGACCTTGATCTTGGGATCGAGGATCTTCTTGGTCTCGACCACCATCTTCCACTCTTCCTTGGTCTGCCCGTCTTCCATGAAGACGTCGATGTGCGGGATGACGTTGAAGGCGATCTGCTTGGTGAACTTCTTGGGCGTCGGCTTGTCGTTGACGAAGATGCCCTTGGTCTGGGTCCACAGCTCGTCCACCGCTTCCTTGCCGGCGCCCGACACGGACTGGTAGGTCGCCACCACCACGCGCCTGATCGTCGCGAAATCGTGCAGCGGCTTCAGCGCCACCACCATCTGCGCCGTCGAGCAGTTGGGGTTGGCGATGATGTTCTTGCGATCGTTGCGCGCCATGTAGGCGTCGAGCACCGCCGCGTTCACCTCGGGCACCACCAGCGGCACGTCGGCGTGGTAGCGCCAGAACGACGAGTTATCGACCACGATGCAGCCGGTCGCGCCGATCTTCTCGCCATACTCCTTGGCGACCGACGAGCCGGCGCTCATCAGCGCGAAATCGACGCCGTGGAAATCGAAATTCTCGAGGTTCTGCACCTTGAGGCGCTTGTCCCCGAAGCTGATCTCCTGCCCCTGCGACCGCGACGAAGCGAGCGGGATCACCTCGCTGGCCGGAAACTTGCGGTCGGCGAGCACATTGAGCATTTCACGGCCGACATTGCCCGTGGCCCCGACGACAGCGACGCGATAACCCATGATGAACTGGTTCCTTTGACCCCATCCCCCGCGCCGGTTTCCGGCGGCTCAAACTCTTTCGGCCTCTCCCCGGCGGGAGGCGGCCCGGGGAAAAGCTTCAGGGGGTTTTGGTGGTTTTGGTCTTGAACCGGAGCGGCAACACGACAACCAGCGCCGGCACCAGAGGGTGCAGCTCGATAATGTCGATGTCGAAGATGTCTTCGCGCAGCATGCGAAAACCCTTTTGCTCAGGCGGTCCGCGGCTTTTACGCCGAAATGGCAAAGAGTCAATAAAGGGGCGGAGTCGGGTCCTTCTCCCGTTTAAGGGGGAAGGTGGATCGCGCGTCGCGCGAGACGGAAGGGGGAGCCGCTTGCGCTAGCCTGCGCGTGGGGCACTCCCCTCCACCAGCCTGCGGCTGGTCCCCCTCCCCCGCAAGCGGGAGAGGAGTCCCGACTGAAACTTCCCCTGATGTCAAAGAGCCCTCCCCCGCGAATTGCAGGCGAGCGAAAGCCTCCGGTGCCCCGGTTTTGCTGCAGTGCGAGCGCGGCGGGACGATCGGTCCGAGCCGGTAGTCGGCGTTTGTGGGACTTTTCGTCCCGCCACGCTATCCCGGGATTTTCGGTCGCACGCACCCGCCGGCTCTTCAGCCGCATGAGCACCTGTCCCCCGCGCCGGCCGCGTCTTGCCGCGG
>JBEHYU010000087.1:0-6747 GCA_048498015.1 Pseudomonadota bacterium
GGCTTGTCGAGGAATTCGGCGTCGCCCAGAATCGCGGTGGCGGCGCCGTGGAACGCTGAACAGACCAGCATCGCCAGTCCGTGGGAGCGGATCGTCCGGACCACCGCCTCGTAGTGAGAATCCCCAGGCGCAGGCGGTGGCAGGATCACCAGGTCAAAGCCGGCGATGCCCGCGCCCAGCGCTGCCGCTTCCTCGAAATTGCGAGCCAGCAAGGACTCCGCCACCCCCGCCGCTTCGAGGGTTCGTTGCATGTCGAGGGCGATGAGGAACTCGTCCTCGATGATGATGAGACGCTTGTCAGCCAGCACAGGAGTACCCCGAGATCGGCCGAAGAGGCCGGGCAGGGGCTGAATCGTCATTTAAAAAAGACAGTCCGAATGGCTGCAACTGCAACATACAGGATGGCGTTGCAGGCCCAACCCACGGTATTTTCGAGGAAACCAGCCAGTGAGCGTCATCCTGCCTGTTTCCACCCGTCGGGTCCCTTGTGAGCATTGTCCGCTGCGCGCCATGCCCCAGTTCCGGGCATTCTCGCCGGCCGAGCTGCACTTTGTCTCGAACTTCAAGCGCGGCGAGCTGGTGGCCGAGCCGGGCGCCACGATCCTGGCGGAGGGGGCGCACAGCGCGCAACTTTTCACGCTGCTGTCGGGCTGGGCGTTTCGTTTCAAGACGCTCGAGGATGGGCGCCGGCAGATCCTCAACTACTGCCTGCCGGGCGACCTGATCGGATTGCAGGGGTCGGTGCTTGGCGCGATGGAGCATTCGGTCGAAGCGCTCTCGCCGGCGGTCCTGTGTGTGTTCCAGCGCGACCGGCTGGTGGACCTCTACAAGAACCACCCGGGCCTCAGCTTCGACGTCACCTGGCTTGCCTCGCGCGAGGAGCGAATGCTCGACGAGAACCTGCTCAGCGTCGGCCGGCGTTCGGCGATCGAGCGCGCCGCCTACATGATCGCCTTTCTGTATCAGCGGGCGACCTCGGTCGGCCTGATCGAAGACAAGGCCCTGCTGATCCCGATCAGCCAGCAGCATGTCGCCGACACCCTTGGGCTGTCGATCGTCCACACCAACAAGACCTTGCGCAAGCTCGCCGATCGCAAGCTCATACGCTGGCACGACCGGGCCTGCGAAGTGCTCGATCCAGCCGGCCTCGCCGAGGTCTCCGGATGGACCGGGCCGCCGGAGGCGAAGCGGCCGCTGATCTGAGGAACGAAGGCCAATTCCGGCCGTTCTTTTGGCGCTAGGGGGCATGAGATGCGCGTCATTGGCGTGTTCAATCGCGACGGCGGAACCTTCAAGACCACCGACATGGAGGCTTTCGCCGCCCGGGCGCGGGAGATCTTTGCCGCACACGGGCACGATCTCGATGTTCGCCTGGTCGACGGCAAGTCGCTGATGGCCGAGCTGCGGCGCGCCGCCGGTGAGGCCGAGCTGCTGCTGGCGGGGGGCGGCGACGGCACGATCTCGGCGGCCGCCGGCATCGCGTACAAATACGGCATTCCGCTGGGCGTGGTCCCGGCCGGCACGATGAACCTGTTCGCCCGCTCGCTCGGCCTGCCGCTCAAGCTCGAGGAGGCGCTCGAGGCGATTGCGACCGGCGAGGTAGTGGAGATCGATATCGCGACAGCCAACGGCCGGCCGTTCGTGCACCAGTTCTCGGTCGGCATACATCCCAAGCTGGTGAAGCTGCGATCGAGCCTCAGCTACAAGAGCCGTTTCGGCAAGATGCTTGCCTCATGCCGGGCGGCGCTGGGGGTTCTGGCGCGGCCGCCGAACTTCACCGCGGAGGTCGTGACATTGCGAGGCATCGAGCGCCGCCACACGGCCGGCATCTCGATTTCCAACAATCCGTTCGATGAGGGACATCTGCCGCGCGCCGACATACTCGATCGCGGCGTGCTGGGGGTCTACATCATGAAGCCGCTCGATGCGCGGGGTCTGTTGAAGCTCGCATTCGGGCTGGCGCGCGGCAAGTGGAAGAGCCTTCCAGAGGTCATCGACAAGGAGGCGCACGACGTGACGATCCGCTTCCCCAATCGCAAAGCGGGTGCGGTTGCGGTAATCGACGGCGAATTGATTGCGCTCCGGCAACAGGTCGACCTGTCGATACATCCGGGCGCGCTCAAGGTTGTCGTGCCGCGGGTGAAGGCCAGGGAATCCGCAACCCCGGGGTTGCTGGCATCAGCCTGAAGAAAGCCCCGCCCGGGATTGCCGGGCAGGGCTCCAAACTCTGTCACTCATGATCGAACGCTAGAGACTGTTGGCGCCGGCTTCCACCGGTTCCTGGCCGAGCTTGCGCAGAGCCTGCTCGATCGCCTTCAGATCTTCGCCATCGTCGCCGTCCACCGCGGTCATTCCCTCGGTGGCGCTGCGCTCCTTGCTGAGCGAGTCGGCCTCGAGCTGCCGCAGCACTTCGATCTTCTCGTTGTCCTCAAGCTGGTCGTCCTTGAGGATCGTCACGATCTGCCGTTTGATGTGAGACATGGCAAATCCCCTCGGTTGTGGTTCCGCCTTCGTGCGGCGGAGCCCGGAAAACGCGCCGGGTATGGTCAAGGTTGCTTCTTATGATGCCGATCGTGCGGGTCCCTGAGCAGAAGGGCTGAAGCCAGAGCGGCGCCTGCCGGCAGGCCGATTTCCCTGAACAGCGGCGACCGCAGGATCAGCGGGATGGCGGTGATCAGCGCGGTCGTGGCGAGCGCGGTGATCTCGGCCTTCTTGTGCTTTTCGGCGGCCTGCCTGGCGGCGAGGTTGTCCTGGAGATGGGCCACGAGGAAGATCGTGAGGGCGACCAGCGTCGCCACCACGGCGATGATGAGCGGCGCGATCACCGGTCCCACGAGGTAGCCCAGCGCTGTGTTTGCGGCGACCAGCAGGAAGGCGATCACGACGATGCCCAGGGCGGCGATCAAGCCCCAGACGATGGCCTGACGCTTGAGATTGGCGGTGGCGCTGGCGGCCTCGATGCCGAGCAGCGAGAGGAGCGGCGCCAGGAGTGCGAGCATGGCGTCAGCGCGTGATGACGGCGATGAGGAAGCCGAGCGCGATGGCGCCCGCGACCGCGGTCAGCGGCTTTTCGCGAATGGCGTCCTTGATCTGCCGCTCGACGGCACCGAACTCGTCCTGAGCACTCTCGAAAGCCGATTGACCGCGGGCGGCGAGATCGTCGGCCCGGGCCCGGGCGGACGATTTGAGTTCGTCGCCGGCGGTGTGGCCCATGCGGCCGAGGGTGGTGGTGATGGATTTGAGATCCTGCTGCAGCTGAGCCACCTGGCCTTCGAGCGAGTCGGCATCCACCTTCAGCGCGGCGCTGCGTGGGCGGCGCGTGCCCGAGGAGGCCGCTGCGGCGCGGCGGCGCGGAGCTGCCGTCGCGGCATGGGGCGCACCGCCATTGGCCCGAGCGGGCGCTTCGTCATTGTCGGCCATGATGATTTCTCCTGGTTTTGGACGCTTTGGCGGACAACGTTCCAGCGCTGGGCGAAGTTCCGCCGTGCAAACAAACACCCCGGTTCGCGGGGGGGCGAACCGGGGTGGTTAAGCGGGTCGAAAGGGGGGCGACCTAGGACCCGCAGGTGCTCAGATCCGTCCCATCAAGACCAAGATGATGACGATCACGAGCACGACGCCAACTATGCCCGACGGGAAGTATCCCCAGGAGCGGGAGTATCCCCAGCTCGGGATGGCGCCGATGAGAAGGAGGATGAGGACTACGATGAGGATTGTGCTGAGCATTGTGCGTACTCCTTTGGTTGACGCTTGACCTCAGAAGGCCACGAACAGGACGGCGACAGCCGCCGCCAGGATGCCGATTGCCGGCAGCATGGCTCCCAACACGGCGCCCAGATGAACACGCCCGTCATAGCCTTCCGGCGACCACACCATGGCGGCGCGTCCGGCATGCTCTAGAGCGTTGATTTCCATCTGTGTCATTGCTTCGAGCCCTTGTCTTTTGACCGGCGGGGAGGAGGACCGGTCTCCGCTTTATGAACGCGCGCATGACCTGCGCTGGCCAAATAACTGGCAGAGCGGAAGTTGGTTCCAGCGGGCGAGGAAGCAGCGAAAAGCGAGCGGCGAACGGTGGTTGGGCGCGGCCGTATCGCCGCCGTCGGCTGTCGGTTGTTCGCCCTTGTGGCTATTCGACCCGGATCACGTCGACCGATTGCTTGGTCTCGTGGCTGCCGGAAGTGCGCAGCACGCCGACGATGGGGGAAATGTCGGCATAGTCGCGGCCATAGCCGATGGTGATGTGATCGGGGCCGGCGAGCATCGCATTGGTGGGGTCGAACTCGATCCAGCCGTCGTGCTGGCCGCACCAGACCCGCACCCAGGCGTGCATGGCGTCGGCACCCTCGAGCCGCGGCTTGCCCCTGGGCGGAATGGTGCGCAGGAACCCCGAGACATAGGCGGCGGGAATGCCGACGCCGCGCAGCCCGGCGATCATCACATGGACGAAATCCTGGCAGACGCCCTTCCTGAGTGTAAACGCCTCGAGCGGGGCGGTGTCGACGTTGGTGGACTTCTTGTCGTAGACGAAATCGCGATGGATCGAGAGGCAGAGATCCATCGCCGCAGCGCGCACCGACGTGGTGCGGCCGACGCTGTGCCTGGCGTAGTCGGTGATGGCCTTGCTCAGCGCGATGCGCGGCGAGGGCGCGAGGAAGTGATGCGGCGAGTTGGCGTCGAGCGACCACAGGCCCGTCAGCTCGCGCTGCAGGGCAGGCAGGTCCGGGGACAGATCGGCCGGTGGCGCATTCTCCTCGACGCCGACGCGGGCGCTGAGACGAACGTCCAGCCGGTCGTGATAGCCGGCGTAGGAGATGGTGGTGACGAGGTTGCCGAAGAAGTCGACGAAATTGCTCTCGGTGTCGGGCTTGGGATCGAAAACGATCGATGAGGCGATCACCCGTTGCCGGCCCGGCAGCGATGCTGGGGCAACACGCACCAGGTGACGGTCGCCATGCACGAACCCCTCGTAGTCGTAGTGGAGCTCGAGGCGGATGTCATAGAGCATGGCGCTAGACGAAGTAGGCGTCGGCGATGAGACCGGCCAGCCGCGCGATGCCGGCGCCGAGCTCGGCGAGCCGCTCGCTGGTCATGTCCTCCGGCTCGGCGACGCGCAGCTGGGTATGCAGCTCCAGCACCGCCTTGGCGCTGACCGACAGCTGGCCGTCGTCGAGGCCGCCAGGCAGCTTCTCGATCTGCTCTTTGAGCTCGGCGACCTGGAACAGCACCGAGCGCGGGTTGAGCGGATCGAGCACCAGGAGGTCGATGTAGGAGTCGGCGCCGGCGCTGACATTGTAGCGGCGGCGATGGGTCATGACGCTGTCGCCCACCTCGAGCAGCATGTCGAGCGCGCCGTCGGGCGCGCGGTCGCGGGTCAGCCAGCGGGTGATGCCGGCGATCTGGATGCCGCGTTCGAGCCGGCGCCCGATCTCGAGGAAGCGCCAGCCGGCGAAGCGGTACATGTTTTCGTGCACGAGGCCGGAGAAGCCGGCGAGCTTGCGCAGCAGAACGGTCATGGCGCGGGTGGCATCGTCTCCCGGCTGCACGCGCGCGGCGAAATTGCGGGCGGTCTTGCGCAGGTCGTTGAGCGCCAACCAGCCGTCGGGCGAGAAGCGGTCGCGGATCTGACCGGCCGAATGCACGGCGCTGTCGAGCGCGAGCAGCAGGCCCTGCGGGAGTGCGTGGGTCGCGTCCACGTCGATGCCGTCGAGATAGGTCCGGGTGTCGGCGAGCAGCGGCAGGTCGGGGTTGGAGACTTCCGCCAGCCGCGCATTATAGGCACGCAGGATGCGGACGGTGGCCTCGCAGCGCTCGGCGTAGCGGCCCAGCCAGATGAGATTGTCGGCGGCGCGGCTGGGCAGATTGCCGACCGACTGTCGCGTGAGCTTTTCGCCCTCCTGCGGCAGCAGCGTCACCCGCTCGACCGGCTTGCTGCTGACGACCCACACGTCGGCCGCCTGGCCGCCGCGCTGCATGGCGATGGCGGTGGTGTCGAGTCCGGAGCCGACGCGCGCGAACCCGCCGGGCATGATGGTCCAGCCCTTGGCGGTGCGCGCCGCGTAGACGCGCAGCGTGATCGGACGCGGCACAAGCTGGCCGTCGACGTAGACGGGCGCGGTCGAGAGCGTCACCGGCTCCTGCCCGACGAAGGCGGCGCCGTCGTCGGTGAGCCGCCGCTTCAGCGCGGCTCGCGGACCATCCTCGAGTGCACCGCCGAGCAGCGTGTGCTCGCGATCCTCGATCTGCAGCGTGGTCGAGAAGGCCGGGCCGATCATCATGCGCTCGACATTGTCGAGCACATGCTGGCGCTCGGCGGGCTGGCCGCACCACCAGGTGGCGATGGTGGGCAGCTCGAGCGGCGCACCGAGCAGGGCCTGGCTGAGCTTGGGCATGAAGGCGGAGAGGGCGCGGGTCTCGAGGATGCCGGAGCCGAGCGCATTGATCACCGACAGTGAGCCCTGGCGCACCGCCTCGACCATGCCGGGCGTGCCGATGCGGCTGTCGTAACGCAGTTCGAGCGGATCGGTGAAACTGGCGTCCATGCGGCGCCAGAGCACGCTCACCGGCTGCAGACCGGCCACCGTCCGCACCATCATCTGGCCGTTGTCGACCACCAGATCCTCGCCTTCCAGCAGCATGAAGCCAAGGTAACGGGCGATGTAAGCGTGCTCGAAATAGGTCTCGTTGTGCTGGCCCGGCGTCAGGATGCCGACGCGGCCTTCCGTCCGTCGCGCCTCGGCGTTGAGGCTG
>JBEHYU010000088.1:0-6692 GCA_048498015.1 Pseudomonadota bacterium
GGTGACCACGCTGACGGCGCTCGATTTTCTCGGCTTCGGCCTGCCGGCCGGCTCGCCCTCGCTGGGCGAAATGCTGAACCAGGCCAAGGACAACCTCAATGCGCCGTGGCTGACGCTCTCGGGACCCTTCATCATCTCGCTGATGCTGGTGCTGCTGATCTTCATCGGCGAGGCGGTGCGCGACGCCTTCGATCCGCGCAAGGCGCTGTCATGAGCGCCCTGCTCTCGGTCGAAGACCTCAGGATCAGCTTCCACGTCGACGGCCGCACCATCGAGGCCGTGCGCGGCATCTCGTTCGAGATCGACAAGGGCCGCACGCTGGCGCTGGTGGGCGAGTCCGGCTCGGGCAAATCGGTGACCGCCGCCTCGATCCTGCGGCTGCTGCCGCCGACGGCAGAAATTTCGGGCCGTATCGTCTTCAACGGCCAGGACCTGGTGACCGCCAGCGATCGGCAGATGCGCGGCGTCCGCGGCGCCGATATTTCGATGGTCTTCCAGGAGCCGATGAGTTCGCTCAACCCGCTGCATACGGTCGAGCGGCAGGTCAGCGAAATCCTCACCACCCATCGGGGCATGCGCAAAGCCGCGGCACGGGCCCGCACGCTCGAGCTGTTCGGGGAAGTCGGTATCGCGGACGCGGAAGCTCGGCTCGACTCCTACCCGCACCAGCTTTCGGGCGGCCAGCGCCAGCGGGTGATGATCGCCATGGCCCTTGCCAACGAGCCCGATCTGCTGATCGCCGACGAGCCGACCACGTCGCTCGATGTGACGGTGCAGGCGCAGATCCTCGAGCTGCTGCGCCGGCTCCAGAAGCAGCGCGGCATGGCCATGCTGTTCATCACCCACGATCTGGGCATCGTGCGCGAGGTGGCCGACCGCGTCGCCGTCATGACCGAGGGCGAACTCGTCGAGCAGGGGGCGACCGAGGCGGTCTTTGCCGCACCCCGGCACGACTACACCCGCAAGCTCCTCGCCGCCGAGCCGCACGGCGAGCCGCCGGTCGCCAACCCGGAGGCCCCGATCGTGGTCGAGACGCAAAACCTCAGGGTCTGGTTTCCGGTCCGGCGCGGTCTGTTCCGCCGCACCGTCGGTTACATCAAGGCGGTGGACGATGTCAGCCTCAGCGTGCGGTCGGGACAGACGCTCGGCATCGTCGGGGAGTCCGGCTCCGGCAAGACCACGCTGGGCCGGGCGCTGCTTCGACTGATCTCGTCCGAAGGGCGTATCGTGTTTCTCGGCTCGGACATCCAGGCGCGCTCCTGGGGCGCCTTGCGGAGGCTGCGCAAGGATATGCAGATCGTCTTCCAGGATCCCTTCGGCTCGTTGTCGCCCCGCATGTCGGCGGGGGCCATCGTCGCCGAGGGGCTGGGCGTCCATTTTCCCGAACTGGACGAAGCCGGGCGGCGGGCCCGCGTCGAGCGCGCCCTGCTCGAGGTCGGGCTGGATCCGGCGCGCGCCGGGCAATACCCGCACGAATTCTCGGGCGGCCAGCGGCAGCGCATCGCGATTGCCCGGGCCATGGTGCTCGAACCCAAATTCGTCGTCCTCGACGAGCCGACCTCGGCGCTCGACATGAGCATTCAGGCCCAGATCGTCGACCTGTTGCGCGAACTGCAGCAGCGACACGGCCTCACCTACCTCTTTATCTCCCACGATCTGCGCGTCGTGCGCGCGCTCGCCAACGAGGTGCTGGTGATGAAGGACGGCAGGATCGTCGAATCCGGCTCCGCCGCGGAGATCTTTGCCGCGCCAAAGAGCGAGTACACAAGGGCGCTCATGGCCGCGGCCCTGCACTCGACCGCCCCCATCCTCGCCTAGCGGAGGCGCCGGGACATGCTACAGTTTCACCAAAATCCGGCCGGAAGCTCAGTGTGCTTCCGCCCAACGAGAGGCCCCGCAATGAAAACCGCCGCCTTCGCCCTTGCCGCCCTCCTCGTCCTGCCGGCGCTTCCCGCCGCCGCCGATCCGGCGCAGAACGGGCCGTGGCTGAGCGCCTTTTCGCTCACCAATCCCGATGCCAAGCCGGTCACCGACCACTGGGACTATGTGAACCCGAATGCGCCCAAGGGCGGCTTGGTGCGACTCCCCTCTTTCGGCGGATTCGATACCTTCAACCCGATCCTGCCCGAAGGCGAACCGGCCGACGGCCTGGGCCTGGTTTATGAAACGCTGATGCAACCCTCGCTGAGCGACACCAACGCCTCTTACCCGCTGATCGCCAGTGCCCTCGCCTTTCCGCCGGATGTGTCCTCGGCCACCTTCAAGATCAACCCCAAGGCGAAGTGGCAGGACGGCCAGCCGGTGACGCCGCAGGACGTGGTCTGGTCCTTCAACCAGTTGGTGAAGCTCAATCCCGACCGGCAGCAATATTATCAGGACGTGAGCAAGGCCGAGGTGACGGCTCCCGACGAGGTAACGTTCACCTTCTCGTCCAAGAACAACCGAGAATTGCCGGGCATCCTCGGGCAGATCCCGATCCTGCCGCAGCATTGGTGGGAGGGAAAGGATGCCAACGGCAAGCAGCGTGATATCTCCGCATCCACACTCGAGCCACCGATGGGGTCCGGCCCCTACAAGATGAAAACCTTCAGCCCCGGCTCGTCGATCACCTATGAGCGCGATCCCAATTACTGGGCAGCCAACGAGCCGACGGAGATCGGCACCAACAATTTCGATGAGATCCGCTACGAGTTCTTCCGGGAGCCCGACGTGGCCTTCGAAGGCTTCAAGGGCGATCAGTTCGACTGGTGGAGCGAGAACCGCGCCAAGCGCTGGGCCACCGCCTACGATTTCCCGGCGGTCAAGGACAAGAAGATCGTCCAGGAACTGTTCCCGCAGACTTACGCCGACAGCGGCACCATGGTCGCCTTCATTCCGAACCTCAGGAAGGACAAGTTCAAGGACATCCGCGTCCGTCACGCCCTGCTCTATGCGTTCGACTTCGAGAGCCTCAACAAGACGCTGTTTTACGGGCAGTATGAGCGCATCAATTCGTACTTCTATGGCATCCCGTTCGCCTCCTCCGGCCTGCCCGAGGGCAAGGAGCTCGAATACCTCAACACGGTCAAGGACAAGGTGCCGCCCGAGGTCTTCACGACGCCCTACACCAACCCGGTCGCCGGCGATCCGCAGAAGCTGCGCGCCAACCTCAGGAGCGCCCTCGACCTGCTCACCCAGGCCGGCTACCACCTTGACGGCAACCGGCTGGTCGACGCCAACGGCACGCAGCTGAGCTTCGAGATCCTGCTCAACGGGCCGACCATCGAGCCGGTCGCAACGGCCTGGCAGACCAACCTCAAATCGATCGGCATCGACGCGACGATCCGCTCGGTCGACTCGGCCGAGTACATCAACCGCATCCGCAGCCGCGATTTCGACGTGACCTACAACGGCTGGTCGCAAAGCCTCAGCCCGGGCAACGAGCAGAATTTCTACTGGAGTTCCAAGTCCGCCGCCGATCCGAATACGTCCAACTACGCCGGCATCGCCGATCCCGCCGTGGACACCTTGATCAACGATGTGGTGTTCGCCAAGGATCGCGACGACCTGCTGGCAGCGACCCATGCGCTCGACCGTGTGCTGCTCAACAACTACTTCGTCATCCCGTCCTACAGCCTTCGCAACGAACGCATCGCCCGCTGGGACCGCTTCAGCCATGCGGACAATTTGCCGAAATACTCGACGGGCTTCCCGACGATCTGGTGGTACGACGAGGCCAAGGCCGAAAAGGCCGGCAAGGCGCAGTAGTCCCGAGAGCCGCAGTCGGCGCCCTTCTCCCGTAGCGAAGCGTACGGGGGAAGGTGGCGCGCGTCAGCGCGACGGAAGGGGGCGGCCCCACGCACCGCGCAAGCGGCCGCCCCCCTCCACCAGGCTTCGCCTGGTCACCCTCCCCCGTACGCTTCGCTGCGGGAGAAGGGCGCCCACCGTGGCGGCAGTTGTGCCCATCGCGCCTCCCCCATAAAACCAGCCCCATGATGGTCCTGAACCTCGCAGTCCTCGTCGTCGCCGCGCTGGCCGCCTACGCCGCGACGGCATTGATCCGCCGCAACGCCACGCGCCTCGGCGTCGTGCAGTCGCCCAATGCGCGCTCGTCCCACACCATCCCGACCCCGAGCGGCGGCGGCGTGGGCATTGTCCTCGGCGGCAGCATCGCGACAGCGGCGGCAGCTCTCACGCAACCGTGGCCGAATATCCTGGTGCTGGTCACGGCCCTGCTCGTTGCCGCCGTCGGATTTTACGACGACCGCCGGCCGCTTCCCGCCCGGGTGCGGCTCGCCGCCCAGGTGGTGCTCGTCGGCATCGCCATCGGCCTGGGCGTGCCGCTCGGTGCACTGCAGCAGCAAGTGGGCATCGCCCTGCCGCCGCTGCTCGTCGCGGCATTGGCGCTCATTGCCATTGTCTACTGGGTCAACCTGTTCAACTTCATGGACGGCATCGACGGCATCGCCGGATCGCAGGCGATCTTCATGTGCGGTGCAGCGGCATTGCTCGGGACCCTGCAAGGTTCGGGCTTCACCGCGCAGACAACATTGTGGGTGCTGCTCGGGGTGGGCGCGGCAACCGCCGGCTTCCTCGTCCAGAACTGGCCGCCGGCCAGGATCTTCATGGGCGATGCCGGCAGCACCTATCTGGGCTTCGTCATCGCCATTCTGGCGCTGGTGACCATCGCCGGCGGCTGGCTCACGCTGCCGCAATGGGTGATCCTTGCAGCGGCGTTCGTCACTGACGCGACAGTGACGCTGATCCGCCGCCTCATGCTGGGCGAGAAGGTCTTCGAGGCGCACCGGCGGCACGCCTATCAGGTGCTGTCGCGACGCTGGTCGTCGCACCATCGGGTGACGCTGAGCTTCATCGGCCTCAACCTGATCTGGCTGCTGCCCCTCGCCTACGCCGCGCCGAGCTGGGGCTGGCTTGCCGTGGGCGTCGCCTATCTGCCGCTCATCGGCCTCGCGCTCTATCTGGGCGCGGGCGCTCCCGAGCGGCCGAACCTAGGCCGCGCTTAGGTCGATCACCGAAAACAGGATGCGGCGGACCTCGACTTCGTCCTGCCGCTCGAACGCCGCGCGCAGCTCGTCGAGCGATGCGCCGAAATCGGCGTTGCTGCGCTCGGCCATGCGCGCCCGCAGGATCTTGGGCTGGCGCGTCCGGCTCGCCTGGGCGGCATCGTAGAACAGCTCCTCATAGAGCTTCTCGGCCGGCCGTATGCCGGTGACCTCGATGGCGATGTCGCCGCCGGGATTGGCGTCGGTCCTGATCGTCAGGCCGGCCAGCTTGATCATGTTCTCGGCGAGATCGCGGATCTTCACCGGCTGGCCCATCTCGAGCAGGAAGATGTCGCCGCCCTCGCTCAGGGCGCCGGCCTGCACGATCAGCTCGGCGGCCTCGTGGATCGACATGAAATAGCGGGTCATCCGCTCGTCGGTCAGAGTGACGGGCCCGCCCGCCGCGATCTGCTCGCGAAACAGCGGAACGACCGAGCCGTTCGAGCCCAGCACATTGCCGAACCGCACCGCGGCGAAGCGCTGGCTGGTCTTGCGCGCCGCCGCTTCGTCGCCGAAGCGGCGCACGATCAGCTCGGCCCAGCGCTTGGTCGCCCCCATGACGTTGGTGGGACGAACCGCCTTGTCGGTCGAGATCAGGACGAAGTCTGACACACCCTTGTCGAACGCGGCCCGCACGATGGTCTCGGTGCCGAAGATGTTGTTGCGCACGCCTTCGAGAACGTTGGCTTCGACCAGCGGAACGTGCTTGTGCGCCGCAGCGTGAAAGACCACGTCGATGTGGTGCGCCTCGAGGGTGCGGCGAACCAGATGGTCGTCGCCGACGGAGCCGAGCACCGGCACCACGGGCACGCCGAAACCGTTCAACAGCTGCCGCTCGATCTGGTAGAGCGCGAACTCGTTGGCCTCCAGCACCACCAGCGCCTTGGGTTCGAGGCGCACGATGATGCGGCACAGTTCCGAGCCGATCGAACCGCCGCCGCCCGAAACGAGGATGGCCCTGCCGGCGATCATCTGCTGCAGCAGCTCCGGATCGGCCGGCACCGAGGAGCGCCCCAGCAGATCGTCGATGTCGATGTCGCGCAGCTGGCTGACCTGATATTTGCCCGAGGCGATCTCGCGCAGCGACGGCAGCGTCCTGAGCTTGACGGGGAAGTGGCTCAGATTGGAGTAGATCGCCTGGCGCCGCGCCGCATCGATCGAGGCCATCGACAGGATGACTTCACTCACCCCGTAATCGTCGATGAGATCGCCAAGCCGCTCCGGCGCATGCACGCGCACGCCCGACACATCCCGGCCGTGCAGATTGCGGTCGTCATCGAGGAAGCCGACGACCTGCATGCTGCCCTGCCCGGTCAGGGTGGCGGCGATCTGCCGGCCGGCCTCGCCGGCGCCGTAGATCAGCACCGATTGTCGCGTCTCGGCGCCGGGCTGGGACGGATAGAGGATGGTCTTGGCCAGAAAGCGCGAGCCGGCGACGACGATGGTGCCGAGCAGGAAGTAGAAGATCGGCACGGTGCGCGGCAGCACGGCCATGCGGCTGACTTCGGCGATGAACAGCACGAAGACCCAGCCCAGCGTCGCCAGCACCATGGCCCACACGATGGTGAAGATGGCCCGCTCGGGCAGATAGCGGATGACCGCCCGGTAGAGGCCGAGGCGCAGGAAGATCGGCAGCGCGACGACCGGCGC
>JBEHYU010000089.1:0-5944 GCA_048498015.1 Pseudomonadota bacterium
TGCAATTGACGAGGACACACACCTGTCACTACGCGGCGAACCGCGCGTGATTGGTAGTGTACCTCTTAGAGAAAACGTACCGTCGAAGTCTGTTTGTCCGATCTCACGATCAGACCGCAAGAACCTCGCCGTCCACGTTTCCCTTTCTTCCATCTTCACAATGTCAAAGAGCGGACCCTGGGAGCCTCTTTCGAGGGCAGCGTCAGTGGAAGCAGGGCTTCCTAATTTTTGGGAACAGGAAGGTTCTTCCGGTTGCCCGGCAGCACCTCTGCCATTCCTTGATTTCGCTTTCGACGTCGGCGCCGCAGCGCTTCGTCATCAGCGAGGCGGGTTATATGGGCGGCTGATTTTGCTGTCAACACCCGAAAATGACAAAACCGACAAAAAACGAAATCGCCGATTTTGAACCCGAAAAACCCCGGCGCGCGGGGGGTTTCGCCCCGCCGCGCCGACTGCCGACAGATGGGGGCGGAGTGGAAAACTTGCAAGAGCATGACAGCCGAATGGGAGTCAGGACGCGTTTTTTCCTGAACTGGGGATGTATGGCAGCGGAATCTGGGTCGGCGGACTATTGGGGGCGAGGCGCAAGCGGCCTCCCCCCATCCACCGGCCTGCGGCCGGTTCCCCTTCCCCACCAGGGGAAGGATACCCGACTGAGGGGTCAGGGTCCGAGACCGAGATGGGCGCCAATTGTGGCCGCAACGTCCGCGCTGCGACCGAGAATCTGGGTGCCGGTGAAGCGGATGACCCGGTAGCTCTGGGATTCGATGAAGGCCGTGCGGCGCGCGTCGTACTCGATCTGCGCGTCCTCGAAGTGCGTGGCGCCATCGACCTCGATGACCAGCTTTGCCCCGTGCGACGCGAAATCCGCATAGTACGGACCAAATTCGACCTGCCGGCGGAAGTGGAACGTCTCGAACGGCTCGCGGCGAAGCATCGTCCACAGCTTGGCTTCTGGCAGAGACATGCGCCGTCGCAGTGACCTGGCTCGGTTCTTGGCCATGTTCAAGGCTAGCACAACCTCCCAGTCGGTCTCCCTCCCCCTTGCGGGGAGGGGGGGCCATGCGAAGCATGGTGGGGGAGGCCGCTCGTGCCAGCCCCAAAGTCGGCTCGACCGCCTAATCCCCCTCTAGCCGGAAACTTGCCGCATTTCCCGCCGACCAGTGCGGCTTGACGGGGCGGGAGGACCGCGCCATCAATTCGCCGCGCTGGACCCGGGCAGACGGGTTCGCCGGCCACAAGACAATGACGGTGGGGTAGACCTCGGGTGAATCCGGCGCAACGCAATCGCACGCTCGCTCTGGTGCGCGCCGGCTTCGAGGACGGGCCGGCGCTGACCGTCGCCTCCACCGATGGCGACATTCCGCAGGGCCGCGAGCTCAGCTTTGCCTGGCTGACCGGCACGGTGATGACCGGCCTGACCTCCGTTCTGCTCATGGGCGCCGCGCTCTATGTGAGCTTCCAGGGCCAGGACACTTTCTCGACCGCCTATGAAGCGCTGCAGATCGTCACCGACGATTCCCAGACCGCCACCGATCTCATCAACAAGACCAACCGCGTGCGCCCGGTCACCGAGACCAAGTCGGAGACCGAGATCGTCGAGGCCTCGATCAAGGAAACGGTCGATGGCCGCGACATGATCAAGAAGCAGCCCTTCGAGCGCATCCGCGCCACGCTGGCGACGGCCGCGACGGCGCTATCGGATGACGTGCCGGCCTACGATCCTGCGTCGCTGATCGACTCCACCCAGCCGATCATGACGCCCGACACCGATCCTAATACGGCAATCTATGGCGCCGAGGTCGAGGGCGAAGTCTCGATCAAGACCGCCGCTCTACCCACGACTCTCGTTCCACCGCGCGCCATCAACGACCAGATGGCCGAGGCTTTCGTGCGCCAGACGCTCGAGAGTTTCTTCGGCGAAGGCGGCGACGACGTCTCGGTCAACGGCAATGGCGATACCGGCGCCGGCCTCGCCTACGCGCCCGAGACGACCTCGCTGCGCGAGCTCGGCGTCGTCGACGATGGCGGGCTCGGCGGCGTCGCCGAAAACGTCACCGTATTGCCCAAGACCACCACGGCCGACCAGGCCGGCCTCGGCCGTACCGAGCGTATCCTGACGATCAAGGAACCCACCAAGATCGAGGACATCCTGCTCAAGAACGGCTTTACACAGGCCATGATCGACGCCATCGGCGGCACGCTCAAGAACGTCTATCCGGACCCGACGCTGCCCGCCCATGCGCGCCTGCGCATCCTGTTCGGCGCCTCGCGCACCTCGGACACGCTGATCCCCTATCGCCTGTCCATCTATGTGCACGACGACGCCAGCAACACCGACAAGCACGCCGCCACCGTGGCGCTGACCGATCGCGGCGCGTACGTGCTGGGCCTGGCGCCGTCCGAGATCAAGTTCCCGGACGAAGACACCGAAGAGGTCAACGTCTCCAACCTCCCCACGGTCTATCGCGCCATCTGGGAGACCGCCCGCAAGCACGATATTCCCGACGACATCACCAAGCGCATCGTGGCGATGTACGCCTACGACGTCGACCTGACCAAGAAGATCTCGCCCGGCGATTCCATCGAAGTGCTGGAAACCGAGAAGGACAAGGACGGCAAGCAGGACCTGCTCTATGTCGGGCTGAAACTCGGTTCTACCCTGCGCCAGCTCTACCGCTTCCGCACTGATGACGGCGCCGTCGATTTCTACGATCCGGACGGCGAAACCGGCAAGCGCTTCCTCACCCGCCGGCCGCTGCAGGGCGGCGGACGCCTGGCCTCGCGCTTCGGCTGGCGCGTCCATCCGATCTTCCACACGCGCAAGCTGCACACCGGCGTCGACCTCGCGAGCCCGCGTGGAACGCCGATCTACGCGGCCGGCGACGGCATCGTCGAGCGCGCCGGCTGGTCGTCCGGCTACGGCAACTACACCATGATCAAGCACGTCAACGGCTACGAGACGGGCTATGGCCACCAGTCCAAGATCCTGGTGAAGGCCGGCGACCGCGTGCGCCAGGGCCAGCTGATCGGCCTCGTCGGCTCGACCGGCAACTCCACCGGCAACCACCTCCACTTCGAGATCCGCATCAACGGCAATTTCGTCGATCCGCTGAGCGTCAAGCTGCCGCGCGACCACGCTTTGCCCAGCCAGGACGCCGGCGCCTTCAAGCAGACCATCGCCCAGATCAACGACCTGATGAAGCGCGACGGCGAGCCCATGCCCCCCACCCAGATCGCGGCGGCCGACGCCGCCCCCGCCACCAGCGGCTGACGCCGTCAGGACGCGGGATCGAGCCGCGTCCAGTTACCCTCCGAGACGACCTCGACCCCGCCATCGGCGACCCGGATCGCCGTCTGGTCGTCGATCGCATAGGCCGGGCCGGCGATCTCCACTGCCCATCTGCGGGCATTGTCGAGCGTGTTGTCGGGCATGTCCGGATGCCCCAGATGCGGGAAAATCGAGAACTCGACCACGCCCAGCGTGCGGTCATCGCCCCCGCCTTGCCGCCAGCCGACAAAATCGGCACCGATCCGCGGCGTCATCACCATGCTGCCGGCGCTGACGCCCACCCAGACCTTGTCGGTCAGCGACGGCATCAGCCCGGTGAACCCCGATTCGCGCATCCAGTGGGCGAGATAAGTCGCCTCGCCGCCATCGACGAGGAACACGTCGGCGTCGCGCACCCACGGCACCCAGCGCTCTTCGCCGATCGTGGGCAGCGCCGTGAGCTCCAGCACGCCCACCGACTTCCAGCCCAGGTCGACCATCGGCGCCGGCGTCCGGCCGGCAACGAACCGCCAGGCCGAAGCCGGCGTGCACCAGGGATGCCCCCACTCGGCCGTCGGGATGCAGAGCGCATTGCACTCGGCGATGGGCTTGCCCAGCAACTCGACCAGCGCGCCGCGGATGCTGGCGTTGGACACGCCGCCGGACGTGAGCAACAATTTCATGGGTGACAGTCTCCGGCCGATGCGCTCCGGCACTCTACTCCGTCGACACGTACACCGCCATTTCGGCGCCGCCCGGCTCGCGGAAGAAGAACCGCCGCCCGCCGGCGAAATCGTAGGGCTGGCGCGTAATGACCCCGCCTGCCGCCACCACCGCCTTCACGGCCGCCTCGAGGTCCTTGGCGTGGATCACCGGCATCGGCGAGACGCTGCGATCGGCCGTGTCGGCATTGACCCCGAAGGTCAGCCCCGCCCCCCGAATCTCCGCATAGCTGCCCCCATAGTCGACATAGCTCCAGCCGAAGGCCTGCTCGAAGAAACCGCGGCTGTCGATCGCCGACGAAGACGGCAATTCGAAATAATCGATCACATAGTCGGACATGACGCTCTCCCGTTTGTTCTCTTTTTGTTCTAGTGCAAGCCCCACCCGCCCGCAAGCACAGAATCACTGCGCCGCCGCCGCCACCGCTTCGTTGAGGCCCCAGCCGGGCCGCGCATAGGCCTCGTTGCGGGCCGCATCGCGCAGTTCCCGGGCCAGCACCTCATCGCCGACCGAACGGGCCAGCACCATCGCCCCCACCGCCATCGCGGTGAGCGCCAGCGCCCGCTGCCGCGCCGGGCGAGCCGCCGGCTCGAGATTGGCCTCGAACGCCCCGGCCATCATCTCCAGCACCTGCCGGAAGGCCCCCTGCACGCCCTCATTACCGCGCTGCACGTCCGAGGGCAGCGCAATCATCGGGCACGAAGCGGCCCGATCTTCCAGATGATCGTCGCTCAGATACGCATCGAGAATCATCCGCGCGAGCGCCGGGCCGGCCTGCGTCGGATCGACGAAGCGGCGCTGCCAGGCCTCCGGCATCTGCTGGCAGATGAACTCCAGCACCGCCTCCTGGTAGAGGTCCTCCTTGCGGGCGAAGTGCTTGTAGAAGCCGCCATGCGTCAGCCCGGCCTCGCTCATGATCTCGCTGATCGACACGGCCTCGAAGCCGCGCTGGTTGAACAGCTTTCGCGCCGCCTGGACGATGCGGCTGCGGGTCTGCTGCTTGTGGACGGGCGAATAGGGCATGGCGATCCTCCGATTTCCCGACGCTAGCAGAGCAGCAAAAGATGTTCTTGAACATCTTCTCGATGGGTTTTGATTGGGCGACCTCAGCCGGCGCTTCCGACCGGCTCATGGAGGTTTCGATGACCAGCCTGCCCTTTACCCTCAGGATCGACCCGACCCCGATGCAGTTCCTGCTCACTGTCGAGGGCGTCCCCGCCGCCGGCGAGCGCGAGCAGACCCGCCAGGCCCACAACATGGCCGCCGGATCCGACCAGGGCGTCGCCGCGGCGCGCTCCTTCGGCGATCTCAGCCATGCCGTCTACGTGCCGGCCGGCCCGAGCGCCGCCGACAACAAGCTGCTCTTCATCGACTACTGGAACAGCGTCGATGGCCTGATGACCTTCTTCTCCGATCCGCAGGTGCAAAAGGGCGGCGAGATGGTGTTCAAGAGCCGCGAGCCCGTGGTGTGGGCGCCGGCGCCCAATCTGCCCAAGATCACCCTGCCCTCGCCCGCCGGCCGCAACGACCGCTTCGTCGGCCTCGTGCGCGGTCCCATCGCCTCGCGCGAGGGCGCCGGCAAGATCCTGACGGAAGCCACCCGCAAGGCCCTCAACGGCAACCGGGCGAAAGGCCTGATGGCGCGCGAGTGGTATTTCCGCGCCGACCGTCCCGATGCGCTCGAAGCCATCGGCGTCGATATCTGGTTCGATGCCGAAGGCATGCAGGCGGTCTATGCCGATCCCGACGAGATGAAGCCGCTGGCCGACCTGTTCACCGCCCGCCCGGCGACGTCGGTATGGGCGCGGCCGACCGGCCAGTGGGTGGAATGGTGATCTGATATCTTCAGAACTACTGCCCCTCACCCGCCTCGCTACGCTCGGCACCCTCTCCCCAAAGGGGCGAGGACGCCTGACGGTAGCGCGTGAACACGCCCACCGCCGCGTTCGC
>JBEHYU010000090.1:0-5213 GCA_048498015.1 Pseudomonadota bacterium
GGACGGCACCACCGCCGCCCTCGTCGTGCAGGACCCCTACCGCATGGGCTATGACGGCGTGAAGACCGCGCTCGCCGTGTCCAAGGGCGAGAAGGTCGATGCCAACGTCGACACCGGCGCCAATCTCGTCACCAAGGACAACATGGGTGACGCGAAGATCTCCGCGCTGATCAACCCCAAGCTCGACTGCAAGTAAGAACACCGACACCGGACCGCTCCCTGCGTTTGACAGGGGGCGGTTCCCTGTGCCTGCATGAGCCGGCGGGGAGGGGAGCGATGAGTAGTCCAGGTGCCACGAACGGTCATGCCGCGCCCAACGCCGAGCGCCATGACGGCCCGATCCTCGAGTTGCGCAATCTCGAAAAGAACTATGGTCCGGTGCTGGCGCTCAAGCCCGCGACCATGGCGTTCAACTACGACGAAATTCACGCCATCGTCGGCGAGAACGGTGCCGGCAAGTCGACGCTGATCAAGCTCCTCACCGGCGTCATCCGCCGCAGTGGCGGCGAAGTCCTGTGGAACGGCCGTCCGGTCGCGCTCGACACGCCGCAGGAGGCCATCGAGCACGGCATCAATGCGGTGCACCAGGAGGTGGTGCTCTGTCGCCACCTGAGCGTTGCCGCGAACATTTTCCTCGGCGACGAGAAAGTGAAATTCGGCCTGCTGCAGAAGCGCGAAATGACGCGCGCCGCGCAGCAGCTGCTGGACGACATGGGCTTTCGCCTTCCGGCCGGCGCCGAACTCGGCAGCCTCACGATCGGCCAGCAGCAGCTCGTGGCCACCGCCCGCGCGGCACTGCGCGGCACCAAATTCCTGATCTTCGACGAACCGACCGCCTATCTCACCCGCCAGGAAGCCGCGCAGCTCTTCGCGCTGATCCGCCGCCTGCGCGACCAGGGCGTCACCATCGTCTATATCAGCCATCGCCTCGAGGAGGTGTTCGAGCTCGCCGATCGCGTCTCTGTGCTGCGCGACGGCACGCTGGTCGGCACGCGCAATATCAGCGACACCAACGAGGCCGAGCTCGTCGGCCTGATGATCAATCGCACGATCGAGCAGATCTACCACAAGGAGGCTGTGCCCTTTGGCGAGGTGCTGCTCGAAACCCGCCACCTTTCGGGCAAAGGCTTCGAGGATGTGTCGATCACCGTGCGCCGCGGCGAGATCGTCGGGCTCTACGGCCTGATCGGCGCCGGCCGCAGCGAATTCGCCATGTCGGTCTTCGGCCGCAACCACAAGACCTCGGGTGAAATCCTCTGGAAGGGGCAGCCGGTCGATATCCGCAATGAACGCCAGGCGATGGCGCTCGGCATTGCCATGGCGCCGGAGAGCCGGCGCGACCAGGGCCTCAACCTCAACCTGCCTA
The DNA here is from genome assembly GCA_048498015.1 of Pseudomonadota bacterium. Lineage (GTDB taxonomy): Bacteria > Pseudomonadota > Alphaproteobacteria > Rhizobiales > Devosiaceae > Devosia_A. The sequence goes on from JBEHYU010000090.1 coordinate 1,367, forward strand.
TCGGCTTCAACCTCAATATGCCGATCTACGACCGCCTGACGCACGGCCTCCTCATCTCGAGCCGCGAAGAGGCCGAGCACGCGGACCGGCAGATCGGCGACCTGCAGATCAAGACGCCGAGCCGGCACTCGCTCGCCTCCTCGATGTCCGGCGGCAACCAGCAGAAGATCGTCATCGGCAAGTGGCTCAACCACGGCGCCGATCTGTTCATCTTCGACGAACCCACGGTTGGCGTCGACGTCGGCACCAAGGCCGAAATCTACCGGCTGCTCGCCGAGCTGCTGAAGCGCGGCGCCGGCATCGTCATGATCTCGTCTTACCTGCCCGAGGTCTATGAACTGGCCGATACGCTCTGTGTCTTCCGGGGCGGCCGGCTGGTGGGCAGCAACGGCTTTCACCAGGCAAGTCACGAAGAAGTCCTCGCCGAAGCCATCGGCGTCTGAGGCACGTTAGGGGGAACTCATGGCCACCACGACTGAAGCGGTTTCCAAGGAAGCCAAGCGGGCGCGTCGCAACTACAGCTTCCTGTTCGCCCTGACGCTGGTTGGGATCCTGCTTCTGCTGTGGGTGGTCCTCACCCTCTCGACGCCGAATTTCCTCACCGAGCGCAACATCCCCAACCTGCTGCGCCAGGGCTCGATGATCGCCATCCTGGCGCTGGGTGAAACCTTCACCATCATCACCGCCGGCATCGACCTGTCCGTCGGCGCCGTCGCCGGCTTTACGACCGTCGTCATCGCGATGCTGATCCAGGCCGGCGTTCCCGTCTGGCTCTCGATCATCATCACGCTGCTGGTCGGGCTGGCGATCGGCATCTTCCACGCCTTCGGGATCACCAAGATGGGTCTGCCGCCCTTCATCATCACGCTGGCGACGCTCACCTCGCTGCGCGGCATCGGTCTGCTGATGACCAACGGCGCGACCATCAGCATCACCGACAAGGGCTTCACCGATTTCGCCACCCTCGACTGGCTCGGCATCCCGAGCCTGTTCTGGATGGTCATTCTGGTCGGCGTCCCGTCCTACATCTTCCTCAACCACACGCGCTGGGGGCGCTACATCTTTGCGGTGGGGTCCAATCCGGAATCGGCGCGCTTGTCGGGCGTGCGCGTCCAGCTCATCATCTATCTGGCCTATTCGCTGTCGGCCGTAATGGCGGCCTTTGTCGGCATCCTGCTCGCGACCCGCATCGGCATCGGCAACGCCACCCAGGCCAATGGCTGGGAGCTGCAGGCCATCGCCTCCTCGGTGATCGGCGGCACCTCGCTGTTCGGCGCCGTCGGCTCGGTGCACGGCCCGCTGATCGGCGCGTTCATCCTCGCCACCATCAACAACGGGGCCAACCTGCTCAACGTCAACTCGTTCTGGCAGCAGATCATCACCGGCGCCCTGATCATCGTCATCGTGTTCTTCGATCAGCTTCGGCGCCGCAGCAGGTAGTCGCGCGATGGGCCTGCCGTGAAAAACGACGCGGTCTACAAGCAGGCGTTCAACGGTGTCCTGGCGATCATTTCGGAGGTGAAGCGCGGCCAGCGCATTCCGTCCGAAAACATGCTCGGCCAGCGGCTCGCGGTGAGCCGCACCACGGTGCGCAAGGCCCTGCAGGAACTCGCCGAGCGGGGGCTCATCAGCCACGGCCCCGACCGCGTGATCATCTCGCGCCCGCGGGCGGCCGATCGCTTCCCCGGCGCCGAAACCATCGCGACCTCGCAGCACGTCGAGCGCAAGTTCATGGAGTGGATGCTGCGCGACGACCTGCGGCCGGGCGCGGCGATCAACGTGCTCGAGCTCGCCCGGTCCTTCGGGGTCTCGACCACGGCGCTACGCGATTTCCTCAACGGCTTCGCGCGCTACGGGCTGATCGAAAAGCGGCCGAACGCCAGCTGGACCTTCGCCGGCATCACCGCGCAGTTCGCGGCGGAACTGTTCGATGTGCGCGAGATGTTCGAGATCAAGGGCGCCCGCGCTTTCATCGGGCTGCCCGGCGATCACCCCGCCTGGCTCGAGCTGGCGCAATTGAAGGCCGAGCATCTCGTCCTGGCCGAGGACATCGATCAGCGCTTCCAGGACTTTTCCGCGCTCGACGCGCGGTTCCACCGGCTGGTGTTCGAGGCCTCGTCGAATCGCTTCATGCGCGATTTCTACGACATCATGGCCCTGATCTTTCACTACCACTACCAGTGGAACAAGGCCGAGGAGCGTCAGCGCAACGCCACCGCCATCGGCGAGCACCTGTCCTATATCGATGCCCTTGCGAGCCGCGACTGGCGCCGTGTCGAATCCCGGGCGAGAGCCCACCTCAAGACCGCCCGTCAAACCCTCCTCGCCTCGCTGCGCTCCTGACAGAAACGACCCGCACGAGCGCCCACGTGCACCAAGACTGAGGGAAAGGGGAAAATGGTGCTGCAAGAGAGGATTGAACTCTCGACCTCTCCCTTACCAAGGGAGTGCTCTACCACTGAGCTACTGCAGCGTCGCCGCGGCGGCGGGGCCGCCCGAAAGCTGGCGGTTGATGCCATAGGGACTTTCTTGACGCAAGGCGAAAAACTGCGCTTGTCTGGCCTGGTTTGGCGGGAGCCCGAATGTCCAAGGCAGACGAAAAAGCGGCGCGGGAGCAGAGATTGGCCACAAAGCTCCGCGAGAATCTCAAGCGTCGGAAAGGGCAGGCGAGGGCGCGGGCAGGCGTTGCGCCAAAAGCTCCGCCCGGCGGGGCCGCGGGCGGCAAAGCTTCGTAAATCCCCCTCGGTTACTATGGTTACCCTGCCTTGAATCGCCCGCTCAAATCGGGCTACGGCACTTAAATCCGGGCCTCGGCCCGCTTCGAGGACCGCGCCCAGGGCGCGAGCAAGGGAAACCCATGGACCGCATTCGTATCGTTGGTGGCCAGGAGCTTCGTGGCGAAATCGCCATCTCCGGCGCCAAGAACGCCGCCCTGCCGCTGATGATCGCCTCGCTGCTCACCGCCGATCCGCTGACCCTGCGCAACGTCCCGCGGCTTGCCGACGTCAAGCAGCTCGAGCGCATCCTCGAGAACCACGGCGTCGATGTCGCGGTGCACGGCCGGCGTTCCGCCGAAAAGTTCGGCGGCCAGACCATGACGCTCCAGGCTGCCGAGATCGTCGACACGACGGCGCCCTATGAACTGGTGTCGGTGATGCGCGCGAGCTTCTGGGTCATCGGGCCGCTCGTCGCCCGCTGCCACGAGGCCCGCGTTTCGCTGCCCGGCGGCTGCGCCATCGGCACCCGCCCGGTCGACCTTTTCCTCTATGGCCTCAAGCAGCTCGGCGCCGAGATCGACATCGACGAGGGCTACGTCGTCGCCAGGGCGCCCAAGGGTGGCCTCGTCGGCGCCACGGTGAAATTCCCGAAAGTCTCGGTCGGCGCGACCCACACCATCATGCTGGCGGCCACCCTGGCCAAAGGCACGACGGTGATCGAAAACGCCGCCATGGAGCCCGAGATCGACAACGTCGCCAACTGCCTCGTGGCAATGGGCGCCAAAATCTCGGGCATCGGCACCCGCACCCTCACCATCGAGGGCGTGCCGTCGCTGCATGGGGCTACCGTGGATGTGATCCCCGACCGTATCGAGACCGGCACTTTCGCCATGGCCACTGCGATGACCGGCGGCGACGTGCTGCTGCGCAACGCCCGACCCGAGCATCTCCAGGCGGCGCTCGACGTCCTCGGCCGGGCCGGCGCCCGCATCACCCCCGAGGGCGATGGCATCCGCGTCTATCGCAACGGCAACGGCATCCAGGCCGCCGACGTCGAGACCGATCCGTTCCCCGGCTTCGCGACCGACCTCCAGGCGCAGTTCATGGCGCTGATGACGATGGCCAACGGC
>JBEHYU010000091.1:0-4878 GCA_048498015.1 Pseudomonadota bacterium
GCAACTTCAGCGCGCCGGGATGTCTCAGTCAGTTATCCCTCCCCCTTGCGGGGAGGGGGGACCGGCGCAGCCGGTGGGTGGGGGAGCCCCGCGAGTGGAGCTCAGTAGAACCCTACCGGGAACCAGCGCAGATAGAGCTCGTCGAGCACGCCTGACTTCTTGAGGCGGACGAGGCCGTAGTCGATGGCCTGGCGGACGGTGTCGTGGCCGGCGGCGACGGCGACGGACAGGCCCTCGCCGAACAGGTCGGGACGGAAATAGGGCGGTCCGGCGAAGGCGCAGCATTGCGGGTTCTGGTTGAACCAGAAGCTGGCGCGCATGGCGTCGCCGAAGAAGGCATCGGCCTTGCCGTCGCGTACGGCTTCGAGTGCGGCAGGCTCGGTGTCGAATTCGCTGAGCCTGGCCTCGGGCAGATAGCGCCTGACGAACTCTTCGTGCGCCGAGCCCTTGCGGACGGCGACGGTCTTGCCCGCCAATGCGGCCGGATCGAATGTCGCCGCCGCGTCCTTGAGCGTGGCGAAGCGGCCGGGCAGCATCAGGTAGATGTCGGAGAAATCGTAGAGCTGGCCATTGTCGGGCGTCATGGCGACCCCGGCGATGAGGGCGTCGCCCTGCCCGTCTTCGAGCGCCTTGCCAGCCTGCTCCCAGGGCCAGGCCTGGATGGTGCAGGCGATGGCGAGATCGGCGCAGAGCGCCCGCGCCAGGTCGATGTTGAAGCCGACCAGCTCGCCGGACTTGTCGCGATAGTTGAAGGGCGGAAAATCCGCCGTGGTCAGGAATCGGATATTGGGAACGGCGCTGAGGTTCGGCACGACGTCACGGGCGCTCGGATCGTCGTGATAGGGCAGCGTCTGCGCCAGGCCGGCCGAGATGCCGAAGCACAGCAAAATCAGGGCGATAACGACGCGCATCGAGGGGTCCGCAACAGGCTCTCAGGCGGTGCTTATGGCGGAAATCGCGGGCGCTGGCGAGGGCGCTTGCTTTTCACAGCATAAGGAGATTGTCTTACGGACCTATACTTAGCGCATTTCAAGACGAGACGCTGTGGGGGCTGTCTTTGTCGCATGATCTACAGGCAGTGGCCCTGTTGCGGGCCGTATTGCGCAATCATTGTGCGTCGGACGATGCGGCGCGGCGGCATCTGGCCGAGGCGGCGCGGCTGGGCGTCGATGCGCTGGACTATTGCGCGCACCGTTTCGGGCTGGGCAGCGAGACCGTCTGGCGCCGGGCGGCGGGATGGGCCGGGTTCACCTTCGCGGCGCAGACGCCGCACCGGGGACCGCTGCCGGCGCTGCGCGGCATCGAGCATCTGGGCGGGGCGCGGACGCTGCGCCAGCGGGTGCTCGGCAAGGATGTGGTGTTCTGCGCGCCGGCCTTCGAGCGGGTGATTGCGCTGGCGGCGGCAAAGCACCTGGCCGGGCATGTGCGCTTCGCGCCGCCGGCCGCGATCGAAGCGGGGCTGGCGCGGGCGGCGTCGGCGCAACTGATGGACAATGCGCGCCAGCGGATGACGCAGCTGTGGCCGGAGGCCAGCGCGGCGGTGAGCCTGCCGCTCGTCGTGCGGCTCGATTTCAGCATCGTCATGCTGGCGGTATTGTTTGCGGCGGCGGGCGTGGGATCGTTCGTGCATCCGCTGTTCGGCGGCGTGTTGTCGGTGCTGCTGATGCTGCCGGGGCTGGTGCGGCTGGTCGCGGCATGGCCGGTGCGGCAGCCAGCAGAGCCGCGGTCGCTCGCGGACAGTGAACTGCCGTTCTACACGGTGCTGATCCCGTTGCGGGACGAGACCGCGATGGTGCCGCTATTGGCGCGGGCGATGGCGGCGCTGGACTATCCGCCCGAAAAGCTCGACATCAAGTTCGTGGTGGAGTCGAAAAGCCCGACCACGATCGCGGCGGTGGAGCGGTTGCTGCCCGATCCGCGCTTCCGGCTGGTCGAGGTGCCGGCGGGGCCACCGGCGACCAAGCCCAAGGCGCTGGACTATGCGCTGCCGCTGGCGCGTGGCGAGTTTCTGGTGGTCTACGACGCCGAGGACGTGCCGGACCCCGACCAGTTGCGCAAGGCGGCGAGCCGGTTCGCCGCCGACCCGACGCTGGCCTGCCTGCAGGCGGAACTGGTGCCCGAGAATGCGCGCGAGAACGTGCTGACGGCGCTGTTCGCAGGCGAATATGCGGGGCTGTTCGGACGCCTGCTGCCGGCGCTGGCGCGCTGGGGACTGCCGGTGCCGCTGGGCGGGACCAGCAACCACTTCCGGACGGGCGTGCTGCGCGAGCTGGGCGGCTGGGATGCGTTCAACGTCACCGAGGATGCCGACCTCGGCATGCGCCTGCGGCGGCGCGGACTGCGCGCCGAGATGCTGGCAAGCCGGACGCTCGAGGAAGCACCGATCACGCTGCTGGCGTGGATGGCGCAGCGGCGGCGCTGGATGAAGGGCTGGATGCAGACCTTCCTCGTCCACAACCGGGCGCCGGGGCAATTGCTGCGCGATCTCGGCTGGCGGGCGTTCCTGGGCTTCGAGGTGCTGGTGGGCGGCATGATCGTGTCGGCGCTGCTGCATACGCTGGTGCTGGTGATGCTGGGCGCGCGGCTGGCGCTGGAGGGACCGGCGAGCCTCGTGCCGCACAGCGTGTTCGACTGGCTCGGCACGACGGCGATGGTGACGGGCTATGGGGGTACCTTCGCGATCGTCGCCAGCGGGCTGATCCGGCAGCGGGCATATGGGCTGCTGGCGATGCAATTGCTGCTGCCGGTCTACTGGGTGTTCCACGCCATCGCGGCGCTGTGGGCGGTGCACGACCTGGTGCGGTGGCCGCTGGTGTGGCTGAAGACGATGCATGGGGTGACGCGGATGGCGCGCGAGCACGCACCGCAGGGCACGCTGCGGCTCAGGCCGCGTATCGGCTGAGGCTCAGGTCCGAGACGTCGATGTCGGGGGTTTTGCCGCCGACCATGTCGGCGAGCAGCTGGCCGGAGCCGGCCGCCATGGTCCAGCCCAGCGTGCCGTGGCCGGTATTGAGGAAGAAGTTCGAGAATTTCGCCTTGCCGATGACCGGCGTGCCGTCGGGCGTCATCGGCCTGAGGCCGCACCAGAAGGTGGCGCGGCCGACGTCGCCGGCTTTGGGGAACAGGTCGCGCAGGGACCGCTCGAGCGGGCCGCGGCGATGCGGGCGGAGCGTGGTGTCCCAGCCGGCGATCTCGGCGGTGCCGCCGACGCGAATGCGATCGTCGAAGCGGGTGGTGGCGACCTTGTAGGTCTCGTCCATCACCGTCGAGACCGGCGCCACCGAGGCGTCGGTGATCGGCACGGTGAGCGAGTAGCCCTTGATGGGATAGATCGGCAGGCCGATGCCCAGCGGCTTGACCAGCTCGGGCGTGAAGCTGCCCATGGCGCCGACATAGATATCGGCGGTCAGCCGGCCGCGGCTGGTGGCGACGCCGGCGATGCGGTCGCCGGCGGTTTCGATGCCGGAGATGGTCGTGCCGAACTGGAACGTCACTCCGGCGGCCGCGGCGAGCCGGCTCAGCGCCTCGGTGAACAGCCGGCAATCGCCGGTATCGTCGTTGGGCAGGCGCAGGGCGCCGACGAAGGGCACCTGGGCGGTCGCGAGGCCCGGTTCGGCGGCGATGCAGCCCTTGGGATCGAGAACCTCGAAGGGCACGCCATATTGCTTGAGCACTTCGACATCGCCGTGGATGTGGTCGAGCTGCTTCTGGTCGCGGAAGAGTTGCGTGGTGCCCTGCTCGCGACCCTCATAGGCAATGCCGGTGGCGGCGCGCAGTTCGATCATCTTGGCGCGCGAATATTCGGCGACGCGGACCATGCGGGATTTGTTGAGGGCATAAGCGCGTTCGGTGCAATTGCCCAACAGGCGCAGGCCCCAGATCCACATGCGCGGATCGAGCATGGGGCGGATGACCAGCGGACCATCGACCATGGTCAGCCACCTGATGGCCTTGAGCGGAATGCCCGGCCCGGCCCAGGGCGAGGCGTAGCCGTAGCTGAGCTCGCCCGCATTGCCGAAGCTGGTCTCGAGCCCGGGCCCCGGCTGGCGATCGACGACGGTCACCTCATGACCGGCTTTGGCGAGGTAATACGCCGAAGCCGTGCCGATCACACCCGAGCCCAGGATGAGAACTTTCATGGGGGAAGCGTGCGGTGTTTTGACCAAATGGTCAAGAAGCGAGGTGAGGGCGCGGCGGAGCTGGCGCGGCGTGGTCTGCGGCAAGCAAAAATACTTAGCTCTACGTATTTATGCGTTGCCGCCGAATATCTGAGCCGCCAGAACCGTCCGCCCTTCAGTATCTCTCCAATACGCAACGTCACGAATATAGACATATTAAGAAGTGTTAACGTCATTCTGCTCAGATCGCCGTGGGAATCACTCAGGATTGGTTGCCGTGGCTGTGGGGGATGCCGGACTGTGGCTGCTGGGCTGGGCAGGCGAAACGCTCTGCGCCCTGCCGCTCGGCGCCGTGATCGAGACGATGCGGCCGCTGGCGATCAAGCCGGTGCCCGGCGCGCCCGCCTATGTCGCCGGCGTCGCGGTGATCCGCGGCGAAGCGCTGCCGGTGATCGACATGCAGCGGCTGTTCGGCGGCGCCGGCGGCGCGAACGGCCGGCTGGTGGTGATCCGCACGGGCAACCGGCGCGCGGCGCTGGCCTTCAGCGATGTCGCGGGCATCCGCGAACTGACGCCGGACATGCTGTCGGCGCTGCCGCCGCTGGTCGATCGCGGCTCGAGCGCGGTGATGCGCCTGGGCATCGACGACGGTGAACTGCTGCTCGTGCTCGACGCGGCACGGGTAGTGCCCGACGACGTATTCGCGGCCATTGACAACAAAGCGATGGCGTCGTGACCGTGCTGCTGGAGCGCTCCGAGC
>JBEHYU010000092.1:0-4852 GCA_048498015.1 Pseudomonadota bacterium
CTGTTCCAGCGGGCCGAGAACTTCCTCTGGGCCATCCGCTGCAACCTCCACTTCCTCACCGGCCGCGCCGACGAGAAGCTGACCTTCGACGTGCAGCCCGAGCTCGCCAACCGCCTGCGCTTTGCCGATCGTCCCGGCATGCTCGGCGTCGAGCGCATGATGAAGCGCTATTTCCTCGTCGCCAAGGACGTCGGCGACCTGACCCGCATCTTCTGCACCAGCCTCGAATTCGACCACGCCAAGCCGCTCGACATGATGGGCCGCGTCACCGGCCTGTTCAAACGCGGCCGCGTCGCCATCAAGGGCGAACCGGACTTCGTCGTCGATTCCGGTCGCCTCAATACGGTACAACCCGATACGTTCTCGGCTAACCCGCTGGCGCTGATCCGCAGTTTCCTCGTCGCCAGCCGCAACGACCTCCTCTTCCACCCCGACGCCATCAAGCAGATCACCCGCTCGCTGCATCTAATCGGTCACGATGTCCGCAACGACAAATCGGCCAATGAGTGGTTCCTCGAGATCCTCACCAGCCCCCGCACCGTCGAGCGCATTCTGCGCCAGATGAACGAGAGCGGCGTTCTGGGCAAATTCGTGCCCGAGTTCGGCAAGATCGTCGCGCTCATGCAGTTCAACATGTACCACCACTATACGGTGGACGAGCATTTGATCCGCTCGGTCGGCGTCATGGCCGATATCGCCAATGGCGGGCTGCGCACCGAGCTGCCGCTCACCCACGAGCTGCTGCCCTCGCTCAACGACACCCGCCTGCTCTATGTGGCGCTGTTCCTGCACGACATCGCCAAGGGCCGGCCCGAGGATCACTCGCTCGCCGGCGCCCGCGTCGCCCGCAAATTCTGCCCGCGCCTCGGCCTCGACGCGGCCGAGACCGACACCGTGGCGTGGCTCATCGAATACCATTTGACCATGAGCGAGATCGCCCAGGCCCGCGATCTGCAGGACCCCGAGACCGCCCGCGCCTTCGCCGATATCGTGCAGTCGCCGCAGCGCCTGGCGCTCTTGATGATCCTTACCGCCTGCGACATTCGCGCCGTCGGGCCGGGGGTGTGGACCGGCTGGAAGGGCTCGCTGCTGCGCTCGCTCTATTACGCCACCGAGCCACTGCTCTCGGGCGGCCATTCGCGCGTCACCCAGTCCGACCGCATCGCCGCCGCCAAGGCCGATCTGCGCAAGGCGCTCGGCGCCTGGCCGGCCGACGAGCTCGAAACCTATATGGCGCGGCACTACAACCATTACTGGTTGCGCGCCGAGCTCGAGCTGCAGGTCGAACACGCCAAGATGATCCGCACCGCCGATCACGCGCACCAGCCCTTCGCCGGTTCGATCCGCGTCAAGGCCTTCGAATCGATTACTGAAGTATCGTTCTATACGCCGGACCATCCGCGCCTCCTGTCGCTGATCGCCGGCGCCTGCACCATGTGCGAGGCCTCGATCATCGGCGCGCAGATCTTCTCGACCCGCGACGGCCAGGCGCTCGACACCTTCCGGCTGAGGCGCGCCTTCACCTCCGACGAGGACGAAAAGGTCCGCGCCAACCGCATCATCGAAACCGTCAAGCAGCTGCTGCAGGGCAAGCGCCAGGTGCTGATCGATCTGGGCAAGGAGAGCCGCCACAACCGGCGCCTCAAGCCGTTCACCCTGCCGGCGGAAGTCACCGTCTCCAATTCGCTCAGCGAAAAGTTCACCGTCATCGAGGTCTCGGGCCTCGACCGCACCGGCCTCCTGCACCAGCTCACCCGCGCCATCTCCGACCTCAACCTCACCATCGGCTCGGCCCATATCGGCACCTATGGCGAGAAGGCCGTCGACGTCTTCTACGTCACCGATCTCACCGGCCATAAGATCGAGAACGCCCGCCGCCAGCGCACCATCCGCGAGACGCTGCTGGCCGTGTTCCAGCCGGTGCAGCCGCACGGCGAGGAACGGATGCCGAAAGTGGCCAATGGATAGTCTTGTGGTTGCGGCCCCCGCCCCCAACCCCTCCCCGCAGGGGGGAGGGGAGCTTCGACTGCACCACCGGCGTGAGCGGCTCCTGCGCCTCCCTCCCCCTTGCGGGGAGGGATCGAGGGTGGGGGCCACATCCACCGGATCGGCATGACCACCCTCTACCGCAATTTCCTCAATGTCGGCGCCCTCACCACCGGCAGCCGCATCCTCGGCTTCGTGCGCGATGCGCTGGTCGCCGCCGTGCTCGGCACCGGCTTTGCCGCCGACGCCTATCTCGCCGCCTTCCGCTTCCCCAATCTGTTCCGCCGCCTGTTCGCCGAGGGCGCCTTCAACACTGCGTTCATTCCGCTGTTCGCCAAATCCATCGAGCAGGACGGCATGGAGGCCGCCCGCGAATGGGCCGGCCGCATTATCTCCTGGCTCGTCGCGGTCGTGCTGGTGGTGACGGTCCTGGCCGAGATCTTCATGCCCTGGGTGCTGGCGCCGTTCGTGCCGGGCTTCCTCGACGATCCGGCCAAATACGATCTCACGGTGCTTTTGACGCGCATCTGCTTTCCGTACCTGATGTGCATGTCGCTGATGGCGGCTTACGCGGCGATCCTCAACGGCCTCGGCCGCTTCATCGCCGCAAGCTTCGCGCCGATCCTGCTCAACATCGTCATGATCGCCTTCATGGCGCCGCTGGTGCTCTATCCCAACACCGACGTTGAGACCGCCATCTGGATCGCAATCGGCACCATCGCGGGCGGCATCGCGCAGCTGGCGCTGGTCTATCTCGCCATCCGCCGCGCCGGCTTCGTGCCGCGCCTGCGCTGGCCCCGCTTCGACGCCGAAGTGCAGCGCTTCTGGATCCTCGCCATTCCGGCGGTGATCGCCGGCGGCATCACCCAGGTCAACATCTTCGTCGGCACCATCATCGCCTCGTGTGCCGACAGCGCCATCGCCTACCTCTACTACGCCGACCGGCTCTACCAGCTGCCGCTCGGCATCATCGGCATCGCCATCGGCACCGTGCTGCTGCCCGAGCTCAGCCGCCATTTGAAGGGCGGCCGCGACAAGGAGGCCGACCAGAGCCAGAACCAGGCGCTGCTGATCTCGATGCTGCTGTCGATGCCGGCCGCCACCGCGCTGATCGCGCTCGCGACCCCGATCGTCGCCGTACTGTTCCAGCGCGGCGCCTTCACCGCCATCGACACCTACGAGACCGCCCAGACCATGATCTGGTTCTCGGCGGGCCTGCCCGCCTATGTGCTGATCCGCGTGCTGCAGCCGGGCTTTTTCGCCCGCGAGGACACCCGCACCCCGACGGTGTTTGCCGGCATCTCTGTGCTGATCAATATCGCGCTGTCGCTGCTGCTGTTCCCCACCTTCAAGCATGTCGGCATCGCCATCGCGACCTCGGTCGCCGCCTGGGCCAATGCGGTGCTGCTCGCCATCTGGCTCGGCCGCCGCGGCCATTTCCGCCTCCCGGGCGAAGACTGGCGCCGCCATGCCCTCATCGTCGCCGCCGCAATCGTCATGGCGCTGGTTCTTTGGGGACTCGCTATCCCGCTCGCGCCCTATCTGTCGCCGCGCGCGCCGCTGCTCGCGCAGCTGGTGGCGCTGGGTGCGCTGTGCGCCTTCGGCCTGGCCCTCTATTTTGCGTTGATACATGTGAGCGGCGCACAGCCGATGGGCATGCTGCTGAAGCGGCTCCGCCGCGGCGGCTGATGGGGCGGCACCTTGCGCTCGGCGTCATGAACGGGCTAATGCGCCGATCATCTCTGTTTCCGCCCAACAAAGCTCAACCGCCATGCCTTTTACCCCCCGCGTGTTTTCCGGCATCCAGCCCTCGGGTGAGCTGCACCTGGGCAACTACCTCGGCGCCATCAAGCGCTTCGTGCCGCTGCAACAGCAATTCCCCTGCATCTATTGCGTCGTCGACATGCACGCCATCACCGTGTGGCAGGAGCCCGACAGGCTGCGCCAGGCGACCCGCGAGGTCGCCGCCGCCTATGTGGCGGCCGGCGTCGACCCCAAGTCGCACATCGTTTTCAACCAGTCGCGCGTCGTCCAGCACGCCGAGCTGGCCTGGATCTTCAACTGCGTCGCCCGCATGGGCTGGATGAGCCGCATGACGCAGTGGAAGGACAAGACCGCCGGCAAGAATGCCGAGGCGGAGTCGCTCGGCCTGTTCGCCTATCCCTCGCTGATGGCCGCCGACATCCTGCTCTACAAGGCCACGCACGTGCCGGTCGGCGAGGACCAGAAACAGCATCTCGAGCTGACCCGCGACATCGCCCAGAAGTTCAACAACGATTTCGGCCCCTCGATCAGGGAGCAGGGCCTGCAGGCGGACTACTTCCCGCTGACCGAGCCGGTGATCACCGGACCGGCAACCCGGGTCATGTCGCTGCGCGACGGCAAGAAGAAGATGAGCAAGTCCGACCCGTCGGACCAGTCGCGCATCCTGCTGATGGACGACGCCGACACCATTTCCAAAAAGTTCAAGCGCGCCACCACCGACCCCGAGCCGCTGCCGTCCGACGAAAAGGGCCTCGAGGGCCGGCCGGAGGCCGACAACCTCGTGGGCATCTACGCGGCGTTGGCCAACATCTCCAAGCCCGACGTGCTCAAGCAGTTCGGCGGCCAGGGCTGGGGCGTGTTCAAGCCGGCGCTGGCCGACCTCGCCGTCGCCGAGCTCGCTCCGATCGCCGCCGAGATTCGCCGCATGCTGGCCGACCCGGGCACCATCGACGCCTTCATGGCCGACGGCGCCGCGCGGGCGTCGGAGATGGCCGAGGCGACCATGCGCGACGTCCGCCGGATCGTCGGCTTCATCCGCTGACTTGCCCGATCCGGCTGTGGATGGGACAATGAGCGGACTCAACCGCCGGGCGGCGAGGGG
>JBEHYU010000093.1:0-3844 GCA_048498015.1 Pseudomonadota bacterium
GCTCGCCGCAGGTATCGAGCGTCTCGTCGTCCTCGATCGCCGCGGCGAGCTTGGCGTCGGGGTGATCCCGTTCTCCCCGCTCGCCCAGGGCATCCTGTCGGGCAAATATTCGAAGGGCAGGACCGGCACCCGCGCCGAGGAGAAGAACTCCTCGATCGGCGCGCGCGCCCTTGCCCCGAAGGTGCTGGCGGGTGTCGAGGCGCTGGGCAAGATCGCCAAGGCTCGCAAGCAGACGATGTCGCAGCTGGCGCTCGCCTGGGTGCTGCGGCGCAGCGAAGTCACCTCGGCGCTGATCGGCGTGCGCACGCTCGAGCAGCTCAAGGACTGCCTGGGCGCGCTCGACAATCTGGCCTTCAGCGACAAGGAACTGAACGCCATCGACGCCGCCGTGCAGGGCGGCATGCTCGACGGCAGGCCGGCGACTAGCCTGCCGGATTGACCTCGCCGGGCTCGCGGAAGGCGCCGAGCACGAGGGCGGTCATGAAGGCGTAGAGCGTCGTCGGCAAATCGTAGCCCAGCGTCATGTCGGTGAGCCCGAACACGAACAGGCTGGCGCTGAGGATCAGCGCGCAATAGAGCCGCAGATTGGCGAAGCGGTCCTGCGGCATCGCCAGCACGCCGACCACCGGCGCGGCAATGATGGCGAGCCAGCAGAAGATGCCGACGATGCCGGCGCCCACCGCCATGTTGAAGAAGTCGTTGTGGAACATGTAGATGCCGTAGGGCTTGGAGGCCTCGGTGAAGTTGGCGAAGCCGAAGCCGATCAGCGGCGACTTCCAGAAGGTGTGCCAGCCGGCCTCCCACATATAGAGACGCTGCGAAGTCGCCGTATCGGCGACGTTGGAGGCATTGAGCGTCACCTGCTCGAGCACCGAGCCGATGCCAAGGAAGCGCGGCGACACGACGCCGACCGCCGCGATTGCGGCAATGACGACCACCGCTCCGGCGGCGTACCACAGGCGCGGTGCCTTGAGCTCCCGCATCAGCGCCCAGACGAAGACCAGGCCGAGCACCGGCACCGCGACGAACACGCCGCGCGTGCCCGTGAGATAGAGCGCATAGAACGCAAAGCCGAGGCCCAATAGGTACAACCAGCGCCAGCGTTCGGTCGTCGCAAAGATGCCGGCCAGCGCCATGAAGCCGAGCGGCACGACACTGCGCGCCATCAGATTGCCGCCCTGAAACCAGCCGAAAGCGCGATCGCGATGGGTGACGAAGACGTCGTAGGTCCCGGTCAGGGCCCCCACCAGCGCTCCAAACACGAAGAGAGCCGCCAGGATCTGGATCGTGCGCGCTCCGGGCCGGCGTCGCGCCAACAGGTACACGACGGGCGCCAGCAGCAGCCCCAGGAAGTTGGCCGAGAGCAGAACGTCGCCCGGCTCCTGCGCCGTGACCTCGAAGCAGACGGTGAGCGACAGGAAGGCCGCGAGAAAGATCAGCATTGCCGGTTGCGCCCGCAGGGCGGTCCACGAGCCGCGCAGGAACGCGCTCGGTGACAGGAGCGCGGCGACCAGCACACCCAGAACGCTGCTGATGCTGCCGATCGCCGGCGCCAACACGAACAACGCCACGGCGCCGAACCAGGCGAGGCCGATCGCGATATTGCGAAGGCTTGTGCGGATCATGCCGGCACCTGTTCGCGGCAATACCCGAGCAGGATCGCCGTCAGCATGATGAACAGGAAGGTGTGGAACTCGAAGCCGAACATCAGATCGGTAAGCCCCCCGCCAATGTAAACGATGGTCAGCACGGTGGCTCCATAGAGCCGGAAGGTGCGCAGCCGGTCGCGGGGGCTCAGCCAGGCGCCGACCAGCGGAGCGGAGATGATTGCGAAGTAGCAGGCGACACCGACAATTCCTGCGCCCACGGCAAAATTCAGAACGTCGTTATGGAGCTGCGGCAGCGTCGTGGCCAGCGCCGCGTCGTCGGCGGGGAGGAAGGGCTGCACCGAGCTCATGATGTTGGCCCAGCCGTGCCCAAGCCAGGGAGATTGCTGGAAGGACGACCAGCCGGCCTGCCAAAGAACCAGCCGCTCCCGCGTGCTCTCGTCGGTAACAGCAGCGCCACCGCGGAGCGCCTCGACGATCCCCAGCAGCGAGCCCGCCCGGGTCTGAGCGGCGACCAGCAGGCCGGCGGCAGCGATGACAAGCAACCCGACCGCGCCGATCATCCCGGCGCGCAGTGAGCCGCCGAATTTGGTCCGCCAGATCCATGTTGCGGCGGCCAGGATCGCAAACGGCACCGAGATCAGCGGGCCGCGCGACCCGGTGAGGATGGTGGCGCCGATCGCCAGCAGTGGCGCCAGCAAATAGAGCCAGGCGCGGCCATCCGACCGCAGCATGGCTCCGCCAAGGCTGATGAACCCCAGCGCCAGCAGGGCGTTCGAGAGCACGATCGGCCCGATATTGATGCCTGTCGCTCGAAGCCCGACGGCGCCGGCGCCAAGCGCTGCGTTCGCCGCGACTTCGATGCCGCCCAGCAGCACGCCCAGGCCTGCAAGTTGCGCCACGCGCTCGGCGCTCCCCGCGCGCTGTGCCAGGAACCACGCGATCGCCCCGTAGGCCAGCAGCATCGTGAAGTTGAATGCCCGGAGTGCGTCAGAGACATCGTCGGCGGTCACGACGAAGACCAATGCGAGAACGACGAAGACCGCGAGAAAGGCTCGCGCCGCATGGTCTGAATAGGCGGTCGCGAATTGGCGGCGAACCAAGGCGACCACGAACAGCGGAATGATGACCAGCAGCGTCGCGTACGGCGTCAGCAGCCCGAGGATGGGCGAGATGACCAGCGGCAGAAGGAGCAGCGCCCAGACGGCAAAGAGTGAGAGCGGCGCGGCCATCATGCCGTGGCGAGCGCCGGGGCGTCGCGGCAATAGCCGATGAAGACGGCCGCGAAACAGACATACATCGTGGTCATGAACTCGAAGCCGAAGAGCAGGTTCACGGCGCCGCAGCAGAGGAACCCTACGCTCAGGGACAGAGCAAGGAACAGCCGCCCGCTGAACTGGCTGTCGCGCGGCGACCTGGCGGCCGAGACGATCGGCGCGGCGAGAACGAGGGCGTAGGCAACGAGGCCGACGAGCCCGGCGGACACGCCGAGGTTGAGGATGTCGCTGTGCAGGTGCGCCCTGCTGGGGTCGCCGAAACCGACGTTGAAGGGCGTGTATTTGCCGACGACGATGGTCTTGTCGTACCAGCCATAGCCGATCCAGGGCGAGCGCTGGAACGCCGCGAACGAGCCCTCGAAAATGGCGTAGCGGACGCTGCCGCTTTCATCCAGCGACCAGGCGATCGGCTGGCCCGTGAGAATGTCGAGGGCCATCTTCGGCAGCACCGCGACGCGCCCGAACGCCTCGGGCCTGAGCGCGTAGGCGACAGCGGCAACGACCACCACCGCGGCGGCGGTGCCCCAGCTCAGGACGCGCCGGACCGGCAGCATGATCAGCGCAATCAGCCCGAGCGCAGGAACGGCGATCAGCGGCCCGCGCGAGCCGGCGAGCAGCACCGTTCCGACGCCGGCCACCGGTCCAAGCAGGAACACATAGCGCCAGCCGGACTTGATCGCGAACATCCCGACCAGCGCGAAGACACCGAGGAACAGCGCCACCGTCGCCGATGGAATGGGGTTCGAGGCATAGCCTTCGGCGCGGCCGTAGTGCTGGACGAACACCTGGAACGCCCCCACCGCCAGCGCGATGAACGAGCCGGCCAGCGCCAGTACCGCGACGCGCGCCGAATTGCCCGGCGCCGCGAAGCGCTGCAGCGCGCCGGCGAGCAGGGGATAGAGCGCGAACATCGCGAAATTGACCGACAGCAGATAGTCGCGGCTGCCCGGCCGGCTGGTG
>JBEHYU010000094.1:0-3590 GCA_048498015.1 Pseudomonadota bacterium
CCCAACACATTCTTGGGCGAGCTCCCGCCCTCCAGCGACACCTATTACATCCACGACCTCGCGCTACTGCCGGTCGCCCGCCGCATCGGCGCCGCCAGCTTCATCGTCGACGCCCTCGCCAAGCACGCCGCCGCTCACGGCTATCCCACCATGAGCCTCGTCGCCGTCAACGCCAGCCAGGGCTTTTGGGAACGCCACGGATTTTCGGCGGAGGATCGGCCCGAACTCACCGACAAGCTTGCAAGCTACGAGGATGCTGCACGGTTCATGGTCCGGCGGCTGTAACTGGACAAAGACAACGCCGCTGGCTAAGCCGCTGGCCTTGTTCGAGGGCCCGTCATGACCGATCCGATTGTCGATGCCGCCAATGCCATTCCGGCGGCGAGCGCCCTGCGCCGTTCGCGCTTCCGCTGGCGTATCGTGGCGTTCATCGCGCTGGTGGTGGCCATCCTGGCGCTCGCGGCCCGCTTCGGTACCGACAATACCCTCAGCGGCGACGAGATCGCCCGCGTCAATATCGATGGCACCATCGCCACCGATCCCACCCGGCTCGCGACGCTCGACGCCCTCGCCAAGGACGATCATGTCAAGGCCGTGATCCTCGCCATCAATTCGCCGGGCGGCACTACCGCGGGCGGCGAAGAACTCTACGAAGCCATCGGCAAGCTACGCGCCAAAAAGCCGGTCGTCGCCTACATCAAGGAGCTCGGCGCCTCGGCCGCCTACATGACCGCCATCGCGGCCGACCGCATCTTCGTGCGCCGCCTGTCGATCACCGCCTCCATCGGCGTGCTGTTCCAGACCTACAATGCCGGCAAGCTGCTCGACACCATCGGCATCGGCTCCGACAAGGTCGCCTCCGGCCCGCTCAAGGCCGAGCCCACCATCGATCACCCCATGACGCCCGAGGTACGTGCGTCGCTGCAGTCGCTGGTCGACGATAGCTTCTCGTGGTTCGTCGATATCGTCGCCGAGCGCCGCGGGCTGAGCCGCGCCGAGGTGCTGCCGCTCGCCGACGGCCGCATCATGACCGGCCAGCAGGCCATCGCCAGCAAGCTCGCCGACGAGGTGGGGGCCGAGGCCGAAGCCATCGACTGGCTGCAGAAGAACAAGTCGATCAAGGCCAATCTGCCGGTCGTCACCTGGTACCCGCTCGACAAGCCGGACTGGACCAATCTGGGCAAATGGCTCGGCGGCGAGGCGCGGTCGGCGCTCGGCCTGCCGGCCGAGGGACCCATCGCGCTTGACGGGTTGGTCTCCCTTTGGCAGGTTCAGTAGCGTTACCGGCACCGGTTGGAGGAGCGCCCGGAGGGCGGCATGATCAAGTCTGAACTGGTCGAAAAGCTTGCAGACGAGAATCCGCATCTGTTCCAGCGTGACATCGAGAACATCGTCAACGCCATTCTCGACGAGGTCGGCAACGCCATGGCGCGTGGCGACCGTGTCGAGTTGCGCGGCTTCGGCGCTTTCGCCGTCAAGAACCGCCCCGCCCGTGTCGGCCGCAATCCGCGCACCGGCGAGCAGGTCGATGTCGGCGAGAAATACGTGCCGCAGTTCAAGGCGGGCAAGGAAATCCGCGAGCGGCTCAACAAGGACTAGCGTTCTGGACATCGCCAAATGCTGAGACGCATCGTCGGCTGGGTCGTGCTGGTACCGCTTTGCGTGGTGCTGATCGTCTTTGCCCTGGCCAACCGCCAGTTGGTGGTCGTCAACTTCAACCCGCTGGTTCCCTCCGAGGCGCTGACCACGCCCGGCATCGGCGTGCCGCTGTTCCTCGTGCTGTTCGCCGTGCTGCTGTTCGGCGTGATCCTGGGTGGCATCGCCACCTGGTTCGCCCAGGGCCAGCACCGCCGTGACGAGCGTTCCTATCGCCGCGAAACCGAGCGGCTGACCCGCGAGGTCAACGCCATCCGCCGCACCCCGAACTCCGCCAACCTCGTGGATGACCTGGCAAAGCCCTGACAGATGAGCGATCCCCTGGTCATCAAGATCTGCGGTATCAAGACCGAAGCCATCCTCGATGCCGCCATCGAGGCCGGCGCCGACATGGTGGGTTTTGTGCATTTCGCCCGCTCGCCGCGCCATCTCGATCTCGACCCGATCGGCGAGCTGATCTCGCTCGCCCGCGGCCGGGTCGAAACCTGCGTGCTGCTGGTCAATCCCGACAACACGCTCGTCGCCCAGGTCGCCGCGCTCGGACCCGACTGGATCCAGCTGCACGGTCCGGAGACGCCGCATCGCGTCGAAGCCATCCGCGACGAGGCCGGTATCGCCATCCTCAAGGTCTGCCACGTCGGCGGCCCCGAAGATGTCGCGGCTGTCGCCGGTTTTGCCGATTGCGCCGACCGCCTGATGTTCGAGGCCAAGCCCCCCAAGGACGCGACGCGTCCGGGCGGCCTCGGCCTCACCTTCGACTGGTCGCTGCTCAAGGCGCTTGACCCTGAACTGGGCTTCATGCTTTCGGGAGGCCTGACGCCCGACAACGTCGCGGACGCCATCCGGGCGGCGCGGCGCTGACGATGAACGTGAGCGCCGGCATCGGCGTGATCGGCATGGCGTCCCCGATGCTGCAGGAAGTCTTCGGCGGCAACCTGATCGGCGTTGGCAAGAAGTTCGCCGAGCTGGACAAGTCGCAGCTCGCGGCCATTGCGGCGGTGGCCGGCGGTTTCGCGGCGCTGCTGTCGCTGTTCAACATCGGCGGGCGCTTTGTCTGGGCGAGCCTGTCGGACAAGCTGGGCCGCAAGCTCACCTATTCCATTTTCTTCATCCTGGGCGGGGTGCTCTACTTCAGCATTCCGGGCTCGGCCGCGGCCGGCAGCAAGCTGCTGTTCGTGGGGGCCTGCTGCATCATCGTGTCGATGTACGGCGGCGGCTTCTCCACGGTGCCGGCCTACCTGGCCGACCTCTTCGGCACGCAGATGGTGGGCGCCATCCATGGCCGCGTGCTCACGGCATGGTCGACCGCCGGCATCCTCGGGCCGGTGGTGGTGAACTACATGCGCGAGTACCAGCTGGGCCTGGGCATCCCGCGCGAGCAGGTCTACAACCAGACCATGTACATCCTGGTGGGCATGCTGGTCATCGGCCTGATCTGCAACCTGCTGGTGCGCCCGGTGGCCGACAAGTACTTCATGAGCGAAGAGGAACTGGCGCACGAGAAACAGCTGGCGCACGAGAAGGTGGCGGCGCTCGAAGCGGGCAGCGCCTCCGGCGACAGCACCGGCGCGGTGAGCCCGGTGGTGGTGGTCCTGGCTTGGGCCGCGGTGGGCATTCCGCTGGTTTGGGGAACGTACCGTACGCTAGTCAGCGCGGCCAAGTTCTTCAGCTGACCGCTGCACGGGCCGCCCGCAGGACGGACGGTCTTCGCTAAGGGAGCGCGCCTGCCGCTGGCGGTAGGCGCCTGGCGAGCTGCCCGCCCGGCCCTTGAACGCGCGCTGGGAAGGCCGCGCTGTCGGTACTGGAACGAGGTACCTTCCAGCGCCAGCTTGCGTTGCAGTCGAGATACTCCACTAGACTGACCACCGAAGCCCGGCCCGCAGCCCGATGCATCCGACAACGACGTCTATCATGATCGATCTAGCCACACCCAC
>JBEHYU010000095.1:0-3499 GCA_048498015.1 Pseudomonadota bacterium
CGTTGACAACAGACCAGTGTTCTCTTATTTAGAGACCATCGTTCTCTTGCGGAGGCCGCAGTGCCCTTCACCGTCCACGACATTCCCGACCAGACCGGCAAGCTGGCCGTCATCACCGGCGCCACCGGCGGCCTTGGCTACGAGACCGCGCTGGCCCTGGCCGGCGCACAGGCCACGGTCGTCCTCACCGGCCGCAATCCGCAGAAGGGCGCCGACGCCCTCGCCCGCATCCGCGCGATCCATCCGCACGCCGACATCTCCTACGAGACGCTAGACCTGAGCGGCCTCGCCTCCGTCGAAGACTTCGCCCGGCGCTTTTCCGCCGCGCACGATCGCCTCGACCTGCTCGTCAACAATGCCGGTGTCATGATGCCGCCCACGCGCCAGGTCACCGCGGACGGTTTCGAGCTGCAATTCGAGACCAACTACCTCAGCCACTACGCCCTGACGGCCCGCCTGCTACCGCTGCTCAGCGCGGCGCACGGGCGCGTTGTCACACTCTCGAGCATCATGGCGCGCCGCGGCGCGATCCATTTCGACGATTTGCAGCTCGCCTCCGGCTACACCCCGCAAGCCGCCTACGCCCAGTCCAAGCTGGCCTGCCTGATGTTCGCCCGCGAGCTGCAGGCGCGCAGCGCCGCCGCCGGCTTCGGGATCAGCAGCTTCGGCGCCCATCCCGGCATCTCGAGCACCAATCTCATCGAAAATGGCATGGGCCAGGGCAGCATCGCGGCACGCATGAAGCCGCTCACCGGCATGTTCTTCCAGTCCCCCGCCGCTGGCGCCCTGCCGACCCTCTACGCCGCCACCTCGCCCGACGCCGTTCCGGGCGGCTATTACGGACCGGATGGCTTCATGGAAATGCGCGGCACCCCCACCGACGCCAATGTCCCGGCACAGGCAAAGAATGTCGCCGACGCCGCACGCCTGTGGTCCGTCTCCGAGACCCTCGCCGGCGTCGGCTTCCCTTCTGTTTCCAAGGCAGCGTAGAAAGGCCGTATGGGCGAAACGCTCCCCTTCCAGAGGGCACGCAAACCCGAAGAGCGCGAGATCCGTCGCGAGGCCATCCTCGCGGCGGCCGCCGGGCTTTTCGACGCGGAAGGCGCGCAGGGCACCGGCCTCAACGCCATCGCCGCGAGGGCCGGCTTCACCAAATCCAACGTCTACCGCTATTTCGAGAGCCGCGAGGAGGTGTTGCTGAACCTCTTTCTCGCCGAGCTCGAACAGCTCTGCCCGGATCTGGAACGCCGCTTCAGCGGCATCGCCCCAGGCGACCTCGATGCGATAGCCGCGGCCATTGCGACGGCCTTCATCGCCCGCCCGCGCCTTGCGAGCCTCAGCGCCATTGTCTCGACGACGCTCGAGCAGAACATCTCGGAACAGGCGGTGATCACCCTGAAGCGCGGCATGGGGACGCTGCTGCAGCGGGCCGCCACTCTGCTCCACGCCAGGCTCCCGGGCTCGACGCCGGAGGACTGCGCCTGGCTCGTCGCCATGGTGGGAACCATCGTCGCCGGCATGTGGCCGGCCGCCAATCCGTCGCCGACGGCCCGGCGCGTTCTCGCCATGCCCGAGTTCTCGCACCTCAAGCCCTCGATCGAGCGCGACCTCGAACGCGCCACCCGGGCGCTGCTGGCCTCGATCGTCTGAGCGAAATTGCCTCAGGCTTCCGCCACCACCGCGATCGAGATCTTCATGCCCTTGGGCCGGATCGGCAGCTTCGCTCCCTGCCGCGCCGGTTGATCGGCGGGAAACCAGCGCAGCCATTCCTCGTTGAAGCCGGAGAAATCGCTCTCCTCAGCCAGGATGAACGTCGCGCTCACCGCCTTGTCGAGCGAGCTGCCGGCCGCCGTGAGGATCGCCTCGACGTTACGCAGCGCCTGCGCCGTCTGCTCGCCGATGCTGCCGCCCACGACCTCGCCAGTCTTCGGATCGAACGGCCCCTGCCCTGAGACGAACACCAGGCCATTGCTGACGACCGCCTGGCTGTAGGCGGCGTTGACGGGTGCGGTGTCGGTGCGGATGATGCGTTTTGCCATGCTGGACTCTCCTGTCGGCTCCCGGCGACAGGCAACATCTAGCAGTATCCGGCCTTCAGCGCTCGCGCCGCACCACTTCGGGGATCAGCCCGCGCGGCGCATAGCGCAGCGCCAGGACCACCACGGCGCCCAGCACGAACACGCGCATCTGCAGCGAGCGCGAATCGATCTCCGGAATCGCGCCCCAGCCGATCTGCGTGGTCCAGCTCGAGATCCAGTAGAACAACGTCTGGCTCAGCGGCCCGCTCAATACCCACACGAGGTAGATGAAGATTGCCCCGAGCAGCGCGCCCCAATTGTTTCCGGCCCCGCCGACGATGACCATCACCCAGAACAGGAAGGTGTGGTTGATCGGCTGGTACGAGCCCGGATCGAAGATCTGCAGCATCGACACCAGCATCGCCCCGCCGACACCCATCAGCACCGAGCCGAGCACGAAGATCTCGAGCTGCCGCGCCGTGACGTTCTTGCCCATCGAATTGGCCGCGATGTAGTTGTCGCGGATCGCCCGCATCATCCGGCCCCACGGCCCCGCATAGGCGCGCTGGATCAGCAGCAGCGCCAGCGCCACCACGATCGCCGCCAGCACGAAGAACCCGATCCGCGCATAGACGAAGGAGTTGTTGATATCCATGCCGCCCGCCTGCAGCACATCGGGCGTCGGCACCGGCCACGGGATCGGCGACACCGTCAGCGTGCCGCGTGTCAGCCAGTCGGTGTTCTTGATCAGCGCCCGGATGATCTCGCCGATCCCGATCGTCGCGATGGCGAGGTAGTCGGTCCTGAGCCCCAGCGCGATCTTGCCGATGATCCAGGCGACACCCGCCGCCAGGAGACCGCCGAAAGCCCAACCCAGCACCGGATGCAGCCCGAGCCCGCCGACGAACCCGGCGGTCTTTTCTATGTACTCGGCGGCCGGATCGATCTGGCTGCGATAGAGCACATAGGCGACGAACCATGTCAGCAGAACCAGCGCGGCTTTCCAGCCGCCCTTGAGCGGCGCCCGCCGCGCCGCCCATACCAGCGCGAAACCCGCGGCGAAGGCGATGAAGGCGCGCAGCAGCCAGAACGGGCCGTCGCTTTGCCAGAACTTCATGTTCAAGGGGTACGAGATGAAGGTCACGGCGAAGCCGCCGATCATCATCATCCCCATGATGCCGAAATTGAACAGCCCGCCATAGCCGAACTGGATATTGAGTCCCAGCGCCACCAGCGCAAAGGCCGAGGCCTGCAGCATCAACAGCGAAATGTTGGCGACGCCCTGCCAGAGGCCGACCAGGACGATGAACACCACCAGGCCGAGATAGAGGAGCAGGGCGCGGGACACGGCGTTCATGTCGACTGCCCCTTGAAGATGCCGGTCGGCCGCCACAGCAGCGTGATTACCAGGATCACGAACGAGACCGTGAGCTTGTATTCGGTCGGCACCAGCGCCAGGTCAGGTGGAATGACGATCCAGT
>JBEHYU010000096.1:0-2763 GCA_048498015.1 Pseudomonadota bacterium
GGTCGAGACGTACCTCATCTGGCGCCTCACCAATGGCAAGACGCACGCGACAGACGCCAGCAATGCGTGTCGAACGATGCTCTACAATCTCGAGACCGGCGATTGGGATGACGAGCTGCTGAAGCTGTTCAAGGTGCCGCGCGCATTGCTGCCGGAAATCAAGGACAACGCCGCCGATTTCGGCACGTCGGACAAGCCGGTCCTGGGCGCCGCCATCGCCATCCGCGGCGCGGCCGGCGACCAGCAGGCGGCGACCATCGGCCAGGCGTGCTTCGAGCCGGGCATGATGAAGTCGACCTACGGCACCGGCTGCTTTGCACTGCTCAATACCGGCAGCGAAATGGTGCGCAGCAAGAACCGGCTGCTCACCACCCTCGCCTATCGCCTCAACGGCAAGTCGACCTACGCCCTCGAGGGTGCCATCTTCATGGCCGGCGCCTCGGTGCAATGGCTGCGCGACAAGCTGCATTTGTTCGAAGAATCCTCGGACACCAGCGCGCTGGCCAAGGCCTCCGACCCCACGTCGCAGGTCTACCTGGTCCCCGCCTTTGTGGGGCTCGGCGCGCCGTGGTGGGATACCGAGGCGCGCGGTGCCATCTACGGCCTCACCCGTTCGACCAGCGCCGCCGACCTGACGCGGGCGGCGCTCGAATCGGTCGCCTACCAGACGCAGGACCTGCTGAGCGCCATGCGCAAGGACTGGAAGGGTGCGCGCGATACAGTGCTGCGCGTCGACGGCGGCATGGTTGCCTCGGACTGGACCATGCAGTTCCTCAGCGACATCCTCGACGTGCCGGTCGACCGGCCGACGATCCTCGAGACGACGGCGCTCGGCGCGGCCTGGCTCGCCGGCTGGAAGGCCGGGGTGTGGCCGGACATGAAGGGCTTTTCGAAGCGCTGGTCGCTCGAGCGGCAGTTCAATCCGTCGATGGATCGCACCGCCCGCACCCGCAAGATCCGCGGCTGGCACGACGCCATCCGCCGCACCCTCACAAGGTGACGGTGGTGGTCCAGGCCGAAAACGGCCCGCCGGCGATGAAGCACCAATAGGTGCCGTAGCGCGACTTGCGGCCCGGCGCGACATGGGCCACCGCCAGCCCGAACTCGACGAATTTGTCACTGAGCAGCGTCGCCCGATGTCCCGGCGAATTGAGCCAGCCCTCGATCGCCTGCTGCAGGCTCTGCTGGCCGCCGGCGATGTTCTCGCCGACCGCCCCGTCGTAGCCAGCCGCGCTGACCCGCTCCCGCAGGGTCACGCCAAGGTCGTGCGCCAGCGTGTCCTTGGATGCCATCAGGTTCGCCTGGCTCCGCGCTGCCGCCTCGAGCGCCACATTGTAGGTCATCGGCTTGTGCCCGCCGTTGATGCGGCGCGCCTCGTTCACCGCCGCGAGGATGCTGTCTGTCGTCAGCTGCTGCGGCCTGGTGGTGCCGGCCGGTACCTTGGTGGTGAGGCCGCCGAACGAGGCGCAAGCGCTCAGCGAGGCTCCCGCGCCGACGATCACGAAGGCGCGGCGGGTCATGGTCATCTGGGACGGTCCGGCTGGTCGAAAGCGGCCGGACCATAGCCAACCGGCCGCGGCAGGAAAATGGCCGGCCCGTGGTCTTTGAACTAAATTAACGGCGAATCCGGGCTTTGCTGGCGCCCGGCGGCGGATCGGGCACACTCACAAGCGAGGGAGTGGGCTCGGATGGCACATCTGGAACTCGACCACGCGGACATGAAGCCGGCACCGATCGTGCGCTATGAGATCGCGCAGGAGCACAGCCGCGCCAAGACGCTGCTCGTGGGCTCGGTGATCGCCGCGGCGATGATCATGGTGATGGCCGCCATGTTCATGACGGCGCTCAGCTAAGCCAGCAGCGCCTCGACCTCGGCAAGACCCGGCATCGACGGCGCCGTCCCCGGCCGCGTCACCGAAATCGCCGCGACGGCGCAGCCGAAGCGCACAGCGTCCGGTGGGCTCATGCCGCGCGACAGGGCGACCGCAAAGCCGCCGTTGAAGGCATCCCCGGCACCTGTGGTTTCGACCACCGCTCCGGCGTGCAGAGCCGGCACATGGTGGCTGAAGCCCTTGCCGTGCAGCAGCGCGCCCTTGTCGCCCAGCGTGATCAGCGCCGTGCCGACCCCCATGTCGAGGAACGCATCGGCGGCCCGCCGCGCATCGTCGACGCTGGCCGCCGCAATCCCGGTCAGCGCCGCCGCCTCGGTCTCATTGGGCGTGATGTAGTCGCACAGCGGATAGATATCGGGCTCCAGCGGCATCGCCGGCGCCGGGTTGAATATGGTCGTCACGCCCGCCGCCCGCCCGATCTCGAGCCCGCGCCTGGCCGCCGCGATCGGCTGCTCCAGCTGCGTGACAAACACCTTCGCGCCGCGGATGTGCTCGGCCGCCGCATCGATGTCGGCCGCCGAGATCGCTGCTGCAGCACCGGGCACCACGATGATCGCGTTGTCGCCGGTCTTCTGGTCGACATAGATGAAGGCCGCGCCCGTCGGCTCGCTGTCATCTTCCGGGGCCACCACGGTGATCCCCTCGTCCTGCCAGGTCCTAACCGCCATCGCCCCGAACTCATCGCGACCGATGCGCGAGATCATCGTGACCTTGGCGCCGAGCCGCGCCGCGGCCACTGCCTGGTTCGAGCCCTTGCCGCCCGGTCCCATCTTGACCACGTGGATCCCCTCCCAACTGGGTTGGGATGCTCTCGGCGGCCCGATTGTGGGATCCGCGAAAGCTGTCAGCTGGGGAGCGAATCGATTGGATA